>NZ_JFHR01000009.1 GCF_000722875.1 Sphingobium chlorophenolicum | reverse complement strand
CGCCCCCCCCCCCCCTAGGGGGGGGGGGGGGGGGGGGGGGAGTGCCGTTACAGGACAACTTTCCCGTGGGGCACGCCCCCACCCCTCAGTCCCCTCCCCTGAAGGGGAGGGGAAGCATTAACGTCCTCTCATGGCCAATTCCCAACCAACCCAATCCTAATCGAACAACCCATCCTGAACATTGGACGGCGGGTTCAGCCCCAGATGCTTCCACCCCGGCCCGTTGAGACAACGCCCCCGCGCCGTACGAGCGATCAATCCAAGCTGGATCAGATAAGGCTCGATCACTTCCTCGATCGTATCCCGCGCTTCCGAAAGCCCCGCCGCCAGCGTCTCGACCCCCACCGGCCCGCCGCGATAAATATCCGCGATCATCATCAGATAGCGCCGGTCCATCAGGTCCAGCCCCAGATGATCCACCTCCAGCCGCGTCAGCGCGGCATCGGCCACCTTCGCTTCCACCGCCGGCGCGCCCGCCACATTGGCGAAGTCGCGCACCCGCCGCAGCAGCCTCCCGGCGATGCGCGGCGTCCCCCGCGACCGCCGCGCGATCTCCACCGCGCCGTCGGACGTGATGGCCAGGTCCAGCAGCCGCGCGGCGCGCCGCACCACCAGCTCCAGCTCATCGACGGTGTAGAATTGCAGCCGCACCGGAATGCCGAAACGGTCCCGCAGCGGCGTGGTCAGCAGTCCCTGCCGCGTGGTCGCGCCGACCAGCGTGAAGGGCGGCAGGTCGATCCGTACCGACCGGGCGGAGGGGCCTTCACCGATCATCAGGTCCAGCGCCCTGTCCTCCATGGCGGGATACAGCACTTCCTCGACAGCCGGATTCAGTCGATGAATCTCGTCGACGAACAGCACGTCGCCCTCATCCAGATTGGTGAGCAGCGCGGCCAGATCGCCCGACTTGGCGATCACCGGTCCGGACGTGGCGCGGAACCCCACGCCCATCTCGCGGGCGACGATCTGCGCCAGCGTCGTCTTGCCCAGCCCCGGCGGACCGAAGAAGAGCACATGGTCCAACGCCTCGCCGCGCCCCTTGGCGGCCTCGATGAAGATGCGCAGATTTTCCCGCGCCGCCTGCTGCCCGATAAATTCGGCAAGCGATTTGGGCCGCAGCGCAGCGTCGACATCCTCGACGCGCCGTGTGGAGGAGATCAGCCGATCCTCGCTCATGCGCGACCCCCACCCCAATCGTCATGCTGAACTTGTTTCAGCATCCATCGGGCCGCTGGCTCAGGTCCAGAGGCGGCAAACCCAACCCAACCGCCAGATCGACCCACGTCGGATTCTCGGATTCGATCAGATTGATCTTCCACTGCCGCCGCCAACGCTTGAGCTGCTTTTCCCGGCTGATGGCCTGTTCCATCGTCTCGCACATTTCGAAACGGACGAGATTGTGAACGGCATATTTCTCGGTGAAGCCGGGCAAACTGTTCGCCCGATGCTGTTGCAAGCGTCCGAGCAGGTTCGACGTCACCCCGATGTAAATCGTACCATAGGGCTGGCTTGCGAGGATATAGACGCACGGTTCTTTCATCATTCCCTCCCTTCGGCGCGAGAGGCGGAATGGATGCTGAAACAAGTTCAGCATGACGGGTGGGGAGGGCGATGCGCATTATTTCGCCGCCTTTCGCAAGGCCAGCCGCACCAGCGCATCCAGCGACGCCCCCTCGCCCAGTTCCTCTTCAGCGGCGGCGACGGCGGTGCTGGCCTCAGCAGGCTTGAAGCCCAGATTCTGCAGCGCGGAAATCGCGTCGGCGCTCTGACCGCCGCCCGATACCACCGCAAAACCCCCGCCAACTCCGCCCGCAGGCGTCGGCACCGCGCCGATCTTGTCCTTCAACTCATTGGCGATGCGCTGGGCGAGCTTGGGGCCGACGCCATTGGCGCGGGCGATCATCGCCTTGTCGCCGGTCGCCACGGATCGGTGCAGTTCCGCCGGTTCCAGCGCGGACAGGATGGCCAGCGCCACCCGCGATCCCACGCCCTGCACGCTGGTCAGCAGGCGGAACCAGTCGCGTTCCTCTGCTCGTGCGAAGCCGACCAGGCGGATCGAATCCTCCGACACCAGCATTTCGGTGTGGACCGTCACCGCTTCCCCCACCGGCCCCAATGCCGCCAGCGTACGGGAAGAAGCGCCGACCAGATAGCCGACCCCGCCCACATCGATGATGGCATGGTCCAGCCCCGTGCTGTCCAGCCGCCCTTTGAGTTTCGCGATCATGCGCCCCGCCCTTTGGTCATGATCTGTTCTTTAGGGGCGTCTCCGGCGGGGCGCCAGCTAAAAACCGACGGGCCGAAAGGCACCATTTGCCCCGCCACGCGTAGAGCAGCGGGCGAGGGCAAGGAAAGGAGCCGTTTTTCATGTCGATGCTGGCGCCGCTGCTGGGCCCCAAGGATTTCGAATATCCCGCGATCATGCTGTCGGGCTTTGTCGACCATGGCATGTACCTGCATTTCCGCAACTGCCTGTCCTCCGCGCCGCAACAGGGGCTGGTGGTGGTGGAGATCGCCACATTGGGCGGCGATCCGGAAATCGCGCGCATGATGGGGGAGGATATACGCTTCCATTCCGACCTCTATCCGGAGCGCCGGCTGGTGTTCCTGGGCAAGACGGCGGTCTATTCGGCGGGCGCGACCTTCATGGGCTTCTTCGCGGCGGAAAACCGCTATCTGGCGCGGGGCACGCGGCTGATGATCCATGAACGGATCATCACGCGGGACATTCATCTGGAAGGGCCGCTGTCGACCTGCATCGCCTCGCTCAAGGCCACGCTGCATGAGATAGAGGCGTCGATCGCGATCCAGAATGAAGGTTTCGCCAACCTGATCCTGGGATCGCAGGTATCGATGGAGGAGCTGCTGCGCCGCGCCCCGGAAAACTGGTATCTGGAGGCGAACGAAGCGCAGGCGCTGGGGCTGATCGCAGCGGTGATATAAAGCGGCTTGTGCGCGGCGCCGATTATGCCTTTGATAGGCGGCATGACCCGGTCGCAGATATTCCCCTGGCGCTACGGCATGTTTCTGGCTCTGCTGGCGAGCATGGCCCTCTTCGCGCTCCTGCTGCCCTGGCATGAGGCGGTGATGGCCGGTTTCGACCTCGCGGCGCTGGCGTTCATCCTGTCGGTCTGGCCGCTGCTGGACGCCGATCCGGACGCGATGCGGCGCACGGCGGCGAACAATGACGCGAACCGGGGGCTGATGCTGCTGCTGACCGCCATCGTCTCCGCGGTGGTGCTGATCGCCGTGGGCGTCGCCGTCAGCCAGCATGGCGGGCCAAGCGTGGCGGCGATCGCGCTGCTGCTGGCGACACTGACTTTGGCCTGGCTGTTTTCCAACCTCGTCTATGCGATGCATTATGCCCATATCTTCTATCTAGCCGGGGAAGGAGGCGGCGACAGCGGCGGGCTGGATTTCCCCGACACGCGGGAGCCGGGCTATTGGGATTTCCTCTATTTCGCCTTCACGTTGGGAATGACGTTCCAAACGTCCGACGTGGCCGTGACGAATGGAGACATGCGGCAGACAGCCCTGTTCCATTGCCTTGCGGCTTTCGTGTTCAACCTGGGAATATTGGCCTTCACCATCAACGTGCTGGGTGGCGGATAAGCGCAATTTAATCCTCCCTACGCGTAGCGTGGGGAGGGGGACCGCCGCTGAAAGCGGTGGTGGAGGGGAAATTCGGAGGTCGTGCCCCATTCCCCTCCACCACGCTTCGCGCGGTCCCCCTCCCCATCTATCGATGGGGAGGAATAGGATAGCCGCTACCCCCATCCCCTTCGCGGGTTGTTTACCATTTCCCGCTAGGGCCACGGCATGAGCAACCCTGCCGATCCCTGTCCCAAATCCGCCGTCAGCCATGGCGTCGGTCTGGCGGGGCTTGCGGGACTGGGGCTTTGGACGCTGGTGGCGCGCCATTATGGGATGGACGGCCCCAATGCGGGCTTCGCCGCCGTGGTGGCCTGCGGCGTGCCGATGCTGCTGTGGTCGCTGCTGGTCGACAGGGTGCATCGCAACGCATCGACCGGAATCGATTGGAACGCCCCGCCTCGACCCTGGCGAACGGTCCTGGACGTCAGCCTCGTCAAGATAGCAGGGCTTTGGGCGACATGGCTCGCCATAGCGGTCTTCTATTGCATCGCCCGCTGGTATTGGAGCGGCGACTATCGCTTTTCCATGAACCTGTTCATGGGCGCCGCGCCTTGGCTGGTGGCGGCGTCGGTGCCCTATGTGATCTGGCTGGACCGCCGCCTGATCGAACCCAGGGACGCCAGCTACGCCTTCGGCCAATGGGTGATCGGCGGCAATGCGGACCGCACGGAGGTCGCCCATCATGCGCGAGCCTGGGCGGTAAAGGGCTTTTTCCTGGCCTTCATGGTGTCGATCGTGCCGGGCAATTTCGCCGGCGTGGTGGCATGGCGGGTGGAGGATGCCTTCAGCCATCCGGTGGCGCTGGCCAGCTTCCTGATCGCGATCATGTTCATGATCGACGTCTGCATGGCGACCGTCGGCTATATGCTGACGATGAAACCGCTGGATTCGCATATCCGCACGGCCAATCCGCTGCTGGCGGGATGGGTGGCGGCGCTGATCTGCTATCCGCCCTTCGTGCTGATGGGCAATGGCGGGCCGCTCGATTATCATGCGGGCGGGGCCGAATGGGATGTCTGGACGCAGGGCCATGGCGTCCTGCAATGGCTGCTGGGCGGCTGGCTGGTGCTGCTGACCGGCATCTACGCCTGGGCCACCGTCGCCTTCGGCCTGCGCTTTTCCAACCTGACGCACCGGGGGATTTTGACCCACGGTCCCTATCGCTGGACGCGGCACCCCGCCTATCTGTCGAAGAATCTCTTCTGGTGGTTCTCCGCGCTGCCCTTCCTCAGCCTATCGGGCAGCCTGACCGACATGGTGCGCAACTGCGCGCTGCTCGGCGTGACCAACGCGGTCTATTATTGGCGCGCCAAGACGGAGGAGGCGCATCTGGGCACGGATGCGGATTATCGCGCCTATAGCGACTGGATGGAGCGGAACGGCATGGTGCCGCGCTTCTTCAGGCGGGTCGCGGGGCGGACGTCGGCGGGCGCGGCGCAGCCCGCCGAGTAGGGATTTCCCTTCCCCCGCCAGACGGAGGAAGGAACCCGATCAAAAACTTTCCTCGGCATAGATCTGGCTGAGATCGCCCTTCCACTCCCCATGATAGCGGGCGAGCAGGCGTTCGGCATGCGTCCGGCCTGAAGCCACGATCTCGTCCAGCGGAGCGAGATAGCCGCTTTCATTATCGCCCGACGCATTGAGCCGGGCGCGGGCGGACAAACCGCTGCGAGCGATATCCAGCACCTCCCCCGCAATGTCGCGCAGCTTGCGGTTGCCCGCGATGGGCGCGTCCAGCGCCAGCTTCGGCACGGAATCGCGCAGAAGCTGCCGTTCCTCCATGCTCCAGCCCTTCACCACATCCCATGCGGCATCCAGCGCACCCTCGTCATAGAGCAGCCCGACCCACAACGCCGGAAGCGCGCAGATGCGGTTCCACGGCCCGCCGTCCGCGCCGCGCATCTCCAGAAAGCTCTTCATCCGCACTTCGGGGAAGGCGGTGGACAGATGATCCTCCCAATCCTTCTCCGTCGGCTTCTCGCCGGGCAGGGCAGGGAGTTCGCCCTTCAGGAAATCGCGGAAGCTCTGCCCCGCCGCGTCGATATAGCGGCCGTCGCGATAGACGAAATACATCGGCACATCGAGCGCATAGTCGGCATAGCGTTCATAGCCGAAGCCGTCCTCGAACACGAAGGGCAGCATGCCGGTGCGGCCGGGGTCGGTGTCCGACCAGATATGGCTGCGATAGGACAGGAAGCCGTTGGGCTTGCCCTCCGTGAAGGGCGAATTGGCGAACAGCGCCGTCGCCAGCGGCTGCAATGCGAGCGACACGCGAAACTTCTTCACCATGTCCGCCTCGCTGCCATAGTCCAGATTGGTCTGGATGGTGCAGGTGCGCAGCATCATGTCGAGGCCCAGCGACCCCACGCGCGGCATGTGCCGCAACATGATGTCGTAGCGGCCCTTGGGCATGATGGGCAGTTCTTCGCGGCTCTTGTCCGGCCACATGCCCAGGCCCAGAAAGCCCAGCCCCAGCATGTCGCCGACATATTTCACCTGTTCCAGATGGCGGCTGGTCTCCGCGCAGGTCTGGTGCAGATTTTCCAGCGGCGCGCCGGACAGTTCCAACTGCCCGGCCGGTTCCAGGCTGATCGTGCCGTCGGCGCCGGACAGGGCGATGATATTCTCCCCCTCGAACACCGGATTCCAGCCATAGCGGGTCAGCCCGATCAGCAGCGTGTGGATGCCGCCCCGCTCGTCATAGCTGGGGGCGTGGTAATCCTTCCGGCTGTAGACGAATTTCTCATGCTCGGTGCCGATGCGCCAGCGGTCCTTGGGCTTGGCGCCCTTGGCGAAGGCCGCGATCAACTGCTCGCGGCTCTCGATGATGGGATCGTTGCCCTCTGAATCGGTTCTGGTGCTCATGCCCCGCCTTAATCTTTCCCCCGGTCGCGTCAAAGGCGCAACGTTCGGCGCTCAAATAAGCTGCGTTGATGACAGCTTCAATCCCATTGCGGAATGAAACGATATTCAGCGCCAATCCCCGTTGATCGTCATCCACGCGGTCGTCGCGGCGATGGCGGCGGTTTCGGCGCGTAAAATGCGCGGCCCCAGCGAAACGGGGACGGCCTTTGCCACCCCGCGAATGGCCTCGCGTTCGGCGGGGTCGAAGCCGCCTTCGGGACCGATCAGGAAAGCCGCGGTGCCGGGATGGGCCTTCAGCGTATCCGCCAGCGGCTCTCCGCCCGTCTCATCCGCAAAGAAAAGCCAGCGATCATCCGGCCACTCCCGGATCAGCGCGTCCAGCTTCACCATGTCGCCCAATTCGGGCAGCGCGGTGCGCCCGCATTGTTCGGCGGCCTCGACCAGATGGGCATGCAGCCGGTCGAAATTCAGCTTGTCCACCACGGCGCGGCGGGTGAGCACGGGCTGGAGCTTCGCCACGCCCAGTTCACAGGCCTTTTCCGCGATCAGGTCGATCCGCCCCTTCTTGATCGGCGCGCAGCAGAGCCAGAAATCGGGCACGTTCTCCGGCGCTTTGGTCTGGCTGACGACCTCCAGCACCAGATCGCGCTTGCGGATGTCGCGGGCTTTCGCGGCCCACTCGCCGGAACGGCCATCGAACAGCAGGACGATATCGTCGGGCTTTACCCGCATGACGCTGATCAGATAATGCGCCGGATTGCCGTCGACAGGAACGGCGACGCCCTCGCCCAGCAGGGTCTCGACATGCAGGCGCGGCGCGCTTTGCGGCGGCCAGGCGGGGGTTGCGGTCATAAAAAAATCCATCATCCGTTCGGGCTGAGCCTGTCGAAGCCCTTTTTTTCCTTCTAGAGAAGAACGGTCCTTCGACAAGCTCAGGACGAACGGAGTAAGCGTGACAAGTAGCATCGTCCCCGACAGCGAAGCACGTGGATTGGTCGCGCGCCTGCCGGATGTCCCGCGTGCCCTGGCTTTGCTGGCGCGATTCGACCGGCCGATCGGCTGGTGGCTGCTGTTCTGGCCGGGCGCCTGGGCAGTGGCGCTGGCGGGCGGGGCAGGGCAGCACTGGCCGCTGATCCTGTGGCTGCTGCTGGGCAGCGTCGCCATGCGCGGGGCGGGATGCGTGTTCAACGATATCGTCGACCGCGACCTGGACCGGCAGGTGGCGCGGACGGCATCGCGACCCCTGGCAAGCGGCGCTGTCTCAGTGAAGACCGCATGGGTCTGGCTGCTCGCCCTCTGCCTGATCGGACTAGTGGTTCTGCTGCAACTGCACCTCTACGCGCAGGCCGTGTCGCTGGGTTCGCTGGCGCTGGTGGCCGCTTACCCCTTCATGAAGCGGATCACCGGCTGGCCGCAAATCTGGCTGGGTCTGGTCTTTTCCTGGGCCGCGCTGGTCGGGTGGAGCGAAGTGGCAGGCTCGCTCGCCCTACCGGGCCTACTGCTCTATGGCGGCTGCATCTTCTGGGTGGTGGGCTACGACACCATCTACGCCTTGCAGGACCGGGAGGATGACGCGCTGATCGGCATAGGGTCCAGCGCCCTGTCCATGGGACGGCACGTGCGCGGCGGGGTGACGCTCTGCTACGCGCTGGCGCTTGCCCTATGGGCGGCGGCGATCTGGCAGGTCCGGCCGCAGGCTCTGGCGCTGGCGGCGCTGCTGCCGATGGCGGTGCATCTGGGCTGGCAGGTGGCGACCTTGAAGGAGGATGGCGTCGATCCCTTGACGAAATTCCGCTCCAACCGCTTTGCCGGACTGCTCATGTTCCTGGGCTGTCTGGTGGTGGGCAGCGCATGAGCGGCCCGCGCGAGGGCGAGGATTGCTGGCGCGTCGAATGCGCCCTGAAGGCCAGCATGATCGTCGATGCGGACGCCTATTTCCAACATGCCCGCGCCGCGATGATGAAGGCGAAGAAGCGGATCATGCTGATCGGCTGGGACTTCGACGCCGCGATCAGCCTGATCCGGGAGGATGAGGCGGACGATGGCGCGCCCGTGGTGATCGGCGATTTCATAAGCTGGCTGGTGGATCGGACGCCGGAACTGGAAATCTACCTGCTGCGCTGGGACGTGGGCGCGATGAAGTCGATGGTGCAGCCGTCGAACCTGTTCACCACGGTCCGCTGGATGGCCCATTCGCGCATCACGGTGAAGCTGGACAGCCATCATCCCACCGCCGCCTCCCACCATCAGAAGATCGTGGTGATCGACGATTGCTTCGCCTTTTGCGGCGGCATCGACATGACGGCGGACCGGTGGGACACGCGGCATCATCGCGACGACGATCCGGGGCGGCGGCATCCGGACGGATCGGCCTATGGACCATGGCATGACGCGACGACGGCCCTGCAGGGTCCGGTGGCGGCGGCCTTGGGCGAACATGCGCGGAACCGGTGGAAAGGAGCCGGCGGGGATGCGCTGGAGCCGGTCGAGGGCGTGGAGGATTGCTGGCCCGATACCCTGCCGGTGCAGTTTCAGGATGTGGACGTCGCCATTTCCCGCTCCGCCCCGGAGATGGAGGATCAGGAACCCCTCATCGAGATAGAGCGGCTTTTCGTGAACCAGATCGCCTCGGCCCGGCGCACCATTTATGCGGAGAGCCAATATTTCGCCTCCCGCCGCATTGCCGAGGCCATCGCGGCGCGCCTCGGCGAAAAAGACGGGCCGGAAATCGTCGTCATCAATCCGGAGCAGGCCGACGGCTGGCTGGAACAGCAGGCGATGGACACCGCCCGCGCCCGCCTGTTCGAGGCGTTGAAGGCGCGCGACACCCATGGCCGCTTCCGCCTCTACCACCCCTTCACCGCGCGGGGGACGCCCATCTATGTCCATGCCAAGATATTGATCGTCGACGATCGGGTGCTGCGGGTCGGCTCATCCAATATGAACAACCGATCGATGCGGCTGGACACCGAATGCGACGTGACCATCGACGCGACGCTGCCCGCCAACGCCGGACGGGAAGAGGTCATCCGCAACATTCGCGACGATCTGATCGCGGAGCATTTCGACCTGCCGGTCGAGCGCGTGGCGGCGGTGATCGCCGAGCGCGGCCTGATCGCCGCAATCGATCAGTTGCGGGACAAGGCCGGGCGGACCTTGCGGCCCTATGTGACGCCGGACCTGAACGATGTGCAGGCGTGGTTGGCGGATAATGAGGTGCTGGACCCGGAAGGCCCCGGCGAGATGCTGGAGCCGATAACGGAGCGCGGCCTGTTCCGCCGAATGCGCGGCTGGATAGAGCGGGGTTAAAGTCCCGCCTCCGTTCGTTTCGAGCGAAGTCGAGAAACGAGATGGATGCGCTTGCCGTTTCTCGACTTCGCTCGAAACGAACGGAGGTCGATTTACTCCGCCGCCAGCAAAGCCTCCGCGCCACCCAGATTGACCGACACCAGACGGCTCACCCCGCGCTCCACCATCGTCACGCCGAACAGCCGGTGCATCCGCGCCATGGTCACGGCATTATGGCTGACGATCAGGTAGCGCGTATCCGTCTGCCCCACCATCGCGTCCAGCAGGTCGCAGAAACGCTCCACATTGGCGTCGTCCAGCGGCGCGTCCACCTCGTCCAGCACGCAGATCGGCGCGGGATTGGTCAGGAACAGCCCAAAGATCAGCGCCACCGCCGTCAACGCCTGCTCCCCGCCGGAAAGCAGCGTCAGCGCGGCCAGCTTCTTGCCCGGCGGCTGCGCCATGATCTCCAGCCCCGCCTCCAGCGGATCGTCGCTTTCGATCAGTTCCAGATGCGCCTGACCGCCATTGAACAGGGTGGTGAACAGCCGCCGGAAATGCCCGTCCACCGCCTCGAACGCGGCGAGCAGCCTTTGGCGGCCCTCCCGGTTGAGGCTGCCGATGGACCCGCGCAGGCGGTTGATGGCCTGCGTCAGTTCCTCGCTTTCGGCGCGGCTGCTGGCTTGGGTGGCTTCCAATTCCTCCAATTCCTGCGCAGCGACCAGATTGACCGGCCCGATCCGCTCGCGCTCCGTCACCAACCGGTCATGCTCGGCCTGTTCGGTCTGCGCGATGCGGATTTCCGCGCTGGCAAAGCCCAGCTTTTCCGGCAGCACGGGCGGCGGACATTCGAAACGCTCGCCCGAAAGGCGGTTGGTCTCGACGCGCTTTTCATCGGCCGCTTCGGCGCGAGCGGCGGCGGTGGCGCGGGCTTCGCGGGCGCTGGCCAGCGTTTCGCCCGCCTCGGACGCGCGCTGTTCGGCGGCGCGCAGCGCGGCTTCGGCCTCGGCCTCCTCGCGGCGGGCGGCGTCGGCGGCCTGGGTCAGCGCGTCCCCCTGCTCGCTCAACCCGGCGATGGCGGCGGCGAGTCGATCCGGCTGGTCCGCGATTTCGCCGCGCTCCTGCGCTATGGCCTCGCCCCGCTCGACCATGGCGGCGATGCGCTTGGCCGCCTCGCCCGCACGGGCGCGCCAGCCCTTCGCCTCGGCGTCGGCGGCGGCCATGCGTTCGCGGTCGCTGCCCAGGGCGCGGTCCGCCAGCGCCTGATCGGCCTGCAACTGGCTGACCGCCTGCCGGGCCTTCTCGCTCGCCTGTTGCAGCGTGGCGACGAGCGTGCGGGTTTCCTCGCCGTCCGGCATGGCGGTCCGGGCAGCCTGCGCCTTGTCATGCTCCCCCTGCGCGGAGCCAAGGTCGGCGCGGGCCTCCTCCAGCCGTTCCTCCATGGCTTCGCGGCGGCCCGCCAGCCGCTCCAGCGCAGTGGCGGCTTCGTCAGCGGCACGCAGCGCCGTGCGGAGCCGCTGGTCGGCATGGGATAGCTGCGTGCGTCCGGTGGCCAGCGTCTGGACGGCATCGCGTTCCTGCGCGGCGGCGGCATCCTGCGCGGCGCGGGCGGTTTCGACCTCAGCCTCGGCACCGGGGCGGACGGCGGCGATAGCCTCCAGCCGGTTGAGGCGGATCAAACGCTCCGCCGCCGCTGCACCCCCCTCGCTGGCGACATAGCCATCCCAGCGGCGAAGCTGGCCATCCTTGGTGACAAGCCGCTGCCCGACCGCGAGGGGCTGGCCGTCATCCTTCTCCGCCACAGCAACCTGCGCCAGACGACGGGCCAGCTCAGCCGGAGCCGTGACATGCACCGAAAGCGCCGAACAGCCTTCCGGCAATGAAGGATCACTATCCAGAGCCGCCGCGCCCGCCCACCGGCGCTTGCCCTCTGCGGCAATCGGCGCTTCCAGATCATCGCCCAAGGCAGCGGCAAGGGCGCGTTCATAGCCAGGCGCCGCCTTCAACCGGTCGAGCGCTCGGCTACGATTATTCGCGCCGCCATCGACAGCGCGTTGCAGCGCGGCGGCTTCACTGTCCAGCGCGGCGAGCGCGGCGCGGGCGGAGGAAAGCGCAGCCTCGGCGGCAGCGCGGGCCTCGGCGGCTTCGGCGCGGGCCGCTTCGGCGTCGCGTATCGCGGCCTCGGCAGCGTCTCGATCAGCGCTGGCCTGCTGCTGCGCGCCCAGCGCTTCGGCGCGCTGCGCTTCCAGCGGGGCGGCATCGGGAAGGGCGGCCGCTTCGGCTTCCAGCCGTTGCGCCTCCCGACTTGCCCGATCCAACCGGCTGCGGGCGGCGGCGAGGGCGGCTTCGGCCACACGCAATTCGGCCTGCTCGCCCGCCTGCTTGGCCATCGCCTTGGCCAGATCGAGTTCCGCATCCCGCGCCGCATCCTCGGCGCGGGCGATGCGGCCCGCGAAATCGGGGCGCATGGCCTCCGTCTCGGCGATGCGGCCCTTAAGCGCGGCGATTTCGTCGGTCAGCCGCGCAATCGCCTCCGCCGCATCATTGGCCAGCGTCCCTTCGCGCTCCCGATCCTCTTCCAGCCGGGCGGCCTGCTGCGCCAGATCATGCAGACGCCGCACCACCCCATCGCGTTCGGTGCGCAGGGCCGTCAGCCTGTGCCCCGCCTCGCTGGCTGCGTCACGGGCGCTCTGCGCGGCCGCCCGTTTCGCGGCCAGCGCCTCGACAGCGGCATTCGCGTAAACAGCGGCGGCCTGCTGCGCTTCCTGTGCGGCGGCGACGGCACTTTCGGCCTGCTTCGCCTCCGCACGGGCCGCCTCGGCGCTGGCGGCGGCCTCCCGCCAGCGGGCGAAGATCGTGCGACCCTCGGCAATGCGAATCTGCTCCGACAGGCGGATATAGCGCTCCGCCGCCTTGGCCTGACGGCGCAGGCTGTTGGCCCGCGCCTCCATGTCGGACAGGATTTCGTCCAGCCGCATCAGGTTCGCTTCGGCGGCGCGCAGCTTCTGCTCGGCATCCTTGCGGCGGACGTGCAGGCCGGAAATGCCCGCCGCTTCCTCCAGCATGGCGCGCCGTTCCTGCGGCCGGGCGGCGATCACGGCTGCGATGCGACCCTGACTGACCAAGGCTGGACTATGCGGCCCGGTGGCGGCATCCGCGAAGATCAGCGCCACGTCCTTGGCGCGGACGTCGCGGCCATTGGCGCGATAGGCGCTGCCCGCCCCGCGCTCGATGCGGCGGGTGACTTCCAGTTCGCCGTCGGCGGCGACCTCGACCGCGTTGAACAACTCCCCCTGTTCCTGCACGGTCATCAGAGAGACTTCGGCGAAATCGCGCTGCGGGCGGGACGCGGTGCCCGCGAAGATCACATCCTCCATGCCGCCGCCGCGCATCGACTTGGCGCTGGATTCACCCATGACCCAGCGGATCGCCTCCAGCAGGTTCGACTTGCCGCAGCCGTTCGGCCCGACAATGCCGGTCAGGCCGGGTTCGATGCGCAACTCCGTCGGATCGACGAAGCTCTTGAAGCCGGAAAGTTTGAGGCGCTTTATCTGCATGGCGCAAGATCAGGGCGGCGGAAATCCGCCCTGCCCGCAACCGACAGCCACATCGATGATGTCAGCCCCCTCTTGTCCAATCGCCTAGAGTCCCGCTTCCTTGAGCTTGGCCCGCAACGCCGGCCATGCGGCGGTATTCTCCACCATCACGCCGTTCAGGATGAAGCTGGGCGTGCCCTCGATCTTATATTGCTGGTTCGCCTCTTCCACGCCCTTGGCCAGCTTCTCGGCGGCGGCGGTGTCGGCCAGGCACTGTTTCGCCTGATCCTCCGCAATGCCGCGCTGCTTGGCGAAGTCGACCAGGCCGATCGCCTGGGCAAGCTGGCCGAAACGCTCCGCCGGGGGGGCGCTCATCAGCGCCTTGTACTTCTCGTCGCCCAGCGCCTGCGCCTTTTCGAACATGGCGTTCTGGTTGGCGAAGAACTGGTCGGACAGGGGATAGAATATGTCCTTGCCGCCGCAACGGGCCAGCAGCGCCGTCGAAATGTCGATGGGATCGCGGACGAAGTTTCGGAATTCGAAGCTCATCTTGCCGCTGTCGACGATCTGCTTGATCTCCTCCGCCGATTCAGCGGCGAAATCGCGGCAGTGCGAACAGGTGTAGGAACCATATTCGATCAGCTTCACCTTCGCTTGCGGGTTGCCCATGACGAAATGGCCGTCGGGCGTGGTCGCGATGGTTTCGGACCATTTCGTGCCCGCGGGCGCGGCGACGGCGGCGACCGGCTCGGCCGAAGTCGCGCCGCCCCCCTCCTTCTCGCCGCAGGCGGCCATGGTCAGCGAAAGGGCGATAAGGGCAAGTCCGGAAAGGGCTTTCACGTCAATCTGGCTCCGTTTGTCGGGCGTTATTCCATCCGGGTTTAGATCAGTGCAATGCCGCCTGCAACCGCGTCCAGTCGGACCCCTGAACCAGCGTGCCGTTCAGCGTGAAGGCAGGCGTGCCGCCGATCCGCAGCTTGTTCCACGCCTCGTCGGTCATGGCCAGGATCTGCTTCATCGATGCGGGGTCGTTGATGCAGGCATCCAGTTGCGCAGGCTTGAACCCGCGCTTCCCCATCAGGGCGTAGAGGCCGGTCTTCTGCCCGATGTCGCGCAGCGCGGCCTTTTCCTCGGTCGGCTTGGTCGCGTCCTTGTCATAGGCGATCAGCTTTTCCATCCAGGCGTCCTGATTGGCGAACAGCGCCTCATGATTGCCGAAGAAGCGGCCCGGCCCGCCGCAGCGGGCAAGCAGGGCGGCGGCCAGGTCATATTTGTCGCGCACCGCGTTGCGCACCTCGACGCTGACCTTGCCGCCCCTCACATATTTGGCGCGCAACGGTTCGCTCGCCTCCCTCACGAAATGGGCGCAGTGGGAGCATGTGTAGCTCACATATTCGACCAATTTGGTCGACGCGGCCGGATTGCCCAGCACATGCCCGCCAATGGGGGATGGAGCCACCCGGCTAAGCCAGTTGGCGGCGGGGGCGGCGATAAGGCCCGCCGGAATGGCGAGCAGGGCGAGGAAAGCCAGGCGGATTTTGGTCATGCGGTAGTCCGTTGATGCGCCGCCCCTGTCACGGCTGAGAATGGCTATGATGTATACTTCTTGTCCCCAAGCGCAACATGCTCCCGCAAAGGCAGGAAATGGACTAATTCCTCCCTACGCGAAGCGTGGGGAGGGGGACCGCCGCCAAAGGCGGTGGTGGAGGGGAAATTCGCAGGTCGTGCCCCATTCCCCTCCGTCGACGCTACGCGCCGCCACCTCCCCATCTCCCGATGGGGAGGAACAGGATAGGTCCGCAAACACCCTACCCAATCTTGGGCAAACCCCCGCTATTCGCCAGCCCCTGCGCCAGCGATTCCAGCACCGCCCGCAATTCCGGGTCGCCAATATCGCGCAGCGAATCCCCCAGCTCCACCGGAACGGGTTTCAGGTTGCGCGGCGGCGGACGGCGTTCCGGCTCCTTCGGCTGAACCATCCCCTGCCTCATCGCCACCTTGGCGACGGCGGCATAGCCGAAGAATCGGTTCACCCGGTCGATAATGTCGGGCAGCACATGCTGGATCATCGGCGCATGGCCGCTCATGACGGTCAGTTGCAGCGTGCCGCCCGCCTTCTTCCCCGCCGGGAAGCGGATCGATTCCGGCTCGCTGATCCCGGCATAATGCGGCCCGACAATCTCCGCCCAGCGGGTGACGATGCTGGACTGGACGAAACCGAACTTGCGGAAGGCGGCGTCGCCGATGGCGGGCATGAGGTCCGCGATCCGGCGCGGCGCGCCGATGCGCGGCCGTTCCTCCGCCTCACCCTTGCGGCTTTTCATTTTAGGTTGCGCGGGGCGTTCCGTCATGGGCTTCTTAATGGCATAGGGTCGCCATGCGCGTCGAGGGCAACATCCCAAAAATAGCATCCGATCTGCTCGCCCATTATGACGTCCATGCGCGCAGGCTGCCTTGGCGCGCCCCGCCGGGCGCCAACGCCGCCGATCCTTACCGCGTCTGGCTGTCGGAGGTGATGCTCCAGCAGACGACGGTCGCGGCGGTCGGCCCCTATTTCGCGAAATTCACCCAGCGCTGGCCCGACGTAACCGCGCTGGCGGCGGAGGAGGATGCGGAGGTCATGGCCGCCTGGGCGGGCCTTGGCTATTATGCCCGCGCCCGCAACCTGCTGGCCTGCGCGCGCGCCGTGGCGGGCGACCATGGCGGCGTCTTTCCCGATACGGAGGATGGGCTGCGCGCCCTGCCGGGCGTCGGGGCCTATACGGCGGCGGCGGTGGCGGCGATCGCCTTCGGGCGACGCGCCGTGGTGGTCGACGCCAATGTCGAGCGCGTCGTCGCCCGCCTTTTCGCCATCGCCACGCCCCTGCCTGCTGCGCGTCCGGAAATTCGCGGGGCGACCGACGCGATCACGCCGGATGTCCGCGCCGGGGACTTCGCGCAGGCGATGATGGATCTGGGCGCGACCATCTGCACGGCGCGCAACCCCGCCTGCGGCATCTGCCCCCTGCGGCAGGATTGCGCGGCCGTCCTGACCGCCGATCCGGCCGCCTTCCCGGTCAAGGCGGCGAAAAAGGCAAAGCCGCACCGGCTGGGCCATGGCTGGTGGATAGAGCGGCCGGACGGCCATGTATGGCTGGTGCGGCGGCCCGGCAAGGGCATGCTGGGCGGCATGCGGGCGCTGCCCACATCGGAATGGAACGGCGCGCCCGACGCGACCCCGCCTCTGTCCGCGCCATGGCGGCGGCTGGCGGAGCCGGTGCGCCATGTTTTTACGCATTTCTCCCTCGCATTGACGGTGCACCATGCCCATGTGGGGCCGGATGTGACGCCGCCGGGTGAGGGCGAGTGGTGGCCGGTGGCCGAAATCGGGAAGGCGGGCCTGCCGACCCTGTTCGCCCGCGCCGCCGAATTGGCGATGAAGGAGAGAAATGACGATGCACGGCTCTGATATTCCGGAATCGCCGGTGGTGGCCTTTGGCGGGGGACGGCTGGACCGCGTCGACCATGTCCGCAGCAATCCCACGCTGCTGGCGGAGGCCTTCGCCTCCCCGCTGGCCCGGCGGCTGGTGCTGGACGGGCTGGAGCCAGTGGTCGAGGACGGCCATCTGGCCATGGAAGCGCTGCCCGCCGACGCCTGGATCGAACATCATGCCCTGCTCGGCGTGGACGAGCAGCAACGGCCGATCTTCGCCGAACTGCTGGCGGACGCGCCGCACAGCCTGGTCGCCACGCCGCGCAGCCGGACCTTGCCGGGCGATGTGCCGGGGCATGAGGTCGCCCTCTACGGCGCGGCGCGCAGCCTGCTGGCCTGGCATGCGCGGCATCGCTTCTGTTCGGTGTGCGGACAGCGCAGCGCCCCCGCCAAGGCGGGCTGGTCGCGCCAATGCGGGTCGTGCAAGGCGGAACATTTTCCCCGCGTCGATCCGGTCGTGATCATGCTGGCCGAACATCGCGGCCGGGTGTTGCTGGGGCGGCAGCATGGCTGGCCCGCCGGGCGCTATTCGGCGCTGGCCGGTTTCGTGGAGCCGGGCGAGACGCTGGAGGAAGCGGTCGTCCGCGAAATCAGGGAGGAGGCGGGCGTCGCCACCCATGATATACGCTATGTGACCAGCCAGCCCTGGCCCTTCCCCTCCTCGCTGATGATCGCCTGCACCGCGCAGGCGGACGACGACGCGCTGAAGATCGACGAAAATGAGATCGAACATGCCTTCTGGTGCGATGAGGAGGGCGTTCGCGCCGCCATGGCCGGGGAGGAGGGCGCACCCTTCCTCGCCCCGCCGCCGATGGCGGTCGCCTGGCACCTGCTGCGGCACTGGCTAGACGAGCGCGCGCAGGTTGCCCACCACGACCCAAGCGCGTAAGGCCGCTCCTTCGCCCCGCACCCCCGTCACAGGAATCGACCAAGCCCATGCTCAGCCTAGAAGAAGCCCAGTCCCGCGCCCAAGATCTGGTGACGGCGGCGCGCCGGGCGGGGGCGGATGCGGCCGACGCCATCTATGCCTGCAACGCCTCGACCAACGTGTCGGTGCGGCTCGGCGCGCTGGAGGATGTCGAACGGTCGGAGGGTGAGGAGATCGGCCTGCGCGTCTTCATCGGCAGCCGCTCCGCCAGCATCTCGGCGTCGGACATGAACCCCGCGACATTGGCGACCCTGGTCGACCGCTGCATCGCCATGGCGGGGCAGGCGCCCGAAGACCCCTATGCGGGCCTCGCCCCCGAAGACCGGCTGCTGAAGGGCGCGTTGCCCGAACTGGACCTGACCGACCCGTTCGAGCCGGAACCGGCCGAGCTGCGCGCCCGCGCCCTGCTGGCCGAGGAAGCGGCGCGGGCCGTGCCCGGCGTCACCAACAGCGAGGGCGGCGGCGCGGCCACCGGGCGCAGCCAGATGGCGCTCGCGACCAGTCATGGCTTCGCCGGGGCCTATGCCGGGACCAGCCATTCCACCTGGGCCAGCGTGCTGGCCGGAACAGGCGCGGACATGCAGCGCGACCATGCCAGCCACAGCGTCCGCCACATCGCCGATCTGGACGAAGCCGACGCAGTCGGAACCCGCGCCGGGCAGCGGGCCGTGGCGCGACTGAACCCGGTGAAGGTCGGCAGCGGCGTGATGCCGCTGATCTTCGACCCGCGCATCGGCTCCAGCCTGGTCGGCCATCTGATCGGCGGCATGGTCGGCCCCGCCATCGCCCGCCGGTCGAGCTTCCTGCTGGAATCGCTGGGCGAGGCGCTGTTCGATTCGGCCATCACGATCATCGACGATCCGCTGCGCCTGCGCGGCCTGCGCTCGCGCCCCTTCGACGGCGAGGGACTCCCCGTGGAACGCCGCGCATTGATCGACCGGGGCGTGCTGACCGGCTGGCTGATGGACAGCGCCTCGGCGCGGCAACTGGGGCTGGAACCGACCGGCCACGCCAGCCGCGGCGGCAGCGGCGCGCCGGGCGCGGGCGTCACCAACGTCCATATGGAGCCGGGCGCGCTGTCGCCGGGCGAATTGATGGCGGGCGTGAAGCGCGGCCTGTACATCACCGAACTGATCGGCATGGGCGTCAACGGCGTGACCGGCGACTATAGCCGGGGCGCGGCGGGCTTCCTGATCGAAAATGGCGAACTGGGCCAGCCGGTGTCGGAAATCACCATCGCCAGCAATTTGAATGACATGTTCCGGGCGCTGGTCCCCGCCAACGACCTCGCCTTCCGCTATGGCATGAACGTGCCGACCATCCGCGTCGACGGGATGACCGTTGCCGGCGGCTGACATCCCCCTGCGCGACGTGGTGGCGGCCGTTTCCGACGCCGCCGACCGCGCCCTGACGCTCTGGGCGGGCGGCGAGACCCGCGTGCGCCAGTGGGAAAAGGTGCCCGGCCATCCGGTGTGCGAGGCCGATCTGGAACTGGACGCGATGCTGCGCGAACGGCTCTACGCCATCGATCCGTCGGCGGGCTGGCTGTCGGAGGAGACGGCGGATACCGTCCACCGGCTCGGCCTGCCCCGCGTCTGGGTGGTCGATCCCATCGACGGCACGCGGGACTATCTGCGCGGGCGGCCCGGCTGGGCCGTGTCGGTGGCGCTGGTGGAACATGGCGCGGTGCGCTTCGGCATATTGGCCGCGCCCGCCCGCAACGAATTGTGGATCGCTCAGTCCGGCGCAGGCGCGACCCGCAACGGACGAACCTTGCAGGCCGGATCGCGGGCGGTCCTTCCCGGTTCGCGCGTGCCCGCCGACCAGCTTCCCCGCTACGACCGCGATCTCGTCACCGTGCACAAGCCCAACAGCATCGCGCTGCGCATGGCGATGGTGGCGGCGGACGAGGCCGATCTGGTCGCCACGGTGCGCTGGGGCAATGAATGGGACGTCGCCGCCGCCGCGCTGATCGCGCAGGAGGCGGGGGCCATCGTCACCGACGCGCTCGGCAACCCCTTTTCCTTCAACCGACCGCAGCCGACCGCCTTCGGCCTGCTATGCGCCGCGCCGGGCGTCCACGCCGCAGCGACGGAACGGCTGGCCCCCCGCGCCCAGGAAATATTAGGGCGAGCCTAAGCCCATAATATTCCCTCTCCCAGCGGGAGAGGGAGGGAGCCGTGCACAGCACGGCGGAAGGGTGAGGGCGAAAAGACGCGGAACACTAGCCGCCTTCTCCCACGCTGCTGAAAGCGCCCTTACCCGCCTGATCGCTCAAATCTTCCCATATTTGGCTTCGAACCCGGCGGTATCGCCAGCGGCGAGATATTTCGCTTGGTCGATCCACTGGTCGCGCACCGGGCGGCCTTTGAAATTGCCCAGCTTCGCATCGATGGCGGCGATGTCGCTGTCGCTCCACCCGGCGATCTGCGCATAGCGGGTGACGCCCAGTTCGATCAGCAGCGTATTCAGCTTGGGGCCGACGCCCTTCAGCTTCAGCAGGTCGTCCGCACCGCTGGAAAGGGTAGTGACGGCGGGCGAGACCGGGATCGGCTGCGGCGCGGCGGGTTCAGCCGGAGCGGCGACAGGTTCCGGCGCGACCGGCTCGAAGGCGACGGGAGCAGGCGCGGCCGCCTTCTTCACCTCCGCAGGCACAACAGGCTCGCTCGGCCGATTGCGTCCGGACAGCAGGAAGACGACGCCGATAATGACCAACAGCGCGATCAGCAGCCACAGGCCATAGTCCATGAAAAATTCCTGCATCGCTCGTCCCTCCCTGACTGAATTTGGCCTATTTAAGGGCGGTTGAGGGCGCGCCGCAAGAGGATCAGCGCGCTGCTTCCTCCCGCGCGACTTCCCGCCAGCCGATATCCCGGCGGCAGAAGCCGGTCGGGAAGCCGATGGCGTCCACCGCCCGATAGGCCGCCTCCTGCGCCGTCTTCACCGTTTCGCCGGTCGCGGTGACGTTCAGCACGCGGCCGCCATTGGCGACGATCGCGCCATCCTTGTCCGCCGTGCCCGCGTGGAACACCCGCGCCCCGCTGGCTTCCGCCGCATCGATGCCGCTGATCGCGCCGCCTTTTTCCGGCGTGCCCGGATAGCCGTTCGCGGCCATGACGATGGTCAGCGCAGTGCGATCCGCCAGTTGCACCGGCCCCTGTTCGGCCAGCCGCCCCTCCGCCACCGCCAGCAGCAATTCGACCAGATCGCCGTCGAAACGCATCATCAGCACCTGACATTCAGGATCGCCGAAACGGGCATTATATTCGATCAGCTTCGGCCCTTCCCCGGTCAGCATCAGCCCCGCATAGAGCACGCCGCTATAGGGCGTCCCCTCCGCCGCCAGCGTGTCGACCGTCGGACGGACGATCTTCTCGATCACCTCCGCCTCCAGTTCCGGAGTCAGCACCCGCGCCGGGCTGTAAGCACCCATGCCGCCGGTATTGGGACCAGTGTCGCCGTCGCCGACCCTCTTGTGGTCCTGCGCCGATCCGAAGGGCAGGATCGCGCTGCCGTCCGTCAGGGCGAAGAAGCTGGCTTCCTCCCCGGTCATGAACTCTTCCAGCACCACTTCCGCGCCCGCCGAACCGAACGCGCCGGAAAACATGTCCTCAATCGCCTCGACCGCCTGTTCCCGCGTTTCCGCGATGATGACGCCCTTGCCCGCCGCCAGCCCGTCGGCCTTGATCACCACCGGCAGCGCGAAATCGTCCAACGCGGCGATCGCGCCGTCCTTGCTGGTGACGCGCTCATAGGCGGCGGTGGGGATGCCCGCCCGCTTGCACAAATCCTTGGTAAAGCCCTTCGACCCTTCCAGTTGCGCCGCCTTCTTGCCGGGACCGAACACCGGATATCCCTTGACCCGCAGATTGTCGGCCAGCCCGTCGACCAGCGGCGCTTCCGGCCCGATCACCACCAGTCTGATCGAATGGCGCAGGCAGAAATCCACGACGGCGCGATGATCCGTGGCATCCAGGTCGACCAATGTCGCATGCTGGGCTATGCCGGGGTTGCCAGGCGCGGCATAAAGGGTGGAAAGGGCGGGCGATTGCGCCAGCTTCCACGCCAGAGCATGTTCGCGGCCGCCGCCGCCCAACAGAAGGATGTTCATTTCGCCCATGTCCCCGGAATATGAAGCTGGATATGATGTCTCGGGGCGCCTGTTAGCCGAGGAACGCTCAGGGGACAACGCGCCGCCGCTTTCGGTGAGCG
Source organism: Sphingobium chlorophenolicum (assembly GCF_000722875.1). Lineage (GTDB taxonomy): Bacteria > Pseudomonadota > Alphaproteobacteria > Sphingomonadales > Sphingomonadaceae > Sphingobium > Sphingobium chlorophenolicum. The sequence continues at coordinate 123,156 of NZ_JFHR01000009.1, read as the reverse complement.
AATTGTCGGCCCTGCTGAAGCGCGCGATGGAGGACCGTTTCGGTCATGTCCGCCTGCGCGGCGAGATTTCCGGCTTCAAGCGGGCGGGGTCGGGCCATATCTATCTCTGCCTGAAGGACGACAATGCCGTGATCGACGGCGTGATGTGGAAGGGCGGGGCGGCACGCCTGCCCTTCGCGCCGCAGGACGGGGTAGAGGTGATCGCCACCGGCAAGCTCACCACCTATCCGGGTCGTTCCAAATATCAGATCGTGATCGATCGGATGGAACTGGCGGGCGAAGGCGCGCTGATGGCGCTACTGGAAAAGCTCAAGCAGAAACTCGCCGCCGAAGGACTGTTCGACCGCGACCGCAAGCGCCGCCTGCCCTTCATGCCACGGGTGATCGGCGTCGTGACGTCGCCCACGGGCGCGGTGATCCGGGACATATTGCACCGGCTGGCGGATCGCTGCCCGACGCAGGTGCTGCTCTGGCCGGTGCTGGTGCAGGGGCAGGGCGCGGCGGAACAGGTGGCGCGGGCGGTGCGCGGCTTCAGCGCGATGCAGCCCGGCGGCCCCATCCCCCGGCCCGATCTGGTGATCGTGGCGCGGGGCGGCGGATCGATAGAGGATTTGTGGAGCTTCAACGAGGAAATCGTCGTCCGCGCCGTGGCCGAATGCTCGATCCCGATCATCTCCGCCGTGGGGCATGAAACGGACACGACGCTGTGCGACTATGCCGCCGACATGCGCGCCCCCACGCCCACCGCAGCGGCGGAGATGGCCGTGCCGGTGCGGGCGGAGCTGCTGGCGATGCTGACCGAACAAGGCTTGCGAATGGACCGGGCCGTGCGGCGCGGCGCGGCGCAGGCCCGCGAACGGCTGGACATGCAGGCGCGGCTGATGCCGACGCCCGACACGCTGCTTGCGCCCCAGCGCCAGCGGCTCGACCAATTGTCGGACGGCCTTGCCAGCGCCCTGCGGCACCGCATCGCCGATGCCCGCGCGCATCTGGGCCAGGCGAGCGGCGCGCTGCGCCCCGCGCTGCTGCGCCAATATGTCAGCCGCGCCGCCGAGCGCGTGGCCCGGCTGCAACTACGCCCCGATTATCTGGAGCGCGTCTATCGGGACCGGGCGACCGCCTTCGACCGGCTGTCGCGGCTCTTCACCTCGGTCAATCCCGACCTGCCGCTGCAACGCGGCTTTGCGCGGGTGATGGCGGGCGACCGGCTGGTGAAATCCGTGGCGGACGCGCAGGCGGCGGGCGCGGTCAGCCTGCACTTCCGCGACGGCGCGGTCGGCGCGACCATCGAAGGCGCCGCGCCCCTTGAGAAGCCGCCAGCCGAAGCTATATCGAACCCATCACGCCCCCCGCGCAAACCCCGCGAGGGCAAGGAAACCGGCCAGCAGGACCTGTTTTCCAGATGACCCCGTTGCGCAAGAAAGGCCGAGTGATCCCATGCTGATGTCCAACCGCAACCGCCCGGCCCGGCTGCACTATATGGCCTACAGCTTCCGCGTGCTGCAAACCGGCGACCATGTCGTCTGCGCCGTCAGTGGCCGGAAAATCCCGCTGGACGACCTGCGCTACTGGAGCATCGCCCGGCAGGAACCCTATGCCAGCGCCGAAATCTCCGCCCAGGCCGAATTGAAGGCCCGTGGCCTGTAAGATGCCGGTTCGTCCATGAAGGGCTGGATCGCCGCCGCCGCGCTGGCGATGACCGGCATGGCGGCTGGAGCTTCCCCGCCCGCGCAACCGATGCTGACCGGCCAGCCCGTCCAGGGCGGCACCCTGCTGGGCACCGCGCCCAAGGGAACCGCCGAACTACGCTTCGACGGGCAGCCAGTGCCGGTCGATGCCGACGGCCGTTTCCTGATCGCCTTCGACCGCGACGCGCAACCGCAGGCCCGCCTGACCGGACGCCTAGCCGACGGCACGCCGCTCGACCGCTCCCTCACCGTCGCGCCCCGCGACTGGCGAATAGAGCAGGTGAACGCCCCGCTGCGCCCCACCAAAAGCACCGAAGCCTTCCTCGCGCTACGCAAGCCGGAACTGGAACAGATCGCCGCTGCGCGCAATGTCGTAACGGACGCCCAGGGCTGGCGCCAGCGCTTCATCTGGCCCCGCACCGGCCGCATCTCCGGCCTGTTCGGATCGCAGCGCATCTATCAAGGCCAGCCCGGCGCCTATCATGGCGGCGTCGACGTCGCGGGCGCGCCAGGTGACCCCGTCGTCGCGCCCGCCGACGGCGTCGTGATCCTGGCCGCCGCCCACCCCTTCACGCTGGAGGGCAACCTGCTGATGATCGACCACGGCCACGGCCTCAACAGCGCCTTCCTGCATCTCTCGCGCATAGACGTGATTCAGGGCCAGCATGTGATTCAGGGGCAACGCATCGGCACCATCGGCGCGACCGGTCGAGCCACGGGACCGCATCTCCACTGGGGAATGAAGTGGAACGATGCGCGGATCGACCCGCTCCTCCTGGCGGGACCGATGCCAGCGAATTGAATTAATATTTCACGGAACTATAATTTTCTTCGTTCGTTGCGGCCCGCCGAATGCAAATATTTTCCCCGGAAACACAGGCCTATAACAAAGTTGTTATACGTCCGTTCAACGGCCATTCTATGCGATTGTGGCATATTTGCTACAGTTTCCGCCAAATGCGGATTTCGCCCCTCACCTCTGCTTTACACTTATAAAACGACTGCGCAGAGTATCGCGCAGCACGTGTGAAGAGGGTTTGCTGTCGGGCTCTTTTCGCCCTCTTCACGCGTCAAAAAAGAGCGCGCGGGTCAATCCGCGAACCTCCAGAGCAAGGGACTGGATAGTGAAGATATCATCGAAGAATGCGTTGCTGCGCGGAAGCGCGGCGTTGCAGGCGTTTGCCCTGCTGGGGGCAGGCGTCGTCGCCGTGGGAATGCATAGCGCTCCTGCATCCGCGCAGGGCCTGACTTCGGGCAGCTTGGATACGACCATCGTCGATCAGGACGGCAAGCCTGTTCCGAACGCCACCGTTACGGTGACTTCCGGGCAAGGCTATAATCGTCAGGTCACGACGGACGCGAACGGCCGTGCGTCGATTTCCGTGTTGCCGCTCGGCGCCTATGACGTCAGCGTGACCAAAGATGGCTTCGAATCGATCCAGAGCAGCCCGATTCAGGTCAGCCTTGGCGGCTCTGGCTTCAGTTTTCGCCTCTATCCCACCGGCACTGAATCGACCATCGTCGTAACGGGCGCCCGCGCGATCCAGGTCGACGTGTCGCGGGCCGCCACGGGCTCGGTGTTCAATGTGCAGGAAACCTTCGCGCGCATCCCGGTGCAGCGGTCGATCACGGGCATCCAGTTGCTCGCGCCTCAGTCCGGCTATGGTGACACGGCGTTCGACAACAACACTTCGCCTTCCAACGTCTCCATTGGCGGCGGCTCGGTTGCCGAAAACATCTTCTACATCAATGGCATGAACGTCACCAACTTCCGGACGGGTGTTGGCGGCGGCACGGTGCCGTTCGAATTTTACGATCAAGTCCAGATCAAGACCGGCGGCTATCAAGCCGAATATGGTCGCGCCACCGGCGGCGCCGTCATCGCCACGACCCGTTCGGGTTCGAACGAGATGAAGGGCGGCATGAGCATTTACTGGGAGCCTAGCTTCCTGCGCGACAATGCGCCCAATACCTATGCCGCGTTGAACCAGGATGATGAACGCCAGAATTACGAGGGCAATATCTGGGCATCTGGTCCGATCATCAAGGACCGCCTCTTCTTCTTCGGCTTCTTCAATCCGCGCTTCCGTAGCCGGTTCGACCGCACGACGGCTGTGACCAGCCTCAATCCTGACGGTTCGACTACCACGGCGCAGTCGCAGATATACTCGAAGAACAGCGAGCCATTCTTCGGCGGGAAGCTGGACTTCATTCCGGTGGATGGTCACCATCTCGAACTGACCTATTTCAAGAATAACGAGACTGAGCGGGGCACTTTCACCTCCTTCGTGACCAATACGCCAGCAGGCGGTACGCCCGGTGCGCCTGCCGCTTCGGCAACGCCTTTCGTCAGTCGGTATGGCGGTCAGAACATCATCGGCAAATATACGGGCGAACTGACGGACTGGCTGACGGTTAGCGCCCTTTATGGCGTCACGGACTATAAGCGTTCCAGCTCCGGTGCTCGGCCCTATATTGTCGATCAGCGCAGCGGTACGGCGGTCCAGGTTTCTGGACATCCTGACGGTACGGTCGAAACTGCCAAGGATAAGCGCAAGCTGTTCCGAATCGACGCCGACGTTCGCTTCTCGGCTCTGGGTGAGCATAATGTCAGGGCTGGTTTCGACCAGGAACGGCTCTATGCGGAAGCCAATGAATTCTATTCGGGCGGCGCTTATTATCTGCTCTACCCGACGCCGGGCGCTGCTGGTGCTCTGGGGGGGCTGATCCCCGCTGGCCAGCCTTATGTTCGCGAGCGTTTCCGCTTCGCTAATGGTTCGTTCAAATCGAAGAACACCGCCTTCTATATTCAGGACAGTTGGGACATCACCGATCGTCTTAACTTGGGTCTGGGCGTTCGGTCCGAAACCTTCCAGAACTTTGCCGGAAACGGCAAGTCCTTCACGAAGCTGTCCGACAATATCGCGCCGCGTCTCAGCGCGACCTATGACGCGTTCGGTGACGGGCGGACGATCTTCAACGCCTTCTTCGGCCGTTATTATCTGCCTGTTGCAGCCAACACCAACATCCGTCTGGGTGGCAACGAAACCTTCACGCAGGAATATTTCTACCTGAACGGTATCGATCCCAACACCGGTCTGCCGATCCTCGGCCAGTCGGTACGCTTCGATGTGTTGTCCAGCAGTAACGCGGATGAAGCGGACGCGCGGGTTCTGACCTCACAAAATCTGAAGCCGCAATATCAAGATGAAATCATCGTCGGCGTGAAGCAGCGCGTGGGCGATCGCTGGACCTTTGGCGTCAACTATATCCGCAAACGGCTGAAGTCGGTGCTGGAAGACGCTGATTTGTCCTGGAACATCGCGGCCTTCTGCGACACGCAAAACGTCGATGGTTGTCGCCCGGGTGAGACCCCGGCTGCAATCGGCGGCGGTGGCGATTATGTGTTGATCAACCCGGGGCGCGATATCGTGACCTATGTTGACCTGGTCGGCGACGGCAACCTGACCGAGATCACCATTCCGGCCGCGCTGAGCGGCTATCCGAAGGCCAAGCGTAAATATGATGCGGTCGAATTCACCTTCGATCGCGCATGGGATGGTCGCTTCTCGCTGGCTGGCTCCTATGTCTGGGCCAAGTCGCGCGGCAATTATGAAGGCGGAGTGAAGTCGGATAATGGGCAGGATGATACCGGACTGACGACTGACTTCGATGAACCCGGCTGGATGGACGGCGCGAACGGCTATCTGCCGAACGATCGCCGCCATACTTTCAAGGTTTATGGCTCCTATGCGGTGTCCGACAACTTCACCGTTGGCGTGTTCGGCTTCCTCCAGTCGCCCCGTCGCTATGGCTGTATCGGTGTCTATGATCCGGCCGTGGGTGGCGCGGGCCGTGCCATCACCAGCCTTGCTGGTTCCTGGTATTGCCGCACGCAGGTTGCTCCCGCGACGACGAACGCCCAGGGCGTTTCGCAGGGCGGCGTGCTCGAGGGCCAGTTCCCGACGTCGCTGATCGGCCGTGGTAATGCGTTCAAGAGCGACTGGCGCAAGCAGATCGACCTTAACCTGGTCTACAAGCTGCCGGTCATGGGCGGCCTGACGCTGCGCGCTGACGTCTTCAACGTCTTCAACTTCAAATCGAAGGTCGACTTCCGCGAAGTTGGCGAAACTGACGGCGGCACGGCTGATCCGAACTATGGCAAGGTCAGCGCCTATCAGACTCCGCGCTATGTGCGCCTCGGCGCTTCGCTGGAATTCTGATCCAACGTTCCAACTGCAAAAAGAAGGGGCGCTTCCGCAAGGAAGCGGCCCTTTTTCTTTCCGGCACAAAGCGCTCTAGCCTTTTGTCGGAGCGCGATTGCGCTTTACCCCAAACTCAATTCCAACCCCCCATCCCCCTCATCAACCCGCACGGTCGTTCCATCCGGCACCTCCCCGCGCAAAATCAAATCCGCCAGCGGATCCTGCAAATAACGCTGCACCGCCCGCTTCAATGGCCTCGCGCCATAGACCGGGTCATAACCGACCCGCCCCAACCACGCCCGCGCCCCGTCGGTCAGGTCCAGCGTGACCTTCCGGTCCTTCAACAGCTTCCCGATCCGCGCCACCTGAATATCCACGATCGGCGCCATATGGCTCGCGCCCAGGCGGTGGAACAGGATCACCTCGTCCAGCCGGTTCAGGAATTCCGGCCGGAAATGCGCCCGGACGATATCCATCACCTGATCCTCGACCTTCTCCACCGGCTCGTCATCGGCCAGCGACGCGATGAACTGGCTGCCCAGGTTCGACGTCAGCACGATGATCGTGTTGGTGAAGTCCACCGTGCGACCCTGGCCATCAGTCAGCCGCCCGTCGTCCAGCACCTGCAACAGCACGTTGAACACGTCGCCATGCGCCTTCTCCACCTCGTCGAACAGCACGACCTGATAGGGCCGCCGCCGCACCGCCTCGGTCAGAACGCCGCCTTCCTCATAACCGACATAGCCCGGAGGCGCGCCGATCAGCCGGGCGACCGAATGCTTCTCCATGAACTCGCTCATGTCGATGCGCACCATCGCGCTGTCGTCGTCGAACAGGAATCCGGCGAGCGCCTTGGTCAACTCCGTCTTGCCGACGCCCGTAGGCCCCAGGAACAGGAACGACCCCAGCGGCCGGTTCGGGTCCTGCAAACCCGCCCGCGACCGGCGCACGGCGGTCGACACGGCCTTCACCGCATCGGCCTGCCCGATCACGCGCTTGCCCAGTTCCGCCTCCATGGCGAGCAGCTTCTCCCGCTCGCCCTCCATCATCTTGTCGACGGGAATGCCGGTCCAGCGGCTGACCACCGAAGCAATATCCTCCGGCGTCACTTCCTCGCGCAGCATCGCGCCCTGGGTGACGTTCTGCGCCTCCTCCAGCTTGCGCTCCAGCTCCGGAATCCGCCCGTAAGCCAGCTCCCCCGCCTTCGCCAGATCGCCAGCCCGCTGCGCCTGGTCCAGTTCGACCCTCGCGGCGTCCAACTGTTCCTTCAGCTTGCTCTCGCCCGCAATCTTGTCCTTCTCCGCCTGCCAGCGCTGGGTAAGTTCGGCTGACTGCTGCTCCAGATTGGCAAGGTCTTCCTCCAGCGCCGCCAGACGATCCTGCGAAGCCTTGTCCGTCTCCTTCTTCAGCGCCTCCCGCTCGATCTTCAACTGGATGATCCGCCGGTCGAGCGTCTCGATCTCCTCCGGCTTGCTCTCCACCTCCATGCGCAGGCGGCTGGCGGCCTCGTCCATCAGGTCGATGGCCTTGTCCGGCAGGAAACGGTCGGTGATGTAACGATTGCCGAGCGTCGCCGCCGACACGATCGCGCCGTCGGTGATCCGCACCCCATGGTGCAGTTCGTACTTCTCCTTCAACCCGCGCAGGATGGAGATAGTGTCCTCCACCGTCGGCTCGCCCACGAAGACGGGCTGGAACCGCCGCTGCAACGCCGGGTCTTTCTCGACATATTTGCGATATTCGTCGAGCGTCGTCGCGCCGATGCAATGCAACTCGCCCCGCGCCAGCGCAGGCTTCAACAGATTGCCGGCATCCATCGCGCCCTCGGACTTGCCCGCGCCGATCAGCGTGTGCATCTCGTCGATGAAGAGGACGATCTGCCCCTCCGCGCCCTTCACCTCGTCCAGAACGCCCTTCAACCGCTCCTCAAACTCGCCGCGATACTTCGCGCCCGCGATCAGCGACCCCATGTCGAGCGCCATCAGCGTGCGGTCCTTCAACGTATCGGGCACGTCGCCATTGGCGATGCGCAGCGCCAGCCCTTCGGCGATGGCGGTCTTGCCGACGCCGGGATCGCCGATCAGCACGGGATTATTCTTGGTCCGCCGCGCGAGAATCTGGATCGTCCGCCGAATTTCCTCGTCGCGGCCGATGACGGGGTCCAGCTTGCCCATGCGCGCCGCTTCGGTCAGGTCGCGGGCGAATTTCTTGAGCGCGTCGTACCGATCCTCCGCCCCCGCCGTATCGGCGGTGCGCCCGCCGCGCAGAGCGTTGATCGCGGTGTTCAGCCCCTCCGCCTTCACCCCGGCCGCCGCCAAAGCCTTGCCCGCCGCCGTGGTGGTGGCAAGGGTCAGCGCCAGCAGCAGCCGCTCGACCGTGACGAAGCTGTCCCCCGCCTTGGCCGCGACCTGCTCGGCAGAATCCAGCACCCGCACCGCATCATTGTCCAGCCCCGGCGTCTGCTGCGCCCCGCTGCCCGATACCGCGGGCACCTTGGCCAGCGCCGCATCGGTTTCGCGCAGCGCCATGCCCGCATCGCCGCCCGCCGCCTTGATCAGGCCGGACGCCATGCCCTGCTGGTCCTCCAGCAGCGCTTTCAACAGATGCTCCGGGCCGATGCGCTGATGGCTCATCCGGATCGCGACGGTCTGCGCCGACTGTAGGAAACCCTTGGCGCGGTCAGTGAATTTTTCGAGGTTCATCATGTTCCCCTTCGTGAAGCTGGATCACGATGTAATGTTGCATAAAAGCCACACAAGAGGCCCTACGCAAATATCCTTATCCCGCTTCAATTCACCACATCATTCATGGTTTCACCGCCTTGGGCGCATCCGGCGCGAAGGCATCCCCAAAAAAATCCCCCTTGTACCAGAGCGGCGCCTGCGGCTCGTCCGCGATTTCGCGGGCGATGGCATAGTTCACCTTGGCGAACTTCGCCGCCGCCTCCCAGTGGAAGGGCAGGCTCATCTGATCGGACGGCTGGTGATAGTCAGTCTTCAGGAAATGTTCGAACGCCTCTTTCCCCGGCCCGGCGAACCCCGTCATCAGGAACACGGCGGGAATCCCCTCCTGCACGAAGCGATAATGGTCGGACCGGGTGAACAGCCCCTCGGACGGCAGCGGATCGGGCGAGAGCGAAACGCCTTCGGCCTTCGCCGCCTTCTCCACGATCGGCCCCAGGGTCGAATGATCGGCCCCGAAGGCGATCACATCCTGAAAATCATAAGTCAGGATCGGCATGTCGAGATTGACCACGCCCACCAGCTTGCCGCCAGCGGGCAACACCGAATTGCGGGCCAGATATTGCGAGCCGAGCAGCCCGTCCTCTTCCCCCGTGACCGCCGCGAACAGGATGGATCGTTTCGGCCGCTCGCCGCTCTCGATAAAGGCCTTCGCCACCGCCAGCATCGTCGCTACGCCAGAGGCATTGTCCATCGCGCCATTATAGACCTTGTCCGGTCCCTTGGCGCTTTCCCTGATGCCCAGATGGTCGAGATGCGCCATCAGCAGCACATATTCATGGGAAAGCGCCGGGTCGGAACCGGGCAGCACCGCCAGCACGTTGCGGCTGGGCGCAGTCTCCACGCTGCTGGCGCGGTCGATGCGGACGCCGGGCTTCAGCGCAAAGCCTTTGGGCCGCGCACCCTTCTTCTCCGCCTGGGCGCGGATCGCGGCGACGGTCTTGCCCGACCCGGCGAACAGCGCGTCCGCGGCCGCGCCGTGCACGGTGCCGGTGCCGCGAATGCCCGGGGTGCGGACATAGGGGTGGCCGTCCTTGTCGATCCAGCTCACCATCGGATTCTGCGCCCTTGCGCGCAGATTGTCCCAGGGCGTCCGGGCCAGCGTGGCGGCGGTGGGAATGGTGATCAGGCCGATGGCGCCCGCCTGCTGCGCGGCGAATGACTTTTCGGCGGCCAGATGCGCGCCGATCTCGCTCGGCATGCCGACCGGCGAGCCGGAAAGCGCGACCGCGAACTTGCCCTTCAGGTCCAGTCCGGCATAGTCGTCGATCTTCTGGCGGGCCGATTTCAGGCCATAGCCGACGAAAACCGCCTGCGCCTCCAGGCTCTGCTTCGGCTCGCGGCCGAAGGCGCCGATCGCGACGTCATCGCCATTGGTGAAGCGCCTTCCGCCGATGATCATGGAGGGGGCGGATGCCTTGTCGAGTTGCGCGACAGCCAGCGTCACCGGCTGATACCAGCTATCCTGCACGGCCTGCCTCAGGCCCAACGTCTCGAACCGCGCAGCGACATAGCGGGCTGCGATGTCATAACCCCGCGTGCCCGCATCGCGGCCCTCCAGCAGGTCGTCGGCCAGAAAGCCGATGTCGGCGCGAATGGCTTCCCCGGTAATGGCGGGGGCGGCTTCGGCGGAGGCGAGGCCGGGGGCGGCGAGGGCAAGGGCAAAGGTGGCAGCGAAGGCGAAGGAACGAAGGCGCATCGGGTGCGAAACCTCTATTTTATGGTTGGAAGAGGAGCCTAGCGCGCTGGTTCCATCTGTCCAGCGACCTCTCGCCTTTACCGTCATGCTGAACTTGTTTCAGCATCCATTTCGCCTCCAGCTCAGGTCCAGGAGGCTTGATGGATGCTGAAACAAGTTCAGCATGACGCCTGGAGGATGGGGCATCTCTCCCACATGCGTATTGCACGGCTAAAACGCCCCGCTATGCTGCCCGCCAATCCATGACCATCATGAGGCGCTCATGACCTTCTCCCGCCATTCCCGCCGCTTGGCCCTGACGCTCGGCCTGTCCTCGCTCGCGCTCGCGCCCACGATGCAGGCCGTCGCCGCGCCCAGGGCGGCCAGCGCAGCCGCGCCCGCGCCGCTCTCCAGCCTCGTGTCGGCGGTGGACATCCCCTATGAGCAATTCACGCTGAAGAACGGCCTGCGCGTCATCGTCCACACCGACCGCAAGGCCCCCGTGGTCGGCGTGTCGATCTGGTATCATGTGGGCTCGCGCTTCGAACCGGCGGGCAAGACCGGCTTCGCCCATCTGTTCGAACATCTGATGTTCTACGGCTCCGAAAATGCGGACGGCCCCTTCTTCGGACGGCTGGAGGATATCGGCGCGACCGACTGGAACGGCACGACCTGGTTCGACCGCACCAATTATTTCGAGACGGTGCCGACCGGCGCGCTCGACCGGGCGCTGTTCCTGGAATCAGACCGCATGGGCCATCTGCTGGGCGCGGTCACCCAGACCAAGCTGGATACCCAGCGCGGCGTCGTCCAAAATGAAAAGCGCATGGGCGAGAACGAACCCTATGGCCTGGTCGAATATGCGCAATTGGCTGCCATGCTGCCGGAGGGGCACCCCTATCGCCACTCCACCATCGGATCGATGGCCGACCTGAACGCCGCCAGTCTTGCCGACGTGCAGACATGGTTCAAGACCCATTATGGCCCGAACAACGCCGTGCTGGTGTTGGCGGGCGACATCGACGCGCCGACCGCGAAGGCGAAGGTCGAAAAATGGTTCGGCAATATCCCCGCCGGTCCCGCGCCCCAGGATGTGGACGCGACCGTCCCGACGCTCGACAAGGATGTCGAGAAGGTGATGCACGACAATGTCGCCGCCACCCGGCTCTACCGCAACTGGATCGTGCCGGGGGTCAATTCGGACGATCTGACGCAGCTCGACCTCGCCATGGCGGTGTTCGGCGGGCTGGGGTCGTCGCGGCTCGACAATATATTAGTGCGCGGCGAGAAGGTCGCGGTGGCGGCCAAGGCCAGCATCCAGCCCTTCGAAAAGCTCAGCATCGCGGAGATCACCGTGGACGTGAAGCCGGGGCAGGACCCGGTGGCGGTGGGCAAGCGGCTGGACCAGCTTCTGGCCGACTATCTCGCCAAGGGGCCGAGCGCGGACGAGGTGCAGCGCGCCGCCACGGCGCAGCTTTCCGGCACCATCGGCGGGCTGGAGAAGGTGGGCGGTTTCAGCGGCAAGGCGGTGACGCTGGCCGAAGGGGCGGTCTATTCCGACGATCCGGCCAAATATAAGAAGGATCTGGCCGCCTATGCCGCCGCGACGCCGCAATCGGTGAGCGAGGCGGCCCGCAAATGGCTGTCGCGGCCGGTGTTCCGCCTGACCGTCGCGCCGGGCGAGCGTTCGGCGGAGGATAATGCGCTGGCAGGCAACGCCACCCATCATCCGGCCTATTTCCGCGACCCCAAGAAGCCTGCTCCCGTGGCCGCCACCCCGCCGCCGCCGACCAAGGTCGCCGAGCCGGGCATAGAGCCGGTCAAGGATCTGGAATTCCCCGCGGTCGAACATGCGAAGCTCAAAAACGGCATCCCCATCGTCTTCGCCCGCCGCGCCACGGTGCCGGTGGTGCGGGTGTCCGTGTCCTTCGACGCGGGCAACGCCGCCGACGACAAGGCGAAGCTGGGCACGGCCGGGCTGACCGCTGCCCTGCTCGACGAGGGCACGACGACGCGCAGTTCCATCCAGATCGCGGAGGAGCAGGAACGGCTGGGCGCCTCGATCAGCGCGGGCAACGGCATGGACGCCACCAATGTCGGCCTTTATGCGCTGAAGCCCAATCTGGACGCCTCGCTCGGCCTGCTGGCCGACGTGATACGCAACCCCGCCTTCGCGCCGGTCGAGGTGGAACGCCTGCGCGGTCAGGTGCTGACCCGCATCAAGGCGGAAAAGACCGAACCCATGCCGATCGCGCAGCGCCTGCTGCCGCCTTTGCTCTACGGGCAGGCGCATCCTTACGGCATTCCCTTCACCGGCTCCGGTACGGAAAGCGGCGTCAAGGCGGTGACGCGGGCCGATCTGGTCGCCTTCCACGACAAATGGCTGCGGCCTGACAATGCGACCATCTTCGTGACTGGCGATACCACGCTGGCCGATGTGATGCCGCTGCTCGAAAAGCGCTTCGGCGACTGGAAAGCACCCAAGGCGGCGAAGGGCGCAAAGCTCTTCCGCATGGACCGCATGATGCGGCCCTCCCGCATCATCCTGGTCGACAAGCCGCAAAGCCCGCAGTCGATGATCCTCGCCGGTGTGCTGACCAACAAGGCGGGCACCGACAATCCGGTGACGCTGCTGACCGCCAATGAGGTTCTGGGCGGCAGTTCCACCTCCCGCCTGATCATGGACCTGCGGGAGACGAAGGGCTGGGCCTATTATGCCGGAAGCGCCCTGCCGGGCGTCAAGGAAACGATCCCGCTGCTGGTCTATGCCCCGGTGCAGACCGACAAGACCGGCGAATCCATCGTCGCGGCGCGCAAGGACATCGGCGACTTCCTGACCGCCAAGGGCACGACGGAGGCGGAGCGGAACCAGACGATCAACAGCCAGATATTGTCGCTGCCCGGCAGTTTCGAAACCTCGTCCGACCTGCTGGCCGCGATGATGCGCAACCGGATGCTGGGGCGCCCGGACGATTATTATGCCAGCCTGCCGGGCGTCTATCGCGCCATGACGGCGGCGGACCTGGACAAGGCAGCGCGGGAGGCGATCGATCCCGACCGGCTGATCTGGGTCGTGGTCGGCGATGCGAAGCTGGTGAAACCACAGCTTGACGCGGTTGGCCTTCCAGTAGAAATGGGCACATTGGCAGATTGACGTTAACGTAAAGGAGAAGAGCTATGGCAGCAGTGGACGGCGCCTATGATTGCGTGGCGAAGACCCCGATGGGCGACCAGAACGGCGTGCTGACCGTGATCAGTTCCGGGGACAGTTTTCACGGCACTTTCGCGGGCATGATGGGCTCGCTCGACGTGGCGGATGGCAAGGTCGACGGCAACAAGCTGATCTGGAAGATGAACATGACCATCCCCATGCCGATGACGCTGGAATGCGAGGCGGAGGTGAACGGCGACAGCATCACCGGCACGATGCAGCTTGGCGCGTTCGGCGCGGCGGGCTTTTCGGGCACGCGCCGGGGCTGACGATTCGATAGCGACAGGGAAGGGGCGGGGAACAGCAGTTCCCCGCCCCTTCCCTATTCCTCCCTACGCGCAGCGTGGGGAGGGGGACCGTTCGCGAAGCGAATGGTGGAGGGGAAATACGCAGGTCGTGCCACCTTCCCCTCCACCAGCCTTCGGCTGGTCCCCTTCCCATCTCCCGATGGGGAGGAATGAAATGGACCTTGACGAAAGCTATTAGTTAGCTATCTAAGAAAAATGTCGCGATCCGAACTGAAGCGCATCCTAGCGCATAAACTGCCTCAGGTGGCGCGCCAGTGGCGGCAATTGGCCGATCTGGCGCTGGCGGAATTCGGCGTGTCCAACAGCGCGGGCTGGTGCCTGATCTATCTCGACCGGCTCGGCCCGGATGCGCGGCAGGCCGATTTGGCGGAGGAATTGGGCATCACCCAGCCGTCACTGGTGCGGACGCTGGACCAGTTGCAGGCGGCGGGCCTTGTCGAGCGCGTTCCCAACCCCGACGATCGCCGCTCGAACCGGGTCGCCTTCACGCCGGAAGGGAAGGAACTGGTGGGGCAGATCGAAGCCAAGCTGGCGAATTTGCGGCGCGAGCTGCTGGACGGCGTACCCGACACCGCGATCGAAATCCTCGTCAACCTGCTGGGCCTGCTGGAACGGCGCATGGCCGAACAGCGGGGGCAGTGCTGACATGATGGCCTTTGGCGAGCGCATCGGCTGGCCGACCGCGCTCTTCTCGCTGAAATGTTTCGCGGCAGCGATGCTGGCGCTCTATGCGGCGCTCAGCATCGGGCTGGAGCGGCCCTATTGGGCCTTCCTCACCAGCTATATCGTCGCCCAGCCGCTGGCAGGCGCGGTGATTTCCAAGGCGGTGTTTCGCACCATCGGCACGCTGACCGGCGCTGTCTTTTCGGTCGCCATCGTGCCACCGCTGGTCAATTCCCCCGAATTGCTGTCGCTGGCCATGGCGTCATGGGTGGCGCTCTGCGTCTATATCTCCCTGCTCGACCGGACGCCGCGATCCTATATGTTCGTGCTGGCTGGCTACAGCGCCTGCCTGATCGTCTTTCCCGACGTCGACACGCCCCAGGCCATCTTCACAGTAGCCTCGTTGCGCCTGCAGGAAATCACCCTGGGCATCTTGTGCGGCAGCCTGGTCCATGGCGTCGTCTTCCCCGGCTCCATCACCGACCTGCTGTTGGCGCGGGTGCAGGCGATGCTGCGCGACGCGGAACGCTGGTCCCATGACGCCATCGCGCTGGAGCCGGTGGAGGGGCTGGCGCAGGAGCGCCGCCGCCTGGCGCAGGACATCACCGAACTGCACCAGATGTCGGTGCACCTGCCCTTCGACATCAGCCGCCTGGCCCCCCGCGTGCGCACGGTGCGGGCGATGCAGGACCAGCTTTCCCTGCTGCTGCCGCTGGGCGCGGCGGTGGAGGACCGGCTGGCGATGCTGAAGGCGGCCAGCGGCGGAAAGGTGCCGCAGCCGGTCCGCAAGCTGATAGCCGACATCCGCGCCTGGATCGTCAACCCCGGCGACGATATCGCCGCCCGCACGGCGGCGGCGGACGCGCTGATCGCCCGCTGCGCCGCGCTGGAGCCTGCGGCGCGAGAGGAGATGGGCTGGGCGGAGATGATGCGCCTCAGCCTGTTTGCGCGGCTGGCCACCCTGATCGCGGCGCATCGCGATTGCCGCGACCTTTACGACCAGATGGTAACGCACAGGCGCGAGGCGGTGAGTCCCCGCGTCGGCGAATTGCTGGAGGGGCGGCGCAACCGCGAACTGCACAAGGATTATGCCGGGGCGGCGCGTGGAGCCTTCGGCGCCTTCGTCACCATCGCATTGGGTTGCGCGCTGTGGATCGGCAGCGGGTGGAAGGACGGCGGCACGGCGGTGATGCTGGCGGGCGTGTTTCTTTCCCTGTTCGCCGGGTCGGACAATCCGCTCGCGCCGCTCAAGGGCTTCATGATCGGCACCATCGCCGCATCCCTGTTGGGCGCGATCTATGGCTATGTCATCATGCCGCGCCTGGACGGGTTCGCCATGCTGGCCGCCGCCTATGCGCCTATGCTGCTGCTGTTGGGCACGATGATGGCGTCGCCGCGCTGGCTGGGCATCGCGCTGCCGACATTGCTGGGGCTGGGCAGCCCGGTGCTGCTGTCGGATCGGTACCGGGACGCCTTCGCCGTCTATGCCAACGGCACGGTGGCGCAGTTGGTCGGCCTGTGGTTCGCGATCATCATGGCCGGGCTGTTGCAGTCGGCGGGCGTCGAACGGGCGATCAGACGCACGGTGCGGGCGGGCTGGAACGACATCGCCAATCGCGCCACGCTGATGACGCCGCCCGACGTTCGGGGCTGGATCAACCGGATGCTGGACCGCATCGCGCTGCTCGCCCCGCGTCTGGCGGCGACGCGGTCGGACAGCGGGCAACCGCTTTACGATGCGCTGCGCGATCTGCGGACGGGCGTTGCCATCGGCGAATTGCGGCAATTGCGGCTGGACCTGCCTGCCGATGAAGCCGCGCCGCTAGCCGATGTGCTGACGGGGGTGGGCGCGCATTATCGCGGGCTGGACCCGGATGCGCCCGCACCCGCCCGCCCGGCGCTTCTGGCCGACATCGACCATGCGATCGGCGACCTGTCGCTCAACCACAGCGCCGCGATCCGGCGGCAGGCCATACTCGCGCTGGTCAGCCTGCGCCGCAACCTTTTCCCGGAGAGCGAAGGCTATCGGAGAGCCGCTGCATGACCGGAGAGATCGCCCTGGTCGGCGTCTATGTGCCGACCCTTTTGATATTGGCGCTGGCGGCGCTGATCCTGAGCTGGGGCGTGACCCGGCTGATCGCCGCCTTCGGCCTCTATCGCTTCCTCGCCTATCGGGCGGCGGTCGACCTCAGCATCTTCGTGCTGATGCTGGTCGCGCTCGCCATCCTCATTCCCACCCTTGGAATCCGCCTATGAACCGTCTTGCCGCCACGCTGACCCGCAGCGCCGCCACCATCGTCATCGTCATCGCCGCCATTCTGGCGGCGGTGTGGATGTGGAACCATTATGAGCGCAGCCCCTGGACCCGCGACGGGCGGGTGCGCGCCGATGTGGTGCGGGTGACGCCCGACATTGGCGGGCTGGTGACGTCCGTAGCCGTGCATGACAATCAGGCGGTGAAGGCGGGCGACCTGCTGTTCGTGATCGACCGGCCCCGCTATGCGCTGGCGGTGGAACAGGCGGAGGCGCGGATCGCCAGCGCGAAGGCGACATTGGGCCAGGCCCGGCGGGAGGCGACCCGCGACATCGCGCTTGGCGACCTGGTGGCCAAGGAAGCGCATGAGCAGAATGTGGCGCGCGTCGCGACGGCGCAGGCCGCGCTGGCCGAGGCGATGAGCGCGCGGGACGCCGCCGCGCTGAACCTGAAACGGACGCAGGTGGTGGCGTCGGTCAACGGCGTGGTCACGAACCTGGACCTGCATCCGGGCGATTTCGTCGCTGCTGGCCAACAGGCCATGGCGCTGGTCGACCGCGACAGCCTGCGCGTCGAGGGTTATTTCGAGGAAACCAAGCTGCCTTTGGTCTGCATCGGCGCGCCCGTGACGGTGCGGCTGATGGGCGAGGCGCAGGATCTGCACGGACGGGTCGACAGCATCGCCTATGGCATCAACGACAGCAGCCGTTCGGATTCGGGCAACCTGCTGCCGACGGTCGAGCCGACATTCTCCTGGGTGCGCCTGGCCCAACGCATTCCGGTGCGGGTGAAGCTGACCAAGGTTCCGCCGGAGGTGAAGCTGATCACCGGGCGCACCGCCACGGTGACGATCGAACCGGTGCGGGCGGATGCAAAGCCGGGACAGTGCCGCCATGCATAACCTCCTGCCTTCTGGCACTCCTTCGTCCCCGTTCGGACGGAGGGGAAGGGCAAAGATATGGGCGCCCCTTTTGGCCTTCGCGTTGTCCGCCTGCGCCACGGCAGGCCCGGACTATCGCCCGCCGGAAAAGTCCGCGGCAACCGCCCCCGCCGCGCAGGGCGCTTTCCTGTCGGCGCAGAACCCCAGCTTCAGCAATGCCGAACTGCCCGATCACTGGTGGCGGCTCTATGACGATCCCCGTCTGGACGCGCTGGTCGAACAGGCGCTCGCCGCCAACACCGACCTGCGCGTGGCCGACGCGAACCTGAGCGCGGCGCAGGCCGTGCTGCGCGAGGCGGAGGCAGGGCGGACCATCGGCACCACCCTCAGCGGCGGAGCCACTCTGGCGCGGCCCTCCGGCACGGCGGAGAGTCTGCCGGGCGTGGTCGGCTATGATCTGGGCCTTTCCGCCTCCTATCCGCTCGACCTGAACGGCCGGATCAGGCGGGCGATCGAGGCGAGCGCCGCCGATGTCGAAACGGTGGCGGCCGCACGCGACTATGTGCGCGTAAGCGTCGCGGCGGCGACGGCCAGGGCTTATGCGCAAGTCTGCGCCGCCAACTATTCGCTGGTCGTCAACCGCCGCGTTGTGGCCCTGCAACGGGAAACTCTCAACGCCACCCAGCGGCTGTTCAAGGGCGGACGCGGCACCGCCTTCGACGTCAGCCGCGCGCAGGCGGCGGTCGACGTCAGCGAGGCTGGCCTGCCCGCCTTCGCGGCGCAGCGGCAGGCCGGACTATATTTGCTGGCGACCCTGCTGGGGCGCGCCCCGGCGGATTATCCCAGGGATGTGGAGGATTGCGCGGCCCTGCCGATGCTGCACGCGGCCATGCCCCTAGGCGACGGCGCGGCATTGATCCGGCGGCGGCCCGACATCCGACAGGCTGAACGCGGCATCGCCGCCGATACCGCTCGCGTCGGCGTGGCGACGGCCGACCTCTATCCGCAAATCGGCATCGGAGGATCGCTAGGCCTCGGCGGACCGCTCAACAGCTTCGGGTCCGGCGCCAGCTTCGGCATGAGCCTGGGGCCGCTGCTGAGCTGGAGTTTCCCCAACCGCCCGGTCGTCAAGGCGCGGATCGCGCAGGCCGACGCGCAGGTGCAGGCTGACCTGGCCCGCTTCGACGGCACGGTGCTGGAGGCGTTGCGCCAGACGGAAACCGCGCTGGAAAGCTACCGCCGCCATGCCGATCAGACCGCGGCGCTCGACCGGGCGCGGGATAGCGCGGGCGTATCGGCGGCGCAGGCGGGCAAGCTGTTCCGCTTCGGACGGGGCGATTTCCTGTCCTTGCTGGACGCGCAACGCTCACTCGCCAATGCGGAGGCTTCAGCGGCGGCGGCGCGGGTGCAACTGGTGCAGGACCAGATCGCGATCTTCCTCGCGCTGGGCGGCGGTTGGTCCTAGTCTGGCCCCTTATCCTCTTCGTCATGCTGAACTCGTTTCAGCATCCATTTCTCCCCACGAACGGATTTCGCCAGTACAGGCCCCGATCGAACATCGCTCGCACGGCCAAAAAGAAACCCGCCGATCCCAGGGACCGGCGGGTCATGAAGCTGGCGCGACCCAAAAGGTTTCAGTCGGCCGTCAATATTGGACGGTGACCGTCACTGCGCGGCGGTTCTGCGCCCAAGCCGCTTCGTCCGAACCCAGCGCTGCCGGGCGTTCCTTGCCATAGCTGACGGTGGTGATGCGGCCCGCGTCGATGCCCAGCGAGGCGAGATAATTTTTCGCCGCATTGGCGCGGCGCTCGCCCAGCGCGATATTGTAGTCGCGGGTGCCGCGTTCGTCGGCATGGCCCTCTATGGTCACGCGGACATTGGGGTTCTGCTGCAACCAGGCGGCCTGGCTCTGCAATATCTGCTGGTCCTGCGCGTCGACATCATATTGGTCGGTGTCGAACAGGATGCGGTCGGACGAAACCGACGCGACGAAATCCTCCTGGCTGCCTTTTACCGGGCCGGACGGCGTGGCGGGGCCGGTGGTCTGGGTGGACGTGTCGGCGGGCGGCGGCGGCAGTTCCTTCGGCGCCTTCTTGGAGCAGGCGGCGAGGGCGACGATGGCCGTCGCCACCAGCAGGGTACGGGAAATCTTCATCGGGTTGCTCCTCAACATATATTCTTGAAGTCGTTACGCAGTCGGGACGATTCGGTTCCGATATAATGTAGATCAGGATGTGTGGGCATCCAGCTCAGGGTGGAGCGAAAATGGTGGAATTCGAGAACCGGCGCGCAGCGTACTTCAGTACGTGAGCACCGGAAGCGCAGAAAGCCGCCATTTGCAGCCCGCCCTGAGTTGGATGGCCGCGCATCCTAGGGCAGCAATGGACCCCAGGCCGGATCGGAACCGCTCAGCGGCGTCGGAATCCGCCGTTCGTTCACGCCGGTCAGGTCGACCTGCCACACCTGGCTGCTGCCCTCGCGGCCCGGCGTGGTGCGGAAGAATTGCAGCACCCGGCCATTGGGCGACCAGCTTGGCTGCTCGTCCTGCCAGCCATTGGTCAGGATGCGCTCATTATCGCCGCTGGGGGTCATCACCGCGATCTTGAAGTCACCCGAAATCTTGGTGAAGGCGATCAGGTCGCCGCGTGGGCTCCATTCCGGCGTCGCATAGCGGCCGCCGCCATGGCTGATCCGGCGCTGGCCCGAACCGTCGGCGTTCATGACATAAACCTGCTGGCTGCCCGACCGGTCGCTTTCGAACACGATCTGGCGGCCGTCCGGCGAATAGCTGCCGCCGACGTCGATACCCGGCGCGGTGGTCAGGCGTTGCGGCGCGCCGCCGGTGGCGGAGACGCGATAGACGTCGGTATTGCCCGCGACCGCCATGGAAAAGAGGATGTTGCGGCCATCGGGCGACCAGCGCGGCGCGAAGGTCGCATTGCTGCTCTCCGTCACCAGCCGCTGCTTGCCCGTGCCGATGTCGTAGATGTAGATGCGCACCCGGTTGTTCAGGTAGCTCACATAGACGATCGACTTGTAATCCGGCGAGAAACGCGGCGTCAGCGCGATCGACTGGCCATTGGTGATGAAGCGGTGGTTGGCGCCGTCCGAATCCATGATGGCCAGGCGCTTGGTGCGGTTCCCCTTGGGTCCGCTCTCCGCGATATAGGCGATGCGGCTGTCGAAGAAGGGGCTTTCGCCCGACAGGCGCGCATAGATGGCGTCGGCGCATTTATGCGCGGCCCGCCGCCAGTCGCGTGGGCTGACGACATAGCCCTGCCGCGTCAGTTCCTGCTTCAACGCCACGTCATAGAGATAGCAGCCGACGGTGATGTCCGCCTCGCCCCCCGTGGTGCGCACGAAACCCTGCACCAGCGCCTGATAGGCGCCCCATTTGTCATAGGCGGGGCTGGTCACTTCGGGGAAGGCGATGGTCGGGATGCCGTTCGGCCCGGATGGGTCGAACAGGCCCGATCCTTTGAGGTCGGCGGCGATGACCTCCGCGATCTTGCGCCCCAATTCGGTCGAGGAACCGGCGGGGGTGGAAACCTCCGCCTGCGCCGGAAGCGCGGGGACGACGATCTTGAGGTTGGAGGAGGATTCGTCCGTCACGTCGACGCTGAGCTGCGCCGAAGCGGCAGGCGCGAGCGCCAGCAGCAGCGCCCCCAGCACGGCACCCAATACGGATCGGGCCTTTCCAGTCCTGAACGATGGGGTCATTGCGATAGCCTCTTGTCGAAGGAGATGCGGAGGGATTTCCAGCCGTCGTAAAGATCGGGCGGAAGCTTGAAGGGCGCGGCGAGCCGGATCGCCTTGACCGCCAATTCCTGGTGCAGCGTCACCTGCGACCGGTTGCTGGCGGTGATGCCGGTGGTGTTGAAGACCTCCGGCTGCCCGACGATCGAGCCGTCGCGGGAAAGCTGCACGTCGACGAAAGTGCGAAGCTGCTCGATATCCGCGCCGCTCGGCGATTTCCAATGGGGTTTGACCTGGCGGCGGATTTCCGCGTCCAGCGCGGCCTTCTGCGCCGGTCCCATGGCGGCGGCGGGCGGCGGCGCGGGTTTGCGCGGCGCGTCGGCCTCCGCATCGATGCCTTTCAGGAAATCCTTGCCCAGCAGCGAACCCCTGGGCTTTTCCGCCTTGCCCTGCCCCGAAGCGCGGGCAGGGGCATTGGGCTTGGTCGCGGGTTTTTGCGACGCTTTCACGGGCGCGGCGGCGGCGGGCTTGGGCTTCTCCGGCGCGGGCTTGGACTTCGGCCTGGCGGCGGGCACGTCCTTTTTCGGCGGCGCGGGCGTCGGCTTGGCGGGCGCAGGCTTCGCCGCCGGCTTGGGCGGAGCGGGCTTGGGCGCGGGCGGGGCGGGCGTCGGCCTGGGCGCGGGTTCAGGCTCCGGCGCGGGCGCGGCGTCCTCGGTCGGGCCTTGCTCCGGCGCGACGCTGGGCGGCGGGGGCTGGGTCGACACTTGCGGCGCGGTCGATTTCAGCGCTACCTCGTCCACCAGGCTGACGTCCATCGGCGGCGAATTGAGCTTGAGCGGATTGGGAGTGGCCAGAAAACCGGACGACAGCAGGCCGAACAGCAGGACATGTCCCGCCGTCGCCACGCCCAGTCCGATTTTCTCCGCGCGATCCATTGCCAAAATCTATGGCCCCTATTCTGAACCGCTGCTTGCGGCGGCGTCAGATCCGGTGCTGACCAGCGCGACCTTGTTCAGGCCCGCCCGGTTCAACTCGCCCATGACCAGCATCACCCGGCCATAATCCAGCCCCTTGTCGGCGCGCAGGAATATCTGCGGCGGATCGGCCTTGCCTGCGTTGGCGGACATGATCTCTGCCAGGCGGCCGGGCAGTTCGGCGTCGCTGATCTGCGCGTCGTCGATGAAGACGCCGCCGTCGCGGTCGATGGAAACGACCGTCGGCTTCTGGTCCTGGTCCAGCCCCTTGGCGCGGGTTTCGGGCAGGTTCACCGGCACGCCGGTCACCAGCAAGGGCGCGGTCACCATGAAGATGATCAGCAGCACCAGCATCACGTCGACCAGCGGCGTGACGTTGATGTCCGCCATCGGCGCACGGCCCCGCCCGCGACGGGCGGAAGGAGGTCCGGACATGGCCATTACATCATACCTCTCGTCATCCCAGCGAAAGCTGGGATCTCGTGCCCCAAGCGCCACCCTATCCGGCCTGCGATCCCAGCTTCCGCTGGGATGACGGTGTTTGCGAACACCGTCACCGCTGCGCCTCTAACTCCCGGCTCAACGTCGAATAGAAATTGTCGGCAAAGCGCGTCAGCCCCGATTCCATCCGGTTGATGCCATGGCTGAACCGGTTGTAGGCGATCACCGCAGGGATGGCCGCGAACAGGCCGATGGCGGTGGCGAACAGCGCCTCCGCAATCCCCGGCGCCACGACCGCGAGCGAACTATTCTGCTCCGCCGCGATGCTGGTGAAGGCGCGCATGATGCCCCAGACCGTGCCGAACAGTCCGACGAAGGGCGCGACCGACCCGATGGTGGCCAGGATGTTGAGGCGATCCGACAGCCGGTCGACCTCCGCCGCGATGGTGCTGGACATGGCGGTCGACAGCCGGTCGCGGGTGCCCTCCCGGTCGATCACCTTCTGCGCGGTGGAACGGCGCCATTCCGTGACGCCCGCGGCCATCACCCTGGCGGCGGGGAATTCGGACTTGCCCCGCGCCTCGTAGAAGCGGTCGATATCCTCCGCCTTCCAGAAATCCTGTTCGAAGGCGCGGCTCAGCCTGCTCGCCTTGCGCAGCGTGAAGCTGAAGCCGATGATCATCGCCCAGGTCCAGATGCTGGCCAGCAGCAGGCCCAGCATCACCACCTTCACGACGATGTCGGCCTGAAGGAACAGGGCCAGCGGCGAAATGGTGGCGGCTTGCGCGGCACTGCCGACTGCAAGGCCAACGTCGGGCATCGAAAGGCTCATGGGTGGATGTCTTCCCCTCTCATCAAACGGCTGAAAATGTCGATCCAGGGCTTGGGTTGCCGGCGCGGGCGGCCCTGGGGCGTCAGGAAGGCGACGGAAACATCGCCTTCCGTCAGTAATTCCTCACCGCGCATGACCCTCTGATGAATGGAACATGAAGCAGCGCCCACTTTCAGGACGCGGCTCACCACCATCAGGTCATCGTCCAGCTTCGCCGGGCGGCGATAGTGCAATTGCAGGTCGGTGACGGCATAGACGCCCTCTCCCCCCTCCAGATTGCCGCGCTGGTCGATCCCGGCGATGCGCAGCATGTCCGACCGCGCCCGCTCCATATAGCGCAAATAATTGGCGTGATAGACCAGGCCGGACAGATCGGTGTCCTCGAAATAGACGCGCAGCGGGAAGTGATGCTCGGCGGCGATGAACCTTCCGGTTGCCGGCGCGGGCAGCAGGTCTGAAACGGACATGCCGGGGCTTTTAACCATCAAGCAGGCGCGGCGCAAAGCCGGAAATAGCGGAAATGACAGCACCCGCCGACCGTCCGGGGCTTTCCGTCCGCTTTCGCCGCGTCCGGAAGCTCTGGCGGCCCGCCTGACATGGCGCTACGGGGGCGGACGAAGAGCGATTCAGCGCAGGGAGTGTTTCAGCAATGACGGATATTCGGACCGTGGGCGTGATCGGCGCTGGCCAGATGGGCGCGGGCATCGCGCAGGTGGCGGCGCAGGCGGGTTATGAGGTGATCCTGTCGGACGTCGACCTGCCCCGCGCGCAAAAGGGCCGCGACGGCATCATCCGCCTGCTCGCCAAGGCGGTGGAGAAGGGCAAGCTGGCGCAGGCCGACGCCGACGCCGCCATCGCCCGGATCACGCCGGTGGGCGAAGTCGCCCCGCTGGCCGCCTGCCAGTTGGTGATCGAGGCCGCGACCGAGCGGGAAGAGATCAAGCGCACCATCTTCGCCAATGTCGGCGCGCTGCTGGCCGATGACGCGATTTTGGCGTCCAACACCTCCTCCATCCCGATCACCCGGCTGGCGCAGGCCGCGCCGGATGCGGGCCGTTTCGTGGGCGTCCATTTCTTCAACCCGGTGCCGGTGATGGCGCTGGTGGAGGTCATTCGCGGCCTCGCCACCAGTCCCGAAACCGTGACGGCGGTGGAAGGCTTCGCCGCCAGCCTGGGCAAGCAGGTGGTCCACGCCTTCGACGCGCCGGGCTTCGTGGTGAACCGCATCCTGCTGCCGATGCTGAACGAAGCGATCTTCGCGCTGGGCGAGGGCGTGGGCAGCGTCGTGGACATCGACAAGGGCGTGATGCTGGGCCTCAACCATCCCATGGGTCCGCTGACGCTGGCGGATTTCGTGGGCCTGGATACCTGTCTGGAGATTTGCAAGGTGCTTCAGAGCACGACCGGCGACCCCAAATATCGCCCCGCGCCGCTGCTGGTGAAATATGTCGAGGCAGGCTGGCTCGGCCGCAAGACGGGCAAGGGCTTCTACGACTATTCCGGCGCGGAACCCGTTCCCACCCGATAAGCATACAATAGTCCCCCCTCCCGCAGGCGGGAGGGGGTAGGGGGTGGGCGCGAGCGCAGCGAGCTTCTGCGCTACCGGCTGCAAACTGCCGCTGGTCCGTCTCCTAACTAGCGCTCAACCCATGCTTCTTCATGCAATGGCGAAGCTGGTCATAGGTCAGCCCCAATCCCTTGGCGGTGGCCCGCTGATTGTAGCGAAACCGCTCCAATGCCGCCCGCACAATGGCGGCCTCATGCGCGTCGACGGCGGATTTGAGATCGGTGACAGCCTCATGCCCGTTCGCCGCCGCCACCAATGAAGGCGCCGGAGCCACCTCGACCTTCGCCCCCATCGACCCCCTGGGCTTCCACGGCGAAGCGAAGGGATCGAACAGGATCGCCGCGACCGGCCGCCCCGGCTCGTTCCAGCGATAGACCGCCCGCTCCACCACATTGCGCAGTTCGCGCACATTGCCGGGCCAGTCATGCGCCTCCAGTTCGGCCATGCAGGCGGCGGAAAAGCCCGGCCACTGCGGCCAGCCGATCTCCGCCGCCATCCGCCGCCCGAAATGATCCGCCAGCACCGCCACATCCCCCTCCCGCGCCCGCAGCGGGGGCAGGGTGATCACCTCGAAACTCAGCCGGTCCAGCAGGTCGGGCCGGAACCGCCCGGCATCGGCGGCGGCGGGCAGATCCTCATTGGTGGCCGCAACGATGCGCACATCGACGGTCATGGGCTTCGACGCGCCGATCCGCGTCACCTCCCCATATTCGATCACGCGCAGCAGCCGCTCCTGCGCCGCCATGGACAGCGTGCCCAGTTCGTCCAGGAACAATGTGCCGCCGTCGGCTTCCTCGAACCGTCCCGCCCGCGCCCGCGCCGCGCCGGTGAACGCGCCCTGCTCATGGCCGAACAGTTCCGCCTCGATCAGCGTTTCGGGCAGTGCCGCGCAGTTCATGACGATCAGCGGTTCGCCCCAACGCGGCGACAGGCGATGAAGGCGCTCGGCGATCAGTTCCTTGCCTGTCCCGCGCTCTCCGATGACCAATATCGGCCGGTTGAGCTCTGCGGCGCGCCCGGCCTGCTCGACCGCGTCCAGAAAGGCCAGCGACTGGCCGACGAACTGGGTATTTTTCTCCATACCCAACTTATGGTGAAATTTCCCACCTTTCGGCAAGGCTTATTCTTGAACGACCGTAAAAAATCGCGAAATTCCGCCATTTCCAGAAATTGGCACGGCATCTGCAATATCGAATGCCGAAGCCGCTGACCATCAAGCGGCACATCAATGAAGGCCAAGGTTCAGGAGTTCATCATGGAAAAGCAAAGCAACCACGTTCGCGAAATCGGCCAGTTCCTGTCCGTCGCCATCGTCTCCGTCCTGTTCGGATCGACCCTGATCCTTTCGGCGGTCGGCCCGGCGCGGGCGAGCGAAGTGGCCGCCCATGATTGCCCCGCGGCCCTGCACTATCTCGCGTAAGGCCGCGTCCCGAAGTTCGTACCAGGAGTGAAGTTCAAATGGGTATTTTCTCCCGCACCCGCGACATCATCGCCGCCAATGTCACCGACCTGCTCGACCGGGCGGAAGACCCGGCGAAGATGATCCGCATGATCATCCTCGAAATGGAGGAGACGCTGGTCGAGGTGCGCGCCTCCGCCGCCCGCACCATCGCCGACCAGAAGGAAATGCGCCGCCACATCGCCAAGCTGGAGGGCCTGCAAAATAGCTGGACGGAAAAGGCCCAGCTCGCGCTCAGCAAGGACCGCGAGGATCTGGCCAAGGCCGCGCTGGTGGAAAAGCAGAAGGCGACCGACATGGCCGAACATCTCTCCCACGAGATCGAGGTGCTGGACGAAGCGCTGCGCGCCTCCGAGGAGGATATCGCCAAGCTCCAGGCCAAGCTGCGCGAGGCTCGCGCCCGCCAGAACAGCCTTGTGACCCGGATGGAAAGCGCCCAGAATCGCCTCCGCGTCCGCGAAGCCTATGCCGGAGAGAAGGTGAACGACGCCTTCGCCCGCTTCGACATGCTGGAACGCCGGGTGGACATGGCCGAAGGCCGCGCCGATGCCGCGACCCTGGGCCAGCAGCCCAAGACGCTGGAGGAAGAGATCGCGGAACTCAGGGCGTCCGACAAGGTCGACGCCGAACTGGCGGCTCTGAAGGCCAGCATGCAGAAGGGAGAGTGACGCATGGAAGAAGTGTTCCTGCCCATCATGATCTGCGGCATGCTGTTCATCGGCATGCCCTGGCTGATCTTCCACTATGTCACCAAGTGGAAGCAGGCCCCCAAGATCACCGATGAGGATGAGCGGCTGCTGGACGAGCTTCACCTGCTCGCCCGGCGGCTGGAGGAGCGGCTGATGACGGTCGAACGGATCGTCGCCGCCGACAACCCCGATTTCCGCCCCTCGCGTCCGCAGGAGACGGACGATTACAGCTTCGACCGGAGGAACTGACATGAGCGCCCGCCGCACCAAATTCTACCTCGACAAGCAGAACGGTAAGTTCATGGGCGTTTGCGCCGGGATCGCCGACTATACAGGGATCGACGTGGTCTGGGTCAGGGTCGCGATGTTCCTGTCCTTCTTCATCATCGGCTGGACGCTGCTCGCCTATTTCGCCATCGGCGTGATCGCGGACAACAAGCCGTCGGGCCTCTATGCCGACCGGGACGACCAGAAATTCTGGCAGGGCGTGCGGGCCAATCCGGCGCGCTCCACCCGCGACGTGCGGTCCAAGTTCCGCGATATCGACCGCCGCCTGGCCGACATCGAAACCTATTATACCAGCCGCAACACCCGCCTGGCGGATGAGATCGACAGCCTGCGCTGATCGGCGCCGGGAACGCCGTTCATCGAACGATAGCGGCGCCGGTCGAAAAGCGGGCTGCGCAGGGCATGTCAAAACGAAAAGCTGAGATTCCGCGCCGGTCGCTGCCGTGACCGATGCGGAGCAAGGGAGAAGACAGATGAATCCGTTCGAAATGGTCGTCGCCATCGTCGCGATCGCCGCCATCGCCAGCGTGGTCCGCGCCAAATATGGCATCGTGCGCCGCCACAAGGGCGAGGAATATATTCAACGCGGGCCCGATCCCGAAGCGGAACGGCTGCGCGCGGAGGTGAAGGCGCTCAAGGATCGCGTCGCCGTGCTGGAACGGCTGGCGACCGATGGCTCCACCGCGCTGGAGCGGGAATTCGACAAGCTGCGGGACCGCGACTGACGCAGCCTGAAAAAGGGACAGGGAGGACGATATGCAGGACCCCCTCATTTATCTCACATTGGCGGTAGCGGGTTTGTCGGGACTCGCCATCGTCG
Source organism: Sphingobium chlorophenolicum (assembly GCF_000722875.1). Taxonomy (GTDB): domain Bacteria; phylum Pseudomonadota; class Alphaproteobacteria; order Sphingomonadales; family Sphingomonadaceae; genus Sphingobium; species Sphingobium chlorophenolicum. Next base: position 94,762 of record NZ_JFHR01000009.1, on the reverse strand, counting down.
CCGTCACGGCCCTGCGCGGCTGGAACGGCTGGCTGGACCTGAAACGCGCCGAACTGGCGCGGCGGACGGACGAAAGCGCGCCGCCCTCCACCGCGACCCGGATCGAGGTGGCGGACCTCAAGGAGCGCATCCGCAAACTGGAAGCCATAGCGGCAGGCGTCGATCTCTGAATATCCCCCTCCCGCAGGCGGGAGGGGGCCAGGGGGTGGGCGCGAGCGCAGCGAGCCATCCGCCCTGTCCGGGGAGCACCCATCCGACGCGATAGTGCTTCCCCACTCCGATTTTACCCCTATATGGCGGCCATGACCCAATCGCCCGCCCTCGCCGACCTGGTCGAAGAATATGAATTTCTCGACGCCGACGACCGCTACCGTCTGCTGATCGATCTGGGCAAGGCGCTGGAACCCATGCCCGACGCGCTCAAGACCGATGCGACGCTGGTGCGCGGCTGTTCGGCGGCGGTATGGGTCTATCCCACCGTATTGGAGGACGGACGCCTCCATTTCCTGGCTGACAGCAACGCCGCGATCACCAAGGGGATCATCGCCCTGGTGCTGCTGACCGTGCAGGACCAGCCGCCCGCCGCCATCGCCGCGACCGACATCGAATCCGCGCTGGCGCCTTTCGACCTGCGCAACCAGCTCAGCTCCAACCGGACGCAGGGCATCCCCAATATGATCGCGCTGATCCGGGAAACCGCCTCGCGCTATCGCTGAATGGAGGGAAACCCCGCCGCGCCGATGCGTTCTCCTCCCGTAATGACGGGCAAGGAGAGAAGAAATGCGCACCCTTTGGGCATTGGCCGCCATGGGACTGGTCGCGGCCTGCTCCTCCCCGGAGGACAAGGGGCCGACCCAACGCGACCAGATCGGACAGGTCTGGAAATATGAGGGCGGCGCGGACGGCAAGGCGAAGGTCGCCTATATCGGCAGCGCCAACAGCGTGCAGACCATGACGGCGGCCGACACTTTCTCCGTCCTGCTGGTCCAGCCGCTGGAGAAGGGAGAGGTCGACGTCACCGTCAAATTGGTGGGCGCGCCCTTCACCTGCGATCTGTCGGACTGCAAGGTCACAGCGATCACGCAGGACGGCAAGACCCACGAATGGAAAGGCCGGATGACGGAGAATAAGGACGGTATCGAAGTCCTGCCCGCCGCCAAGGCCTATGACGCGATCAAGGACAGCAAGACGATCAAGGTGAACCTGGTGGTAGGTCCGAAGGACAAGGCATTTCCCTTCATATTCAACGTCGCCGGGCTGGATTTGAAGGGGTGATTCCCCATAAAAACCGCCCGTCGTTCCCGCGCAGGCGGGAACCCATCTCCCGACCGTCCGGCTTGGGGCTTCTTATGGGAGATGGATCCCCGCCTCTGCGGGGATGACGGTGTTTTCTTATTCCTGCAACGAAACCCCCGGACTGCGCGGATCGGCGCCGCCGACCCAATGCCCGTCCGCCTTCCGCTCCGCCGCATTGGCCTTCAATCCGAAGCGCCCGACCGACACTTTATGCCCCAGCTTCTCCAACGGCGCCTTCATCACCTCCAGCGAGGTGCCCTGTTCCAGCACCAGCCCGTCCTTGTCGAAAAACTGGAACCCCAGCGCGATCGAATCCTGCGCCGAAAGCCCCCAGTCGAAATGGGCGATCAGCGCCTTCGCCACCTGCATGATGATGGTCTTCCCCCCAGCCGCGCCGACCGTGAAGACCGGCGTCCCCGCCGCGTCATAGACGATGGTGGGCGACATGGACGATAGCGGCCGCTTGCCCGGCTCCACCCGGTTGGCGACCGGCGCGCCGTCCTTTTCGGGGGTAAAGCTGAAATCGGTCAGTTCATTGTTCAATATCACCCCATTGGCGATCAACTGGCTGCCGAAGAAACTCTCTATGGTGGATGTCCAGGCGGCGATGTCGCCATTGCGGTCCACCGCGACGAAATGGCTGGTGCCCGATTCGGGCCGGGGCAGGGCGGCGGTGCGCTTCTCCGCCCCCGGCGGTATGCCGGGCCGATAGGCGCCCAGCGCCCGCCCCATGGAAATCAGCGCCGACCGCTGCTTGAGATAGCCCGGATCGATCAGCCCGCTGATCGGCACCTGCACAAATTCCGGATCGCCCAGCCAGGTGTCGCGGTCGGCATAGGCGAGCCGCATCGCCTCCCCGATGACATGCCAGGACCGGGGATCGTCCTTGCCCCACTGCGCCAGCGGGAATCGCTCGACCATGCCCAGCACCTGCAACACCGTGATCCCGCCGGCCGAAGCCGGTCCCATGCCGCAGACCGTATAGACGCGATAAGGGCCGCAGACCGGCTTGCGCACCTTGGCCTGATAGCCCGCCAGATCGGCCTCCGTCATCGGCACCGGATTTTTCGGCGCGTTGGTGACGGTTTCCGCGATCATCCGGGCATTTTCGCCCAAATAGAAGGCGTCCGGCCCCTCCGCCGCGATCCGCTTGAACAGGGCGGCGAGCGGCGGGTTTTTGACGATTGTCCCCATCGGTGCGGGCTTCCCGTCGATCCAGAAAAATTTCTGGATTTCAGGAAAATCGCTCCAGATCGGAGCCACCGCCTTCATCGCTGTGTCGAGCCTTTGCCGCACCTCGAACCCCTGCTCGGCATAGCGGATCGCAGGCTGGAACAGATCGGCCCAGGGCAGCTTCCCCCATTTGCGGTGCGCGTCCCAGGCCAGCCGCAAATTGCCCGGCACGCCGACCGAATAGCCGCCCGGCCACGCCTGACGGAAGGGCAAAGGCTGGCTGTCCGCCCCGATGAAGCGGTCGGGCCGCGCCGCCGCCGGAGCCGCCTCCCGCCCGTCGATCGACTCCAGCGCGCCGGTCCGCCCGTCATGGTGCATCAGGAATCCGCCGCCGCCGATGCCGCTATTATGCGGCTCCACGACGTTTAGCGTCAGCATCATGGCGATGGCGGCGTCGGTGGCGCTGCCGCCCTTGCGCAATATCTCCTGCCCCGCCTCGGCGGCGCGGGGATCGGCGGCGGAAACGGTCGCGTTGACCGAAACCGGCTCCCGCGCCGCGAGCGGGGCGGGAAGGAGGGCGTAAAGGGCGAGGGGAGCCAACAGGCCGGAAAGGCGAGAAATCATGTCCGGCACCCTAATCGCTGCGTTGCGTCCTGCAACCCATATGACGGATCAGGCGTCGATACCCACTATCTCGCTGATATTCTTCACCCCGTCGCGGGCCATCAGCCTTTTCAGCCCCGCATTGATCCGTTTGGCCAGATAGGGGCCTTCATAGACCAGCGCACTGTAAAGCTGGATCAGGCTGGCCCCGGCGCGGATGCGGGCATAGGCCTGTTCCGCGTTCGCGATCCCGCCCACACCGATCAGCGGCAGCCGCGTGCCCAGCGCCTTGCGGAAATCGCGCAACCTTTGCAGCGCCGGATCGTGCAGCGGCGCGCCCGACAGGCCGCCCGCCTCACCGGCCAGCGCCGACCGCAACGCAGGCCGGGATATGGTGGTGTTCGACACGATCAGCGCGTCGATCCGGTGATCGATGCAGGCGGCTGCGATATCCTCGACGTCCGCCGGTTCCAGATCGGGCGCGACCTTCAGGAAAATCGGCGTCTTGTCACTTCCCCGCGCCGCCATCACCGCGCTCAGCAACTCATCCAGCGCCGCCCGGTCCTGCAGCGCCCGCAGCCCCGGCGTATTGGGGGAGGAGATGTTGACCGTCAGATAATCGGCCAGCGGCGCCATGCAGGTGACGCCGGTCGCATAATCGGCGATTCGGTCGGCCGCATCCTTGTTCGCGCCGATGTTGATGCCGATTACCGGACCTTGCCCGCTCCCGGCGGGCCGCCTGCGCTTCGCAATCCGCTCTGCCGCCGCCGCCTGACCGCCATTGTTGAACCCCATGCGGTTGATCACCGCCCGGTCTTCCACCAGCCGGAACAGCCGGGGCAGCGGATTGCCGGCCTGCGGCAAAGGGGTCAGCGTCCCCAATTCGGCGAAACCGAAGCCCAGCCCATGCATCTTGTGCGCGACCAGCCCCTCCTTGTCATAGCCCGCCGCCAGGCCCACCGGATTGGGAAAGGCGATGCCCGCCACCGTCTGCGCCAGCATCGAATCGGGTTCCAGCGCCGGGGGCGTCGGCATCAGGCGCAGCAATTTGACGGACAGATGATGGGCGCGCTCCGCGTCCAGCGCGAAGAAGAGGGGGCGGACCAGCTTATATGGCATGTAAGACATGGGCCGCGCTATGCCAGCGCGGAAGGCGCGCGTCGAGTCGGCTGTGGCAATGCAGCAACAGTAGGATAGGAACGACATTTCTTAACAAGATTCATTGGGATTCGTCCCGTTTTGGTCCGGCTAATGTCCGATCCATCCAATAAAATTTCCCCGATTCGGACGTAAGAGAGTCCTGCGACCCGAAGGCTCTAGGCCCTATGGCTGACGAGACCTTTTCCTGACCCGGCGGTGAAAACCGCCGGGTCATTTTTATGGAGAGGGGCCGTTCATCGTCTCCGGACAAGACGGAAAGTGATATCCCGTTAAGCATAGCCCTTGCACCTTGACCGCGATGGCGCATATTGCGCCTTGGGGTGAGATATGCGGTCGCATAATAGCGAAGCGCCCGGGGGGGCGCCAAATATCACTGCAAGAGACGGGCAGGCGCCATTGTCCTATACGGTCGATGCCGCGCAGGGACCGGTACGTTTGCGCTACTTCGCGTTGCCGGAACAACTGAACGCCTATTTCGGATCGCTCTACATCTTTACCGAAACCGCCGGTCAATATTCCGATGTGACCCGCGCCGACGTGCCGCAACTTCGCTTCATGCTGGAAAATAGCGGCGACTATCATTTCCATGACGGAACGATCGCCCGGACCCCCGAAATCTGCCTGCTGGGGCCGACGCTGGGCGCGACCCGGTTCGAACTGGACGGTCCCGGCCGGGTGGTCGGCATTTCCCTGCTGCCGGCGGGATGGATCGCCCTGCATGGCGGCGACGCCAGCACGTTGACCGACCGGGTCAAGGATATGGGGCATCTTCCGGAATATCGCGCCTTGCTGGAAAGGCTGCGCGCCGCCGCCGATGCGGAGGAGATGGCGGCGCTTTGCTGGGCCTTCCTCGCCGAAAAGCTGGTCCCGCTGCCCGAATCGACATGGCGGCTGCTGGAGGCGGTGGACGGCTGGCTGATGGGGGAAGGCTCCCCGCGGATCGAGACGCTGGCCGACATCACCGGCCTCTCCCCGCGCCAGCTCGCTCGCCTCACCAACAAATATTATGGCTGCCCGCCCAAGCTGCTGGCGCGCAAATATCGTGCGTTGCGGTGCAGCGCCAGGATCGCGCTCGACCATGAAAGCTGGCAGGCGCTGTGCGACGACGGGCGCTTCTACGACCAGTCGCATTTCATTCGGGAGATCAAGCATTTCATCGGCCTGACCCCGCACCAGTTGCAGACCGAACCCAGCGCCGTGGCCCAGCTTACCCTGCTGCGCCGCTCGCTGGGCGGAGACGTGGCTGTGATCAACCGCTTCAGCTAAGCCTTCCTCCCGAACAAAAATGCCTTGATTCCATCCGTAGGCGGGACCACATGCGCAATCGGATTGATTCGATCCGATTTGAGAACGGTTCGCAAGACATAGGGTCATGAGGCTTTCGAGTTTCGCAGATTATGCCGTGGTGCTGATGTCCGCCGCCGCCCGCCACTGTGGAGCGACGAAGATGAACGCGACCACGCTTTCCGCCGAAACCGGCATTCCCCTGCCCACCGCGCAGAAGCTGGTGAGCCGCCTGTCCGCCGCTGGCCTGCTCGAATCGAGTCGTGGGACGGGCGGCGGCGTCCGCCTCAGCCGCCCGCCCGCCGCGATCACGCTCGCCGATGTGGTGGAGGCGGTGGAAGGCCCCATCGCCATGACCGCCTGCAGCGAAATGGGCGCGCATGACTGCTCTCTGGAGCAGGAATGCCGCATCCGCCCGCATATGAATGTGGCGAACAATGCGATCCGGTCGGCGCTTGCGGGCGTCACCATCGCCAGCCTTGCCAGAGAAGTAACCCCGGCTCCGTTCGTTTCGGGCGAAGTCGAGCAACGAGTTGCAGAGCAGACGCTATGACTGAAGAAGCCACCACCGTTCGCAACGTCGAAGCGCATGAGGCCGCCGAGCGCGCCTCCGCGTACGAACATGGCTGGTCTTCCGCCATCGAGCAGGATTTCGCGCCCAAGGGGCTGAATGAGGATACGGTCCGCTTCATCTCGGCCAAGAAGAACGAACCGGAATGGCTGCTGGAATGGAGGCTGAAGGCGTTCGCCATGTGGCAGAAGATGGAGTCGCCGGACTGGGCCAAGCTCAACATCCCGCCCATCGACTACCAGGACGCTTATTATTACGCCGAGCCGAAGAAGAAGGCGGAACTGGAGTCGCTGGACGAACTCGACCCGGAAATCCGCGCCACCTATGAAAAGCTGGGCATCCCCATCGCCGAACAGGAAGTGCTGGCCGGGGTGAAGAACAGCCGCAAGGTGGCGGTCGACGCGGTGTTCGACAGCGTGTCCGTCGCCACCACCTTCCGCAAGGAACTGGAGGAAGCGGGCGTCATCTTCCGCTCCATCAGTGAGGCGGTGCGTGAATATCCCGACCTGGTGAAGAAGTGGCTGGGCAAGGTCGTGCCGATGCACGACAATTATTTCGCCACGCTCAATTGCGCGGTCTTTTCCGACGGCACCTTCGTCTACATCCCGAAGGGCGTACGCTGCCCGATGGAACTCAGCACCTATTTCCGCATCAATGCCGAGAATACGGGCCAGTTCGAACGCACGCTGATCGTCGCGGACGAGGGCAGCTATGTTAGCTATCTCGAAGGCTGCACCGCCCCGATGCGCGACGAGAACCAGCTTCACGCGGCGGTCGTCGAACTGGTCGCGCTGGACGATGCGGAGATCAAATATTCGACCGTCCAGAACTGGTATCCCGGCGATGAGAACGGCAAGGGCGGCATCTATAATTTCGTGACCAAGCGGGCGCTCTGCCAGGGACGCAACAGCAAGGTAAGCTGGACCCAGGTCGAAACCGGCTCCGCCATCACCTGGAAATATCCAAGCTGCGTGCTGAACGGCGAGAATAGCGTGGGCGAATTCTATTCGGTGGCGCTCACCAACAATCTGCAACAGGCCGACACCGGCACCAAGATGATCCACAACGGCAAGGGGTCGCGCTCGACCATCGTGTCGAAGGGCATTTCGGCGGGCCGCAGCAACAACACCTATCGCGGCCTCGTCCGCGTCGCGCCGGGCGCGGAGGGCGTGCGCAACTTCACCCAATGCGACAGCCTGCTGCTGGGCGACCAGTGCGGCGCGCACACCGTGCCCTATATCGAGGTGCGCAACCCCAGCGCGCAGATCGAGCATGAAGCGACGACCAGCAAGATCAGCGACGACCAGCTTTTCTACGCGCTGCAACGCGGCCTGGATCAGGAGGCGGCCGTCAGCCTGATCGTCAACGGCTTCGCGCGCGAAGTGCTGCAACAACTCCCCATGGAGTTCGCGGTAGAGGCGCAGAAGCTGCTCGGCATTTCGCTGGAAGGATCGGTCGGTTGAGAAGTCTAAACCCTCTCGATCAAGCTACCCGCCTAAACTCCCCTCCCCTTCAGGGGAGGGGTCGGGGGTGGGGGCTCTCCGCTGGTCGCCTGGCTCAATTGACAGGCTTCGCCCGCGAAATGCGCCATGAGCCGACGGAACCGGAAAAGCGCCTCTGGGCCAAGCTCTCGCGCTCGCAACTCGGCGGCTATAAATTCCGCCGCCAGTCCGTAATCGGCCCGTTCATCGCGGACTTCCTCTGCCCGCAAAGGGCGCTGATTGTTGAGGTCGACGGCGATACCCACATCGCGCATTCCGACGATCGGCGCGACGCAGCGCTCAGCGATATGGGCTACCAGATCATCCGCGGCACCAATCTTGAGGTGATGCATAACATCGATGGGGTCTGCGAAACGATCCTCAGCGCGCTCCAACAGGCGCCGGATCGTTGGGCCAGCCCCCACCCCAACCCCTCCCCTGAAGGGAAGGGGCTTTTAGAGGACCAAGACTCTTGAGCGACGAAGACGATATCCAAGACGCCCTCGCCGATTTCGCGGAGGATGTCGGCAATGGCCAGGCATGGACCGCCGCGATCCGCATCCTGACAGAGGATTATGATCTGGAGGATGGCGAACTCCAGGCCCGCGCCGTCAAGGATTTCGGCGATCTGGATGCTTATCAGGCCGAATGCCGGGACGCGCTGGACAAGGGCGACGCCGCCTTCACGGAGAAGCTGAAATCCGACAAGGCCTTCCACAAGGCGAAGGCCCCCAACCTCGCCCGCATGGGTCCGGTGACCGAATTCGTGACCGGCGTGCTGGAAAAGGGCGCGCCCGAACCGGGCGCCGACTGGTGGCCCTATATGCCGATCAAGCGCCATATCGACACGCTGTTCCCCGCGCCCGGCGATGTGCGGGACATGGCCTTCTGGACAGCGCGGACGCTCCAGCGCGCGCACGCTAAGTGAGTTTTGGGGATAAGTGATGCTGACGATCGACAATCTCGCCAACGAAATCGACGGCAAGGCGATCCTGAAGGGCCTGTCGCTCTCCATCAAGGCGGGCGAAATCCACGCGATCATGGGTCCGAACGGCGCGGGTAAGTCGACGCTGGCCTATACGCTGGGCGGTCGTCCAGGGTATCAGGTTACCGGCGGCGATGCCTCGTTTAACGGTGTGAACTTGTTCAGCTTGGAGCCGCACGAGCGCGCCGCCGCGGGCTTGTTCCTGGGCTTCCAATATCCGGTCGAAATCCCCGGCGTCTCCAACCTGCAATTCCTGCGCGAGAGCCTGAACAGCCAGCGCAAGGCGCGGGGCGAGGAACCGCTGTCGGGCGGCGAATTCATCAAGCTCGCCAAGGAGAAGGCGGCCCTGCTCGGCCTCGACATGGAGATGCTGAAGCGTCCGGTGAATGTCGGCTTTTCCGGCGGCGAGAAGAAGCGCGCCGAAATGGTGCAGATGGGCATTCTCGACCCGAAGCTGGCGATATTGGACGAGACCGACTCCGGCCTCGACATCGACGCGCTCAAGATCGTGGGCGCGGGCATAAACGCCATCATGCGCAAGCCCGACAAGGCGGTGCTGCTGATCACCCACTATCAGCGCCTGCTCGACTATGTGAAGCCGGACTTTGTCCATGTGCTCGCCGGGGGACGGATCGTGAAGTCGGGCGGCCCTGAACTGGCGTTGGAACTGGAACGCGAAGGCTATGCGGAGGTGGCGGCGGCGTGACCACGCTCACCCTTCCCACGCGCAAGGCCGAGGAATGGCGCTACAGCGACCTCGACGCGCTCGCGACCGTCTGGCCGACGCCCGCCCCGACGCGCATCGATGTCGCCGCCGGGGAAAGCGTGCGCCATCATCTGTTGCAGGACGCGGCGGACGGCGCGGCGGCGGTGCATGATTATGCGATCACCATCGCGGACGGCGCGCGCTGCGACTTCCACGTCCTCAATATCGGCGGAAAGCTGGGCCGCGTAACCTTCGCCGTCACGCTGGGCAAGGGTTCCCATTTCGAACTGAACGGCGCGATCATCGGCGGCGGCGATCAGGTGCTGGAGATCATCACCTCCGTCACCCATGCGCAGCCGGACGCGACCAGCGGCCAGACGATCCGCTCCATCCTGGGCCAGCATGCCACCGGCAGCTATCTGGGCAGCATCAACGTCGCCCGCGACGCGCAGCGCACCGACGCCTTCCAGTCGGTGAAGGCGATGCTGCTCGACCGCACCGCAACGGCCAATGCCAAGCCGGAATTGGAAATCTACGCCGACGACGTGAAATGCGCCCATGGCGCGACCGTGGGCGAACTGGATAAACAGGCCCTCTTCTACATGGCCAGCCGGGGCATGGACCCGGCGACGGCCAAGACGCTGCTGCTGAAGGCCTTCGTCGCTGGCGTTTTCGACGATGTGGCCGACGAAGCCGTCAAGGGCAGCCTCGAAGCCGCCGCCCTCGCCAAGCTGGAGACGCTGGTATGACGGAGCCTGCCACCAGGAACGGAGGTTTGCGGCTCAGGGATGATTTCCCCGGCGTCGGCGACTGGCACTATCTGGACAGCGCCGCCACCGCGCAGAAGCCCAACGCGGTGATCGACGCCATCGCCCGCGCCTATGGCCCGGACTATGCGACGGTCCATCGCGGCGTCTATGAACGCTCCGCCAACATGACGCTGGCCTATGAAGCCGCCCGCCGCAAGGTCGCGCAGTTCATCGGCGCGGCGTCGGACAGCGAGATCGTCTATGTCCGCGGCGCGACGGAGGGCATCAACCTCGTCGCCCAATGCTGGGCTGGCACGCAGCTCAAGGGCGGCGACCGCATCCTGCTTTCGATGCTGGAGCATCACAGCAACATCGTCCCCTGGCAGATCGCGGCGGAGAAAGTCGGCGCGCAGATCGACGTGGTGCTGCTCACCCCGGACGGCAAGATCGACCTTGACGCCATGGCCGCCATGATCACCCCCGCGCACAAGATGGTCGCGCTGGCCCATGTGTCGAACGTGCTGGGCAGCGTGCTCGACGTCCGCCGCGCCGCCGACATCGCGCACAGCGTCGGCGCGAAAATCCTGATCGACGGCTGTCAGGCCGTGCCGCGCCTCGCTGTCGACGTGCAGGCGCTGGACTGCGACTTCTACGTCTTTTCCGCGCACAAGCTTTATGGCCCGACCGGCATAGGCGCGCTCTGGGGACGGAAGGAATTGCTGGACGCCATGCCCCCCTATCAGGGCGGCGGGTCGATGATCGACAAGGTGACGTTCGAAAAAACCACCTACGCCCCTCCTCCCACCCGGTTCGAGGCGGGAACGCCGCACATCACCGGCGTCGTCGGCCTGTTGGCGGCGATCGATTATGTGCAGGCCATCGGCCTGGACGCGATCCACGCCCATGAATGCGCGCTGGTCGGGAAAGCGCGGGCCGCGCTGGAAAGCCTGAACAGCGTCCGCGTCTTCGGGCCGGAGGACAGCGCCGGAATTCTCTCTTTCGAGGTCGAGGGGGTGCATCCGCACGATGTAGGCACCATATTGGACGAAACGGGCGTTGCCATAAGGGCGGGGCATCATTGCGCGCAGCCGCTGATGCGCCATCTCGGCGTTGAGGCGACCGCACGGGCCAGCTTCGGCATCTACAGCGACGAAAGCGATGTGGATGCGCTGGTCAAAGGCATTGAACGGGTAAGGAAAATCTTCGGATGAGCGAAGAGCGGAAGATAATGGTGGAAGAGGTCGAGGCGGTCGAAACCCCGCCCAAGGTGCGTGTCGAAGAGGAACCCCGCCAGCGCGATTATCTGGATGGCTTCCTCGCACAGAAACCCGCCGAAACGCCCGTCGGCGAACCCGGCGGCAGCCTGTACGATGCGATCATCGACGCGCTCAAGGAAATTTACGACCCGGAAATTCCGGTCAACATCTATGATCTGGGCCTCGTCTACGGCGTCGACGTGACGGAGGATGGCCATGCGGTCGTCACCATGACGCTGACCACGCCGCACTGCCCCGTCGCTGAATCCATGCCCGGCGAAGTCGAACTGCGCGTCGGTGCGGTGCCGGGCGTGGGCGATGCGCAGGTGAACCTCGTCTGGGATCCGCCATGGGATCCGCAGAAAATGTCGGACGAAGCCAAGCTCGAACTGGGAATGCTCTGATGACTGTTGAGACGAAAATCCGCGCCCGCCCCGCTGCCGTCATCCTGACGCCAGCCGCCGAGCAGCGCATCGCCGACCTGATGGCGCAGGCGCCCGAAGGCACCATCGGGGTCAAGCTGTCGACGCCGCGCCGGGGCTGTTCGGGCCTCGCCTATTCGGTCGACTATGTGAGCGAGGAAGCCAAGTTCGACGAGAAGATCGAAACCCCCGGCGGCACCTTCTATATCGACGGCGCGTCGGTGCTCTATCTGGTCGGTTCGACCATGGACTGGGTGGAGGACGATTTCACCGCGGGCTTCGTCTTCAGCAACCCCAATGCCAAGGGCAGTTGCGGCTGCGGCGAGAGCTTCACGGTCTGAGGGATAGCGGTTCATGCCGCATATGCTCATTCTGGGGCAGGGCTACACCGCTTCCCGCTTGGCTGTGCGCCTTCGCGAAGAAGGTTGGCGCATCACCGGCGTCCGCCGCACCGCCGATGCCGAAGCGCTGGCCTTCGATGACGAAAACGCCGTCCGCGTTGCCATCGCGCAGGCCAGCCATATCCTCTCCTCCGTCCCGCCCGAAGGCGATGCAGACCCCGTCCTCACCCGCTACGGCGCGGCCATCGCCGCCGCGCCTGCAATCTGGACCGGCTATCTCTCCTCCACCGGCGTCTATGGCGATGCGGCGGGCGCATGGGTGGATGAAGCCACTCCTCTCCGCCGGGGCCGCCGCGCCGTCAGGGCGCAAGCCGATGCCGATTGGGGCGAACTGCGCGCCGACATGCGGCGCTTCCGCCTGCCGGGCATCTACGGCCCTGGACGCTCGGTGCTGGACCGCGTGCGGCAGGGGAGGGCGCATCGCATCGACCTGCCCGACCAGGTGTTCAGCCGTGCCCATGTCGACGACATCGTCGCGGGCATCGCCGCCTCTCTCTACCAGGGACCGCCGGGCATCTACAATCTTTCGGACGATCTGCCCTGCGCGCAGAACCGGCTGATCGAAGCCGCCAGCGCCATGCTCGGCATGCCCCTGCCGCCGCTCCTGACGCTTGAAGAGGCGCAGCTCACGCCCATGGCGCAGTCCTTCTATGCAGAAAACCGGCGCGTCGCGAACGGTCGGGCCAAGCGCTTGCTGGGCTGGTCCCCCCGATATCCAACCTATCGCGAGGGGTTGCCCGCCTGCCTCTGACTCGGCCTGCCGCAAAGCCAGGATATCGCTAACGTCTTCTTAACCATCCCTGTCCGATGGCTGTCCTGTCAGCTTTCGGGGACTAAAGAGATGGACCGTTTCGATCACGCCTTCACCGTCTTGGGTCAGCGCATCAACGGTCTGACCCTGCCCGAACGCGCCGTCTCCGCCCCGGTCCCGCTCGCCAGCCTGATCGACCGGGTGAATGCGGCGAAGCGCCTCTACCAGCAGGGCATGCGCCGTTAAGGATTATCCCGCACCAATAGATACCGTGCTCCTGCGAAGGCAGGAGCCCAGTCCCGCCGTCTGAACTGGGCTCCTGCCTTTGCAGGAGCACGTCGCGCCTAAACCTGCTTGGTCCGCAGCGCCACGACCATCCCTGCCATCGCCAGCAGCGCACCGGCACCCGCCAGCGCGGTCCAGCGATAACCCTCCGCCAGCGTGGAGATCAGCATCGCGATCACCGGGATCAGCACGCTGGTATAGGCCGCCCGTCCCGCGCCCATCCTCTGGATCAGCCGGAAATAAAGCGGGAAGGTCACGACCGAACCCGCCAGCCCCAGCCATGCGATCCCGGCCAGATAGCTCCACCGCGCCTCCACTACCGGCGGCCCGACCGTGACCCAGGCGAACAGCCCATCCACCGCCGCGCCGATCAGCATCGCCCATGCGAGCACCGCCACCATCGGCAGCCGCCGGGCGATCTCCATCCCCTGCATCACATTGGCGACCGACGCGCTCAACAGCCCGGCGACTGCCAAGGCCGCGCCTAGCAGCACACCGTCCGACCGCACGCTCGCCGCCTCATGCGCCAGCATCAGCGCGATTCCCGCGACCGCCACCACCGACCCCGCGACGAACGCCCGGCCCACCGGTTGGCGGAAGAAGAGATAGGCGAGGATGCTGTTGGGGATCAGCAGCATCGCATAGACCACCGCCACCACGCCGGATGTCAGAAAATGCTCTGCGCGATAGACGAAGTTGAAGTTCATCACGAACTGCGCCACCCCCAGCAGCCCGGCAAAGACCAGCCCCCGGCCACCGATGTTCAACGGCACGCGGCGTGCCTTGGCGAAGATCGCCATGGCCACCCCCGCCAGCAGGAAGCGGTAGCAGACCGACCAGCTTGGCGGCACGCTGCCCAACTGATCGCGGATGACGATCCAGGTCGAACTCCAGATCAGCGTGACGAGGATGAAGGGCAGGACGACGCCCTTGCCCTCGCTCATTTCTCCAACGCCCTCAGCGCGTCGGCCAGGGGCTGCACGCTGGCGGCATCCTGCGACCAGTTGGTGACTAGCCGCGCCGCATCCGTGCCCCAGTCGTAGAAATCGAAGCCCTGCGCCCGCAACCGCGCCCTTTCCGCTTCGCTCAGCCGCAGGAACAGCTCATTGGCCTCGACCGGATGCAGCAACCGCCTCGCCGCTCCCTCCGCGAGCGCCTGCGCCGCCGCATTGGCCGCCCGCGCATTGCGCAGCCAGAGGTCGCCCTCCATCATCGCCAGCAACTGCGCCGCCAGATAGCGCCCCTTGGAAAAGAGATGCCCGGCCCGCTTGCGCCAGCGAGCCGCCTCCGCCGCCCGCGCCTCCGCCCGGTCGCCGAAGAAGACCAGCGCCTCCCCGATCATCCCGCCATTCTTGACGCAGCCGAAGGAGAGGATGTCGACCCCCGCCCGCCAGGTCACGTCGCCCGGATGGCAGCCCAGATGCGCTACCGCATTGGCGAAGCGCGCCCCGTCCATATGGAAACCCAACCCATGCTCCCGCGCAACGGCGCCCAGCGCCGCCACCTCGCCGGGGGTGTAGGCCAGCCCATATTCGGTCGCCTGGGTGATGCTGATCGCCCGCGCCGGCACCTGATGCACATCGGGGCGTATCGCCTTCAGCCGTTCGGTCACGGCGTCGGGTGAAAGTTTCGCGCCTGCTCCGGGCAGCGCCATCAGGCTCGCGCCATGGGTGTAGAAGCCCGGCGCGCCGCATTCGTCGACGACGATATGCGCCTCCTCATGGCAGATCACGCCGCCATAGGGCGGGCAGAGGCAGGCCAGCGCGATGCTGTTCGCCGCTGTCCCGGTCGCGATCCACAGCGCTGTCGCGTCCGTCCCGAACAGGTCGGAAAAGGCCCCGTTCAGCCGGGCGCTCCAGTCATCGCCGTCATAGCCATGGTCGGCCCGGTCGGCGGCCATGATCGCGGCCATGACCTCCGGGCAGACCGGCGTCGCATTGTCGGAAAAAAAGTGCATGGAACAGAGGATAGCCGCGCCGCATTCCAGCGCCAAGATGCCACCCGGATCGGATCGGCTATGGCAATGCATATGGGTCAGTAATATTGACCGATTGTTTCGCGCCGCCAACTGTGACATAGGCGGCCCCGTCCAACCCAAAGGAGTTTTTCGTCATGGACGTCCAGCAGACATCGCGCTTCACCGTCACCCGCAGCGGCAAGGCCGTACCGGCTGACCAGCGCGCCGTGTTGCTGGCGGACCCCGGCTTCGGAAAGCTCTTCACCGACCATATGGTGACGATTCGCTATACGGAGGGGCAGGGCTGGCACAGCCACGCCATCGGTCCCCGCGAACCGTTCCAGCTCGATCCCGCCTGCGCCGTGCTGCATTATGCGCAGGAAATCTTCGAAGGCATGAAGGCCTATCGACTGGGGGACGGCAGCATCGCCATGTTCCGGCCGGAGGAAAATGCCCGTCGCTTCGCCGAATCGGCCGAGCGCATGGCGATGCCTGTCCTGCCCGAAGAGTTGTTCCTGGAAGCGGTCGAATTGCTGGTGAATACCGATGCCGACTGGATTCCGGGCGGCGAGGGCAGCCTCTATCTGCGCCCCTTCATGTTCGCGAGTGAGACCTTCCTGGGCGTGCGTCCGGCGAACGAATATATTTTCTGCGTCATCGCTTCGCCTGCGGGCGCTTATTTCAAGGGCGGCAAGAAGGCGGTCACGCTCTGGGTGTCGGAACATTTCACCCGCGCCGCGCGGGGCGGCACCGGCGCGGCCAAGTGCGGCGGCAACTATGCGGCTTCGCTGGTGGCGCAGAAGGAAGCGATCCAGCATGGTTGCGATCAGGTCGTCTTCCTTGATGCTGCCGAGAACAAGTGGGTCGAGGAACTGGGCGGCATGAACGTCTTCTTCGTGATGGACGACGGGTCGATCGTTACCCCGCCGTTGTCCGGCACGATCCTGCCGGGCATCACCCGCAACAGCATCATCTCGCTCGCCCGCGCCAAGGGGCATGAGGTGCGCGAGGAACTGTACAGCTTCGCCCAGTGGCGCGCCGACGCCGCCAGCGGCAAGCTGCGCGAAGCCTTCGCCTGCGGCACGGCGGCGGTCGTGACCGCCATCGGCACGGTGAAGAGCGTCAATGGCGACTTCACCATCGGCAATGGCGACGGCGGCATTGTGACCGAAGGGCTGCGCGCCGACCTGACCGGCATCCAGCGCGGCACGGTGGCCGATCCGGCGAACTGGGTGCGGAAAATTTAATAATCGCGCCCTCTCCCCCGTTCGGGTTGAGCTTGTCGAAACCCATTACTTTTCTTTTCAAGCGTTGCGCTGAGAAAAGAAGTAAAGCCCTTCGACAAGCTCAGGGCGAACGGGGATGGGATACCCTTCCCAATCTCCTCGTGAGCGCCTAGAACCGCCGCCATGCAACGCTTCGACGTCGTCATTTTGGGTGCTGGCCTGGTCGGTCTGACCCTTGGCATCGCGCTTTCCGGCCATGGCGTGCGCTGCGCCGTGATCGATCCTGCCAATCCGGTGGAGACTACTGCCGCCGGTTTCGACGGGCGGGTTTCGGCCATCAGTTCGACCAGCCACGCCATGCTGTCGGCGATAGGCGTGGCCGACCATCTGGACGGCAAGGGTTGCCCCATCGACCGCATCTGGGTCAGCGACGGGCTGGAACCGGGCGCGCTCGACTTCGCGCCGGACGCGGACGACGGTGTGATGGGGATCATGTTCCCCAATCGCGACCTGCGCGTCGCTTTGGCGCAGACGGCGGAAAAGGCGGAGAATCTCACCCGTTTCCAGCCTGACCGGGCGCTGCATGTGGACCGCCACGCCGGCGGCGTGACGCTGACCCTGGCCAGCGGGGAGACGATCCACGGCGCGCTGCTGATCGCGGCGGAGGGCCGCAACAGCCCGACCCGCGAAGCGGCGGGCATCCGCACCACGCGCTGGAACTACAAGCATGTCGCGATGGTGACGGCCATCGACCATGAAGTGCCGCACGCCAATACGGCCTATGAGATATTCTACCCCGGCGGCCCCTTCGCGCTGCTGCCGATGCTGCCGGGCACCCGTTCGGCCATCGTCTGGACCGTGCCGACGGAGCAGGCCCCGGCGATGCTCAAACTGTCCGAACGCGCCTGGCTGGCGGAGGCGCAGAAGCGCATGGGCGGCTTCCTGGGCGAGATCGCGCTGGCCGGGCCGCGCTCCAGCTATCCGCTCGGTTTCCACCATGCGGCGCGGATCACCGACACGCGGCTCGCGCTGGTCGGGGACAGCGCCCATGCGATCCATCCGATTGCCGGGCAGGGCCTCAACCTTGGTTTCCGCGATGTCGCCGCGCTGGTGGAGGTGCTGGTGGAGGGCATGCGGCTCGGTCTCGATCCGGGCGATGCGCAGTTGCTGGCGCGCTATCAGCGCTGGCGCGGGCTGGACGCGATGATGACCAGCGTGGCGATGGACGGGCTGGTCCGGCTGTTCGACGTGCCGGGACGCATTCCTTCGCTGGTCCGACGCGCCGGGCTGGCGGCGGTGCAGCGCACGTCGCTGCTCAAGAACCGCTTCATGGCGGAGGCGCGGGGACAATCCGGCGCGCTGCCGCGCTTGCTGATGGGTGAAATGGTTTAGGCCGATCCAAGCCATTCCCCTCCCGCAGGCGGGAGGGGGAAATGCCCTCACCCCTGACGATTGGCGACCAGATTATCCACCACCGACGGATCGGCAAGGGTGCTGGTATCGCCCAGCGCCTGGGCCGACACCTCGCCCTCCGCGATTTTGCGCAGGATGCGGCGCATGATCTTGCCGGAGCGGGTCTTGGGCAGGCCGGGCGCGAACTGGATGACATCGGGCGTCGCGATCGGCCCGATTTCGCCGCGCACCCAGGCGACCAGCGCCTTGCGCAAGTCTTCGCTCGGTTCCTCGCCGCTGTTCAGAGTCACATAGGCGTAGATGCCCTGCCCCTTGATGTCGTGCGGGAAGCCGACCACCGCCGCCTCCGCCACCGCCTCATGCAGCACCAGCGCGCTTTCGACCTCCGCTGTGCCCATGCGGTGGCCGGACACGTTGATGACGTCGTCGACGCGGCCCGTGATCCAATAATAGCCGTCCGCATCCCGCCGCGCCCCGTCACCGGTGGTGTATTTGCCGGGGAAGGTGGTGAAATAGGTCTGGAAGAAACGCTCATGATCGCCCCAGACGGTGCGCATCTGCCCCGGCCAGCTTTGCGCGATGACCAGATTGCCCTCCGCCGCGCCGTCCAGCACCTTGCCCTCCGCATCCACGATCTGCGGCACCACGCCGGGCATCGGCAGGGTGGCGGAGCCGGGCTTGAGGTCGGTCGCGCCCGGCATGGGCGCGATCATCGCCGCGCCCGTTTCCGTCTGCCACCAGGTGTCGATGATCGGGCAGCGATCCTCGCCGACGACATGATGATACCAGCGCCATGCCTCCGGATTGATCGGCTCGCCCACCGTGCCCAGCAGGCGCAGCGATTTGCGGCTGGTGCGGGTCACGAAATCGTCCCCTTCCTTCATCAGTGCACGCAATGCGGTGGGGGCGGTGAAGATGGTCTGCACCTGATGCCGGTCCACCACTTCCCAGATGCGGCTGGGCGTCGGATAGTTGGGCACGCCCTCATACATCAATGTGGTCGCGCCGTTCGCCAGCGGCCCGTAGACGATATAGCTATGCCCCGTGACCCAGCCGATATCCGCCGCGCACCAGTAGATGTCGCCCGGCCGGTAATCGAAGCAAAGCTCATGCGTCAGGCTGGCCCAGAGCAGATAGCCGCCGGTCGTGTGCAGCACGCCCTTGGGCTTGCCGGTCGAACCGGACGTGTAGAGGATGAACAGCGGGTCTTCCGCGTTCATCGGTTCGGGCGGACAGTCGGCTGAAACCCCGGCCGCTTCCTCATGCAGCCACAGGTCGCGGCCTTCCTCCATCGCGATGGCGCCGCCGGTCGCCTGGACGACGACGACCTTGCGGACGCTGGGACATTCCTTCAGCGCCGCGTCGACATTGGCCTTCAGCGGCACCTTCTTGCCGGCGCGGCGGCCCTCATCGGCGGTGATCACCAGCGTCGAATCGCAGTCGACGATCCGCCCCGCCAGCGCTTCGGGCGAAAAGCCGCCGAACACGACGCTGTGGATCGCCCCGATCCGCGCGCAGGCGAGCAGGGCAAAGGCGGCCTCCGGAATCATCGGCATGTAGACAGTGATGCGGTCGCCCTTCTTCGCGCCCGCGCCCTTCAGCACATTGGCGAAGCGGCAGACCTGCTCATGCACCTCTGCATAGCTGTAGCGGCGCGGTTCTTCCTCCGGCGCGTCGGGTTCCCAGAGGATCGCCGTCTGGTCGCCCCTTGTCGCCAGATGTCGGTCGATGCAGTTGGCGCTGACGTTCAGCACGCCGTCGGCGAACCATTTCACCCCGAAATCGGCTTCGTGGAAGCTGCTTTCATTGGTTCGGCTCGGAAAATTCACCCAGTCGAGCCGCTTCGCCTGTTCCAGCCAATAGGCGTCGGCGTTCCGGATCGATCGCTCATAATCTGCCGCGCGCCCATCCCGGTCGAACAGGGCGGATGCCGCCCATTCCCCAGGAACCGGGAAAAAATCGTCAGACATGCGGCATCCTTTCCTGTGCGAAATCCTCGCCTGCCAGTCTTCCTAGAACCAAGGAGCGGCGACCGGAAGATGGGATCGTTCCTGCTCCGTCCGGGTTTCCGCCATCATCGGCCCGGAATTAAGCGGGATCATGCCATTTGCCGCTTTTCGCATGGCCATGCTGGCCCTAACAGGGAAGGAATATGTGGCAACTTTTCCAATTTCCGCTCTGTCCCTTTTCGCGCAAGGTTCGTCTGCTGCTCGGTGAAAAGGGCGTGGGCTATGATCTGGTGCGCGAATCGCCGTGGGAGGCGCGGGACGAATTTCTGGACCTCAACCCCGCCGGCACGACGCCGGTGATGGTGGATGAGGAAAAGGGCAACACCCTGATCGACAGTCAGGCGATCTGCGAATATTTCGAGGAGACGGTGGAGAAATTCCCGCTGATCTCCGGCACGGCGGCGGGTCGGGCGGAGGTGCGGCGGCTGACCGCCTTTTTCGACCAGAATTTTTATGGCGACGTCGTCGGCCCGTTGCTGCACGAGCGGATGAAGAAGCGCCTGATAGAGCGCGCGCCGCCGGATGCCCGCGTGCTGCGGGAAGCGATGAAGCGGGCCAACGTCCATATGGATTATATGGACTATCTGCTGGATCATCGTAGCTGGATGGCGGGGCCGACGCTTAGTCTGGCCGACATAGCGGCGGCGGCGCATCTGTCGGTGGCCGACTATCTGGGCGGCATCGACTGGGCCGGGCATGAGACGGTGAAGCGCTGGTATGCGGGCTTCAAGTCGCGCCCGTCCTTCCGGCCCCTGCTGTCGGAGCGGATGGAGGTGATCACCCCGCCGCCCCATTATGAAAAGCCGGATTTTTGAAACGATAATCCCCCTCCCGCAAGCGGGAGGGGGAGGTGAGGGTTCAATCCAGTTCGGCCGCCAGATAGACCCGGTTGCGGCCATGTTCCTTGGCCAGATAGAGCGCCCGGTCCGCCGCCTTCAACGCGGCGCGGGGGTCTTCATAGGCCAGCACATTGGCGACCCCGGCGGAAAAGCTCACCCGCTCCATCCGTTCCCCGTTGGACCGGTTGACCAGGCTGCGGGTGGACAGGTCCTGCCGCACGCTGTCGACCGCCTCGCAGGCCTCCGCCGCCGTCTTGCCGCGGAACAGCATGACGAATTCCTCGCCGCCGTGGCGGGCGACATGGCATTGGTCGTTGCTCGCCTTGGCCAGCAGCCCGGCGACGAATTTCAGCACCCGGTCGCCGGTATCATGGCCGTGGGTATCGTTGATCACCTTGAAATGATCGATGTCGCAAAAGGCTACGGCCAGCGACTGCCCTTCCTTATGCGCCATTTCCAGTTCCTCGCGCAGTGTGCCTTCGAAGGCGCGGCGATTGGGCAGGCCGGTCAGATGGTCGTGCTCGGCGGCGCGGCGCGCGCTTTCCAGGTTGGATTTCAGCAATTGCGTCTGCTTCTGATTGTCGCGTAGCTGGCCTTCGACCTGGCGGGTCTTTTCCACCATCGATCGGGTCAGCGAGACCAGGCGCGCCAGTACCGGCTGATTTTCCGCGCTGGCGGCCAGCCCCTTCACCTCTTCCTGCAACGCCGCGCCATAATCCTTGGCCGAATTGCGCGATTCCGTCATCAGGCCGGTGAATTGCGACAGATTCTCCTCGACCTTGTCGAGCATGGAGGCGAGCGCTTCGGGCGTGACCTCATCATTGCGCTGGTCGGCGGCGACATTTTCGATCCAGCCGTTGGTGATCTTGCCACGTTCCGCCAGCACCGCCTTCACGGCCTTTTCCACGCCGATATGCGATCCGGTCAGATAATCATGGGCCACGCCGAAATTGAGCGGCGTCAGGTCCAGATCATGGGCGAAGAGGAAATCGCCGATATCCTCGTACAGCTTGCGCCGCCGGACGATTTCCCGGTTGGCCGCGCTGCCCGCGCGGGCGCGCTGCTGCTGCTCCGGTTCGTCCATGTCCTCATGATCGGCCTTGCCCGAAAAGCCGCGGGCCCAGCGGGCCAGGCGGTCGGTCAGACCATGTTGCGCGTTTGCGGAAGATGTTGCCCCAGTCATGTCCGCTATAACGACGGCTGCGAAACAAGGTTAAGAAAGGGCCGAACGAAAAGCGCCAAGGCGTTGATCGGACACTATTATATATCCGCGCCGATCAGCCAGTCGCGGAAGATGCGCACGGCGCGGGTCTGCAATGCGCGGGGGCGGCAAACGAAATAATAGCGATAGGGGCTTTCGACGCGGCTTTCCGGAAACAGCCGGACCAGGCGGGAATCCTGTGCCTCATTATAATGGCTGGCATGCAATATGGCGACGCCCAGCCCCTGGGCCGCCGCCTCCAGCATCAATTGGCCCGAATCATAATTGTCGATCGCCAGCGGTTGCAGGTCGGGCAGGCCCGCCGCTTCCTTCCACGCTTCGAAGGCCAGCGCCATGTCGCGATGGAGCAATATGGTGTGATTGGCCAGTTCCTGCGGCGACGTCAGCGCGTTTGGCGCCTCCAGCAACGCCTTGCGTCCGATCAGATAGACCTCGTCGCGGTCCAGTTCATGGGCGTAGAGCGCCGGGTCGATATCCTTCGCCAGCACGATGGCGGCGTCTAGACCTTCGCCCAGCCGCGCCACGGCATAAGGGGTTGTTTCGATATCGATATGAAGCTGCGGATGCCGCTGGCGCAGCGCCCCCAGATGGGGGAACAGCCGCTGCGTCGCGAACAGCGGCATGACCGCCAGCCGCAGGCGCAACTGGTTGCCGCCGCTCTGGATATTCTCCAGCGCCTGGCTCAGCGAATCCAGCGCCGGGGCGATGTCGTCCAGCAATCGCTGCCCGTCGGCGTTGATCTCCAACGCCTGATGCTTGCGGTCGAACAGGGGGCGGCCGATGAACCGCTCCAGCGCCTGCACCCGGCGGCTGAGCGCCGGAGTCGAGAGCGCAAGTTCCTCCGCAGCCGCCTTGACCGATCCAAGGCGCGCAACCTGCACAAAGGCCTCCAGGGCCGTAAGGGGCGGCAATCTACGCATAAATCGTCAATTCATCTGGCCGGACCGCCGCGACGCGTCATTGCTTCTTCTCAAAACGCCGCGCAACCCCGCTTTCAAGCATCCTTGTTCCACTGAGCAGTAAAAAGGGGCGGTTGGCAAGATGCAAAAATTGCAACTCCTCGATTCTTTTCGCACTTGCGAAAATACATGCCGCACTGCACATAGGAAAGGCCTTTCAGGCATCCTCTCCTAAAACTTTCGGGCTGGCCTTCGGGTCGGCCCTTTTTTTATTCGGTCCGGGCTTCCCTTTGGCCCCTTTCGTTCGGCCCGGACGTTCCCTATCTCGTTACGCAGCGACAAGAACGGGGAAGGCGAAGTGGCCGAAGAAGAAACCGCAGGACGCAGGATACAGGTGGCCAACGCCCGGCCGGAGGATGCGGGGCGCGGCCTTGCGCGGCTGCCGCTGGCGGTGATGGCGGAACTCCATCTGGTCGAAGGCGATGTGATAGAGATCGTTGGAAAGCGCTCCACCCCCGCCCGCGTGGTGCGGCCCTATAAGGAGGATGAGGGGCTGGACGTCCTGCGCCTCGACGGGCTTCAGCGCGCCAATGCCGGGGTCGGATCGGGCGACTTCGTGGCGATTCGGAAGGTCGATCCCCGCCCCGCTCAGCGCGTCGTCTTCGCGCCTGCACAAAATAATCTGCGGCTGCAGGGCAATCCCGAAGCGTTGAAGCGCGTCTTCTTCCAGCGGCCGCTGGCATCCGGCGATATCGTCGCCACGTCCGGGCAGCAGCAGGTTCCCCCCGGCGACATGCCGCCACAATTGCGCCAGATGCTGGCCGCGCCCGCCTATGCGTTGCAGGAAATCCGGCTGGTGGTAGTGTCGACCGTGCCGAAGGGCGTTGTCCATATCGACGCCGATACCGAAGTCGAACTGCGCGCTGAATATGAGGAGCCGCGTGAATCGCGCCGGGCCGACGTCACCTATGACGATGTCGGCGGCATGGCCGACGCCATCGACCAATTGCGGGAGATGGTGGAACTGCCGCTGCGCTATCCTGAACTGTTCGAACGGCTGGGCGTCGATCCGCCCAAGGGCGTGCTGCTCCACGGTTCGCCCGGCACCGGCAAGACCCGGCTGGCCCGCGCCGTCGCCAATGAATCTGAAGCGGAATTCTTCCTGATCAACGGGCCGGAGATCATGGGTTCGGCCTATGGCGAGTCGGAAAAGCAGCTGCGCGAGATTTTCGAAGCCGCCGCCAAGGCTGCCCCGTCGATCCTCTTCATCGACGAAATCGATTCCATCGCGCCCAAGCGCGGCAATGTGACCGGCGAGACGGAAAAGCGTCTGGTCGCGCAGTTGCTGACGCTGATGGACGGGCTGGAACCGCGCACCAATTTGGTCGTCATCGCGGCCACCAACCGTCCGGAAGCGATTGACGAGGCGCTGCGCCGTCCCGGCCGGTTCGACCGGGAGATCATCGTCGGCGTGCCCGACGAGCGCGGGCGGCGTGAGATATTGGGCATCCACACTCGCGGCATGCCCACCGGCGACAAGGTGGACCTGAGCGAACTCGCCCGCATGACCTATGGTTTCGTCGGTGCCGATCTTGCCGCGCTGACCCGCGAGGCGGCGATAGAGGCGGTGCGCCGCTTCATGCCGCGCCTCAATCTGGAGGAAGGGACGATTCCGCCCGACGTGCTGGAGGAACTGTCCGTCACGCGGGAGGATTTCATGGCCGCGATCAAGCGCGTCCAGCCCTCCGCCATGCGCGAGGTGATGGTGCAGGCGCCGAACATCGGCTGGGCCGATATCGGCGGGCTGGACGACGCGCAGATGCGTTTGAAGGAAGGGGTGGAACTGCCGCTCAAAGACCCGGACGCCTTCCGCCGCATCGGCATCCGCCCGGCCAAGGGCTTCCTGCTCTACGGCCCGCCCGGCACCGGCAAGACCTTGCTGGCCAAGGCCGTGGCGCGGGAGGCGCAGGCCAATTTCATCGCTACCAAATCATCCGACCTGCTCAGCAAATGGTATGGGGAAAGCGAACAGCAGATCGCCCGCCTCTTCGCCCGCGCAAGGCAGGTGGCGCCGACGGTCATCTTCATCGACGAACTGGACAGTCTGGTTCCGGCGCGCGGCGGGGGCCTTGGCGAGCCGCAGGTGACGGAGCGGGTGGTGAACACCATCCTGGCCGAGATGGACGGGCTGGAGGAATTGCAGTCAGTCGTCGTCATCGGCGCGACCAACCGGCCGACGCTGATCGATCCGGCGCTGCTGCGGCCGGGGCGGTTCGATGAGCTGATCTATGTCCCGGTGCCCGATCAGGCCGGGCGCAGGCGCATATTGTCCATCCATACCGGCAAGATGCCGCTGGCCGACGATGTTGATCTGGACCTGCTGGCGGAGCGCACCGAGCGTTTCACCGGCGCCGATCTGGAGGATCTGGTTCGGCGCGCCGGTCTGATCGCCCTGCGCCAGTCGCTGTCGGTGGACAAGGTGACGCAGGCCCATTTCGAAGCCGCGCTGGAGGACACCCGCGCCTCCGTCACGCCGGAAATGGAGCGCGAATATGAGCAGATCCAGGCGACGCTGAAGCAGAGCGTGATGCAGGTCGATCCTATCGGCTTCGTCGCGCCCGGCATGTTGCGGGCGCGCGGTAAGGATTGATCCGACGGTCCCTCCCCCCGCGCACAGTGTTCCTGCGAAGGCAGGAACCCAGTTCCGACGTTGGAGCTAGGTTCCTGCCTTCACAGGAACACGTGGCGCTTAACTCCATCGATTTCACCCCTCCACCGCGAAGGCGCTTGCATGCCCGTGCGATTTTTGCGAGTCGACGGGCAAGGCAGACAGGCGAGAATGAATGGCCTCCATTCCTTTGAAGAAGAAAAATCGGGTCCACCCCGGAAAACGGTCCACCACTTTCCTGGGCCAGTGGAGCATGTTCCTCCGGCAGTTCATCAAGCATCCGGGCATGATCGGGTCGGTCATCCCGTCCTCCCAAAAGCTCGTCGACAGCATGCTGGACGGCGTGGATTGGCAGCGGACCCGGCTGTTCGTGGAATATGGGCCGGGCGTCGGTACTTTCACGCGGCCTATTCTCGACCGGCTGCATCCTGACGCGACCCTGCTCGCGATCGACCTCAATCTCGATTTCGTCGCCTATCTGGAGGCGGAGATCGCCGATCCCCGGCTGCGCATCGTCCACGGTTCCGCCGCCGACGTCCGCCGTTTCATCAAGGAATCGGGCTATGCCCAGGCGGATTATGTCCTGTCCGGCATACCCTTCTCCACCCTGCCCGATGGCGTGGGGGAGGCGATCTGTGCCGAAACCCGCTCGGTCCTGAAGGATGGCGGGGCTTTCCTAGTCTATCAATATTCCGGCTATATGCGCCGCCTGCTCTCCCCCCTGTTCGAGGAGATCAGGGAGCGGGTCGAATGGCGCAATATTCCGCCCTGCCGGATGTTCGTCGCGATGAAGCGGCAAATCCTGGCCCAAGCGGCCTGATCGTTTCTCTTAACCTTTGAATTAACTATATTTTATGGGAATTTTTTACGGCTTTGGCGCGCCTATACCCTGTTTGGGGTATGCGTCGGCCTGGGCGGGTCGCTAGGCGTTCGGAATAGGCAGTTCCTTCTGCCTGCTGGCAGCCGGGCCATATTGCGACCCATGGCCCGGTTGTCGGCATCCGTCCTGTCGCATCCGCAACGACGGTTTCGCTTTGACCCGCTTCATGATAAGCCCCGGCGCGAAACACGGCGAGATAGTTGATGAACGACCTGACCCAGACTCCTGAAATGCTGATCGCGACCATGGGCGCGCGCGCCCGCGCCGCGGCGGCGCAGCTTTCCACCGCCAGCGACGCGCAGAAGATCGACGGGCTGCGCCGCGCCGCGCAGGCGTTGCGGGATCAGGCGCCGCAGATCATCGCCGCCAATGCCCGCGACATGGAAAATGCCGCCGCCAACGGCCTGTCGCCCGCGATGCTCGACCGGCTGAAGCTGGACGAGGACCGCGTCCTCGCGACTGCGGCTGGCGTCGATCAGGTGGCGACCCTCGTCAATCCGCTGGGCAGCGTGATCGACAGGTTGGTCCGCCCCAACGGCATGGAGCTTTCCCGCGTCCGCGTGCCGCTGGGCGTGATCGGCATCATCTATGAAAGCCGCCCCAATGTGACCGCCGATGCGGCTGCGCTCTGCCTGCGCGCCGGGAACGCCGTGATCCTGCGCGGCGGCAGCGAGGCGAAGGAAAGCAACCGCGCCATCCACGCCGCCATGGCGGAGGGCATCGCCGCTGCCGGCCTGCCCGCCGACGCGGTGCAACTGGTCCCCACCACGGACCGCGCCGCCGTGGGCGCGCTGCTGAAAGCCGCCGAGTTCATCGACCTGATCGTGCCCCGCGGCGGCAAGAGCCTGGTCGCCCGCGTGCAGGAAGAGGCGCGGGTGCCCGTGCTCGCCCATCTGGACGGCATCAACCACAGCTATGTCGACGGCGCGGCCGATCCGGACATGGCGCAGAAGCTGGTGGTGAACGCCAAGATGCGCCGCACCGGCATTTGCGGCGCGACCGAGACGGTGCTGATCGACAAGGGCTTCGCGCAGGCGCCCGCCATCGTGAAGGCGCTGCTCGACGCAAAATGCGAAGTGCGCGGCGATGAAGCTGTGCAGGCATTGGACGGCCGCGTCGTGGCCGCGTCGGACGAGGATTGGGATACCGAATATCTCGACGCCATCGTATCGGTGCGGATCGTGGATGGGCTGGACGAAGCGCTCGCCCATATCGCCGCCCATGCCAGCCACCATACCGATGCGATCATCACCGAGGATGCCGAGCGGGCGGGGCGTTTCCTGAACGCGGTCGACAGCGCCATCGTGATGTGGAACGCCTCCACCCAATTCGCGGACGGTGGCGAGTTCGGACTGGGCGCGGAGATCGGCATTTCGACGGGACGCCTTCATGCGCGGGGACCGGTGGCGCTGGAAGGCCTCACCACCTACAAATGGCTGGTACGCGGAACGGGCCAAGCGCGGCCTTAACCGGCCCAACCCCACCTCCGTTCGCCCTGAGCTTGTCGAAGGGCTGCTCTTCTCTTCAAGAAGAAAAGGGCTTCGACAGGCTCAGCCCGAACGGGGAGGGGATTGGCTCGCTTACCCCTTCACCACCTCATCGATGGTCTTCAGCTTCTCCAGCAGCGGCCCGACCCATTCGATGGGCAGCATCACCGGTCCGTCCGAGGGCGCGTTGTCCGGATCGTCATGCGCCTCGGCAAACACCGCCGCCACGCCCGCCGCAACGGCGCTTCGCGCCAGCACCGGCGCGAATTCCCGTTGCCCGCCCGAAGCCGATCCCAACCCGCCCGGCTGCTGTACCGAATGGGTGGCGTCGAACACCACCGGATAGCCGGTCTGCGCCATCACCGGCAGCGCCCGCATGTCGCTGACCAGCGTATTATAGCCGAAGCTCGCCCCGCGCTCCGTCAGCAATATCCGCTCATTGCCGGTCGACGCGACCTTCTGCGCCACCGCCGCCATGTCCCAAGGGGCCAGAAACTGCCCCTTCTTCACATTGACCACCGCGCCGGTCCGCCCCGCCGCCAGCAGCAGATCGGTCTGGCGGCACAGAAAGGCGGGAATCTGCAGGATATCGACAGCTTCTGCCGCCGCCTCGACCTGCCCGGCCTCATGCACGTCGGTCAGCACCGGGCAGCCGAACGCCGCCTTCACCTCCGCCAATACCGCCAGTCCCGCATCGATCCCCACGCCCCGCTGGCCCGATACGGAGGTCCGGTTCGCCTTGTCGAAGGAGGATTTGAAGATGAACGGCACCCCGGCCTTCGCCGCCGCGCCGGACAGCTTTTCCGCCATCATCATCGCGTGATCGCGGCTCTCGATCTGGCATGGGCCGGAGATCAGGACGAAGGGCAAATCGTTGCCCACCGTAACCGGCCCGATGGAAACATGTCTGGTCATGCTGTTCACTTCGGCGCTTTCACGAAGCGGCGCAAGAGCTGCCCCCGCCACAGCCCCTTGCCGGGGTGATAATTCCAGCAGAACCACCCGAAACACAGGCAGGCCAGCAGCGAAGGCAGGGCCATCGGATCGCCTTCCCCCTTCATATGGCGATAAAAGGCCAGGTCCGCCCGCCACCGGTCCCGCTCGCTGCCGCCGCCATTGATGCCATAGGCATTGTCATGGCGCCGACAGCCGATGTTTCGGTTGTATTTGCGGTGGTCTATGAAATAGCAGTAGTCGCGTTCGGGTGTCGTCATGGCCCGATGTGGAACAGGGGCCATGGAAAAGTTCAAGCGCAAACTCTTCTATCTCGGCGGATTCGACCCGCGCGGGGTGCGTTTCTACCACCAGATGTATCGCGAGCAGGCGGAAAGCTACACGCGGCTGTCGGGCGAACGGGTGGAGGTGAGCGCCCGCCGCTCCGGCCCGGCCTCGTCCGCCCGCTGGACCGTCACCAACCACAGTGCCGGGGTGGAGACCGACTATGAATTCCTCCGCTGGGAGGATCTGGTCGGCAAGGTCTGGATTCGCAATCCGCTGCTGCTGGCGTGGCGCTCCATCGCCACCTACAGCGCCCATGCCCGGCACATGCAGTTTCTGCGGATGCGCAAACTGCGTCCGGGGCCGGTCATCACCATCCTCTATCCGCCCGTGCTGGCGGTGCTGATCCCGCTGCTTCTGGCGCTGATCCCCGCGCTGACGCTCTCGCCGCTGATGCCTTTCTGGGCTGCGGCGCTGATCGGCATCGGCATCAGCGCGCTTTTCTCCGGCCGCCTGCTCGACAAGCTGATCGTGCCCTGGCTGCTGCGCTTCATGGCATATAACCACAGCGTCGCCGCCGACGGCCCCGGCGCGGAGATGGAGGCCCGCCTCGACCAGTTCGCCGCCCGCATCGTGAAGGAAATGGACGGCTCCTGGGACGAGTTGATCTTCGCCTCCCACAGCAACGGCACCATCTATGCGATGAGCGTGCTGCGCCGCATCCTCGAACTGCGCGGGAACAGGCCTTTGCCTGCCAATTTCACCGTCCTGACGCTGGGCCAGGTGGTTCCCGTCATCGCGCTGCGCAAGGACGCCCGCTGGTATCATGCGGACCTAAAGGCGCTGGACGACAAGCCCTTCCGCCTGGTCGACTTTTCCGCACCGCCGGACGGCGCGGCCTATCATGGCGTGCATCCGGTCCACCTCGTCTCGGACCGATGCGTAGCCCGTGTGGACCTGCTCTCGCCGCGCTTCCACCTCTTCTACGATCCGGAAAATTATCATGGCGGCTGGTCGAACAAATATGAGGCGCATTTCGACTATCTGCGCGTGGGCGACCGCCTCTCGCCGGTGGATTATGTCAGCCTGACCGCAGGCCGCCGCACCATAGACGAAGCCATAGCGCAGTTCAGGACGATCCCGTGACGCAGCCCTTCACCCCCCCTTATCCCGAACCGCCCCGGACCAAGCGCGGCCTGATGAAGCGCTTCCTGCGCGGCTGGCATAGCTGGATTCATGTGCTGTTCGAGAAAAGCTATACGATGAAGCTGGGCGAAATCCGCATGCCCGGCCAGACCATGTATATCGCCAACGAACTGCCGCTGGTGGACCAGATATTGCGCGGCGGCACGGCCTATCCCAAGCATCGCGAGCTGGTCCGCAACCTGTCGCCGCTGATCGGCAACTCGGTCTTTTCCGCCAATGGGGAGGATTGGGAAAGCCAGCGCGCCATGGTGAACCCGGCCTTCGCCCATACCGCGCTCAACCGCTCCATGCCGCTGATGGTGGCCGCCGCCGACGACCTGCTCGCCCGGCTCGATGCGGCGGACAGGGGCAAGCCGGTCGATATCGACCCGATGATGACCCATGTCGCCGCCGACATCATCTTCCGCACGCTCTTCTCCGAAGCGCTGGACGAACGCCGTTCCAACATCATTCACACCGCCTTCGGCAAGTTCCAGCGGCTCGCTCACAGCGCCTCGATGCTGCGCCTCTATGGCTTTCCGGCGCGCTGGTTCGAGAAGCGGTCGCTCAATCCTGCCAAGGCGATCCACGATGTCTTCCGCCCCATTGTCGAGACCCGTTATGAGGGCTTCCATCAACGCGGCGAAGCCCCGCATCGCGACATACTCCAGTCGCTGATCGAGGCGAAGCATCCGGAAACCGGCGATCCCTTCACCCTGCAACAGGTGATGGATCAGGTCTCGACCGTCTTCCTCGCCGGTCATGAGACGTCGGCCAGCACCATGACCTGGGCGCTCTACATGCTGGCGGAATGCAGCCATATCCAGAGCGCCGCCCGCGCCGAAGTGTCGCAAATCGCCGGGGATGCGCCGCTCGCCGCGTCGATGCTCAAGGATATGGGCGCGATCCGCAACATCTTCCGCGAGACGTTGCGCCTCTACCCGCCGGTCGCCTTCTTCCCCCGCGAAGTGACCTGCCCGATGCCGATGCGCGACAAGCAGTTGGAGGAAGGCGCGATGCTGGTCGTCGCGCCGTGGCTCACCCAGCGCAACAAAGACAACTGGGCCTGCCCGCACAGCTTCGACCCCGCCCGCTTCGAAGACCCCGCCAATGCGGAGATGGTGAAGCAGGCCTGGTTCCCCTTCGGCCGCGGGCCGCGCGTGTGCGTGGGGGCGGGCTTCGCGCAGCAGGAGGTGATGACGGTGATCGCCTCGGTGGTCCGCCGCTATCGCCTGTCGGTGCCGGAGAGGTTCAAGCCGGAACCGATCAGCCGCCTGACGATCCGGCCGAGGACGGGGATGAAGCTGATGTTCGAGGCGGTGGGCTGAAAGGGTGAGGCGAACCTCTCCTATTCCTCCCCATCGAGAGATGGGGAGGGGGACCGGCCGAAGGCTGGTGGAGGGGAATGGGGCACGACCTCCGAATCTTCCCCTCCACCACTCGCTTCGCGAGCGGTCCCCCTCCCCACGCTTCGCGTAGGGAGGATTTCCAAGCCTCTCACCCCTTGATCCGCCCCACCATGGCTTGCCCCGCCACCCTCTGTCGCAGATAGCGCCGCTTCAGCACCACACTCATCACCAGCAGCGGCACGCCCACGATGATGCACAGCGCTCCCAGCATCGGCGGCCAAAGCCCGAACAGGCTATGCACATTTAGCGCGGAGGGCGTCAGCAGCAGCAGAAACCCGGCCGTCAGCAGCCACAATCCCCAGCGGCGCGGCCTGACCGCCACCATGCGCATCTCATGCCGGTGCGCCTTGCGCCCTTCCTTCGTCGACAGATCGGGATGCTTCATCGCATGCCACTAAAGCGGAAAAGCCCGCCAACTGTCCAGCGCGACAACGGGGCTTCCGCTCGCGCCCGGCATCGGCTACACGCAAAGCCATCCCCGGGGGACCGTCCACAGACGGTTGAGAGGCGGCTGACGTGGCCGCGACCCGCTGAACCTGATCCGGATAAGACCGGCGTAGGGAGGGAACGGCCTGTTCGCATTCGGCAGCCCGGGCCCGTCCTCCGCCCCAGAGCGCAAGAGAAGGACGGCACGACATGGACACGATCTCCGTTCTGACCCTGCGTCTGGCCGAAGCCATCGGCCTCTATATGATCGTCGTCGGCATAGGCGGCCTCACCGCGCCGCAGCGCTGGCGGCAGATGATGGACGATCTGGACCGCTCGCCGGGGCAGGTCATGGCGCTGGGCTTCCCGGTTTTCGCGGTCGGCGCGGCATTGGTGCTGATCCACAGCATCTGGCGCGATCCGCTGTCCATCATCATTTCGGCCATCGGCTATGTAGCGCTGATCGAAGGCGCGCTGCTGCTCGCCATTCCCGGTCCGCTTCTCCGGATCGGCCGCTGGTCCCTCAACTTCACCCGCGCCTGGGCGATCCTCAGCATCGTCCTCGGCATCCTCCTCTTCCTCGCCGGCCTTACGGGCCGCGCCACCGTCATCGCCTGAAAGGAACCCAAATGGCCGACGTCCCAGCTCGCACCGAAATGCGCGTCACCACCGGCCCCATCCGGGGCAGCCGCAAGATCCATGTCGGCCCGCTCAAGGTCGCCATGCGCGAGATCGATCTGGAACCCGGCAGCGGCGAAGCGCCGGTCCGCGTCTACGACACATCCGGTCCCTACACCGATCCCAACGCCCGCATCGACATCATGGCGGGCCTGCCCGCGCTGCGCCGGGACTGGATTATCGGCCGGGGCGATGTGGAGGAATATGACGCCCGCGCCATCCAGCCGGAGGATAATGGGCTGAAAGGCCCCGACCGCAGCGGCGGCGTCCAGCCCTTCCCCAACACCATCAAGCGGCCCCTCCGCGCCAAGGCGGGGGCCAATGTCAGCCAGATGCACTATGCCCGCCGCGGCATCATCACGCCGGAGATGGAATATGTGGCGGAGCGCGAGAATCTCGGCCGCGCCCGTCTGGCCGAATATGTCCGCGACGGCCATGACTGGGGCGCGGAAATCCCCGACTATGTGACGCCCGAATTCGTCCGCGAGGAAGTGGCACGTGGCCGGGCCATCATCCCGTCCAACATCAACCACCCGGAATCGGAGCCGATGGCCATCGGCCGCAATTTCCTGGTGAAGATCAACGCCAATATCGGCAACAGCGCCGTCGCCTCCGACGTGGCGTCCGAAGTCGACAAGCTGGTCTGGTCGATCCGCTGGGGCGCCGACACGGTCATGGACCTGTCCACCGGCCGCAACATCCACGACACCCGCGAATGGATCATGCGCAACTCGCCCGTGCCCATCGGCACCGTGCCTATCTATCAGGCGCTGGAGAAGGTCGGCGGCATTGCCGAGGAACTGACCTGGGAAATCTTCCGCGACACGCTGATCGAGCAGGCCGAGCAGGGCGTCGACTATTTCACCATCCATGCGGGCGTGCGCCTGCCCTATATCCCGATGACGGCCAAGCGCGTCACCGGCATCGTCTCGCGCGGCGGGTCGATCATGGCGAAATGGTGCCTCGCGCACCACAAGGAAAGCTTCCTCTACGAGCATTTCGACGAGATCACCGAGATCATGAAGGCCTATGACATCGCCTATTCGCTGGGCGACGGCTTGCGTCCCGGCTCCATCGCCGACGCCAATGACGAGGCGCAGTTCGCCGAACTCTACACGCTGGGCGAACTCACCAAGCGCGCCTGGGATCAGGATGTGCAGGTGATGATCGAAGGGCCGGGCCATGTGCCCAT
The DNA here is from genome assembly GCF_000722875.1 of Sphingobium chlorophenolicum. Taxonomy (GTDB): domain Bacteria; phylum Pseudomonadota; class Alphaproteobacteria; order Sphingomonadales; family Sphingomonadaceae; genus Sphingobium; species Sphingobium chlorophenolicum. The sequence goes on along the minus strand of NZ_JFHR01000009.1, from coordinate 60,930 downwards.
GCACAAGATCAAGCAGAATATGGACAAGCAGCTTGAGGCCTGCGGCGAAGCGCCCTTCTACACGCTTGGGCCGCTCACCACCGACATCGCACCGGGCTATGACCATATCACGTCCGGCATCGGCGCGGCGATGATCGGCTGGTACGGCACGGCGATGCTTTGCTACGTCACGCCCAAGGAGCATCTGGGCCTGCCCGACCGCGACGACGTGAAGGTGGGCGTGGTGACCTACAAGCTCGCCGCCCACGCCGCCGATCTGGCGAAAGGCCATCCCGCCGCCAAGGTCCGCGACGATGCGCTATCCCGCGCCCGTTTCGAATTCCGCTGGCGCGACCAGTTCAACCTGTCGCTCGACCCCGACACGGCGGAGAAATATCACGACCAGACGCTCCCGGCGGAGGGCGCGAAGAGCGCGCATTTCTGCTCCATGTGCGGTCCGAAATTCTGCTCGATGAAGATCACGCAGGAGGTGCGCGACTTCGCGGCGAAGCAGAACCAGCCTGCGGATAGCTTCATCGCGGCCACGACCGAAGAGGAAGCGGAAAAGGGCATGGCCGAAATGAGCGCCCTCTATCATCAAACCGGTCGTGAACTTTATATGGGAGCTGGCGACCGCGAACATGATTGAGGCGACCGTCCAATAATGTCCGACGCGTGGCGGGGGCCATCCGGCTCCCGCCACGCGCTGCGTCGGTCACAGAGCCTGTCGGCGGCTGGCATCAGGACCATCGGTCCGACGCATCGCGGCCCCTCAGGGCTATTTTTCTGCTGATTTCTGGAAATCTGGAGCGGGCGAAGGGATTCGAACCCTCGACCCCAACCTTGGCAAGGTTGTGCTCTACCCCTGAGCTACGCCCGCTCTGGCGGCCGGAGGAAGTGTCCCTCTCGGCGGGTGGGGGGCAACTAGCAGCGGCTTCCTACCTCGGCAAGGGAGAATTTGCACAAAATCATTTTTTTCCGCCTGATCCCTTTTTGCGTAAGAAGGGCGCGCAATCTTGCATCTTGGCTTGGCGTGGCCATCTGCTACTCTTTCGCCGATCAGATCTATGCAACGATGGATGTCATCGCCTCCACTTCGTTCGGAGGGGCAAAGGAGTAGCATCGCATGCCGGAACCGTTGTCGCGTCGCGGCCTTTTGCAGGGCAGCGCCGCTGCCGCCGTCGCCATTCCCGTGCTGGGCGAGGCGCAGGCCGCCGCCCCCGGCCGTCCGGGACGCCAGAAGGAACAGGCCCGGATGAACGCCGTAGGACTGACCGTGAATGGCCGCGAGGTGCATCTGCAACTCGACCCCCGCACCACCCTGCTCGATGCCCTGCGCGAGCATCTGCACCTGACCGGCACCAAGAAAGGCTGCGACCATGGCCAGTGCGGCGCCTGCACGGTGATCGTGGAGGGACGGCGGATCAATAGCTGCCTCACCCTGGCCGTTATGCATGAAGGCGATCATGTGACCACTATCGAGGGACTCGGCACGCCCGAAAAGCTCCATCCGATGCAGCGCGCCTTCATCACCCATGACGGCTATCAATGCGGCTATTGCACGCCGGGCCAGATCTGCTCGGCGGTGGCGGTTCTGGAGGAGATTGAGGCGGGCATCCCCAGCCATGCCACCGAAGATCTCGACCGCGTCGCCTTTTCGGACAGTGAGGTGCGCGAGCGGATGAGCGGCAATATCTGCCGCTGCGCCGCCTATCCCAACATCGTCGCGGCGATCCGCGAGGTTGCAGGGGAGGATAAGGCATGAGGCCCTTCACCTACAGCCGCGCCGCCAGCGTCGAGGAGGCGGCGAAGACCGCCGCCACCCAGGGCGCGCGCTTCATCGCGGGCGGCACCAATCTGCTCGACCTGATGAAGCTCCAGATCGAGACGCCGACCCATCTGATCGACGTCAATCATCTCGGCCTCGACCGTATCGAGCCGACCGCGGAAGGCGGCCTGAAAATCGGGGCGATGGTCCGCAATACCGATCTGGCCGCCGACAAGACCGTGCGCCGCGATTATGCGGTGCTGAGCCGCGCCTTGCTGGCGGGCGCTTCGGGACAGCTTCGCAACAAGGCGACGACGGGCGGCAACCTGCTCCAGCGCACTCGTTGCCCCTATTTCTACGACACGCGCATGCCCTGCAACAAGCGCCAACCCGGCAGCGGCTGCGGCGCGATCAAGGGCATGAGCCGCAGCCTGGCGATCCTGGGCACCAGCGACGCCTGCATCGCGCAGCACCCGTCCGACATGGCGGTGGCGCTTCGCCTGCTGGACGCGCAGGTCGACGCGGTGGGCGCCGACGGAGGCCGCCGGTCCATCCCGATCGCGGACTTCCACCTGCTGCCCGGCGAGACTCCGCATATCGAAAATGCGCTGAAACCCGGCGAACTCATCACCTCCGTCACCCTGCCCAAGCCGTTGGGCGGCACCCATGTCTATCGCAAGGTGCGCGACCGGGCCTCCTATGCCTTCGCGCTGGTGTCCGTCGCGGCGGTGTTCGGAAAGGATGGCCGGTCGCGCTTCGCTTTCGGCGGCATAGGGGCCAAGCCATGGCGCACCGATGCCGCCGACGCGGCGGCTCCCTCCGGCGCTGCGGCGGTTGCGGAGGCGGCGCTGAGCGGCGCGCGGCCCACCGCGCAAAACGCGTTCAAGCAGCAATTGACCGCCCGCACCCTCGCCTCGCTCTACCGTCAGAAGGGGGCCTGAGCCATGAAGTTCGACACGCCAGCCACCACTAATCCCATCGACCGGGGCCGCGTCATCGGCATTCCCCATGACCGGATCGACGGCCCCGCCAAGGTCACCGGCACCGCCCCCTATGCCTATGAACGGCACGACGCCGCGCCCAACGCCGCCTATGGCTGGATCGTGGGATCGGCCATCGCCAAGGGGCGGATCGGCGCCATCGATCTGCGCGCCGCCGAGGCCGCGCCCGGCGTTCTGGGCATCGTCACGCACCAGAATGCGGGACCGCTCGGCAAGGGCAATTTCAACACCGCCCATCTGCTCGGCGGCCCGCAGATCGAACATTATGAGCAGGCGGTGGCGCTGGTGATCGCGGACACGCTGGAAAACGCCCGCGACGCCGCCCGGCTGGTCCGCATCGACTATGCGCCCGAACAGGGCCGCTTCGACCTGGCGGCGGAGCGGGACAAGGGCGTTCCGCCCCCGCCCGGCTTCGGCGGCCCCGCCGACACCAAGACCGGCGATTTCGAGGCCGGTTTCGCCAAGGCGGCGGTGAAGATCGACCAAAGCTACACCACGCCCGACCAGAGCCATGCGATGATGGAGCCGCATGCGACCACCGCCGCCTGGAACGGCGACAAGCTCACGCTGTGGACATCGAACCAGATGATCGCCTGGAGCGTGGGCGAGATGGCGAAGACGCTGAAAATCCCGCCGGAAAATATCCGCCTCGTCTCGCCCTATATCGGCGGCGGCTTCGGCGCGAAGCTGTGGGTGCGCGCCGACGCGCTGCTGGCGGCGCTGGGTTCGCGCATGATCGGCCGCCCGGTCAAGGTCGCCATCGCCCGGCCGCAAATCCCCAACAACACCGTCCATCGGCCCGCCACCATCCAGCGCATCCGCATCGGCGCCGACAAGCAGGGCGTGATCGACGCCATCGCCCATGAGGTCTGGTCGGGCGACTTGCCCGGCGGCGGCGCGGAAACGGCGGCGCAGCAGACGCGCCTGCTCTATCGGGGGCCGAACAGGCTGACGACGCACCGCCTGTCGACGCTCGACCTGCCGGAGGGCAACGCCATGCGCGCCCCTGGGGAGGCGGTGGGCCTGCTCGCGCTGGAAGTCGCGATGGACGAACTGGCGGAGGCCTGCGGCGTCGATCCGGTCGAACTGCGCATCCGCAACGATGTGCAATATGACCCGGAAGCCGGACCGCAGCGCCCCTTTTCCAGCCGCAAGCTGATCGAATGCCTGCGTGAAGGCGCGGAACGTTTCGGCTGGAACCGCCGTAATCCCAAGCCGGGGCAGGTGCGCGACGGGCGCTGGCTGGTCGGCATGGGCGTGGCGTCCGCCTTCCGCAACAATCTGGTGGGCAAATCGGGCGCGCGCATCGGCGTTGATGCCGAGGGGCATGTCATCGTCGAAACCGACATGACCGACATCGGCACCGGCAGCTACACCATCATCGCCCAGACCGCGGCGGAAATGATGGGCGTTCCGCTGGAGGCCGTGACCGTGCGTCTGGGCGATAGCCGCTTCCCCGTATCCGCCGGGTCGGGCGGCCAGTGGGGCGCGAACAGTTCCACGGCGGGCGTCTATGCCGCCGCCATGGCCCTGCGCGCCAAACTGGCGGAAAAGGCGGGCTTCCCGGCGGACAAGGCGCTGTTCGAGGATGGGCTGATACGCCTGGGCAACCAGTCCCAGCCGCTGGCTACGCTGGCGGGTCGGGAGGGCCTGTGGGCGGAGGACAGCATGGAATTTGGCGACCTCGACAAACGCTATGCGCAGGCGACCTTCGGCGCGCATTTCTGCGAAGTGGGCGTGGACATCGACACCGCGGAGGTGCGCGTTCGCCGCATGGGCGGGGCCTTTGCCGCCGGGCGCATCCTCAACCCCAAATCGGCGCGCAGCCAGGTAATCGGCGCGATGACCATGGGCGTGGGCGCGGCGCTGATGGAGGAACTGAGCGTCGACACCCGTTTCGGTTTCTTCGTCAATCACGACATGGCCGAATATCTGGTGCCGGTGCATGCCGACATCCCGCAGCAGGACGTGCTGTTCATCGACGAACTGGACGACAAAAGCTCGCCCATGAAGGCGAAGGGCGTCGGCGAACTGGGCATTTGCGGGGCGGGGGCGGCAGTCGCCAACGCGATCTACAACGCGACGGGGGTGCGGCTGCGCGATTATCCCCTGACCATCGACAAGATATTGGCGGCGCAAAGGGTCGCTTGAACTTCTCAGGCGGCGTCCCTAGTCCCTCTCCCAAAGATAGGGAAAGGGCGTCATGAAATATCTTCCGCTGTCACTGGTTCTGGCTGCGCTGCCGACGGTCGCCGCCGCCGAGGCGGAAGCGCCCGACCCGGCCCGCATCGTCGTGACGGGGGAGGGGCTTTCCCTGCCTCCGGGCACCCCGGCCTATGGATCGGTGATCATCGACCGGGATCGGCTGACCAACAGCGCATCGGGCCGGATCGAAAGCGTGCTGGGCGACATGGCGGGATTCCAGCAGTTTCGCCGCTCCGACAGCCGATCCGCCAATCCTTCGGCGCAGGGGGCCACGCTGCGCGCGCTGGGCGGCAATGCGTCGAGCCGGACGCTGGTGCTGCTCGACGGCGTGCCGATGGCCGATCCCTTTTTCGGCTATATCCCCTTCAGCGCACTGGTGCCCGATCGCCTGTCGGTGGTGCGTGTGACGCGCGGCGGCGGGATAGGGGCGTTCGGCGCGGGCGCGGTGGCGGGGACCATCGAACTGGCCAGCGCCACCCGCGACCAGCTTCCGGCCTTCGCCGCCAGCGCCTTCTACGGCAGCAGGGATGCTACCGAACTGTCCGCCAGCCTGACCCCGGACCTTGGCGGCGGCTATGTTTCGCTTTCAGGCCGCTGGGACCGGGGCGACGGTTTCCAGACCACGCCGAAGGACCAGCGGGTCGCCGCCACCGCGCCTGCCGCCTATGACGGCTGGTCCACCAATTTGCGCGCCGTCGCGCCCCTGTCCGCCACATCCGAAATCCAGTTTCGCGGTACCGTCTTCCGCGACGAGCGGACGCTGCGCTTCAAGGGCGCGGACAGCATGAGCCAAGGGCAGGACGCCAGCATCCGCTTCATTGCGCGGGGCGCATGGCAGGTCGACGCGCTGGCCTATATCCAGACGCGCAACTTCTCCAACATCGTGATCTCGTCCGCGACCTTCCGCAAGACGCTCGATCAGCGCAACACGCCCTCGACCGGCATCGGCGGCAAGATCGAACTGCGCCCGCCGGTCGGCCCGGATCATGTGCTGCGCATCGGCACCGACACCCGTTTCGCCACCGGCGACATGTTTGAGGACGCCTATAGCGCGGCGGGCGCCGTGACCGCTCGCCGCCATGCAGGCGGCGAGCAGATGACGACCGGCTTTTTTGCCGAGGATGACTGGACCATGGGATCTCTGGTGCTGACCGGCGGCGTGCGCGTGGATCGCTGGACGATCAGCGACGGTTTCTTCCGGCAGGCCAATGGCGCGGGTGCGGCGACACTGAACGCCGCCTTCACGGACCGTTTCGACTGGCAATTTTCTGGCCGGGCCGGGGCGCTGTATCGGATCGGCGACAGCCTTGCTCTGCGGGGCGCGGCCTATAGCGGTTTCCGCCTGCCGACGCTCAACGAACTTTATCGTCCGTTCCGGGTAGGCGCGGACGCCACCGGTCCCAATGCGGCGCTGCGCCCGGAAAAGCTCCAGGGCTATGAAGCCGGGGCTGATCTGTCGCTGGGGCCGGTCCGTCTGGGGGTGACGCTGTTCCGCAACATGCTGGACAATGCCATCGCCAACGTCACCATTTCCCGGACCGGCGGAACGTTCCCGCTGGTGGGCGCGGTGGCGGGCATCTATCGCGAGCGGCAGAATGTCGACCGCATCACCGCCAAGGGCGTCGAACTGACCGCCAATGGCCGCGCCGGGGATGTGCTGCTCTCGGCCTCCTATGCCTATAGCCGCAGCCGGGTCCATGCGCCGGGCCGGGACTTTGACGGGCTGCGTCCAGCGCAGACGCCTGCCCATTCCGCCAGCGCCACCCTGGCCTGGGAACCGAAGCAAGGCCCCGCACTCTCCGCCACGTTGCGCTATGTCAGCAAGCAATATGAGGACGACCAGCAGGTCGACGTGCTGCCCCATGCGTTGACGGTCGACGCGGTGGCGCGCCTGCCGCTGGGCCATGGCGTGACCCTGGTCGCGCGCGGAGAAAATCTCTTCGATGAAGAGGTGATCACCCGCAACGCCGGAGGCTCGATCGACCTCGGCACGCCCCGGACGCTGTGGATCGGCCTTCGTTTCGCGGGCTGAGATTCGGCTTCGGCAAAAGCACGCTGGTTGAGGCCGGGCAAAACTGTATGAAGGACGCCATGCGTTTCTCATGGCTGTTCGCCCTGCCGCTCCTTGCTGCAACTCCCGTCCAGGCTTGGGGGCCGGTCGGCCACAGGATCACCGGCGCCATAGCTGACCGCAATCTGAGCGGCGCCGCGCGCGCTCAGGTCCAGATGCTGCTGGGCGCCGAGGATCTGGCGGAGGCGGCGACCTGGCCCGACGACATGAAATCCGACCCCGCCGAGTTCTGGCGCAAGACCGCCAGCCCCTGGCATTATGTCACGGTCAGGGAAGGGGACCATTACGGCCCCTCCGACGCCCCGAAGGAGGGCGATGCGATCACCGCGCTCAAGCGCTTCACCGCCATCCTGCGCGACGCCAAAGCGCCGCTGGAGGATCGCCGCCTGGCGCTGCGCTTCGTCGTCCACATATTGGGCGACCTGCACCAGCCGCTGCACGCGGGCGGCGGCGACGACCGGGGCGGCAACGATGTGAAAGTGACCTTCTTCGGCCAGGCGACCAACCTGCATTCCATCTGGGATTCCGGCCTGATCGATCAGCGCGCCTTGTCTTATTCCGAATATGCGGACTGGCTGTCGCGCTCGATCACGCCGAAGGAGACGATCGACTGGAGCGCCAGCGGCCCGGCGACCTGGCTTCGCGAAAGCGTCGCCTTGCGCAAGACCATCTATCCGGCTGATCCCAACCTGTCCTGGGATTATGTTTATCAGCATCGCGCCGAACTGGACGACCGGCTGCGGCGCGGCGGCGTGCGCATCGCCGCCTATCTGAACGCCATTTTCGATTCCGCATCGCCCGCCAGCGATGTGCCATGAGGGGGCCGTCCGGCAAAGAGGCAAGCTATGGGGAAAATCGACCGCCTCTTGGGTCGCTGGAGGAAAATGGTGCTGCCGGTGAGGATTGAACTCACGACCTCAGCCTTACCAAGGATGCGCTCTACCACTGAGCTACGGCAGCACTATTTTCGGCTCCATCCGGCGTCTCGCGCCAGCGGAGCCGGGCCTATGGCCGCCTGCTCGCTCCATGTCAAGGCGGCTTGCGGCAGAAGATGCAAATTGCTTATGGGGCAGTCATGACAAATGGTCAGGACGAACGGAAAGAGCGTTTGGCGCAGGCGCTGCGGGACAATCTGCGCCGACGGAAGGCGCAGTCGCGCGAATCGCGAGATGGCGAGACGCCCCGGCAACCGGAAGGTTCGAAGGGATAGGACGCGTCTTCCATCGGCTGACGACAGGCCGTTCCCATCCGAAACAATCCGTTTCCTCCGGCCCGCTTGTTTCCGGTTTCCATGCCACCGATCTATCCGTGCATGAGACAACCGACCTTCTTCGTCCCCCATGGCGGCGGTCCATGCTTCTTCATGGACCACAATGACCCGGACCGCCCGCATAGCGATCCGATATGGCATCCGATGCAGGCCTATCTGGCGAACCTCATCGCCACCCTGCCCGAGCGGCCGAGCGCGATCCTGCTGGTCTCCGGCCATTGGGAAGAAAGCCGCTTCACGGTTCATGTCGGGGAAAAGCCGGGTCTGCTTTTCGACTATTACGGCTTCCCGCCGCACACCTACGCGATCCGCTGGGATGCGCCCGGCGCGCCCACGCTTGCCCGCCGCGCCGCCGCCCTGCTGGAACAGGCGGGCTTTCCCGCCGGAACGGAGCAGGAGCGCGGCTGGGACCATGGCGTCTTCATTCCGATGAAGGTCGCGCTGCCGCAAGCCGACATTCCGCTCGCCCAACTTTCGCTCCGCAACGATCTCGATCCGGAGGCGCACATCGCCGCCGGACGCGCCCTTGCGCCGTTGCGCGACGAAGGCGTACTGATCGTCGGTTCGGGCATGAGCTTCCACAATTTGCGCGTTCGCGGCTCTCAGGCCACCGCGCCGTCGAAGCTGTGGGACGACGCCCTGACCGCCGCCGTGACCGATCCCGACCCGGCCAGCCGCGCCCGGCGCGTAGCGGCCTGGGCCGACCTGCCCCACGCCCGTTTCGCCCATCCGCGCGAGGAGCATCTGCTGCCCCTGATGGTCGCACTGGGCGCGGCAGGCGAGGACAAGGCGGTGCGCGATCATGGCAGCACCGTGCTGGGCTGGACCGTGTCCGGCTATCGCTTCGGCTGACCTTAGGGCCGCCGCAGCGCCGGAACCGCCTTCGCCGCTTCATCGGGCGTGATCCCGGAAGGCGGCACGGCGTCCACCACTTCCTCCCCCCGCATCACCCGCCCGGCGCGCTGGATCGCCCCCCGCAGTCGGGGATAGATGCCGCAACGGCAGATATTGGTGAGCGCGGCGTCGATCTCCTCATCGCTCGGATCGCTGGTCCGCCGCAGCAGCGCGGCGGCCGTCATGATGACGCCGGGGATGCAATAGCCGCATTGCGAGACATTGTCCGCCGCGAACACCTGTTGCAGCGGATGGCCCCGATCGGGCGAAAGCCCCTCTATGGTGGTGACGAACTTCCCCTCGGTGGCGGCGATGGTCACCTGGCAGGATCGCACCGCCTCCCCATCGATATCGACCGTGCAGGCGCCGCAATCCCCCGTCCCGCAGCCATATTTCGTCCCTGTCAGGTTGGATGCGTCGCGCAAGGCCCAGAGCAGCGGCGTCGCCGGGTCCATGCGATATTGGACGGGCCGGTCGTTGACCGTGAATTTCGTCATTCCGCGCTCTCTTCCTCGACCTTGTGATAGAGGACTTCGTTGCGGATGTGGATGGTGCGCGACGCCAGCCGGATTTCCTGGATGAAGGTGGCGAAGCCCGCCGCCTGCAACGTCATAGCCAGGCTGAACAGGATGGCGATGGGGGTGCCCAGATGCGACCCCAGCAGGTTCGCGGCGAACAGCAGGATGACCACCAGGCAGATGGCGCAGGCCGACGCCACCGTCAGGAAGATGGCGCCGTTCACCACGCTCATCCGCCGGTCCAGCATGCGGATCTCGCTGACCATGCGGTCATGTTCCTTGCCGCGGGAGGCGAGGATCTTCTCCTCCACCTTGCGCGCCCGGTCGATGATGCGGGCCAGCCGCCCGACGCAGACGTTCAGGAAGGCGCCGATGCCCGCGAGCAGGAAGACGGGGGCCAGGGCAAGCTGGATGGTCTGCGCGACCTGGGAAACCTGGGGAAGTACGATCATGGTTCCAAAGCAGCGCAGAGCGAGGAAAATGGCAAGGGCCGAAATGATGGCATGGGTTTCAAGCCCTCATGTCTCTGCGGAATCGTGCTCCTGCGCAGGCAGGAGCCCAGTTCCAACGGCAGAATGACACTCGGACGGCAGAACTGGGCTCCTGCCTGCGCAGGAGCACGTCCCTTATCTTATCTAAGGCCCATTCCCTCAGGCAGCGCCCTTGGCGGGCGTGTTGACGCCCATGGACTTCAGATACTGCTTGATGTTGCGCGCCGCTTGCCGCAGCCGCTGCTCATTTTCCACCATGGCGATGCGGACATAGCCCTCGCCGTCCTCGCCATAGCCGACCCCCGGCGCGACCGCGACCTTGGCGTGGGTAAGCAACTGCTTGGAAAATTCCAGGCTGCCCATATCCTTCAATGCAGGGGGCAGCGGCGCCCAGGCGAACATCGACGCCCTGGGCGCGGGAATGTCCCACCCGGCGCGGCCAAAAGCCTCCACCATCACGTCGCGGCGCTTGTGATAAAGCTCGCGATTCTTCTGCACGATGTCCTGCGGGCCGTTCAATGCCGCGCAGGCCGCCGCCTGGATCGGCGTGAACGCGCCATAGTCCAGATAGGATTTCACCCGCTTCAACGCCGCGATCAACTTCCGGTTGCCGACCGCGAAGCCGATACGCCAGCCCGCCATCGAATAGGTCTTCGACAAGGAGGTGAATTCCACCGCCACATCCTTCGCCCCCGGCACTTGCAGGATGGAGGGCGTCGGATTGCCGTCATAATAAAGCTCGGAATAAGCGAGGTCGGACAAGACCCACACATTATTCTCCTTCGCCCAGGCGACCAGCCGCTCATAGAAGGCGAGGTCGACCGTCTCCGCCGTCGGATTGCTGGGATAGCCCACGACCAGAATGGAGGGGCGCGGCACGGTGAAGGCCATCGCCCGCTCCAGCGACTGCCAATAATGCTCGTCCGGGGTCGTCGGCACGGACCGGATGGTCGCCCCCGCGATGATGAAGCCGAACATATGGATCGGATAGCTGGGATTGGGCGCCAGCACGACGTCGCCCGGCGCGGTGATCGCGGTGGCCAGGCTGGCAAGCCCTTCCTTCGACCCCATGGTCACGACGACTTCGGTTTCCGGGTCCAGATCGACGCCGAAGCGGCGGCCATAATAGTTGGCCTGCGCCTTCCGCAGCCCTGGAATCCCCATCGACTGGGAATAGCCGTGGGCGCTCGGCTTCTGCGCCACTTCGCACAGCTTGGCGATGACATGGTCGGGCGGCGGCAGGTCGGGATTGCCCATCCCCAGGTCGATAATGTCCTCCCCCGCGGCTCGCGCGGCGGCCCGCATCGCGTTCACTTCGGCGATGACATAGGGCGGCAGACGCTTCATGCGGTAGAATTCTTCGGACATTGGGGCTTTCCTGAAAGCTCGCTGTAAGGAATAGTAAGTGACGCGCATTCGGCTTGTCACAATCTGGCTATAACCCGCCAGTCCGCGACACGCCAGAGAAAGCGGCGAACCCGACCATGCCAGGAGGACGAAGGTGGCCATGAAAGCACAGGACGTCATGGAACCCCATCTCCCCACGCTGGCGGACATGCAGCAATGGACGCAGATTCTGGGCCGCGCGCAGCAATTGCTGCTGGAACAGGCGGCGGGCGCGACCGGCCGGACATTGCCCTTCGATCCCGAAGCGGTGTCGCGCATCCAGACCAGCTTCGCCGATGAAGGCCTCGCCCTGTGGCAGCGTTTCCTGGATTCCGGCGGCCTGCTGCGTGACCGTCCCGAACCCGCCCCGTCCGGCAGCCCCGCCGCCGCCAAGGACCGGCGCTTCGCCGACCCGGCCTGGACCGAGCATCCCTTTTACGACCTGATCCGGCAGAGTTACCTGTTGCTCTCGGATTATCTGACGAAGCTGGCCGACGCGGTGGACGGCGTCGATCCGAAGCAAAAGGCCAAGCTGCGTTTCGCCACCAGCGGCCTGCTGGACGCCATCGCCCCCAGCAATTTCCCGCTGACCAACCCCATGGTCATGCAGAAGACGATCCAGAGCGGCGGCGAGAATCTGGTCAAGGGGCTGCAACATATGCTGGCCGATCTGGAAAAGGGCCAGCTCACCCATACGGACGGCACGGCGTTCGAGCTTGGCCGCAACATCGCCTCCACCCCCGGCAAGGTGATCAAGGAAACGCCGCTCTACCAGTTGATCCACTATGCTCCGTCGACGGAGAAGGTGCTGGAAACGCCGCTGATCATCTTCCCGCCCTGGATCAACCGCTTCTATATTCTCGACCTGTCGCCGGAAAAAAGCTTCGTCAAATGGGCGGTGGACCAGGGGCTCAGCGTCTTCCTGGTGTCGTGGAAGTCGGCCGACGCGTCGATGAAGGATCTGATCTGGGACGATTATATATTGGACGGCCAGATCGACGCGATCGACACGGTGCGCGACCTGCTGGGCGTGCCGGGCGTCCACACCATCGGCTATTGCGTCGCGGGGACGACATTGGCCGCCACGCTGGCGCTGCTGGCGGCGCGGGGAGAGGCGGAAAAGGTCGCCAGCGCCACCTTCTTCACCGCCCAGGTGGATTTCAGCAAGGCGGGCGACCTGACCCTGTTCGTCGACGATGAACAGATGAAGATGGTGGAGCAGCTTTCCTCCGGCGGCTTTCTGGACGGGCGCTACATGGCCGCGACCTTCAACATGCTGCGCGGGCGCGACCTGATCTGGAACTATGTGGTCAATAATTATCTGCTGGGGCAGGATTATCCGCCCTTCGACCTGCTCTATTGGAACGGCGACACCACCAACCTGCCTGCGCGCTGGCACAGGGATTATTTGACCCAGCTTTATCGCGACAATCTGCTGGTGCAGCCGGGCGCGATCAGCGTCGCGGGCACGCCCATCGACCTGCGCCGGATAGAGACGCCCGCCTATGTGCAGGCGGGACGGGAGGATCATATCGCCCCGCTGGAAAGCGTGTGGAAACTGACCGAGCATTTTTCGGGGCCGACCCGCTTCCTGCTCGCCGGATCGGGGCATATCGCCGGCGTGGTCAATCCGCCCGCCGCCGGCAAATATCAATATTGGGCCTGCGACGAATCGCAGCCGACGCTGGACGCTTTTCTCGCGCAAGCGAAGGAGACGAAGGGCAGTTGGTGGCCCGACTGGATCGAATGGATTCGCGCCCGCAATCCCGCGACCGTGCCTGCAAAGGGTGCGCGCCAGCCTGGCAAGGGCCGACTCAAGACGATTGAGGACGCCCCCGGCCGTTACGTAAAAACGCGCTGAATCACCGGCTTGCCCGAAATTTGCGATAATCCGCCTCTGCCCTGCGGCAAAGCGCATAGGCAGTTTTGTTGCACTGCACAAAAACGCTTGCAACCCGCTTGCGGACGCTATATTGTGCACTGCAACAAATGGAGGATGGTCCGTGGCCGTTACCCCAAAGCCCGTGCGCAAGAAGCCTGTCGCGAAGAAGCCTTCTTCGACTTTGTCCGCTGCCGAGGCGCTGAAAGCCGCCGAGGCCGCGATAAAGACGCCGGAAAAGCCGATCGCGAAAGCGAAACCGGCCGTGAAAAAGCCCGCGCCGCCAAAGCCCGCCGCGCCTGTCAAGGCGGCCCCGGCCGATCCGGTGGCGGTGATCGCGGCAACGACCGCCGTCGACGCGGCGCCGGAACCGGCCCCCGTCCCCACGGCGCCAAAGGCGGAAACGCCCAGGATCGAACCGGCGGCAAAGGGTGCGCCGCCGGAACCGAAGGAATCGAAGAGCCTATCGTCCAAGGCCGGGCCGCAAGAGCCCATATTGCTGCCCGCCACAGAAGGAACGAAGATGATGAACGACGTGATCGAGACCGGAAAGAAATTCGCTGAAGAAACCAAGGCCAAGCTGGAAACGGTCTATGCCGACCTGAACGAGAAGGCCAAGGTGAGCGTCGAGAAGTCGACCAAGGCGATCGAGGAATTCAGCGACATCGCCAAGGGCAACGTCGAAGCGCTGGTCGAATCCGGCAAGATCGCGGCCAAGGGCTTCGAAACCTTGGGTCAGGAAGCGGTGGATTACAGCAAGAAGAGCTTCGAAAAGGCGACCGCCTCGTTCAAGAGCTTCTCGACCGTGAAGACCCCGACCGAATTCTTTCAGCTTCAGAGCCAGTTGTTCTCCAGCAGCTTCGACGAATTCACCAAGGAAGCGGCCAAGAGCAGCGAAGCGCTGATCAAGCTGGCCGGCGACGTCGCCTCGCCGCTGACCGCCCGCGTGACCGTGGTGACCGACAAGGTGAAGGCGCTCGCCGCCTAATCCCGCCTTCGGGCGTTTGGAAAAAAGAAACGGCTCCCGCTTCGCCGCGGGGGCCGTTTTTATGCCAGCGCGAGGCGACGAAAAATCCTCCCTACGCGCAGCGTGGGGAGGGGGACCGCCGCCGAAGGCGGTGGTGGAGGGGAAATTCGGAGGTCGTGCCCCTTTCCCCTCCACCAGCCTTCGGCCGGTCCCCCTCCCCATCTCCGATGGGGAGGAATAGGATAGAGGTCCGCCTTTACCTCACAAAGGCGCGCAGGCCGCCTTCAACCACTCCAGCGCCTCGCCCTCCAACTGCGGCCCCACGACCTCCACCACCCTGGCATGATAGGCATCGAGCCAAGCCCGCTCCTCTCCCGTCAGCAATTCCACCGCGATGGCATGGCGATCAATCGGCGCGAAGGTCAGCGTTTCGAAGCCCAGCATCTCCCGCTCCGCGCCGGGCACTTCACGCCGCTCGACCAGCACCAGATTTTCGATGCGGATGCCATATTCCCCGGTCTTGTAATAACCCGGCTCGTTGGAGAGGATCATCCCTTCCTGCAACGGTTCATCCCCGCCGCCAAAGGTCGCGATCCGCTGCGGCCCCTCATGCACCGACAGGAAACTGCCGACGCCATGTCCAGTGCCATGGGCATAATCCAGCCCCTCAGCCCACAGATACTGCCGCGCCAGCACGTCAAGCTGCCCCCCCCGCGTCCCCTTCGGAAACAGGGCGCGGCCCAGCGCGATATGCCCCTTCAACACCAGCGTGAAACGCCGCTTCATCTCCGCGCTCGGCGTACCGATGGCGATGGTGCGCGTCACGTCGGTGGTGCCGTCGCGATATTGCCCGCCCGAATCGACCAGATAGAAGCTGCCCGTCTCGATTGGACGGTTCGTCTTTTCCTCGACCCGGTAATGCACCACCGCGCCGTTCGGCCCCGCGCCGGAAATCGTGTCGAAGGACAGGTCCTCCAGCAGCCCGGTCTCCTTGCGGAACGTCTCCAGCTTCGCCGCCGCGCCCAGTTCGTCCACGCCGCCCTTGGGCGCCGCGACCGATATCCAGTGCAGGAACTGGCTGAGCGCCGCGCCGTCGCGGGCCTGCGCCGCCTTGTGCCCGGCAATCTCCACCGAATTCTTCACCGCCTTGGGCAGCACCGCCGGGTCGCGTAGCGCCAGCACATTAGCCCCGCCCGCCTCCAGCGCTTCGAAGATCGCGGCCACCGCCCGCTCCGGATCGGCCACTACCGTCTTGCCTGCGAACCCCGCCAGCGCCCCGGCGAAATCCGCCCGGTCATGCACCCGGACGGCATTGCCCAGATGCTGCGCCACCGCTTCGTCCATCTTTTCCGGCGCGACATAAAGGTCCGCCGTCGCGTCGGCATGGACGATGGCATAGGCCAGCGCCACCGGCGTGCGCTCCACATCCTTGCCCCGGATGTTGAAGGTCCAGGCCAGCGAATCCAGCGCCGACAGCACCGCCGCATCGGCATGCTTCGCTACCAGCCAATCGGCCATCGCCGCTCGCTTCTCCGCAGCCGGCTGCCCGGCATAACGGTCATCATGCACCACCAGCTTGGCGTCGCTGGGCGCGGGGCGATCCGGCCACACGGCGTCCACCGGGTTGGTGTCCACCGCCACCAGTTCCGCGCCCCGCTCGGCCAGCGCCTCGCTCGCCGCCTTCACCCAGGCGCGCGTATGCAGCCACGGATCGTAGCCGATCCGCCCGCCCGCCGGGACATGCTCGCCCAGCCAGGCCGCGACGGAGGTTTGCGGCACGCTCTCATATTGCCAGTGCACCCCGTCCACCTGCTCCCGCACCTGGAGCGTGTAGCGGCCGTCCACGAAGATCGCCGCTTCCTCCGGCAACACCACCGCGCTGCCCGCCGATCCCTGAAAGCCGGTCAGCCAGGCCAGCCGCTGCGCATAGGCGCCGACATATTCGCTCATATGCTCGTCGGTCAGCGGCACGACAAAGCCGTCCAGCGCCACGCGCACCAGTTGGGCGCGCAGCGCTTTCAGGCGATCTTCATAAGTGGACATCAAATTTCCCTTGGACTTGTCGGCCCTCTTGCACAGGGCCTATGGCCGCCAACATAAGCAGACCAGCACAGTTTCGCCAGATCAGGACATTGAATGACCGCACCTATCGCCGCCCGCCGTCCGCACAGCTTCTCACATCATGGGATCAGGGTGGAGGACCCCTATGCCTGGCTGCGCGATCCCGGTTATCCGGAGGTGAAGGACAAGGAGGTGCTGTCCTATCTGGAGCAGGAAAATGCGTTTTTCGAAGCGGCGATGCAGCCGCGCAAGGCGCTGACCGATACGCTCTTCGCGGAGATGAAGGGCCGCATCAAGGAGGATGACAGCTCCGTCCCGCAGAAGGACGGCGATTATATCTACTGGCGCGCGTTCGAGGTCGGCGCGCAATATCGCAAATGGTATCGCAAACCCGTTACGGGCGGCGAGGATCAGTTGATCCTGGACGAACCCGCGCTGGCGGAGGGGCATGATTATTTCCGCCTGGGCGCGCTGTCGGTCAGCCCGGACGGCCGCTACCTCGCCTATGCCATCGACAATAACGGCTCCGAACGGTTCGAGGCGCGGATCAGGGATCTCTTCACCGGAGAGATATTGCCCGAAATCATCCCCGACACATTGTCGTCGCTGGTATGGACCAGCGACAGCAGGGGCCTGCTCTACGGCATCGCCAACGACCAATGGCGCACCGACAATGCCCGCCTCCACTGGCTGGGCCAGCCGGTGGAAAGCGACACCGAACTCTTCCATGAGGATGATGAGGGCTTCCGCGTCTCGGTCGGCCTCACCTCGTCGGAAAAATGGATCGTGATCGCGACCGGCGATCATGTGACCAGCGAAGTCTGGCTGCTCCCCGCCGACAATCCCACAGCCCCGCCGCTGCTCGTCGCCCCGCGCAAGCCCGGCCGCGAATATGACGTCGATGAGCATGAGGGCACGCTCTACATCCGCACCAACGACACCCATCCCAATTTCCGGCTGGTGAAGGCGTCGTTGGAAAATCCCGGCAATTGGCAGGAAGTGATCGCCCCGGACGCGCATTTCTACCTGACTGATTTCACGCTGTTCAAAGGCTTCTACGTCACGGAGGGGCGGCAGGACGGCCTCGACCAGATCGAACTGCGCGATTACGCCACCCACGCGCCCAAGCGCATTCCTTTTCCGGAAGCCAGCTATTCGGCCTCGCTGGACGACAATCCCGAATATGACGTGACGAAGCTGCGCATCGGCTATGAATCGATGGTCACGCCCGACACCATCTACGACTATCATCTGGATAGCGGCGCGCTCGAAGTGCTGAAGGTGCAGGAAATTCCCTCCGGCTACGACGCGAACCGCTACGCCACGGAAAGGCTGACGATCCCCGCCCGCGATGGCACGCCGATCCCGGTGTCCATCGTCTATCCCAAAGACCTGCCCCGCGACGGAAGCGCGCCGCTCCACCTCTACGGCTATGGCGCTTACGGCATCGCGATGGAGCCGGGCTTCTCGACCAGCCGCCTGTCCCTTCTGGACCGGGGTTTCGCCTTCGCGCTCGCCCATATCCGGGGCGGCGACGATCTGGGCCAGCAATGGTATCTGGACGGAAAACTCGAAAAGCGCACCAACACGTTCACCGATTTCGTGGATGTGGCCAAGGGGCTGGTCGAACGCGGCTATACCTCCAAGGGCCGCATCAGCATCTCCGGCGGATCGGCGGGCGGCGAACTGATGGGCGCGGTCATCAACAGCGATCCCGACCTGTGGGGCGCGGTGGTGGCGCATGTGCCCTTCGTGGACGTGCTCAACACCATGCTGGACGAAACGCTGCCGCTGACGCCCGGCGAATGGCCCGAATGGGGCAATCCCATCGAGGACAAGACGGCGTTCGAGACGATCCTGTCCTACGACCCCTACAGCAATGTGAGCGCGCAGGATTATCCGCCGCTGATGGTGACGGCGGGCCTCAACGACCCCCGCGTCACCTATTGGGAACCGGCCAAATGGGTGGCGAAGCTGCGCGCCACGAAGACGGACGACAATATCCTGCTGCTCAAGACCAATATGGGCGCGGGCCATGGTGGTAAGTCGGGCCGCTTCGAAAGCCTCCAGGAAACGGCGGAGGAATTCGCCTTCATCCTCTGGCAACTGAACATCGCGCAATAACTCCCCTCCCTTTCAGGGAGGGGCCGGGGGGTGGGTGCGAGCGAAGCGAGCGCAAAGGAAAGCGAAGAATAATGTCCTCCACCTACGCTACCCAATTCACCGCTGGACCCGAACATATCGACATACTCGGCCATGTGAACAACGCCGTCTGGGTCCAGTGGATGGAGCAGGTCGCGACCGAACATTGGGCCCGCGACGCCGCGCCGGAACATCTGGACGCCTATGCCTGGGTCGTGACCCGGCATGAGATCGACTATCGCGGCAATGTGACGCTGGGCGAAACCGTCTCCGCACGCACCTGGATTCCGGAAGGACCTCGCGGCGCCCGCTTCGACCGGCATATGGAATTCACCGGACCCGATGGAAAGGTCAAGGTGTCGGCCAAATCCACCTGGGCGATCATCAACCTGAAAACGGGAAGAATCCTGCGCGTTCCGCCAGATGTCGCCGCCCTTTTCATGAACAACGGTTCATCCGGAACTTAGCCATATCAACGCACGTTCTCCGCTCCACTCATAATGATGACAGGAGAATTTATGCGTAAGATTGGCACATCTATGCGTTTCTTTGCTGCTGCATCGGCTCTGTTTCTCGTCAGCGGCCCCGCACTGGCGGGGGACGAGGAACGGGCGCTGGCCGCCATCGCCCAGGCGCAGGGCAAGATCGACGCCGCCGGAAAGCTGAAGGCAGGCCAAGCCGATCCGGAAGTTCTCGCCCGGGCGCAGGCATCGCTGCGGCTTGCCCAGGAACAGCTCAAGAGCGGCAAGGAACAGGCCGCCATCAGGGCAGCGATAGAGGCGCAGCAATTTGCCGACACGGCCATCGGACAGAGCCAGGACCGGGCCGAAACCGATGCCCAGATTCAGGCGTCCACCGCCGCTTCGGCGCAGCAGGAGGCCGCTGCGGCCCATGCGCGGGCTGATGCCGCGGAACGCGCCGCGGCTTCCGCCGCCGCCGATGCGCAGGCTGCCCGCGCCGCCGCCGCCGCGCCCGCCCCGGCCACGACCACCGTGACCACCGAAACGGTGAAGACGGTCCCGGCGACGACCGTGCGCAAGGCCGCTCCGGCCAAGCGCAAGGTGGTGCGCACGACCACCAGCCCGGCGCGGACCTCGGTGGTGGAAAAGACGACCACCACCGTGTCGAACCGCTGATTTCAGGGGAGGGCAGGGCGTCCGACGCCCTGCCCTCTCTTCATGCCGTGCGCTCTTCCGCCTTCGTCTTCCACAGCGACCAGCCCACGCCAGCACCGATCAGCGCGAAGGTCACGCCCAGGCTGAGCGCGGGCGGGAACTTCCCCCCGTCCAGCAGGAAGTCCGCCACGAAGATCTTCGTGCCGATGAACACCAGGATCGCGGCCAGCGCATATTTCAGATAGTGGAAGCGATGCACCATCGCCGCCAGCGCGAAATAAAGCGCGCGCAGGCCCAATATCGCCATCACGTTCGACGTATAGACGATGAACATGTCGGTCGTGATCGCGAAGATGGCGGGCACGCTGTCCACCGCGAACACCAGGTCCGCGAAGTTGATCACCACCAGCGCCAGCAGCAGGGGCGTCGCCGCCATGACCGCCTTGCCCGTCTTCGGGTCGGTCATGCGCGCCAGGAAATGTTCGCCATGCTGCTCCGGCGTCACCCGCATATGCGTGGAAATGAAGCGGATCAGCGGATTTTTGCCGACATCCATCGGCTCGTCATCCGCGAACATCATCTTGACGCCGGTGAAGATCAGGAAGGCGGCGAACAGGTACATCACCCAATAGGCCTGATGCAGCAGCATCGCCCCGCCCGCGATCATCAATCCGCGCAGCACGATCACGCCGATAATGCCCCACAGCAGCGCCCGATACTGATATTTCGCCGGAATCGCGAAATAAGTGAAGATCAGGCTGATGACGAAGACATTGTCGATCGACAGCGCCTTTTCGATGAAGAAGCCGGTGAAATATTGCATCCCCGGCTCCGGCCCGCGCACGAACCAGACCCAGGCGCCGAAAGCGCAGGCGATGGCGATATAGAAAATGGAGAGCTTCAGACTCTCCCTGATGCCGATTTCCTTATTCTCCTTGTGCAGGAAACCGAGGTCGAATGCGGTCAGCGCCACGACGATGGCGAAAAAGGCGAGCCAGAACCAGGCGGGCGTCCCCAGCCAGTCCACGAACAGAAATTCCATGGGATATGCTCCTCTTGATCAACGACAAAGGTCGATCGGAGAATCCGCTGCGATGGTAGGGACGGGATGAGCCAAGCCGCCAGTCGCATCGGATAGTCCGATGCGGTCCGACATCACGCGCTGGGAAAAGCGCGCCAGAGGGGCCCGGTCCGCGAGGGGAGAATAGACGCAAAAGCGTCCAAAATCAACGGACGTCTAAATCCTCCCTACGCGCAGCGTGGGGAGGGGGACCGCTCGCGAAGCGAGTGGTGGAGGGGAAATGCGTAGGTCGCGCCATTTCCCCTCCACCACGCTTCGGCCGTCGAAGAGAGTCACGTGCCTCTCTTCGACCCTCCCCATCTCCCGATGGGGAGGAATAGGAGAAGTCACCCCCTGTCGCCCGGCACGTCCACCACCTCGAACATATCCTCGATCCCCGGCTCGACCGGCATATCGTCCCGCTCGGTCGCCTGCCGCGCCCACATGGCGGCGTATAGCCCATCCGCCCGCACCAGATCGCCATGCCGCCCGCGTTCGACGATGCGCCCTTTTTCCATAACGATGATCTCGTCCGCATCGACCACGGTCGACAGCCGATGCGCGACCACCAGCGTCGTGCGCCTGCGCGATATGGTGCGCAGCACGTCCTGGATTTCCGTCTCCGTCCGGCTGTCGAGCGCGCTGGTCGCTTCGTCCAGCACCAGCACCGGCGGGTCTTTCAGCAAAGTCCGGGCAATTGCCACCCGCTGCTTCTCGCCGCCGGACAGCTTCAGCCCCCGCTCGCCCACCCGCGTGTCATAGCCCTGCGGCAGGCCCATGATGAATTCGTGGATGGACGCCGCCCTGGCCGCCGCTTCAATCTCTTCCTGCGTCGCGCCTTCGCGCCCATAGCCGATATTATAGCCGACCGTATCGTTGAACAGCACCATGTCCTGCGGCACGATGCCGATGGTGGAGCGCAGGGATTGCTGCGTCACCGCGGCAATATCCTGCCCGTCGATGCTGATCCGCCCGCCCTGAATGTCGTAGAAGCGGAACAGCAGCCGCGCGATGGTCGACTTGCCCGCGCCCGAAGGCCCGACAATTGCCAGCGTCCTTCCCGCCGGAACGGTGAAGCTCACCCCGTGCAATATCTCCCGCTCCGGATCGTACCCGAAATGTACATGGTCGAAGCGCACCTCGCCCGCCTCCACATGCAGCATCGGCGCGTCCGGCGCGTCGGCAATCTCCGCCTCCGTATCGATCAGCCTGTACATCGCCTCCATATCGATCAGCCCCTGCCGGATCGTGCGATAGACCATCCCCAGCAAGTCCAACGGCCGGAAAAGCTGGCTCAGCAGCGTGTTCACCAGCACCACGTCGCCGGTCGAAAACTGCCCCCGGCTCCATCCCCAGACGGTATAGCCCATCGCCCCCGCCATCATCAGGTTGGTGATCAGCGACTGCCCGATATTCAGCCATGCCAGCGAATTTTCCGACTTCACCGCCGCATTGGCATAGCGGCGCATCGCCTTGGCGTAGCGGGCGGCTTCGCGCTCCTCCGCGCCGAAATATTTGACCGTCTCGAAATTCAGCAGGCTGTCGACGGCATGGGCGACCGCGTTGGTGTCCATGTCCACCATGTCGCGCCGCAACTGGTTGCGCCACTCGGTGATCATCCGGGTGAACCAGATATAGAGGCCCACCATGACCAGCGTCGCCGCTACCAGTCCGGGGCCGAATTTCACGAAGAAGATGACGCAGACCGCCGCCAGTTCCAGCACCGTCGGCGCGATGTTGAACAGCAGGAAATAGAGCATGGTGTCGATGCTCTTCGTGCCGCGCTCCACGATCTTGGTGACGGCCCCGGTGCGCCGGTCGAGATGGAAGCGCAGCGACAACCGGTGCAGGTGGATGAACACGTCGTCGGCCAGCCGCCGCCCGGCTTCCTGCCCGACCCGCTCGAATATGGCGTTGCGCAGATTGTCGAACAGCACGCCGCCGAAGCGCGCCCCCGCATAGGCGACGACCAGCGCGATGGCGAGGCCCGCGCCGGATTCCATGCCCGGCGCCATGCGGTCAATCGCGCCCTTATAGGCGAAGGGCATGGCGAGGCTGACGACCTTCGCCACCAGCACCAGCGCCATGGCGACGGCGACCCGCCGCCGCAGCGCAGGGGCGTCGGCCGGCCAGAGATAGGGAAGAAACCGCCGCATCGTCGCCCAGACGGGCGGCAGCGGCGAATTGTCGGGCGTGGATGGCGGCATGGGGATTATGTAGGGCGAGCTTGCGCCAAATGCCACTTATAAGCCCCTCCCCTTCAGGGGAGGGGTTGGGGTGGGGGCGGCCGCGCAGCGGTCGCTTGAAACCTCTCGGTCAGCGCAATGCTCGCTCCGCTCGCGACCCACCCCCAGCCCCTCCCGCCTGCGGGAGGGGAGCAATTAATCCCGCAACAATTCATTGATCCCGGTCTTCGACCGCGTCTGCGCGTCGACGCGCTTCACGATCACCGCGCAATAGAGGCTCGGCCCCGGCGTGCCGTCGGGCAGCGGCTTGCCCGGCAGCGATCCGGGCACCACCACCGAATAGGGCGGCACTTCGCCCATGAACACTTCGCCCGTGGCGCGGTCGACGATCTTGGTCGACTGGCCGATGAACACGCCCATCGACAGCACCGATCCCTTGCCGACGCGCACCCCTTCCACCACTTCAGACCGGGCGCCGATGAAGCAGTCATCCTCGATGATCACCGGATCGGCCTGCAACGGCTCCAGCACGCCGCCGATGCCCACGCCGCCCGACAGATGGACATTCTTGCCGATCTGCGCGCAGCTTCCCACCGTCACCCAGGTGTCGACCATCGTGCCCTCATCCACGAAAGCGCCGATATTGACGAAGCTGGGCATCAAAATGACATTCTTTGCGATGTGCGAACCGGCGCGGGCGAACGACCCCGGCACGGCGCGGAAACCGGCGGCGCGGAAGGCGGCCTCGTCCCAACCGGCGAACTTGCTCGGCACCTTGTCCCACCAGTGGCCAGCGCCCGGCCCATTGTCGATCATGACATTGTCGTTCAGGCGGAAGGACAGCAGCACCGCCTTCTTCGCCCACTGATTGACCTGCCAGCCGTCAGCCGTCGGTTCGGCCACGCGCAGTTCGCCGCTGTCCAGCATCGCCAGCGCCTTGTCCACCGCCTGACGCACGGCTCCCTGCGTTGACAGGTTCACATTGGCCCGGTCCTCCCAGGCGGCGTCGATGGTCGCGATCAGTTCGTTGCTCATGGCTTTTCCCCAAAAATATCCGCCAGGAACGGCGTCAGATGGTCGGTTTCGAAATCGATGAAGTCGGGATGATGGTCGCGATCGCCCGCTTCGGAGCCGTTATTGACCCAGACGGTGGTCATGCCGATCGCCTTGGCGGGCTTGAGGTTGCGCGCCATATCCTCGAAAAAGGCGGCGCGAACCGGATCGACGGCGTGCACCCGGCACAGTTCCGCATAGCCCGACGGATCGGGCTTCGGAATATATTGGCAGGCATGGATGTCGTGGATCAGCTCGAACGCGCCGGTGAGGCCCAACCTGTCCAGCACCCGCCCCGCATAGGCCGCGTCGCCATTGGTGAAGATCAACCGCCGTCCCGGCAGCGCGGCGATATGGGCATTCAGCGCCTCGTCCACCTCCAGCCGGTCCATGGAGATGTCGTGGACATAGTCCAGAAATTCGCGCGGCTCGATGCCATGATGGTGCATCAGGCCGGACAGGGTCGTGCCATGTTCCAGGAAATAGCGCTTCTGCGTCTGTTTCGCGATCTCCGGATCGCAGCCGAGCAGGCCCTGGATGAACTCGCCCATCTTGACGTCGATCAGCGCGAACAGGTCCGCCTTCGCCGGGTAGAGCGTATTGTCCAGATCGAAGATCCAGGTGTCGACATGAGCAAGGTCGCGACGCATGGCCGCGCCCTAGTCCGCTGTGACGGGGAGGGCAAGGACAATAGCCCCATCCCAAGCCGTGCTCCTGCAAAGGCAGGAGCACGGTCCAGACGGTCGTGCATTTATCAGACGGCGGAACCAGGCCGCGTGGACAAATTCGAAAATGTCGGCAATTGGCCAATAGCTGACATCAATTCCTCCCTACGCGAAGCGTGGGGAGGGGGACCGCCGCTGAAAGCGGTGGTGGAGGGGAAATGGCGTGACCTACGTATCTTCCCCTCCACCAGCCTTCGGCCGGTCCCCCTCCCCATCTATCGATGGGGAGGAATAGGATAGGTCCGCCGTCCACCCAAATCGATCAGTCAGGCGAAAGAGGGGGCAAGCTTGGCGCTAAAGGGGCGAGGATGAATTACCCGCAGCCCGGCGCTTCCGAATCCTGATAGAAGGTCTGCACCGCCTCCCACGCATCCTCGGCCGTTTCCACCCAGGTCAGCAGGTTGAGGTCCGACGGAGAGATCACGCCTTCATCGGCCAGCGCCTCGAAATCCACCACCCGCGTCCAGAATTCCCGGCCGAACAGCAGCACCGGGATCGGCTTCATCTTGCCGGTCTGGATCAGCGTCAGCAGTTCGAACATCTCGTCGAACGTGCCGAAACCGCCCGGAAAAACCGCCAGCGCCCGCGCCCGCAACAGGAAATGCATCTTGCGCAGCGCAAAATAGTGGAACTGGAAGCTCAATTCCGGCGTGACGAAGCGGTTGGGCGACTGTTCATGCGGCAGGACGATGTTCATGCCGATGGTCTGTGCGCCCGCATCCGCCGCGCCGCGATTGGCCGCCTCCATGATGGAGGGACCGCCGCCCGAACAGACGACGAAATGGCGGCATCCCGCCGCGTTCACCGGATATTGCGCCGCGATCCGCGCCAGCTTGCGCGCCTCGTCATAATAGCGCGCCTTCTTTGCCAGATTTTCGGCGATGCGCTTCTGCTCCGGCGTGGTCGCGGCGTCGATCCGGGCCTGCGCCTGCTCCGGCTCCGGAATACGCGCCGAACCGTAGAAGACGAAGGTCGATTCGATCTTCGCCTCGTCCATCAGCAATTGGGGTTTCAGCAGTTCCAACTGAAACCGCACCGGCCGCAAATCCTCCCGCAGCAGGAATTCGGTGTCCTGGAATGCCAGGCGGTAGGCGGCGCTGTTGGTCTGGGGGGTTTCCACCCTCAGCCGGGCGTCGGCTGCTTCCTGGCTGGCGGGGCGGAATTTGCGTTCTTCGATTTCTTTTTTAGTCATTTCCGGAAAGGTAGGACGCCCGCGTGACAAAGCCAAGGCGTCTAGCGGCAAAATCCCCCTTTCCCCCCCATATCGAAATGAAAATGATCGTGATGCGCGGCGTTGTAATCGGGGCTGAGCACGGTGCGGAACCGCTTGCAGGCGCTGGCGCGGACGATTTCCAGAAACTGGCGCGTCCGCTTGTCGCCGTTCCAGTCCCTTTCGATGGAAATGCGCCGCCCGTCGCTCAGGACGAAGGCGGACACGTCGACCGCATTGCTGTGCGCATGTTCGGACAGCTTGCCGCTGCCCGCGATGGGCCGGCAATTATAGGTGCCGAACGTCTCGATCCGCTCGATCTCCGCCCCCAGGATCAGCCGGGCCGCCGGTTGCACGCCATAGCGCGCCCAGGCCGCGAAATTGGCGGCCAGCCCGCACGTCATCGCGCCCAGATTGGTCGCGGGCACGCCGATGTCGATCAGCTTGACGCTGCCCGTCGCGCTGCACCCGCCGCCGAAATTTTGGTCGGGCAGGGGGGTGAAGAGAACCGATTGGGACGTCAGCTTCGCCATGCACTGGCGCAATTCCATCGGCGGCGGCGCGGTGGGTCGCGCCGTCCGGACCGGCTTGGAGGGCCGCTCCACGCGCCCACGCGGCACCAGTTCGCCGCCGCAACCCGCCAGCGTCAGCACGGCCGCCGTCAGGGCCGCAAGCCCCGTGCCGCGAAGGATCGCCTTCCCCCAAACCCGCTCGATCATGACGGCATGATTTATCACGTCCGGCTGGCCCAAGGGTTAACGGCCGACTCGTTTTATCGCATCCAGACATTCAGCTTGACTCTTCTTCCGCGATCTTTAGGGCGGCCAGCGGGCCACGCGGTCCCAACGCCGCGCGTGCTCTCTGTAAGGAGAAGCATTACATGACTGATACGATCGCCGCAGACGCCACCATTGCGCCTGCGAAGCCCGCAACCAAGCCGGCACGCCCCTATTTCTCTTCCGGTCCCTGCGCCAAGCCTCCGGGCTGGAGCGCCGACAAGCTGAGCGCCGAATCCCTCGGCCGCTCGCACCGCGCCAAGATCGGCAAGACTCGCCTCGCTTATTGCATCGACCTGATGCGCGAACTGCTGAACCTGCCCGAAACCCACCGCATCGGCATCGTGCCGGGTTCCGACACTGGCGCCTTCGAAATGGCGATGTGGACCATGCTGGGCGCCCGCCCGGTGACGACGCTGGCCTGGGAAAGCTTCGGCGAAGGCTGGGTGACGGACGCCGCCAAGCAGTTGAAGCTCGATCCCACGGTCATCCGCGCCGACTATGGTCAGTTGCCCGACCTGAACGGTGTGAACTTCGCCCATGACGTGCTGTTCACCTGGAACGGCACCACCTCCGGCGTGCGCGTGCCGAACGCCGACTGGATCCCCGCCGACCGCGAAGGCCTGACCTTCGCCGATGCCACCAGCGCGGTGTTCGCCTACGACATCGACTGGAGCAAGATCGACGTCGCCACCTTCTCCTGGCAGAAGGTGCTGGGCGGGGAGGGCGGCCATGGCGTGCTGATCCTCGGCCCCCGCGCCGTCGAGCGTCTGGAAAGCTACACCCCCGCATGGCCGCTGCCCAAGGTCTTCCGCCTCGTGTCGAAGGGCAAGCTGGCCGAAGGCGTGTTCAAGGGCGAGACGATCAACACCCCCTCCATGCTGGCGGTGGAAGACGCGATCTTCGCGCTGGAATGGGGCAAGTCGATCGGCGGTTCCGCTGGCCTGATCGCCCGCAGCAACGCCAATGCGGCGGCACTGAACAAGATCGTCGAGGAACGGGACTGGCTGGGCCATCTCGCCGCCGATCCGGCGACCCGCTCCACCACCAGCGTCTGCCTGACGGTCGAGGGCGCGGACGAAGCCTTCATCAAGAGCTTCGCCGCCCTACTGGAGAAGGAAGGCGCCGCCTATGACGTCGCGGGCTATCGCGACGCCCCGGCAGGCCTGCGCATCTGGTGCGGCGCGACGGTCGAGACCGCCGATATCGAAGCGCTCGGTCCATGGCTCGACTGGGCCTACGCCACCGTCAAGGCTGCTTAATCCAACTTATCCTATTCCCCGTCATCCCAGCGAAGGCTGGGATCTCGGGCCTCTAGGTCGAACCTAGCCGCCTGAGATCCCGACTTTCGTCAGGATGACGAATTGCAAGAAAGGCAATTCGTCATGCCCAAAGTCCTTATCTCCGACAAAATGGACCCCCGCGCCGCCGCGATCTTCCGTGAGCGCGGCGTCGAAGTCGACGAAATCACCGGCAAGACCCCGGACGAACTGAAGGCGATCATCGGCCAATATGACGGCCTCGCCATCCGCAGCTCCACCAAGGTCACGAAGGACATTCTCGACCACGCCACCAACCTGAAGGTCATCGGCCGTGCAGGCATCGGCGTCGACAATGTCGACATCCCGGCCGCCTCGTCCAAGGGCGTGATCGTCATGAACACCCCGTTCGGCAACTCCATCACCACCGCCGAACATGCCATTGCGCTGATGTTCGCGCTGGCCCGCCAGTTGCCCGAAGCCAATGCGCAGACGCAGCAGGGCCTGTGGCCGAAGAACGGCTTCATGGGCGTGGAAGTCACCGGCAAGACGCTGGGCCTGATCGGCGCTGGCAATATCGGCTCCATCGTCGCCAGCCGCGCCCTGGGCCTCAAGATGAAGGTCGTGGCGTTCGATCCCTTCCTGACCCCGGAACGCGCCGTCGAAATGGGCGTGGAAAAGGCTGATCTCGATACGCTGCTGGCGAAGGCGGACTTCATCACGCTTCACACGCCGCTGACCGACCAGACCCGCAACATCCTGAGCAAGGAAAACCTCGCCAAAACGAAGAAGGGCGTACGCATCATCAACTGCGCCCGCGGTGGCCTGATCGACGAAGCCGCGCTCAAGGAAGCGATGGATTCGGGCCATGTGGCGGGCGCCGCGCTCGACGTGTTCGTGCAGGAACCGGCGAAGGAATCGCCGCTGTTCGGCACCCCCAACTTCATCTGCACCCCGCACCTCGGCGCATCGACCGATGAAGCGCAGGTCAATGTCGCGTTGCAGGTGGCTGAACAACTCAGCGACTATCTGCTCGACGGCGGCATCACCAACGCGCTGAACGTGCCGTCGCTGTCGGCGGAGGAAGCCCCGAAGCTCAAGCCCTATATGGCGCTGGCGGAGGAACTGGGCAGCCTGGTCGGCCAGCTTGAGGGCGACCGCATCCAGAGCGTCGCCGTAGAGGTGGAAGGCCATGCCGCCGAACTCAACCAGAAGCCGATCACGGCGGCGGTGCTGGCTGGCCTGATGCGCGTCTATTCGGACACGGTGAACATGGTCAACGCGCCCTTCCTGGCGAAGGAACGCGGCCTCGACGTGCGCGAGGTCCGCCATGATCGCGAGGGCGATTACCAGACCCTCGTCCGCGTAACGGTGAAGACGGAAAGCGGCGACAAGTCGGTCGCGGGCACGCTGTTCGGCAATGCGCAGCCGCGTCTGGTCGAACTGTTCGGCATCAAGGTCGAAGCCGATCTGGCCGGTGACATGCTCTACATCGTCAACCAGGACGCGCCGGGCTTCATCGGTCGCCTGGGTTCCACGCTGGGCGAGGCGAACGTCAATATCGGCACCTTCCACCTCGGCCGCCGCAACCAGGGCGGGGAAGCGGTGCTGCTGCTCTCGCTGGACGGCGCGGTGAGCGAGGCGGTCCTCAGCGACATCTGCAAGCTGGCAGGCGTCAAGACGGTGAAACTCCTCCGCTTCGCCTAAGCTAAAAAGCCCTCCCCCCTTGGGGGGAGGGTTTGGGAGAGGGGGAAGCAACGATGCAACTGGACGCGACGCTGAAACAACGCGCCAGACACATGCGCGCAAACCCCACCCCCGCGGAACAAAGGCTCTGGCTCGCCCTAAGAGCCAACCGCTTCGAAAACCGGCAATTCACCCGCCAGTCGATCATCGCGCCCTACATCGCCGATTTCGCCTCCAAAGCGGCAAAGCTCATCGTCGAGATCGACGGGGATACACATTCCGCCAAAGATCGCTATGACGCACGACGAACAGAGTTTCTGGAATCGCTAGGATATCGTGTGCTTCGTTTCGGCAATCCGGATGTAATGGGGAATATCGAGGGCGTGTTGAGCGTGATTGGGCAGGCGTTGCGCGAATCCCCCTCTCCCCAACCCTCCCCCCAGGGGGGGAGGGAGCCATGACCACGATTCCATCCGGCCTCCTGCCTGAAGGACTTTCCGACCGCCTGCCGCCGCTGGCGGAGGCTTCCGCCCGGCTTGCGCGCCGCGTGCTCGATACAGTGGCGAGCCACGGCTACGAACGCGTCATGCCCCCCATCGCGGAGTTCGAGGACACGCTGGTCGGCCGCCTGAAATCGATGAAGGCGCAGGATCTCGTCCGCGCCATCGACCCTGTGTCGCAGCGCAGCCTGGCCCTGCGCCCGGACATGACCGCGCAGGTCGGCCGCATCGCCGCCACCCGACTGGCCGCCGCGCCGCGCCCGCTGCGTCTGTCCTATGCCGGTCCCGTCATCCGCCTGCGCGCGAATCAGCTTCGTCCCGAACGGGAGCGGTTTCAGGTCGGCGCCGAACTCATCGGCAGCGACAGCGTCGCCGCCGCCGTGGAGATTGTGAACGTCGCCATCGAAGCGCTGCAAGCCGCAGGCGTCACCGGCATCACCATCGACTTCACCCTGCCGGACCTGATCGACGCGCTCGCCGCCGGGCCGCTGCCGCTCGCGCCGGAAGAGATAGAGGCCGTCCGCACCGAACTGGACGCCAAGGATGCGGGCGCGCTCGCCGCGATCAGCCCGGCCGCCGCCGCCTATCTGCCGCTGATCGAGGGCACCGGCCCCTTCCACGCCGCAATGGAACGGCTGGAGGCGCTGAACGCCGATCTGGGCGGCGCCATCGACAGCCGCATCGCGGGCCTGCGCGCCATCGCCAAGCCCATCGGCTGGGACATCAGCCTGACGCTCGACCCGACCGAGCGCCACGGCTTCGAATATCAGAACTGGTTCGGCTTCTCGATCTTCGCGGAAGGCTTCACCGGCGAGATCGGCCGGGGCGGCAGCTATGCGATCATCCGCGCCGACGGGTCGGAGGAACCGGCCATGGGCTTTTCCCTCTATCCCGATCCGCTGATCGACGCGGGCTTCGGCGGCGAGGCGCCCAAACGCCTGTTCCTGCCCCTGCACCATGACGCCGCCCGCGCCGCCCAGTTGCGGGCGGAAGGCTGGCAGACGGTCGCCGCGCTGACCCCGCAAGAAAATGGCGAAGCGCTGCGCTGTTCGCACTGGCTGGAGGGCGCCGAGCCGCGCCCTTACTGACCGTCAGCCCTCGCTGAGGCGGCGGCGGACCGGCGGCACCGTGGCGCAGGCGGGCGTTTCGTCCTTGCCCGTGCCGTTCACGACGATTTCGATGACGCCCCGTCCTTCAATGGCCCGCGTCAGCAGGTCTTCGTCCAGATCGTGAATGTCGATCTTCATCCGGCGCGACCATGGCGATGCCGGATCGCCGGCCAATTGGCCGATCCGAATATAGATGAAGCGCCGCACCGGCCCTTCGCGGCGCACCTGATCGCCGAAGAATCGGGGGCCGGGCGCGACGCGGATCGGTAGATCGAACGACAATGCTTCGCCGGTGCCGGAGGTTTTCGCATCGAGCGGCCCATCGTCCTTGGCCTGAAGGCTATGCAGCACGCCGACGACCGGCTGCTCGATGATGATCCGCAATCCGATTTCGATCTGATCCGCCTTTGCCATGGATTTGCTGTAGCCTGCGAACGGGTGGCGGGAAAGGCCGCAACCGCCGCATCCGCCTTGACGCGCCCGCCATGCCCGGCTAACCGCGCCCCCGCAGGGTGCTCCGGCATCCACCCTATCCCACCGGCATGCCGAGTCCCGTCGAAGGGCATGGCCGGTCCGCGCGGCGGGCGGAGGACTGTATCTGTGGCAAATGTGACCGTGATCGGCGCCCAGTGGGGCGACGAAGGCAAGGGCAAGATCGTCGACTGGCTGTCGGAACGCGCCGACGTCGTTGCCCGCTTCCAGGGCGGCCACAATGCCGGTCACACGCTGGTCGTGGGTGAGAAGGTGTACAAGCTCTCGCTGCTCCCGTCGGGCATCGTGCGCGGCACGCTGTCGGTGATCGGCAATGGCGTGGTACTGGACCCCTGGCACTTCCGCGACGAGGTGGCGAAGCTGAAAGGGCAGGGGGTGGAGATCACGCCCGACAACCTCCAGATCGCGGAAACCTGCCCGCTGATCCTGCCCTTCCACCGCGATCTCGACGGCCTGCGCGAGGACGCTTCGGGCGCGGGCAAGATCGGCACCACCCGCCGCGGCATCGGCCCGGCCTATGAGGACAAGGTCGGCCGCCGCGCCATCCGCGTCTGCGACCTTTCCCATCTGGACGACCTCGGCCCGCAGCTCGACCGCCTGACCGCGCACCACGACGCGCTGCGCGCCGGGTTCAACGAAGCGCCCATCGACCGCGAAGCGCTGATGGCCGAACTGCGCGAAATCGCCGCTTTCATCCTGCCTTTCGTCAAGCCCGTCTGGCTGACGCTCAACAAGGCGAAGGGGGAAGGCAAGCGCATCCTGTTCGAAGGCGCGCAGGGCACTTTGCTCGACATCGACCACGGCACCTATCCGTTCGTCACCTCCTCCAACACGGTGGCGGGCACGGCGGCGAGCGGCACCGGCCTTGGCCCCAATGGCGCGGGCTTCGTGCTGGGCATCGTCAAGGCCTACACCACCCGCGTCGGTTCCGGTCCCTTCCCGACCGAGCAGGAAAACGACATCGGCCAGCGTCTGGGCGAACGCGGCCATGAATTCGGCACCGTCACCGGCCGCAAGCGCCGCTGCGGCTGGTTTGACGCCGTGCTGGTGCGCCAGTCGGTCGCGGTGTCGGGCGTCACCGGCATCGCGCTCACCAAGCTGGACGTGCTGGACGGCTTCGACGAACTGAAAATCTGCGTCGGCTACAAGATCGGCGACCGGAACTTCGACTATCTCCCTGCCCATGCGCAGGATCAGGCCAAGGCCGAGCCGGTCTATGAAAGCATCGAAGGCTGGCAGGACACCACGGCGGGCGCCCGCAGTTGGGCGGATCTGCCCGCGCAGGCGATCAAATATATCCGCCGGATCGAGGAACTGATCGGCTGCCCGGTCACGCTCGTCTCCACCAGCCCTGAGCGCGAGGACACCATCCTCGTGCGCGACCCCTTCGCGGATTGATCGACATGGCGGGCGATCGTTTTGAACGGCACAAGCAACCCTGGACGGCGGACGAGTTGCAGAAGCTCCACACGCTGGCGAAGAAGGGCATGGCCTTGAAAGCGATCGCCAAGGCCCTGACCCGCAGCGAGGAATCAGTGAAGGCCCGCGCCAAGCAGGACGGGCTGAACATCGCGAAATTGCGCTGACTTTAGGCAGCGTGGACGGTTCGGATGTCGGGAAATGGCCATTAGCGGTCGCTCTTAATCCTCCCTACGCGAAGCGTAGGGAGGGGGACCGTTCGCAAAGCGAACGGTGGAGGGGAAATTCGGAGGTCGTGTCCCTTTCCCCTCCACCAGCCTTCGGCCGGTCCCCCTCCCCATCTGTCGATGGGGAGGAATAGGATGGGTCCGCTTGCCACGCAAATCACCCATTCCGGCGGGCCTTGCATTTGTCCACGCCGCCAAGTCCGACAAACTAACCTCCTGCAAGAAGCTGGACGTCATCGAACCCCGGTGCGACACTCCCCCAACCCATGAAGGGAGTCTCCCATGGCGCTCGACATCCTCATCCTTTACGGTTCCTATCGCCGGGGCCGCCTCGGCATCCGCCTGGCCGATTATCTGATCAAGGGTTTCCAGACCCTCGGCCACCAGGCGGAACTCATAGACGCCCAGGCCATAGGGCTTCCCATGCTGGATCTGCGCTACAGCGACTATCCCGCGGGCGAAGCCCCCGCCGCCATGACGGCCCTCTCCGAACGCCTCGCGGCCGCCGACGCCTTCGTCTTCGTCGCGGGGGAATATAATCGGGGCATGCAGCCGGGCCTCAAGAACCTCGTCGATCATTATTTCAAGGAATTCGACCGCCGCCCGGCGGGCATCGCCAGCTATTCCATGGGCCGCTATGCCGGGGTGAACAGCCATGCCGCCTGGACGGTGACGCTGAACGC
This sequence comes from Sphingobium chlorophenolicum, assembly GCF_000722875.1. Taxonomy (GTDB): domain Bacteria; phylum Pseudomonadota; class Alphaproteobacteria; order Sphingomonadales; family Sphingomonadaceae; genus Sphingobium; species Sphingobium chlorophenolicum. Next base: position 26,798 of record NZ_JFHR01000009.1, on the reverse strand, counting down.
CATGGGCATGACCGTCATCCCGGAGCGCCTGAGCGTTGGCCAGATCGGCGACACGCTGGATGTCGAAGCCCGTCCTCACGGCGAAAGCGGCGCGGCGCTGGAACGCGGCTTCGCCAGCTTCGCGCGGAGTTTGGTCTATTGGGGCGAGGCGGTGAGGAAGGTTTAGGAGGGACGGAGAGCGGACCTGCCCTATTCCTCCCCATCGATAGATGGGGAGGGGGACCAGCCGCAGGCTGGTGGAGGGGAATGGGGCACGATCTGCGTATTTCCCTTCCACCATCGGCTGCGCCTACGGTCCCCCTCCCCACGCTTCGCGCAGGGAGGATTTAACGGCAGCTAATGTCCGAACTCACCATACCGACGCCACGAAGCGCCATCCGCCTCAGCCCCGCTTCTCCTCCTCCACCATATCCGACGCCAGTTCCAGCCCGGCGCGACCGTGGGAGGGGGTATGCGCGGGCGCCTTGGGGTGGGGCACATAGTCCGGCTCCTCCACCTCCAGCATGCCTTCCCATTTGGTGATGACGGATGTGGCAATGGCGTTGCCCAGCACGTTGGTGGCGGTGCGGCCCATGTCCATGAAGTGATCGACCGCCAGGATGAAGGCCACGCCCTCCACCGGCAGGTCGAACTGCCCCAGCGTTGCCGCCACCACCACCAAGGATGCGCGGGGAACGGCGGCGATGCCCTTGCTGGTCACCATCAGCACCAGCAATATGGTGATCTGCGTCGCGATCGGCAGGTCGATGCCATAGGCCTGGGCGATGAAGATGGTGGCGAAGGTCGAATACATCATCGACCCGTCGAGGTTGAACGAATAGCCCAGCGGCAACACGAAGCTGTAGATGCGGCGCGGCACGCCGAACCGGTCGAGCTGCTCCAGCATCTTGGGATAGGCCGCTTCGGACGATGCGGTGGAGAAAGCGATCAGCACCGGTTCGCGCACATAACGGATCAGCGTCACCATCCGCTTGCCCAGGAAGGCCGATCCCGCCGCGAACAGCAGCAGCCAGAGCGCGATCAGCGCCAGGTAGAATTCACCCACCAGTTCGCCGAAGGTCTTGAGCACGCCCAGCCCCTCGGTCGAGATCGCCGACGCCAGCGCGCCGAACACCGCCAGCGGCGCCATGCGCATGACATAGCCGGTCACCTGCAGCATCAGTTCGACCATCGACTCGATCACGGTGACGATGGGCTTCCCCTTCTCGCCGATGGCGGTCAGCGCGACGCCCACGAACAGGGAGAAGACGACGATCTGCAGGATCGAATTTTCCGCCATCGCCCCGACCATGGATGTCGGGAACACATGCAGGATGAAGTCGCGAAAATTGAGCGCTTCGGTATTCACCCCCGCGTCCGCGCCGGAGCGGACCAGGTTCAGCCCCTCGCCGGGCGCGAAGAAATTGACGAAGACGAGGCCCAGCGTCAGCGAGATCAGGCTGGCGATGATGAACCAGGCGATCGCGCGCCCGCCGATCCGCCCCAGCGCCGCGCTGTCGCCCATATGCGCGATGCCCGCGACCAGCGTGGAAAAGACCAGCGGCGCGATGATCATCTTGATGAGGTGGAGGAAGATGTCGGCCAGCAGGTGGTAATAACCCGCCACATCCTTCGCCAGGGCCTTGTCGCCGCCCGCCCAGATATTGGTGGCGAAGCCCGCGATCACCCCTAATATCATGCCCGTCAGGATGAACGCCGTCAGTCGATTTCGCATGCAGTTCCTCTAATCGTGCCCAACCGGACACCTAACAGGCGCCCGGCGCCCTCGCAACGGAATGGGTCGGACCCCTTATCTCGCTGAACGAACGAAGCGGCATATTCCGCGAGCGTTTATTTCACGGTGCGGGAACGCGCCGCATCATGGATACAGCAACCCCTCGCGCCAGCCGTCGCCGCTGCGTTCGAACAGGCGGCGTTCATGCAGGCGATGTTCGCGATCCTGCCAGAATTCGATGCGTTCGGGGGTGAGGCGGAATCCCGACCAGTGCGGCGGGCGCGGCACCGGTCCGCCCTCGAACCGCAGGCTGGCTTCGTCGTAGCGGGCCATGAACAGGTCGCGCGATTCCAGCGGGCGGGACTGGTCGGACGCCCAGGCGCCCAACTGGCTGTCACGGCTGCGCGTCGCGAAATAGGCGTCGGCGGTGGCGTCGTCCACCGGCCCCACCGGCCCCTCGATCCGGATCTGCCGCCGCAGCGACTTCCAGTGGAACAGCAGCGCGGCATGCGGATTGGCGTGCAGTTCCTCCGCCTTGCGACCCTCGAAATTGGTGTAGAAGATAAAGCCGTCCGGCCCATGCCCCTTCAGCAGCACCATCCGCAGCGATGGCCGCCCGCGCGCGTCGGCGGTGGCGAGCGCCATGGCGTTGCTGTCGTTGATCTCGGTTTCACGGGCCTCGACATACCAGGCATCGAACAGGACGAAGGGATCGGTCATGCGCGGTGATGTACCCCCCTCATAAAGCCATGTCGATAAGGGCTTTACCACGCTTGAACGATCCCGCGCCTTTCGCCACATAGGGCGCGACCGGATTTTTCTGCGAAAGGATATGTTAGCGGCAATGGCTGATCCCTACTCCACCCTGGGCGTCGCGCGCGGCGCGAGCGAGGCAGAGATCAAATCGGCCTATCGCAAGCTGGCCAAGGAACTGCATCCCGACCGGAACCGGGACAATCCGAAGGCGGCGGAGAAATTCTCCGCCGTCACCGGCGCCTATGACCTGCTGTCCGACAAGGACAAGCGCGCCCGCTTCGACCGGGGCGAAATCGACGCAGAGGGCAATCCGACCTCTCCCTTCGGCTTCGGCGGCGGTGGTGGCGGCGGCTTTCGCGGCCATCCCGGCGGCCAGGGCGGCGGTTTCGAATTTAACGGCGGCGGCGGGGACTTCGGCGACATTTTCGAAGGGCTGTTCGGCGGAGCGGGGCGCCGGGGCGGCGGCGGCTTCGGCCGCGGCGCGCCGCCGCAAAAGGGCGCGAACGTCACCTATCGCCTGGCCGTCCAGTTCATCGACGCCGCCACCCTGGCGCCGCAGCGGATCACGCTCCAGGACGGCAAGACCATCGACCTTAAACTTCCCGCAGGAGTGGAAACCGGCACGCAGATGCGGCTTTCCGGCAAGGGACAGCAGGGGCCGGGCGGCGCGGGCGACGCCATCGTCACGATAGAGGTCAGGCCGCACGCCTTCTTCACCCGCGACGGCGACAATGTGCTGCTGGAACTGCCGATCACCCTGGACGAGGCGGTGAAAGGGGCGAAGGTCAAGGTGCCCACCGTCGACGGTCCCGTCATGCTGGGCGTGCCCGCGGGCACATCCTCCGGCAAGACGCTGCGCCTGCGGGGCAAGGGTTTCACCGGCAAGGACGGCCAGCGGGGCGACCAGCTCGTCACGCTGATGATCGACGTGCCCGCCGACGATCCGGCGATCAAGGCGCTGGTCGAAAGCTGGCAGGACAGCCGCGCCGTCCGGACCCATCTGGGCGTCTGAGGGGTTAGGGGGAGAATGCCGCAACCGTCCCCCTTATCTCCCGAATCCCGCCGCAGGCACATCGCGCAAGAAGCCCGCGCCCATTTCAACCGCCATATGGACCGGGTGCGGCCGGGCAGCCATGCCTTTGAAATCGCGAAGCGCGTGGCCGTCGGCACCTATAGCGACGGATTCATCCATGCGGGGAACCTTGCCTATCTCTCGCTGATGACGCTGTTCCCCTTCTTCATCGTGGCGGCGGCGGTGGCCAGCATCTTCGGCCATTCGCAGGACGGGCTGGCGGCGGTCAGGGCCTTTCTGGAAACCGTGCCCCCCGGCGTGGCCGATGTCGTGCGGCAACCGATCATCGACGTGCTGAACGCCCGCACCGGGCCGCTGCTCTGGCTGGGCGGGCTGGTCGGGCTGTGGACCGTCGGCAGCCTGATCGAGACGATCCGCGATATCCTGCGCCGCGCCTATGGCACGAAGAGTACGCGCCCCTTCTGGCATTATCGCCTGACCGCCATCGGCATCACGCTGGTCAGCGTTTTCGCGGTGATGTTCGCCTTTTCCATGCAGGTCATCATCACCGGCATCGACCAGTTCCTGCACCAGATATTGCCCTTCGCGGACGAAGCGATCCAGATCGTGGCGCTCACCAAGCTGGCGCCGATGGCGATATTGTGCGTCGCCCTCCATTATCTCTACGTCTCCCTGACCCCTAGCCTGTACAAGGATCCGCGCTTTCCCAAATGGCCCGGCGCCATCGCCACGGCGCTGTGGTGGTACGGCGTCACCCTGCTGCTGCCGGTCACGCTTTCGCTGCTGGGCGGCTATGACCTGACCTATGGCAGCTTGGCGGGCGTGATGATCACGCTCATTTTCTTCTTCCTTGTCGGGCTTGGCGTGGTAATTGGCGCGGAATTGAATGCGGCATTGGCGGAGTTCCCGGAAGAGGAAGCCGCCGCCGCGCAGGACGATAAAGGGAATGGGACGACGGTATGACAGGCTTGATGGCGGGAAAACGCGGTCTGATCATGGGGCTGGCGAACGACAAGTCGCTGGCCTGGGGCATATCGAAGGCGCTGCATGCGCATGGCGCGGAACTGGCCTTCGCCTATCAGGGCGAGGCGCTGGCCAAGCGGGTGAAGCCGCTGGCGGAGGAACTGGGTTCCGATTTCCTGATCGACTGCGACGTGTCGGACATGGAAAAGCTCGACGCCGCCTTTGACGAGATCAAGGCGAAGTGGGGCGGACTGGACTTCGTGGTCCACGCCATCGGCTTTTCCGACAAGAATGAGCTGCGCGGCCTGTATGTCGACACCAGCCTGGAAAATTTCCTGCTGACGATGAACATCTCCGCCTACAGCTTCGTCGCCGTCGCCAAGCGCGCCCGCGCCCTGATGCCGGACGGCGGCAGCCTGCTGACGCTCAGCTATTATGGCGCGGAAAAGGTGATCCCCCATTATAACGTCATGGGCGTGGCCAAGGCGGCGCTGGAAACCAGCGTCAAATATCTGGCGATGGATCTGGGTCCGGAAAATATCCGCGTCAACGCCATCTCCGCCGGTCCGATCAAGACGCTGGCGGCCAGCGGCATCGGCGATTTCCGCTACATCATGAAGTGGAACGAGCTGAACAGCCCGCTCCGCCGCAATGTGACGATCGAGGATGTCGGCGGTGCTGCCCTCTACCTCCTGTCCGATCTCGCGTCGGGCGTGACCGGCGAAATCCATCATGTCGATGCGGGCTACAACGTCATCGGCATGAAGGCCGAAGACGCGCCGGACATTGCGCTAGACAAGTAACAAAACCCCTCTCCCACCGGGAGAGGGAGGGGCCCACCGCAAAGCGGTGGGAGGGTGAGGGCGAACCACCTCACCCACGAAAGGCAGATATGAGCTTCAACACCTTCGGCCGCGTCTTCCGCTTCTCGACCTGGGGCGAGTCCCATGGTCCCGCCATCGGCGCGATGGTCGACGGCTGCCCTCCGGGCCTGCCCCTGACCGAAGCCGACATCCAGCCTTTCCTGGACAAGCGCAAACCCGGCACCTCGAAATTCACCACCCAGCGCCGCGAAGCCGATGAGGTCCGCATCCTGTCCGGCGTGTTCGAGGGCCGCACCACCGGCACCCCAATCAGCCTGATGATCGAGAATACTGACCAGCGGTCGAAGGATTATAGCGAAGTCGCCAAAGCCTATCGCCCCGGCCATGCCGACTATGCCTATGACGCCAAATATGGCTTCCGCGACTATCGCGGCGGCGGCCGTTCCTCGGCCCGCGAAACCGCCAGCCGCGTGGCGGCGGGCGCGGTCGCTCGTCTCGTCATCCCCGATGTCGACATCTTCGCCTATGTCAGCGAGATCGGCGGCGACGCCATCGACCCAGCCCGTTTCGACGCGAGCGAGATCGACAACAACCCCTTCTTCTGCCCCGACCCCGAAGCGGCGAAACGCTGGGAAAAACTGGTGGACGACGCCCGCAAGGACGGCTCGTCGCTCGGCGCGGTGGTGGAATGCATCGCCAGCGGCGTTCCGGCGGGCTGGGGCGCGCCACTCTATGCCAAGCTGGACAGCGAACTGGCCGCCGCGATGATGAGCATCAACGCGGTCAAGGGCGTGGAGATTGGCGACGGTTTCGCCGCCGCCCGCCTGCGCGGCGAACAAAATGCCGATCCGATGCGTCCCGGAAATGACGGCAACCCCGTCTTCCTCGCCAACCATGCGGGCGGCATCGCGGGCGGCATCTCCACCGGCCAGCCGGTCAAGGTCCGCATCGCCTTCAAGCCGACCAGTTCCATCCTGATCCCGGTCGAAACCGTCACCCGCGAAGGCACGGCGTCGGACATCGTCACCAAGGGCCGCCACGACCCCTGCGTCGGCATTCGCGGCGTGCCGGTGGTGGAGGCGATGATGGCGCTGGTGCTGGCGGACCAGAAATTGCTCCACCGCGCCCAATGCGGCGAGGGCTGAACGCGCCGAATCGAGCCATAATTCCGGCAAAGACGTGATTTTGGCGAGACGACTCACCCGTTCTGCGATACCATCGCTGTCATAGATCGCCCGCGGGAGGGCGAGCGGCAGTGCGTAAGCCTGGGGAGCGTCACCATGGTTTCCATGGATTGACGGTCAAAACGTCCCCTTCAGCCGCGAACACGGGCCAGTCATGCTTGCATGGCTGGCCCATTTCGTTTTCCGCCCGCCGGAAAGCGAACGCCGTCATGACCAGTTCCGCCCGACCGGCCCTGTCCCCGCGCCGGTCGCGGCGTCATCATGACGGAAAAGAGGATCGCTTATGACCAGCCTGCCCTTCATCCAGGTCGACGCCTTCGCCGACGCCCCCTTCACCGGCAATCCGGCCGCCGTCATGCCGCTTGGCCGATGGCTGGACGACGCCACGCTTCAGGCAATCGCGGCGGAGAATAATCTCTCCGAAACCGCCTTTACCGTGCCCACGCCTGACGATCCGGATGCTGACTATGCGTTGCGTTGGTTCACCCCCGCCGTGGAGGTCAAGCTGTGCGGCCACGCCACGCTGGCGAGCGGCCATGTGCTGATGGGCGGCCGCACTGCCGTCCGCTTCCGCACCGCCCATGCGGGCATACTCACCGTGTCGCGGGACCGCGACGGCTATGCCCTCTCGCTCCCCGCCTGGACGACCGAACTAAGGCCACTGCCGGACCTGGCCGCAGCCATGGGCGGCGACGTCCTCGAAACCCGTTGGCGCGAGGGCGGCTATGCGATCTTCGTCTATCCCGACGCCGCCGCGATCCGCGCCCTGCAACCGGATTTCGCGACGCTGAAAAAGGCCGGCAGCATCCTCCTCATGGCGACCGCGCCCGGAGAGGACAGCGACATCGTCAGCCGCGTCTTCGTCCCCGGCGCGGGGATAGACGAAGACCCCGTCACCGGCTCCGCCCATTGCCTGCTGACCCCCTATTGGGCCGGGCGGCTCGATAAGACCAAACTCACCGCCTATCAGGCATCGTCGCGAGGAGGACGCCTGCTATGCCGCCTTTCCGGCAACCGCGTGATCCTGATCGGCGCCTGCCGCACGGTGATAGAAGGCAATTTCCTGCTTTAATAACCCAATCCTCCCTACGCAAAGCGTGGGGAGGGGGACCGCCGCCGGAGGCGGGGGTGGAGGGGAAATTCGGAGGTCGTGCCACCTTCCCCTCCCTCAGCGCTTCGCGCTGCCACCTCCCCATCTCCCGATGGGGAGGATTAGAAACGTTCCGCTAACCCTCACCGCGCATAAAGCCCCACCAGCTTCGCCAGCCCCGCCTTCACAACCTCCCGCTGTTCCTTGTCGGGCGACATGCCCAGCCGCACCACGGTCAGCCGTTGCGAGGGCGACACCAATATATATTGCCCGCCATGCCCGACGCAGCCGAAAAGGCTTCGCGGCGCGCGCCCCGGCATCAGCGCGCTTTCCTCGCTGTCCCGGTTGAGCCACAGATGCGCCCCATAGGCCGCATTGCGCGGCGAAGGCGCGCGCATATGGTCGATCCACTTTTCCGGCACGATCTGGTGCCCCGCCACCCCACGCCCGTGATTGCGCAGCAGCTCCCCGAAGCGCGCATAATCGCGCGCCGTCATATGCATGAAGCTGCCCCCGATCATCGTGCCCGCCGCATCATATTCCACCGTCAGGCTGTCGAGCCGCGCCGGAACCTTCAACCGCCCGTCGATGAACATCTGCATCGCCCGCCGCCGCGCGTCGGGGTCGGCGCTGTTCGTCAGCATCCGCGCCATCAGGTCGCTCAGGATGATCGTGCTGCCGGTCGAATAGGAAAAGACCGACCCCGGCGCATGGGCCAGCGGCTTGGCCTCGGCAAAGGCGCCCATGTCCTGCGCCCCGTCGGTGAACAGCATTCGCACCGTATCGGCGTCGGCCACCGGCTCCCCATCCTCGATATGGTCCAGGCCGGACGTCATGGCCAGCAACTGCCGCAGCGTGATGCGCCCACGCGGATCGCCCGGCTGGCCCCAGGCCGCGACCGGCACCGGCGAATCCAGCGCCAGCCGCCCGTCCGACACCATCAGTCCGATCAGCACCGCCGTGACGCTCTTGGCCGTCGACCAGGACGGCAGCCTGCTCTGCGGACCATAGCCCGGCGCATAGCGCTCCGCCACGATCTCCCCGTCATGCATGACGACCAACGCCCGCGTCTCGCCCGCCTCGCCGTCGAACAAAGGATCGATCGCCGCCCTCAGCGCCGCCGCGTCCACATCCGAATCCCCGGCGATATGGACGACCGGCTCCGGCCCGGCGGCGCGCACGGTCCACAGCCCCGCCACCGCCAGCACCGCCAAAATGCCGCCCATCGCGCCAAGGCGCTTTACGCTGTTCCGCTCAACCCTCATAAGCTGCGCCTTAACACGGAGCGCGGGAAAGGGGAGCATGTCCGTCCGCCGGAAATGGATTTATGGAGCGCTGGCAGCGGCCCTGTTGCCGCTCGCGCTGCTGGCGTGGAGCTGGAGCGCCCTGCGCGCCCATGCGCAGGTCGGCGCGGGCTTCGGCGCGCGCGTCACCTGCTCCTGCCGCTATGTGGAAGGGCGGTCGATGCAAAGCTGCCAGGGCGACAAGGAACCCGGCATGTGGGCGGTGTCGCTGAAGGACATGCCCGAATCCCAATCCGTCAATGCGGCGGTCCCCCTGCTCGCCTCCCGCACGGCGCGCTACCGCAAGGGCTGGGGCTGCCTGCTGGAACCGTGACTCCCCTCCGTCATCCCAGCGAAGGCTGGGATCTCAGGCGATGGGGCACTGCCTAGCCGCACGAGATCCCAGCCTTCGCTGGGATGACGATTACCGGAAACGCACCGCACCCCAAGCTGGCCCCACCGCCCTCAAATCGCTACAGCCCCTCCCATGCGTCCCGACATCCCGACCCTCCTCCACGATATTTTCGGCTTTCCCGCCTTTCGCGGCGTGCAGGAACAGGTGGTCGGCCGCATCATGGCGGGCCAGCCGACGCTGGCGATCATGCCGACCGGCGCGGGCAAATCGCTCTGCTACCAACTTCCCGCCGTGGCGCTGGACGGCTGCTGCGTGGTCGTCTCCCCGCTGATCGCGCTGATGCACGACCAGCTCCGCGCCGCGCAGGCCGTCGGCATCCGCGCCGCCAGCCTCACCAGCGTCGATGCCGACTGGCGCGAGACGCAGGACCGGCTGCGCAACGGCGACCTCGACCTGCTCTATGTCGCCCCCGAACGCGCCAGTGGAGAGGGGTTCCGCAACCTCCTGCGCGCCACGAAAATCGCCCTCTTCGCGATAGACGAGGCGCATTGCGTCTCCGAATGGGGCCATGATTTCCGCCCCGACTATCGCCTGCTGCGCCCGCTGCTGGACGAATTTCCCGACGTTCCCCGCCTGGCGCTGACCGCCACCGCCGATCATCACACCCGCGACGACATCCTCGTCCAGCTCGGCATTCCTCGCGACGGCCTGATCATCGCGGGCTTCGACCGCCCGAACATCCGCTACGCCGTGCACCCCCGCGACGGCCTACCGCGCCAGCTTTCCGACCTGATCGCCAGCCAGACCGGCCCCGGCATCGTCTACGCCCCCACCCGCGCCGCGACCGAGAAGCTGGCCGAAACCCTGAGCAAAACCGGCCGCTCGACCCGCGCCTATCATGCCGGGCTGGACCCGCGCATCCGCGCCGCCAACCAGGCCGCCTTCATCGCCAGCGAGGATATGGTGATGGTCGCCACCATCGCCTTCGGCATGGGCATCGACAAGCCGGATGTCCGCTTCGTCGCCCATGCGGCGCTGCCCAAGTCTATCGAGGGCTATTATCAGGAATCCGGCCGCGCAGGCCGCGACGGCGAACCGGCGGAGGCGCATCTCTTCTGGGGCGCGGACGATTTCGCCCGCGCCCGCCAGCGCATCGGCGAACTCGACCCCCTGCGCCAACAGGGCGAGCGCGCCCGCATCACCGCGCTGGGCGGACTGGTGGAGACCGGCACCTGCCGCCGCGCCATATTGCTGCGCCATTTCGGGGAAAATCCCCCGCCCGGCTGCGGCAATTGCGACAATTGCCTGAACCCGCCGCCCAGCGTCGACGTGACCCAGACCGCCCGCAAATTCCTGTCCGCCGTCTATCGCACCGGCCAGAGCTTCGGCGTCGGCCATATCGAGCAGGTGCTGACCGGCGCGATCACCGACAAGATCCGCGAGCGCGGCCATGACAAGATATCGGTCTATGGCATCGTCGACGGCGAGGAGACGGCGCTGCTCCGCCCCGTATCCCGCGCCTTGCTGGTGCGCGACGCGCTCCAGACCAACGAGCATGGCGGACTGGAATTCGGCCCCAATGCCCGCCCGATCCTGCGCGGGGAGGAAGAGGTCAGCCTGGTCCTGCCGCCCCGCAAGGAACGCCGCCGCAAGAGCGCCCGCAACGGCGGCGCCGAAAATCCGGTGGGCGATCCGCTGTTCGACGCGCTGCGCGCCTGCCGCCGCGAACTGGCGCAGGAGGCGGGCGTGCCGCCCTATGTCATCTTCCACGATTCGACCCTGCGCGAAATGGCGGAGCAACGCCCGACCAGCCTCACCGAACTCGGCAACATCAGCGGGGTAGGGCAGCGCAAGCTGGATGCCTATGGCGACGCCTTCCTGGCGGCGATCCGGCCTTATGTTTAGTCGATAAACACCGTGCTCCTGCGAAGGCAGGAGCCTAGTTCAGACGCCAGCACTAGGCTCCTGCCTTCGCAGGAGCACGTTGCTCTTTGGCCAACCCCCTTGAATCCGGCCGCCCACAAGCGCAAGGGAGACCCGCAAAGGAGTCCCGCCCATGTTCCGCCAGCTTACCAAAAGCCTCTATGTCTCCCCGCAGATCAGCGCCGATCAGGTGGCGGAGGCCAAGGCGCTGGGCGTCACCGTCATCATCAACAACCGCCCCGATGACGAGGAACCGGGCCAGACCAACGGCGCGGAGATCGAGGCCGCCGCCAAGGCCGCTGGCATCGCCTATGCCGCAGTCCCGGTCGCCCATGGCGGCTTCTCCCCCTGGCAACTGGACGGCATGGCCGCCGCGCTGGAACAGGCGGGCGAGGGCAAGATCCTCGCCTATTGCCGCTCCGGCACGCGCAGCACATTGCTCTGGGCGCTTACCCGCGCCCGTGCAGGCGACCACCCGGCCGCGCTGAGCGAACAGGCCGCCTCGGCCGGTTATGACGTCGCGCCCGTCCGCCAGATCATGGACGCGCTCGCCGCCGGTTGATGTCCGCAGCACCGGAAACCTATGACGCCATCGTCCTGGGCGCTGGCGGCGCCGGCCTTATGTGCGCGGCCATGGCGGGCCAGCGGGGCAGGCGCGTCCTCGTCATCGACCATGCCGATCAGGCCGGGAAGAAAATCCTGATCTCCGGCGGCGGCCGCTGCAATTTCACCAATATCCACACCGCGCCCGACCGCTATCTGTCGGCCAACCCCCATTTCGCCAAATCGGCGCTGGGCCGCTACACGCCGCAGGATTTCCTCGCCCTTGTCGAGCGCCACGGCATAGCCTGGCATGAAAAGACGCTGGGCCAGCTCTTCTGCGACCAGAGCGCTCGCCAGATCGTCGGCATGCTGCTGGCCGAATGCGAAGCGGGCGGCGTCGCGATCCGCCTCGGCCACGCCATCTCCGCCGTCACCCATGCCGATGGCCGCTACAGCGTCACCCATGGCGGCAGAACCGCCACCGCCCCCGCGCTGGTCATCGCCACCGGCGGCCCGTCCATCCCGAAGATCGGCGCGACCGCCTTCGCCTACGAGCTCGCCCGCCAGTTCGGGCTGAAGGTCGTCGAACCCCGCCCTGCGCTGGTGCCCCTGACGCTTGGCGGCGAAGACCTGCTGTTCCGCTCCCTCTCCGGCGTCTCGACCGAAGTCGTCGCCCGCCATGGCAAGACCGCTTTCCGCGAAGCCGCATTGCTCACCCATCGCGGCCTGTCCGGCCCGGCGATCTTGCAGATTTCCTCCTATTGGCGGCATGGCGATGCCATCGCACTCGATTTCCTGCCCGATCAGGCACCGGGCTGGCTGACGGAGGCGAAGCGCGGCAAACCCCGCGCCACGCTGACGCAGAGCCTGCGCGGCCATCTGCCCGACCGCCTGGCCGACGCCTTGGCGGAGCGGCTCGCATTGCCCGGCGATCTCGGCAATATCCCGGACCGCAAGTTGCAGGATGCCGAACGCCGCCTTTCGGCCTGGTCCTTCACCCCCAACGGCACCGAAGGCTTCGCCAAGGCCGAAGTCACCATCGGCGGCATCTCGACCGCCGGACTATCCTCGCAGACGATGGAAGCGCGCCATCTGTCCGGCCTCTACGCGATAGGCGAAGCGGTCGATGTCACCGGCTGGCTGGGCGGCTATAATTTCCAATGGGCCTGGGCGAGCGGCTGGGTAGCGGCCCAGTTTCTTTGACCCCCCAAAAAAAGCAGCCCCGGCGCAAGGGAAGGCCGGGGCTACAATGATGGGTGTCCCGGCGGGAGGGGGGGAGAGCCGGGACAAGACGGAGATAGGAAGGCTGATTTCCGTTTCAAGATGCTACTGAGAATTTTCTCGCACGTGCCTAGCCATAGGCTGCATCGTTCACGCAGGAGTCCGAACTTCGTCATGCTGAACTTGTTTCAGCATCCATCATGCCTTCACAGACCACGGCGCGTGGGGAGAAATGGATGCTGAAACAAGTTCAGCATGACGAATGAGAATATATCCGGCGTCGGCCTAAATATCGACCTTAAGACGGCTCCATATGCATTTCCGAAGGCGCCGAACCGAACGCCATCAACGCCGCATTGATCATCTGCCGGTGCGCGTCACTTCCCTTGGCGACATCTCGCCAACTCTGCCCCGTCATCGAACCGTGGCTGTCCTGCCAGATCTGGGAAGCGACCGAGTCCACCTCATCGTCCGTGGGCTGTCGCTGCTGGGCAAAGCATTCCATCAAAAGGGCGTGGAAAATCTTCTCCGCAAAAGGCTTTGCTGCAGGCATAAGGCCTCCTCTCCGACGGTATCTTTTAGATTTCCGTGGGGGAAACTGGATGACCCGCCGAGTCGAGTCAAGTGATCCAGATCAGGCTGCGCCAGCCCTTGCCCGATTCTATCCGCACTCCACCGTCACATGCTCCATGCGCGGCAGGGCGCGGACCTGGCGGCGCACGGCGGCGGCGTCCGCGCCGGGGGCCAGGCTGACGATGGCGGCATGGGCATGCGGCCCGATGCGCCAGACATGCAGGTCGCGGATGGTCGCCCCCTCCGCCTCCACCAGTGCCTTGATCCGCGCCGTCAGCGCCGGTTCGGCGGTGTCGAGCAGGATCGCGGCGGTATCCTTCATCAGCCCCCAGGCCCAGCGCGCGATCACCACCGCGCCCAGCAGGCCGACCGCCGGGTCCAGCCACCACCAGCCCATATAGCGCCCCGCCAGCAACGCCGCGATCGCCAGCACCGACGTCAGCGCGTCGGTCAGCACATGCACATAGGCGGCGCGCAGATTATTGTCGGCATGGCCCTGCTTATGGTCATGATCATGCCCATGATCATGGCTATGGTCATGCCCCAGCAGCAGGGCGCTGATCAGGTTGATGACCAGTCCCACCACCGCGACCAGCGTCGCCTCACCAAAGGCCACCTTCACCGGATCGAACAGGCGCATCACCGATTCGAAGGCGATGAACAGCGCCGTGAAGACCAGGATCAGCGCGGAGGTGAAGCCGGACAAATCCCCCACCTTGCCGGTCCCGAAAGTATAGCGCGGATTGCGCGCATGCCGCCGCGCATAGCCATAGGCCGCCGCCGCCACCGCCAGCGCGCCCGCATGGGTCGCCATGTGGAAACCGTCGGCCAGCAGCGCCATCGACCCGCTCAGCCAGCCGAAGACGATCTCCACCACCATGGTCGCCGCTGTCAGCCACACCACCCACATCGTCTTGCGGGCATTCTCGTCATGCCCCCGGTTCAGGTAGATATGGTCGAAATAATGGCTTTCCTCGCCCTCGTCCGCGCGGGACGCAGGCATGTCATGGGTATGGTCATGCGTATGATGGCCGCCATGATCGTGATCGTCGTGCATGCTCATTTCCCGTAGCGCCGGATCAGCGCCAGCATCTCCTCCGCCGCGGCCTGTCGCGCTTCGTCGCTGATGCCCGGCCGGGCGACATGTTCGCGCATATGCTGATCGATCAACTCTTCCATCAGGCTGCCTACGGCTCCCCGGACGGAGGCAACCAGTTGCAGCGTCTCCGAACAGCCCGCATCGCCCGCCAATTGCCGCTCGACCGCGCCGATCTGCCCGGCGATGCGCCGCACCCGCGCCAACAGCTTGTCCCGATCCGCCACGATATGCATAGGATACCCCCCTATACTATATGGGACCGGAAATCAATCCGTGCATTTCCCCGCAAAGCTCCTAACAAGGGTGCCCATGACGGATTGCGACCTGGCGATAGTGGGCGGCGGCCTGGCGGGCAGCCTGACCGCGCTCGCCTTCGCCATGCGCCATCCCCATGTCTCCATCCGGCTGCTGGAAAGCGGCGATACGCTCGGCGGCAACCATATCTGGTCCTTCTTCGACAGCGACGTGGATGCGGGCGACCGCTGGCTTGTCGAACCGCTGATCGCCCATCGCTGGCCCGACGGCTATGAGGTCCGCTTCCCCGGCCACAATCGCCGACTTGCCGCGCCCTATAACAGCATCACCTCGACGCGCCTCGACGCTCATGTCCGGGAAGTGCTTGGCGATGCCGTCCTGACCGGCGCGCCGGCCACCGAACTGACGGCCACCACCGTCACCCTGTCCGACGGCCGCACCATCCGCGCCAGTGCGGTGCTGGACGCCAGGGGAGGGGGCGATCTTTCCGCCCTGCGCTGCGGCTGGCAGAAATTCGTCGGCCAGACCCTGAACCTGACCGCTCCCCACGGCCTGACCAGCCCGGTCATCATGGACGCTACGGTCGAGCAATGCGACGGCTATCGCTTCGTCTACCTGCTGCCCCGCGACGACCGGACCATCTTCGTCGAAGACACTTATTACAGCGACACTCCAGACCTCGACATCCCCGCACTGGAAGCCCGCATCGCCGCCTATGCCAAGGCGCAGGGCTGGCGGGTCGAGGCGGTCGTCCACAGCGAAAGCGGCGTTCTGCCGGTCGTTCATGGCGGCGATTTCGACCGCTTCTGGCCGCAGCATGACTCGGTGGCGCGGTTGGGGGTCAGGGCGGCCATGTTCCAGCCCATGACCGGCTATTCCCTGCCCGACGCCGTGCGCTTCGCGCAATGGCTAGCGGATGAGTGGCCGATGGAGGGCCGCCTGCTGGCGCATGCGACGCGGGAATGGGCCGCCCTCCACTGGCGGCAGGGGCGCTATTACCGGCTGCTCGGCCGCATGTTGTTCGGCGCGGCCCGCCCGGCACAGCGCTGGCGCATCTTCGAACGTTTCTATCGGCTCAGCCCCGCCCTGATCGGCCGCTTCTATGCGGGCCGCTCGACGCTTCGGGATCGCATCCGCATCTTGTGCGGGCGGCCCCCCGTGCCCATAAGGGACGCCATGTGCGCATTGATGAGCCCTCCCGCCTGATGAAGCGACCCCGATGAACCGGAAAGCGATCGTCATCGGCGCGGGCTTTGGCGGCCTTGCGCTCGCCATCCGCCTGCAATCCGCCGGGGTGGAAACCACGCTGGTGGAGGCCCGCGACCGGCCGGGCGGGCGCGCCTATATGTGGGAAAAGGACGGCTTCGTCTTCGACGCCGGGCCGACCGTCATCACTGATCCCGACTGCCTGGGCGAATTATGGCGCCTGTCCGGCCACGACATGGCGGAGGATGTCAGCCTCGTCCCCGTCTCCCCCTTCTACCGGCTCAACTGGCGCGACGGCACCAATTTCGACTATTCCAACGACGAAACCGCCCTCCGCGCCCAGATCGCCAAACTCAATCCCGAAGATGTCGCGGGCTATGAGAGCTTCCTCGACTATGCCGACGGCGTCTATCAGGAGGGGTATCGCAAGCTCGGCTCGGTCGCCTTCCTCGACTTCGCCTCCATGGTCCGCGCCGCGCCCGCGCTGATGAAGCATCAGGCGTGGCGGTCGGTCTATTCGGTCGTCTCCTCCCATGTGAAGAATGAGAAGCTGCGGCAGGCGCTCTCCTTCCACACGCTGCTGGTCGGCGGCAATCCGATGCAGACCAGTTCCATCTACGCCCTGATCCACAAGCTGGAGAAGGACGGCGGCGTCTGGTTCGCGAAGGGCGGCACCAACCGCCTCGTCCAGGGGATGGCGACCCATTTCGAGCGGTTGGGCGGCACGTTGCGGCTGGCCGATCCGGTGACCAGAATCGAAACCTATGGCGACCGCGCCGTCGCCGTGCGCACCGCTTCGGGCTGGCGGGGGGAGGCGGACGCCGTCGCCTCCAACGCCGACCTGATGCACAGCTATCGCGACCTGATCGGCCATCATCCACGTGGGCAGAAACAAGCGGAAAAGCTCGCCCGCAAACGCTGGTCGCCCAGCCTGTTCGTGCTGCATTTCGGCATCAAGGGAAGCTGGCCGGGCATCCCGCACCACATGATCCTGTTCGGTCCGCGCTATCAGGGGCTGCTGACCGACATTTACGACCATGGCGTGCTGCCGCAGGATTTCTCGCTCTACCTGCACCATCCGACCGTCACCGATCCGTCGATGGCGCCGGACGGCCATTCGACCTTCTATGCGCTCGCCCCGGTGCCGCATATGGGCAAGCTGCCCATCGATTGGGACCGGTTCGCGCCCGCCTATGCCGAACGCATATTGGACGAAATCCAACATCGCCTGATCCCCGACATCCGCTCCCGCATCGTCACGCAGTTCCATTATGCGCCGCCCGATTTCGGGCGAGACCTGTCGGCGCATCTGGGCAGCGCCTTCAGCCTGGAACCTTTGCTCACCCAAAGCGCGTGGTTCCGTGCCCATAATCGCGACGATGTCATTCCCAACCTCTATCTGGTCGGGGCGGGCACCCATCCCGGCGCGGGCATCCCCGGCGTGGTCGGCAGCGCGAAGGCGACCGCCGCGCTGATGCTGGAAGATCTGGTGTAGGATGAAGAGACTGGCAGTCTATTGCGGATCGGCCACCCCAGCCGACCCCGCCTATGTGGAGGCCGCCCGCCATGTCGGCCGCGTGCTGGCGCAGCGTGGCATCGGCGTCGTTTATGGCGGCGGTCGCCTGGGCCTGATGGGCGCGGTAGCGGATGCGGCTCTGGAAGCGGGCGGCGAAGTGACCGGCGTCATCCCCGAAGCGCTGGTCGGCGCCGAAGTCGCCCATCGCGGCTGCACGGAACTGCAAGTCGTCCAGACCATGCACCAGCGCAAGCAGCTTTTCACCGACCTGTCCGACGGTTTCGTCACCCTGCCGGGCGGCGTCGGCACGATGGACGAATTGTGGGAAGCAATCAGTTGGGCGCAACTCGGCTATCACCGCAAGCCGGTGGGCCTGCTCAATGTCGCGGGCTTTTACGACCAACTCATCGCCTTCAACCAGTATATGGTGGAGGCGGGCTTCATCCGCGCCCAGCACGCCAATATCCTGATCCACGCCAACGCCATCGAAGCCCTGCTCGACAGGATGGCGGCCTATCAACCCCACGAAACCATCTTCGCGATGAAGGCGGATCGTCTCTGATCAAGACCTGTTCGTTTCGAGCGAAGTGGAGCAATGGCTAGGCCGCGTGGATATTCGCGCGGACGTTAAATTCCTCCCTACGCGCAGCGTGGGGAGGGGGACCGCTCGCGAAGCGAGTGGTGGAGGGGAAATTCGGAGGTCGCGCCCTATTCCCCTCCACCAGCCTTCGGCCGTCGAAGAGAGTCACGTGCCTTCTCTTCGACCCTCCCCATCTCTCGATGGGGAGGAATAAGGTAGGTCCGCTCTCCACCCAAATCACTCAGACCGGCGAACCCGCCATTCCTCGACTTCCCCCGAAACAAACGCACGCCAGGTGACTTTCGCCACCACACACGGCATGTCCTGACCATGTCCTCAGAATTTCCTCACCGCGCAACCCTCATCGCCCAGGCCCGCGAGAGCATCGCGCGCGGCTCCAAATCTTTCGCCCTCGCTTCCAAACTCTTCGATCGCCATACCCGTGAACGGGCCTGGCTGCTCTACGCCTGGTGCCGCAAATGCGACGACATAGCGGACGGGCAGGACCATGGCGGCACGATGCGCGGCGTGGCTGACGGTCAGGCCCACCTCTCCACCATCCGCACTCTGACCGGCGCGGCCCTCCGCAGCGAACCCACCGGCGACCCGGCCTTCGATGGCTTCGGCCTCGTCATGCGGGAATGCGCGATTCCGGAACGCTACGCCCACGACCTGATCGAAGGCTTCGCCCTGGACGCCCGCGAATGGCGCCCCCGCAGCGAAGCCGACATGCTGCGCTATTGCTACCATGTCGCGGGCACGGTCGGCTGCATGATGGCGATCCTGATGGGTGTCGACCCCGATGACGAAGCCACGCTCGACCGCGCCTGCGACCTCGGCCTTGCGTTCCAGCTCGCCAATATCGCCCGCGACATCAGCGAGGATGAAGCCGCCGACCGCTGCTACCTGCCCGAAGAATGGCTGGTCGAAATGGACATGCCCCCCGGCGAGCATATGAAACCCTGGGTCCGCCCGCGCCTTGCCATCCTCGCCCGCCGCCTGGCCGACATGGCCGCCGCTTATGAGGAAAGCGCCCGCCACGGCACCGGCGCCCTGCCGCCACGCTCCGCATGGGCGGTCCTGGCGGCGGCGGGCATCTATGGCGGCATCGCCCGCGAAGTCGCCCGCCGGGGCGACCATGCCTGGGACCATCGCGTCGTCACGCCGAAGGGCGACAAGCTGGGCTGGATTCTCCGCGCAGGCCTGCAAATCCCCGGCCGCGCTCGCCGCTGGCCCGCCGGAACGCCGCGCCCGGCCGCGCTCTGGACCCGCCCCCGAAGCTGACAAAAAAGGGACCGATACTTGCGTACCGGTCCCGAGGCATGTTCGCAGGAGGAACAAGGTGAGGCGGGCGGGCCTTTGCGTGTCGGCCCGCCCTGCCAATTGCTTATGCGTTGTAGGCGCGCTCGCCATGTTCGCCGAGGTCGAGGCCTTCCAGTTCGACCTCCTTGCTGACCCGCAGGCCAGTGACAGCCTTGGCGATGAAGATGGCGATGACGGTGCCGATCGACGCCCAGACGATGGTCGTCAGGACCGCTTCGATCTGGACGATCAGCTTGGCGCCGATCTCATAATCTTCCGCACCGGGGCCGCCCAGCGAGGGCGAGTAGACGATGGCGGTGCCGATGGCGCCGATCATGCCGCCGATGCCGTGGATGCCGAAGGCGTCCAGCGAGTCGTCATAGCCGAGCTTCGGCTTGAGGACGGTGACGGCGTAGAAGCAGATGATCGAAGCGACGGCGCCCAGGACGATCGCACCGAACGGGCCGGAATTGCCCGCAGCCGGGGTGACCGCGACCAGACCGGCGATGATGCCGGAGCAGAAGCCCAGAGCCGAACCCTTATGCCCGTTGATACGCTCGGCGAGCATCCAGAACAGGCCGGCCGAAGCGGTGGCGACGAAGGTGTTGATCATCGCGAGAGCAGCCGAACCATTGGCTTCCAGCGCCGAACCGGCGTTGAAGCCGAACCAGCCGACCCACAGCAGGCCGGTGCCCACGCCCGTCAGCGTCAGGCTGTGCGGCGGCATCGGTTCCTTGGGGAAGCCGATGCGCTTGCCCAGGATGAGGCAGGCGACCAGCGCGGAAACGCCCGCGTTGATGTGGACCACGGTGCCGCCCGCGAAGTCGAGAGCGCCCGCCTTGAAGAACAGGCCGCTCGCTGCCCAGACCATGTGCGCGATCGGGAAGTAGACGATCGTCAGCCAGACGGCTGCGAACACCATCACAGCCGAGAATTTGATGCGCTCGACCACCGAACCCAGCACCAGCGCCACGGTGATCGCGGCAAAGGTCATCTGGAAGCTGACGAACACATATTCAGGAATTTCGACGCCAGCCGTGAAGGTCGCCGCCTGCGATGCGGGCGTGATGCCCTTCAGGAAGGCCTTGTCGAAGGTCGAGATGAAGTTGCTGAGGCCGCTGGTGTAATCCGGGCCGAAAGCCATGGAATAGCCGTACATCACCCAGATCAGCATGGCGAGGCATGCCACCGCGCCGATCTGCGTCATGACGGACAGCATGTTCTTGGTGCGGACCAGGCCGCCGTAGAACAGGGCGAGGCCCGGCAGGATCATCGCCAGCACCAGCACGGTGGAGGTCATCATCCAGGCGGTATCGCCCTTGTCGACGGTGGCCGCTGGCGCGGCATCCTGTGCCCAGGCGGGCATCGCGGCGAACAGCGACAGGCCCATGGCCCCCGCGACGCCGCAAAGCTTCTTGGAAAAGGTCATTAATTCCCCCCTTACAGAGCGGTTTCGCCGGTCTCGCCGGTACGGATGCGCACCGCCTGCTCGACATCGAGGACGAAGATCTTGCCATCACCGATGGCGCCCGAATTGGCGGCAGCCTGGGTGGCTTCCACGACGCGCGGCGCGAGGTCGTCGTCGCAGACCACTTCGATCTTGATCTTCGGAACCATGTTGGTCGAATATTCGGCGCCGCGATAGATTTCGGTCTGCCCCTTCTGGCGGCCGAAGCCCTTCACTTCGCTCACCGTCATCCCGGCGATGCCAAGCGAGGAAAGTGCCTCGCGGACATCGTCAAGCTTGAACGGCTTGATGATAGCCATGACAAGTTTCATGTCGCCCCCTGTTACTGGTGTGCGGGGATATACTCAGCAAAAGCCGTGCCAATTCGTAAAAGGCGGGTTAATGCGGGCTTTTCCCATGGCGCGCCGAAGCGAGCCGCTGAAAAAATGGGCAGCGTCGGGGCGATGCTCAAAAATTAGGCAATGCCGCTACGGAAATGCTGCCTTCATCCGCCAGCCGCAACCGAGACTATCCGAGGAGTAACGAAGCCATCCCAGCATGACCTAGGAACGT
Source organism: Sphingobium chlorophenolicum (assembly GCF_000722875.1). Classification (GTDB taxonomy): domain Bacteria; phylum Pseudomonadota; class Alphaproteobacteria; order Sphingomonadales; family Sphingomonadaceae; genus Sphingobium; species Sphingobium chlorophenolicum. Next base: position 5,358 of record NZ_JFHR01000009.1, on the reverse strand, counting down.
TCAGGCGGGCCTCACCAACCCCCACCTTCCTTCGCCGCCTCTTCCTCGCCTAGCGCGTTTACGCGGCCCAGCACTGTATTGCGATGAGGAAAGCGACCGAACCGCTCTATGACGGCATAATGCTCCCGCGCGAACCGGAGCGATTTCTCGTCACCCGCACCTTCGAACAGGCTGACCGACAATTTCTGGTCGTCCAGCGCTTCGCTATGCTGGAAGGGCATATAGAAGAATAACCGCCCGGCGCCGCCAATCTGGATGTCATATCCATGGGCCACCGCGCCCCGTGCCACGTCGCGGGCCAGGGCATCGGTAGAGAAAGCAGCCGCCGAACCCCGGAACATGTTGCGCGGCAATTGATCGAACAACAGCACCGCCGCCAGCGCGTCGTCCGCCCGATCCAGAAAATCTTCGGCTGGCAACGAGCGCTTTTCTTCCCACAGACCACGAAATCGCGCCTGACAGGTCCGGTCCAGCGCCGCATCGTGACTCCACCATCCCCGCTCGCCCACCTGGTTGAACCAGAAGTCCAGCAAAGCAGCCGCCCAGTCGGCGGTCACAGCATCATGGCTGTCCGTCAGCTTGTTCATGAAAGGAATAAAGACGAACCCTGCCACCGGTTCCTCCGCCCATGGCGTCCATGCCTCAGGTCGCCGTTCCGCCGACCGTAAGGCCCTTCATCAGCAGCGTAGGCTGGCCCACGCCCGCAGGCACGCTCTGTCCGCCCTTGCCGCACATGCCGATGCCTTCGTCCAGCGCCCAGTCGTTGCCGATGCCGATCACCTTGGTCAGCGCCGTCGGCCCGTCGCCGATCAACGTCGCGCCCTTGATCGGGTCGCCCAGCTTGCCATTCTCGACCTTATAGGCCTCCGTGCAGGTAAAGACGAACTTGCCCGACACGATGTCGACCTGCCCGCCGCCAAAGCTCTTGGCGAAAATGCCCGACTTCATCCGGCTCAGCAGTTCCTCCGGATCGTCATTTCCGCCCTTGATGAAAGTGTTGGTCATGCGTGGCATCGGCGCATGGGCATAGCTTTCGCGGCGGCCGTTGCCGGTCGGCTCCACGCCCATCAGCCGGGCGTTCAGCCGGTCCTGCATATAGCCCTTGAGGATACCGTCCTCGATCAGCACATTCTCCTTTGTCGGCGTGCCCTCATCATCGATGGAGAGCGAACCGCGTCGGCTCATGATCGACCCGTCATCGACCACGGTCACGCCCGGAGCAGCCACCCGCTGCCCCACGCGCCCGGAAAAAGCGCTGGTCCCCTTGCGGTTGAAGTCGCCCTCCAGTCCGTGCCCAATGGCTTCATGCACCAGCACGCCCGGCCAGCCCGGCCCCAGCAGCACAGTCATCTCGCCCGCAGGCGCGGCCACCGAGCGCAGATTGACCCGCGCCTGCGCCAGCGCCTCGTCAATGGCCCGGTTCCAGATCGCCGGGTCCATCACCTCATCATAGAGATAGCGCCCGCCAATCCCGAACACGCCCGTCTCGCGGCGGCCATTCTCCTCCAGGATGACGGAAACGTTGAGCCGCACCAGCGGCCGGATGTCGGTCGCGGTAAAGCCGTCGGCGCGCACGATCTCCACCACCGACCAGCTTCCCGCCAGGCTCACCGACACCTGCGCCACACGCGGATCGCGAGCGCGGGCGGCGGCGTCGATGGCGGCGCAGAGCGTCACCTTCTCGGCAAAGGGCACGATCTCCAGCGGATTGACGTCGGTATAGAGATGCCGGTTGGTATGCTGCGGCGGCGGCGCAGGCTGTCCCTTCGCCGGATCGAGCAAGGTCAGCGTCTCGGCAGCGCGGCGGATCGCGGCTTCGCTAATGTCGTTGGCATGGGCGAAACCGGTCATCTCGCCCGACACGCCACGCAGGCCGAAGCCCGCATCGGTCGAATAATCGGCGGTCTTCAGCCGCCCGTCGTCGAAGCCGAAACTCTCGCTCGCCCGATATTGCAAATAAAGCTCGCCATCGTCGCAGCTTTTCAGCGCCTCGGCGGTCAGACGGCGCGCGCCGTCGGGATCGAGCAGGCCGGGCCGATAGAGCAGGCCGCGGGCATCGGTGAACTGGGGAGCAGCATCGGTCATGCCGTCCGATATAGGATCGGCAGGCCGCAAGCCCAACCGATTTGTTGGCGCTCGCGCCACATGTTCCTGCGAAGGCAGGAACCCAGTTCTGACCTATGGACTCGGCTCCTACCTTAGCAGGAGGCCCATCACTTCAAGAATTAAAGGCTGGCGCCCGAAGAAATATCCGGCAGCCCGGCGATTTCCGGCGTATCGGCGACGCCCCCGGCCAGCACGAAGCGGCGGTCGCAATAGCCGCAATCGACATAGCCATGCTCGTCAATCTCCAGGAAGACGCGCGGATGGCCGAGCGCGGCGGGAATCTCCCCCGAACCGTCGCAGGAGACGCGGGACTTGGTGACTCGGATGATTTCAGGCGGCTGGATCATGGCGGCACCGATTAGCAGCGCTGGCGGCGCGCCGCAATATCCGTGGCGACAGGCGCCTACATCAGCAGCAGCGGCGGTTTCTTCTTGGGGCAGGGCTTCTCCACCGCCACGTCGACCGCCTTGGCCGGTACGTCCCAATCCAGGCAATCGCGGGCCGTCGCCAGCGAAATGGGCGACAGCATCAGCAGGAAGGGCGCGATCGCACCGGAAAAGAGAAGCGTGAGAGACATGATGCCATGCGCCTCGCCAAAGCTTTGGGTCGCGGCGATCCTAACCCACTTCGCCGCATGCGGGAACAGATTTCTGAAAGGGGGTGGTGGGCGATGACGGGCTCGAACCGCCGACATTCTCGGTGTAAACGAGACGCTCTACCAACTGAGCTAATCGCCCGATGCCCGCGATGACCGCAGGCGTCCGGTTGCGCGCCTATCTACGGCAATCCGGCCGCCGGTCAAGCCGGGACGGCGGGATATTCGTCACGCGCACAGGAAACGGCGGCTGGCGGTGAACCAGCGGCTCAGCGCCTCCGTCGTGTGATCGGCCAGCGCGATGAAGACCCGCCGCCCGTCATGCGGATCGGCCTGACGGTCGACAAAGCCCTTTTCCGTCAAGGTCCGTATCCAGCGCAGCGCCGTCGTCGGCGGCACCGCCGACGCGATGCACAGGCTCGACACCGACACGCGCTCATGCTCCAGCCGGGCGGCCAGCAAGTCCAGCAGCATGTCCCATGCCGGGTCCGCGAACAAGTCGGCGGGCAGGAAATCGTCGCGCAGCCGCCGCGCCCGCAGCAGGTCGCGCACCTGCGCCGCATCCACGGCTGCGGCGTCGGCGGCCTTGTCCGCGCTGCCGATCGGCTCCAGCGAGGGCATGCCGATATAGTCGTTCGGCTCGTCCGATATGCGCGGCCCTAGATCGAAGGACGGCGTCGCATGACGGGGGCGCAGCGTCAGCGCCTCCAGCGTGCGGGCGAGGCGGCTCACCTCGTCGCTCAGTTGCTGGAGCCTCAGCCCCTCATTGTCCCGATTGGCCTCATGGAAAGCGCCGGACGTCGTCTGGCGCGCGGCGGCCAGAAGGGCGGCGGCCAAATCGGTATGCCCCGGCCTGCAAAGCAATTGCGTCCGCTCGCTGCGCAGGCAAGCATAGGCAAGGTCGACCGTCTCCAGATCGGCGACCAATATGACCGGCATGTCGTTCTGCAACGCCATCGTCTCGATCTGCACCAGCAACCGCTCGATCATCGCATCGGGGGTCGGGCAGAAGCACAGGATGATGTCGCAGCCGATCTGCACGTCCAGCCGGGTCGACGCCTGGTCCAGCGGCACCGTGCCCAACAGGCGAAGCCCCGCCGCCCGGCTCAGCATCGCGGCGTCGTCCAGAAAGACGTCGTCCGCCAGGATCAGCAGGCCCGGCCGGTCGTCCCGCGCGCCGAAGGGTTGGTCCAGGGATGCGTCCAAACCGATCTCATCATGATCCAAACCCACGCCGAAATCTCCCGTCCTGTTTGTTCCAGCTAATCGCAACGCCGTCGTTACGCAGCCAGACCATTCTCCATTATGGATATATGGGCGCCCATCGCCCCCATCGGCCGTCCTGTAAACGGCCCTTTTCCGGCCTCGCCGTACCGGACCGCCAAAATGGAGCCTTCGATCCCCGCCGAAATGGCGCGAATGACGGCTTCCCTCGATCCGTCCGAAACGGATCAAGTTTTGCGCGCTCTTTTGCTCAAACCGCCGTGCGGCGGGCAAAGTCGATATAAAGGGCGCGCAGCCGCATCGCGACCGGTCCGGGCTTGCCGTCGCCAATGGTCTGCCCGTCGATCCGCACCACCGACTGGCAGAGGGTGGAGGCGCTGGCGATAAAGGCTTCCTTCGCGGACATCGCTTCCGCGACGGTGAAGGGACGGCGGATGATCGCAATCCCGCTTTCCTCCGCCAGCGCGTTCAGCGCCGCGCCGGTGCAGCCCGCCAGCACCGCCTGGCTGTAGGGCCGGGTGACGATGCCCTCTTCCGTCACGATGAAGGCGGTGGACGACGCCCCCTCGGTGACGAAGCCGTCCTCCACCATCCACGCCTCCTGCGCGCCCGCATCGGCGGCGGCGCGCTTGGCCATGGCCTGGGCGAGCAGTCCGACGCTCTTGATGTCGCGCCGCGCCCAGCGCAGGTCGGGCATCGTAGCGACCGCGATGCCGTTGCGCACCGCAGGCACGTCGAGGAAAGGCTTGGCCTGCACGAACATCACCAAGGTCGGCTGGATATCGGGAGAGGGCAGGAAATCGCGCGTCGCGTCGGCCCCCCGCGTAATCTGGAGATAGACCAGCCCCTCGGTCAGCCCATTGCGCGCCACCAATTCCTTCTGCGCCGCCTCAATCTCCGCGAGGGAGAGGGGCAGGGCGATGCCGATGGCCCCGGTCGACCGCTCCAGCCGGGCCAGATGGGACGCGCTGTCGACCAGCTTGCCGTCGATCACCGCCGCGACCTCATAGATGCCGTCCGCGAACAGGAAACCCCGATCCAGCACGGAGACCTGAGCTTGTTCCAGCGGCACGAAGCGGCCGTTCAGATAGGCGATGGACATGGGGCGGCGACGAAATCCCTTAGGGTGCAGAGATGCCCGATGTCGCCGCTCATCCCGGCGGCGTCAAGCATATGAACGGATTTCCGCCGCCTTCTTCATCCGTCATGCCGAACTTGTTTCAGCATCCATTTCTCCCCAGGCCGCGTGGACAAATCCGGAATGTCGGGAAATGGCCAATAGCGGACATCAATTCCTCCCTACGCGAAGCGTGGGGAGGGGGACCGTCGGCGCAGCCGATGGTGGAGGGGAAGATTCGGAGGTCGTGCCCCATTCCCCTCCACCAGCCTTCGGCCGGTCCCCCTCCCCATCTCTCGATGGGGAGGAATAGGAT
>NZ_JFHR01000008.1 GCF_000722875.1 Sphingobium chlorophenolicum | reverse complement strand
TGTTGATTGCCACTGAGAGTTGACCCGGGATTTCCACCGAGAAGTGACCCGCCTGAAGGTTATGTTTCGGATATCATCGGTGGGTCAAGATGGGGTTTTCTCCTTTCGGGATTTGCCCTGCTGGGCAGAGCTGTTTTTGAACCGGAAGCTGTCGTTGCCGGTTTCCAGGATGTGGCAGTGATGGGTGAGCCGATCGAGGAGCGCCGTGGTCATCTTGGCATCGCCGAACACGGTGGCCCATTCGCTGAAGCTGAGGTTGGTGGTGATGATGACGCTGGTGCGCTCGTAGAGTTTGCTCAGCAGGTGGAACAGCAGCGCGCCGCCTGAGGCGCTGAACGGCAGATAGCCGAGTTCGTCCAGCACGACGAGGTCGGAGTGGACGAGCCGGTTGGCGATCTGCCCAGCCCGGCCCTGGGCCTTTTCCTGCTCAAGGGCGTTGACCAGTTCGACCGTGGAGAAGAAGCGGACCCGCTTGCGGTGATGCTCGATGGCCTGAACGCCCAGCGCCGTGGCGACATGGGTCTTGCCGGTGCCTGGGCCGCCGACCAGCACCACATTGTCGGCGACGTCGATAAAGTCGCAGCGATGGAGCTGCCGGACCAGCGCCTCGTTGATCTCGCTGCTGGCAAAGTCGAAGCCGGCGAGATCGCGATAGGCCGGGAAGCGCGCGACCTTGAGTTGATAGGCCACGGATCGCACCTCGCGTTCGGCGGTCTCGGCTTTCAGCAACTGGGAGAGGATCGGCACCGCCGCCTCGAAGGCGGGCGATCCTTGCTGCATGAGATCGGTCACGGCCTGGGCCATGCCGGGCATTTTCAGGCCGCGCAGCATCACGACGAGGGCGCCGGTGGCGGGATCATGACGCATGACGGTTCTCCCGGCGCAGGGCATCATAGCGTTCGACATTGGCCATCGGCTCGCTGACCAGCCTCAGCGCCTGTGGCGCCGTCACCGGCGGCGTCGTGATGGGTTTTCCATCCAGCAGCCTGTGCAGCAGGTTGAGGATATGGGTCTTCGTCGGAACGCCTGCCTCCAGTGCTAGCGCCACGGCGGTCAGCACGGCCTCTTCATCATGGTGCAGGACGAGCGCCAGGATCTCGACCATTTCCCGGTCACCGCCAGGATTGCGCAGCAAATGCCGCTGCAGCCGCTGGAAGGCCTCGGGCAGTTCGAGGAACGGCGCGCCGTTGCGCAGGGCGCCGGGCTTGCGCTGGACCACCGCCAGATAATGCCGCCAGTCATAGACGGTGTGGCCGGGGCCATCATGGGATCGGTCGATAATGCGCTGATGTTCGCATATGACCTGCCCTTCGGCGACGACCAGGAAGCGATCGGGATAGACCCGCAGGCTGACAGGCCGATTGGCGAAGGATGCCGGTACACTGTAGCGATTGCGCTCCAGGTGGACGAGGCAGGTCGGCGAGACGCGCTTGCCATGTTCGACAAAGCCGTCGAAGGGCCTGCCCATCGGCATCAGGCATTCCACCTCGTCGGCCCACGCATCGGCGACAGAGCCAGGCTCGATTCCATGCGGGATTTCCTGCCACAGCACCCTGCAGCGTTGCTCCAGCCACAGGTTCAGCGCATCCAGACTTTCCGCCTGCGGCGTGGGTTGCCACAGGCGATGCCGCGCATCCTGAACATTCTTCTCGACCTGGCCCTTTTCCCATCCCGCTGCCGGATTACAGAACTCAGCCTCGAACAGGTAATGGCTGACCATCGTCAGAAAGCGGGTGTTGACGTTGCGCTCCTTGCCGCGCCCGACCTTGTCGACGGCGGTGCGCATATTGTCATAGATTCCCCGGCGCGGCACGCCGCCCAGCACGCGGAAGGCGTGATTATGGGCGTCGAACAGCATCTCATGGGTTTGCAGCAGATAGGCCCGCACGAAGAAGGCTCGGCTGTGACTCAGTTTGAAGTGCGCCACCTGCAGCTTGGTCCGTACCCCGGCGATGATCGCCCAGTCCTCGCTCCAGTCGAACTGGAACGCCTCTCCCGGCGCGAACGACAGCGGCACGAATGTTCCGCGCCCGCTGATCTGCTGCTCGCGCCGATACTCATCGCGCCAGTCCCGGGCAAAGGCCGCAACCCGATTGTAGGAACCGTCATAGCCCAGGCTGACAAGATCGGCATGCAGCTGCTTGATCGTTCGCTTCTGCTTGCGCGGCCTGCTCGTCTCCCGGCGCAGCCAGGCCGACAGCCGATCCGCGAACGGGTCCAGCTTGCTCGGCCGATCGGGCACCTTGAACCGCGGCTCGACCGTGCCCGATCGCAGATATTTACGGATCGTATTACGTGACAGTCCCGTACGCCGGACAATCTCGCGGATCGGCAAATGATCGCGGTAATGCCAGCGCCGGATTACGCTCAATAACGCCATGTCCAACACTCCATGACCCCTCGCTCGCCAAAGCCAGGGGTGAGTTCAACATGGGTCACTTCTCAGTGGAA
>NZ_JFHR01000007.1 GCF_000722875.1 Sphingobium chlorophenolicum | reverse complement strand
GCCGATCGGGCACCTTGAACCGCGGCTCGACCGTGCCCGATCGCAGATATTTACGGATCGTATTACGTGACAGTCCCGTACGCCGGACAATCTCGCGGATCGGCAAATGATCGCGGTAATGCCAGCGCCGGATTACGCTCAATAACGCCATGTCCAACACTCCATGACCCCTCGCTCGCCAAAGCCAGGGGTGAGTTCAACATGGGTCACTTCTCAGTGGAAATATCGGCCCTTCCCGGGTCAACTCTCAGTGGCAATCAACACTCGCGATCGGCCGAGACGGCGTCTTCCTGATTGTCAGGCGCCCGTGGCTCGAGCTCGATGTGCCTGTCACGCCGCCGATTGCCGCCTACCTTCCCTATGGCAGCGTGGGCGAGCCTCGCGCCAACCTTCGGTGCGGCCTGATACCGCGGGCGTTCTTGGCCCAGATCATCGATCATTTCGGCGCGGCGCTGCCCAATGAGGCGGCCGCCTTCATCGTGTGGGACGAGGACGATCGGCGCTTCCTTCTCGATTTCCCGCAGATCGACCAGGCGACGCCGTCGCGCCTGGTCTATCGGACACCTGTCCTGCCCGGGAACCGCCACATCGTCTGCGATATCCACAGCCACGGCCATGGCCGGGCCTTCTTCAGCGCCACGGACGATGCCGATGACGCTCACGCGACCAAGATTGCGCTCGTCATCGGTCGCCTTGGCGGTCCCGACAGTCCCGAGTTTGCCTCTCGGCTTTGCGCCGGCGGGATGTTTCTTCCGCTCCCGCGCAGCCCCTTCGAAGGATACGGCCATGACGCCTGAAACACGTGATCGCCACTTCCTGCCGGAAGGGCTCCACCACCGCGTAATCAATGTCGTTCTGATCGGGTGCGGGGGAAATGGCGCCCAGATTCTGATGGGCCTCGCCTCGCTCGATACGGCGTTGCGCGCAATTTCGTCGCGATCCCTTCATGTGATCGTGGTCGACGATGACGTCGTAACCGAGGCGAACCTCGGCCGGCAGCCCTTCTACCGCTGCGATCTCGGCAACTCCAAAGCCCATACGCTGACGGAGCGGATCAACCTTGCGCACGGTCTCGCCTGGCGAGCCGTTCACGGCCGAGCGCCCGAGGCGATCGATGTATCGGGGGCGGACATTCTGATCAGCTGCGTCGATACCGCCTCAGCTCGCCGCGCCCTCGGCGCCGCGCTCGGTGGAGGGTCCAAGGCACCCGCCTATTGGCTGGACCTCGGCAACCGCGCCGGCGATGGCCAATACATCATCGGCTGCCCCGCCGCTGCCCATCGCCGGAACGAGCGTCGCCTGCCCACCGTCCTCGAATATTTTCCGGAACTCGCTGACGAGAGCGTGCCGGACGACGACGCGCCATCCTGCTCGGTCGCCGAGGCCCTGGAGCGACAATCCCTCTTCGTGAACCGCATCGTCGCGAGCCACGCGCTCTCACTCCTGTTCGACCTGCTCGGTCGCGGGTCGATCGGTCACGCCGGAGCTTTCATCAATCTCGGCAGCGGACGCTGCGCCCCGATACCCCTGCCGGCGGCTGCTTGATCGTCGACGCCCGCCGGCGTGAAGGAGAAGAGAGGGGAGGGGCTGGTCGAGCGGATTTGCGCTTGAGACCGGAGTACCCCGTCCATGACCTACGATGTCGCGATGCGCCACCAGCAGGCGCTCGACCCCAGCGCCCTGACCACCATCGGCGCAGGATTGCACGCCATTCACGCGGCGATCACCGACTGTCGCAATGCCGGAAAGGACGCTGAGACCGACGCAGCCGTCATCCTGCTCGTGAGGCACCTCGTGTCGGTAGCCGAGCGCCGCCCGGACAGCATGGCCCTGCGCCGCACCTGCATGGACCAGATCGCCGAAATCCGCCGACATCCTGTGCTTCGCACGCTCGCCTATCGCGGCGTCGCCTATGACGAGGCCGCGAAGCGCACCTTCCATGCCGAAGGGCGGACCGCGATGCGCCGGCTCGCCGAGGCCCTGGGCCTCGAGGCCGAGAGCTACTCCGTCCGCTCCAACAAGGGCGGTGCTGCGGTCTCCGGCGAGATCACGCTCCATGGTGACGAGGTTTATGTCCAGCTCTCGCTAGGCGGGCTGGGCCAGGATCGGGAGGTTCTCTACCGCCGCGTCAGCGGCCGAACCGACTATTGCGGCCAGCGCAATCACTTCGCGCCCGTCACTGCACTGCTCGCCCCCGATCGCTTTGCGCAGCAGCTTCGGCGGGACCTGCAGCTCTCGCCGTCCGTCACCCAGGCGGATCGGCTGTTCGCCTGACCGGCCTCGCGTTCGCCCTCTCGCCGCCGGAGCAGACCATGATCCACCACGCTCGCCTCGCCTCGGCGGCTTCATCGCACATGATCAGCCCGGAGCTTCCGGGCATTGCCCTCACGCCCGAAATCATCGGCGCTATCCGGGCCGGCGCCTGGATCGTCTTCAACCTGTCGGGCGGAAAGGATTCGAGCGCCGCGATGGCCGCGGTCAACCTATTCCTCGATCTCGTCGGTCATCCGCGCGAACGGCGGATGGCGATCCATGCCGATCTCGGCCGTGCCGAATGGGCCACGACCCCGGAGACCGTCCAGCGCATCGCCGCCGAGGCGGGCATGCCGCTCACTGTCGTCCGGCGAGCGGCGGGCGACCTGGTCGATCGCTGGATCCAGCGTTTCGAGAGCGGCAAGCGGCGATACGCGGCGCTCGAGACCTATAATCTGATCGGACCGTGGTCGTCGGCATCGCTTCGCTTCTGCCAATCCGAAATGAAGGCGGCGGTGATCGGACCGGCGGTTGCCCGAATGCACCAGGGCGAACAAATCATCTCCGTTCTCGGGCTGCGCCGCGACGAAAGCCACAACCGGGCCTCGATCCCGATCGCCAAGGCCGACGAGCGGTACGCCAAGGCCGGGAACCGGCACGGAACGACGATGATGACGTGGCATCCGATTGCCGACTGGACGAGCAGCGACGTGTTTCACGCCCACCGCATGCTCGGGATCCTGCTGCATGAAGCTTATTCGACGTGGGGCTCGAGCCGGCTGTCCTGTCGCTATTGCATTTTCGCCTCGCTGCAGGACCTCGAGGCGTCGGCAGCGGCGCCGTCGAATGCCGAGGTTTATCGTGAACTGGTCGGCATCGAGGCTCGTTCGACGTTCCCCTTCCAGCCGACGCGGTGGCTCGCCGACGTCGCGCCCCGGCTGCTGAGCGCCGGGCTCAGGTCGGACGTCGCGCGCGCCAAGGCCGACCAGCTCGAGCGCCGCCGTCTAGAAGCGTCGATGCCGCCAGGTCTGCGATACGTCAAAGGTTGGCCGCCCCGGCTGCCCACTCCGGCCGAGGCCGAGGACATTGCCGCGGCCCGGCGCCCGATCCTGGCACGCCATTCCCTGCCAGACCGATTTCCCACCGCGGTTTCGATCATGGAGCGATTTGCCGAGCTTCTCGCGGTCGCGCCACGGAAGGCCGCGCGATGACGGCGATCGATGTCGCCATCGGCCAATGTCGCCTCACCGCCGAGATCGAGGATCAGCCGCCGCTCGGCTGGCGCTTCTGGTCGCTGGCCGGCTTCGCCGGCGATCCGATCGACACCAACCCTTATGCCGGGTCGCGGTGCCTCGCCCTCACGATGGTGGATGTCGAGGGCCGTGATCGATGGCTGTGCGCGATGGAACGCGATCATAGCTTTCGCCTGCTTTGCACACACGACCTGCTCCCATCAACCGACCAGGCGGGCGCCGAGCGCTTCGCACGGCAAATGCTGGACGATCACGCCCGTCAGCCTCGTCTGCTCTGACCTTCGGATCATCACCTCATGCAAACCGACCGCAGCCAGCGATGGCGCGAGCGGCGCGCGCTATGGGCGCGCGACCTCGAGCTCATCGATCCAAGCGCCTATCGGGTCGAGGTCATCGACCATGCCGTGGCGCGCGCGTTCATCGCACGGCACCACTACCTCCCGACCTATCCGGCGGCCCAAGTCGCTGTCGGCCTGTTCGATCGCAGTGGTGCTCTCGAAGGCGTCGCCGTTTTCGCAGTGCCGACCACCGGCGCCGTGATCTCACGCCACACCGGCTTCGACGATCCCGCACGCGGCTGCGTCCTGGCCCGTCTCATCCTGACCGACGCAGTGCCGCAGAACGGCGAGAGCTTCTTCGTGGCGCGCGCCTTCCGGCACCTCCGCCGTGAACGGCCGGGAATCGAGGCCGTGGTCTCGTATAGCGACCCCGGCGCCGGGCATATTGGCCGGGTCTATTGCGCGCTCTCGGCCGCGCACCGGGCGATCACGAGGCCGCGTACCATGCTCCGCGTCGGCGACATCACCATCTCGGGACGGACCCTCTCAAAAATTCGTCTCGGCGAGCAAGGACATGCTGGTGCGATCGACCAGCTGGTCGCGCTCGGCGTCCCGAGGCCGTCGATAGGCGAGGAGCCGCGCCGCTGGCTCTGGCGGCTTCAACGCGAGCGGCATCTCCTCGCCCACCAGCAAGCCGGGCTCTATGCCTATTGCTTCGAGCTCACCCGAGAGGCGCGCCGCCGAGGCCGCGCGCTCCCCCGGTTGCCCTATCCCAAGGCTCTTCCGATCCGGCACCCCACGCTGCCGCTCTTTCCTGTCGATGCGGAGACCAACCATGGCTGACATCACGACCCTCCCCGTCATGACGGCGGCCGATGCCGAGAGCATCGGCTTTGCCCGGTTCAACGACGTGCCGACGCTTCCGGTCGACATCCCCGACGGCAACTTCACGATAACGGCGAAGACGTCGGACGGGCGAAGGGTCACGTTCTTCTTCGGCGAGCACAAGCGCGGCGCGCCGCCCAGCTTCGTCGACATCCAGTATCACGATCACGGCACGAACATCGCGAACGCCAACGGCGGCATCTCGCCGACCTTCGAGATGCTGACGATCGGCCTCGGCGGCCGACAGGTGTTCGACAGCCGCAAGCTCGATGCCGATGACAAGCCGTCGATCGCCGTCATCCTCCTGGGCGAGCCCAGCCGCCAGGAATGAGGGGAGGGGGGTCTGGAGGATCGGAGGCGATGACCGCCTTCAAGATCCGAGGCCATCCTTCATGTCCGCTTTTCCTCACGCCGAGGCCGGGATGGCCCGGTCTCCCGACTACATCCTGGTTTCCGCCCCGCCACCGGTCGTCCTCGCCTACGGTATCGGCGTCGATTCCACCGCGCTGCTCGTGGAGCTGGAGGCCCGCGGCGAGGCTCCTGATCTCGTCCTGTCCGCCGATCCCGGGGCCGAGAAGCCCGAGACCTATGCCTATCAGGAGATGATGGCGGCGTGGATGGCGGCGCGCGGCATCCCCTATGAGATTGTCCGGTACGTTCCCCGACGCTTCAAACACTGGCCGCCTTACTACTCGATCCTGGCCAATGTGCTCACCAACGCAACGCTTCCCAGCATCAGCCTGGGCCGACATAGCTGCTCGCTCAAATGGAAGGTCGCGCCGCAGGATGCCTACCTTCGCGACTGGGCGCCGGCGCAGACCGCCTGGTCTCGCGGTCAGAAGGTCGTTCGCCTGATCGGCTACGATGCGTCGCCCGCCGACAGTCGTCGCTACGCGCACGCCTCCGCCATCGACGACCCCCTGTTCGAGTGCCGCTATCCGCTGCGCGAATGGGGCTGGACCCGCGATCGCTGCGTGGCGCGCATCGTCTCGGCCGGCCTGCCGGTGCCTCCCAAATCAAGCTGCTTCTTTTGCGGAGCGATCCGGCCTGACGAGGTTCGCGCGCTTCCCTCCTGGTGCCTGCGCCTGATTGTCCTGATCGAGGCCCGAGCCGAGCCCCGGCTCCGGTCCGTCGAAGGCCTGTGGCGCCGCTCGACCAAGACCAAGCCGGGCAAGATTACCGACTTTATCCGGGCGGAGCGGCTCCTTCCCGAGGCCGAGATCGCGGCGATCCGCCGCGACGCCCCGACCAACCTGATCCGTTTCCAGGACGCGGCCAGCCTCGTGCCGGTCTCAGAGCGTCCGACGATGGAAGCCTGGATCGCGACCTTCAATGCCGGCCTGATGGAGGCAGAATGACAGACCAGCTCTCCCGCATCGCCACGCTCAACGATCGCGTCCGGCAAGGTCTCGATCCGGCGGCGCGGATCGTCATCACCGCCGCTTGCGCAGCGGCGCTCGCCGAAGGCTCAGACCCCGACGCGACGCTGCGCGCCCATGGCGAATTGCTGATGGCGATCGACCGGTGCGCCTTCGCGGCCGACGAGCGCGATGAACGCCGCCGCGGCGAGGTCCTGTTCAGGGGCAGGGCGATCCGCTTTGCGATCGACTATTATGATCGCTCGCTCGAATGGGGCTCCGAGGATCCGGGCGACCCCGATGTCACGACACGGGTCATGACGATCATGCTGCCCGAAGACGATTAGGTGCCTCGCGCGCCGCTCCATCCCTTTCGGAGGAATGATATGCGCCGGATCACCCCGGCCACGCCCGAGCACGGGCAGGCCATCGCCATCGCGGTCGAACGACTGCGCGAAGCGCGGACTCTTCTCCGCCAGGCTGGCGCCCGCCAGGCGGCGTCGGCCGCCGGCAAGGCGATCAGCAGCGCCGAAGGCGCAGCCCGCCACGTCCAGCACCGGATGCGGCGCAGCGGCGGATAAGCCGCAATGCTCCGCAACCGAGGCCGGGCAGCATGCGTCCGTCCCGGGCGGGGCGGCCGAGCGCGTGCCGGTCAATTCATGCGCGCCGAGGCGCGCACAACCGAAGGAGGTCCATATGGCCGATCGCGTATCCGCCTCGATCATCGTCGGAGGCACGCTCAACGCCGCCGAGTTCGACGAGCTGGTCGACATCATCGCAAGCGAGCGACTCGCCATCGAATGGGACGGCGAGCCTTTCGAAGCGCATCATCATGTCGCGGGTGAGCCGCGCAGCCTCTTCGCCCATGAGGTGGCCGGCGGCAGCTTCGACGATCTCGAAAGCTGGTGCCTTTCCCATCGATTGCCCTTCGTTCGATGGTGCGGCGGCTATTCCGGCCAGTGGGGACCTGAACGCGTCGTTTCGACCGGCGACGAGCGCATCACGTCCTACGCGGTCACCGAGGATGACGAGGTCGTCATCAGCCGAAGCAAGATCGAGATGCTCGGCTCGTTCGAGGCCGTCCTCGCGCATTTCGATACTGCCGAATTCACCGTGCCGCCGCTCGTCGTCCGCGGTGTCGATGCCGACAACCCCGCCAGCCACGGAGGCCGTCATGTCCAATAGCTATACCAAGGCCGCGTTCGGCATTGCGGTCACCAGCGCTGAGGCCGATCTTCTTCACCGCGTCGTCGGCGCGATCGAGATGATCGACGATGCCGAGATAGGCCTCGACGTGCTCGAGGCCCACTATCGCGACCTGGGCGCGGACTTCGCCGCGCTCTTCCCGCGCACGCCGGAGAGCCCGTTCGACGGGCTGCTCGACCTCTTCCGGGACGAAAATTATCCGAGCCTAGATTTCGACATCGACTTCGCCGGGCCCGATGCGGACGGCGTGGTCGTGGTCTTCTTATCGGGCGAGCAGTTCGGCGTGGAGACCGCGGCCAAGCTCATCCAGCGCTGCGCCCCGTCGGCATTGCCGTTCGGTTTCGAGTGGGCGTCGGATTGCGACAGACTGCGCGCCGGCGAGTTTGGCGGCGGCTATGTCGCGATAACCGCCGACACGATCGAATATGGCCACACCTCGCTGATGCTCGATCGTGCCATCGCCCGGGCGAGCGACGAAGGCGCGGACGGTTTTGTCCTTGCCACGCGCAACGGCGAACCCGGCCTCAGCTTCTGGAACAATGAGGACGGCTTCGGCAGCCTTGCGCGGGCGACCGTGTTCAGCGAGACCGAGGCCGCGAAGTTCGACCTTCCGATCGCGGACGATCAGCCCGAATGGCTGGCGATGCCAGCGCCGCTGCGTCTCTGAGGGGCAGCGGGAAGTCCTTTGCGCAGCGCACGCATCCCGATAGCTTGTCATCCGGGAGCCCGCCGATGACTTCGATCCAGACCGACTATGATTCCGCGCGCGCGGCGCTGACGCGCCTGATCCCAATCGCGATGAGCGACACCGGCCAGGCGCGCCGCGTCGCGAACTTCCTGATGGCTTGGTGGAATGGCCCCGATCTCGGCCATTTCGAGATTGCCGATCTCTTCGGCCTCGATATCGCCATCGCCAACGACATCACCAGCGTTATCGGCTTCCTCGGGCAGAACGACCGCGGCGCCGTCTACATCGATAGCTTGGGCTTTGCCGAGGAGATGCAGGACATCATCGCCCTTTGGCGTCCTTCGCTCGCGCGAAAGTCCTGACTCCCGTTCCACTCGGTCAGTGACACGATCCCGACGGCGCCGAAGTGGCGCTTGTCGGAGCGGCGCTGACGCGCCTTACTCGGCCGAACGGCCGAGGAGAGGAGGGGGTCAGAGAAGGTGTTCGGACAAGGGGTTCGAGCGAACTTTCTCAGGAGACCACCCATGAACATCGGCACCATCACCCAGAACGCCAGCGGCACCTACACCGGCAAGATCTCGACGCTGACCGTCGCGATCGTGATCGCGCTGCGCACCGTCCACTCCGCCAATCCCCGCGCGCCCAAGTTCGAGATCCTCGCGCTCTCGGCTGCCCGCCAGTGGGTTCAGGTCGGCGCGCTGTTCGAACTCTCGTCCAACTCGACCGGCGAGACCTTCCTCAACGGCAAGATCGAGGATCCGAGCCTCGACAAGCCGCTCTACATCTCGGCCTTCCGCCAGGAGGACGGCTCCTACAACATCGTCTGGTCGCGTCCGACGCGCCGCCGCGATGCGCCCACCGACACGGTCGCGGCCGACGACGGCCTGCCGCCGCTGCCGGGCGCGGGCGAGCCGGCGGCGCCGGCAGGCACGGACGGGCTCGGCGAATCCTCGGCCGATGGCGCGTTCGGCGGAGAGCCCGCCTCCGGTGGCGAGCCCGCTTCCGGCGGCCGTCGCCGCCGCCAGCCCGAGATGGCCGACTGACCTCACGCCGTGCGCCTCATCGGGCGCACGGATCACCAGGGCTCGCTTCGCTCCCCCCGGCGAAGCGGGCCCTTTTTTCTGTTTCCGGCTATAGGCCGGACACCGATCTTCGGTAGAATCCGGGAAGCCGCGGACACGCGGTCAGCAAGGAGTGCCGATGGCGGCCGATGATCAACCCGTTTCCTGGACCGGCCGCTTCACCGACCTCGGGCGGGACGATCAACGAGCGCTTGCAGCGCTTGTGAAAGACGGCGGGGCGATCCCCGACACGATCGAACGTATCCTGCCGCGGCTCGGCCGAAGCCACCGCGTGGAACTGCTTCGCGAGCCCGGGACCAATCGCATCGTCGGTGCCGGCGTCCTCAAAGACCCGTCCACAAACTATCGTTGCAAGAAGTTCGCCGAGGCCGGCGTGGCAATCGATGGCTATGAGGATGCCCCGGAACTTGGCTACATCGTCGTGGCAAAGGACATGGAAGGGCAGGGCCTCGGGGAGCGCCTCGTTCGCGCCGTGGCCGATCCGCTCACCAAAGCCTGCTTCGCCACGACCGACAATCCCAGGATGCACGGGAAGCTGAGCCGGGCGGGCTTCTCGCGCCAAGGCCAGGACTGGCAAGGCGCCAGAGGGAACCTCTCGCTCTGGACGCGACCTGCCCGATAGTCAGCCGCCGTCCTTGAATTTATCCGGAAACTCCGTATATTCCGGGCAGGAGAATCGCCATGCCCCAGACCGCCAGTTCCGTCGAGGTCTCGAAATCCTTCGGCCGCTTCAGCCGCCAGGCCCTCGAGAGCCCGCTGACCATCACCCATCATGGGCATGAAAGCCTCGTGCTTCTGTCGCATGCCGAATATCAGCGGCTCAAGAGCCGTGATCGTCAGGTCTACACGCTCGACAACATCCCGGACGAGATTGCCGAGGGCGTGCGCGCCGCGCGAGCGCCTGCCGAGGCAGCCGCGTTCGATAACGAGGTCGAGTCCTGACGCGTGAAAATACCTGAACCGGTTCCAGGCCTCGTCATCCGCTACGCCTATCTCTGGAGCCACGAAGCCAAGGCCGGCCACGAAGAGGGCAGCAAGGACCGCCCCTGCGCCATCCTCCTGACCGCAACCACCAAGGCCGGCGCAAGAATGGTCACCGTCCTTCCGGTGACGCACACGCCCCCGGCTGACCCTAAACTCGCGGTGGAGATCCCGGCGGCCACGAAGGCGCGCCTTGGCCTCGACGACGAGCGATCATGGGTGATCCTCACCGAACTCAACCACTTCCAATGGCCCGGCCCCGACCTGCGTCCAGCGCCCGGCGATCCGGCCGGCGACGTCGCATACGGCGTGCTCCCGGCCAGCCTCTACGAGACCATTCGCACGCGTTGGCTTGCCGCCTACGACGCTGGCAAGATCGCCCAGGTTAAGCGGACCTCCTGACCCATTGCGCCGCCAGACGCGTCCAATGAGATGACGCTGCATTTGCCGGTCAATCGCCGATCGGCCCCGCATCGACGTGGTGGGTCCCCGTCATCCTTTGGTGCCAGCGCCTTTCCGTCGCCGGTTCCTGACACCTGCGGCG
Organism: Sphingobium chlorophenolicum; assembly: GCF_000722875.1. Classification (GTDB taxonomy): domain Bacteria; phylum Pseudomonadota; class Alphaproteobacteria; order Sphingomonadales; family Sphingomonadaceae; genus Sphingobium; species Sphingobium chlorophenolicum. The sequence continues at coordinate 133,541 of NZ_JFHR01000007.1, read as the reverse complement.
AGACGGCCGCGTCCCACAACCCCATCCGCTCGCCCGTGTTGCCGCTACGCGGCTGCCCGCGCCAGCTCGCTCCCGGGGTTTCCCTCCGCGCTTCGCGCTCCGGTGTCGGCCGCGCCCGCACGCCGCTCTTCGGTGTCACCGGCGGAAAGGCCGCCGCAGCATCGGAAGGAGCAGTCCCATGAACAACGTCAACATCACCGGCCGGGTCGCCAAGGACCCCGAGACGCGCGGCACCGTCACCACCCTCATCGTCGCGACCGATCGCGTGAAGCTCAGGGACGGCAAGACCTATGTCGACGAGGCCACCGGCTACACCGCCAAGGAAACCGAGTTTCACAAGATCACCTGCTTCAACGGTCTCGGCCGTGCCGCCGCGATCCGGGAGAAGGGCAACGTGGTCGCGATCACCGGCCGCCTGCATTATTCGAGCTGGGAGGACCGCGACGGCGTGACGCGCTACGGCTGCGAGATCATCGCCGACAAGATCGACTTCTTCTGAAGCGCAACGGAGCGGCGCTCACGCGCCGCTCTGTCCGCCTGTGTTCAGGCCGGAAGCCGCATCGCCGGCGCCGGGATCGTCGGCGTCAGCAGGTCGGCCACGCTCTGCGTGAAACCCAGCGCCAGCACCACCTCGTCGCGCGACAGGGTGAAGCTGCGCGCCAAGCCGTCGACCAGCAGATCCTTGAACCGCGCGGCGAGTGCCTCCGCGGCGTCCCGGATCATGGCCTCGTCCATCGCCAATCTCATGACGCTCTCCATGCATCGTGATCCTGCGCCCCGACTCCGTATAGCATTTTTCGTGCCGCCGGCGGACCGACAATCGATCGATCGATGTCAGTCGAGCTGGCCCGGGTAGTTCTGGCGGCGGCCCGCCTCGAGATTGCGCACCATGTTGTCGACACCGATCTCGAAGAACTCGGCGAAATGGAAATTGGCGTGCTCCCTGAGCTTCCACTGGTGCTCCGAGATCACGGCGATCACAGCATTGGCGAGCGCGATAACCGCAGACCCTTCAAGCGGATAATCCTCGTAGATTCGCCCCGGATCGAGGAAATACTTCTTGTCCAGGTGCGCGAAGAACCGGTCCCGGCGGCCCATGATCGCCGCGATCGTCGGCCGATGACTCTCGAGCGCCGCGACCTGCGCGTCGAGCACATCGGCGGGTGGTGTGCCCGCCTTCCAGGCGATGTTTTCCCGGTTCTTCCGACAGAACTCCAGAAACGCAAACACGCTGCCCTCCGCCCGGCGGGGATCCTCGAGCAGCCGCGCGACGGCCAGGTGGAGGTCGGTCTCGGCCGACAGCATCAATGGATAGAGGATCGGCTCGATCGTCCAGAGGCGATCGCCATGGATTTCATGCTGCCGGAGCAGCTGCGCATAGACGCCGAGCTTGGCGGCCAGGCCGGGTGGCTCGGTCCCGTGCAGCAGCGTCGCATAGCGCGACAATCGCTCCTCATAGTTCGCCTGGATCAGGGCCTTCACGCGCACTCCGCAGGTTCGTCAAAGACGCTGCTTGCCAGATTTGCCCGCCGCCTGCGACCTGCCGTCGTCGCGCTGTCATCAACCGCCAATGGTTCGACGCATCCCACCCTGCGGGCGGGACCGGCGCTCTACTCGCTGTCGCTCCCGGAGCCCCGTCTCCGCCGGGTCTCCGCCCTTACGGGTGACGATCACCCTGCGGGGAGCGTGAGGAGAGGTGGTGACCAAAAAATCTCTCTCTCTGAATTCCTAGTTGTGACGTGCGGGGATCCGAGCCCGTCAAGGATGAGCGGTTCCCCCAATTTTCACGCACCCTGCGCTGCGCTCCGGGCCCGAGAAAATCGGCTCCCCCGCTCCCCGCTTCGCGGCGTTAACCGGGATCCGACTGGCGCCGGCTTCCCGGTTAACGTCCCTGACCGGCACGACCGCCGCACGTCGAATGAGAAGCCTCATCGAATGGATGAGATTCCAAGGAGGCTATCATGCAGACCAGTTTCACCAACTTCGCCGACCTCGCCAGCCACATTGCCGCCGCGCGCGAAAACGAGGACCTGACCCAGACCTACGAAGGCGCTTTCATCGAGCATAGCGAGATGGCCAAGCTCAGCATCGTCGAGGCGCCGGAAGCGCTGGACATGCCCGACCCCGAGCAAGTCCGGGCCGCCGTCGAGATGATGATGCAGACGATGTTCGATGTGCTGCGCGACACGCGCATGGAGGCCTTCGCGACCGATCTCGCCTGGGGTTTCGCGAACAGCTTCCACGTCGTGGCGAAGCGGATCGAGGGCCGGGAGGACGACGCGGCCAAGAAGCTCGGCGACCTCGCCCGCGCCTACGACCCCTCCGAGATCTACGCGACCGAACTGGAGGACACGCAGCTCCTGTGTCAGACGCTGCAAGGTTGCCGGGAAGCGATGGAATGCATGCGCGACCACGCCGCCGAAGTATATCGCGTCGAAACCGGCAAGCCCTTCTCGCCGGTCCGGGGAAGCAGGGTGTCGAGCGCGCTCAACGCATCGATGATCGACGCCCGCGACTATCTCGCCTCACGCGCCCGCGAGCGCCGCGAACAGTTCGCGCCCGAAGGACCTGTGGTGGCCTTCTCGGGCGGTCAGGTCTGGGAAGACGGCGACCTGCTCTGGAAGGGTCTCGACAGCATCAAGGCGCGCATCCCGGAGATGATCCTCGCGACGACCGCGCAGGCCAAGGGGTGCGATGCCGTGGCGCACGCATGGGCCGCCTCGCGCGGCGTAAAGGTAATCCAGTTCCGCCTCGATCGCAGCCAGGGCAACCGCGCCGCCTTCGTCCGCAACGACCGCATCCTCAACCTCAAGCCGGTCGAAGCGGTCATCTGCGAAGGCTCGGGCATCCAGCAGAATCTCGCCCAGAAGCTGCGGCAGGCGGGTGTTCCGCTGCACATCGTCCGCCTCACCCAGCAGCGGGGCCAACGCGCCGCCTGAGGCGCTTGTCCGAGAGGCTCCGGCGTAAGCCGGGGCCTCTCTTCCTTTCTTGCGTCGACAAGCGGCGCTCAGGGGCATCGAGCCCCTTCGCGCCGCGAGACTGAGCGCCTGCGCGCTCGCTCCGGCATCCCGCCGCTGGCGGAAAAGGAGAGGGGGAGGATCGGCTGCGGTTCAACAAGGGAGGACGAGATGTCCATCACGTTCCGTATCGCGACGGCGGCCGATGACCAGCCGGGTCCGCGAGCCACCATCAACGCCCGGCAACTCGCCGCCTTCCGGACTTTCCTTCGCGAGGAAAGCGCCCGCTGCAGAGCCGTTCTGCTCGACCCCGACGCGCCCGAGGACGAGTATCTTTCCTATCACTTCGAAGCACGCGTCTGCCCACTCGCGCTGGCCGCGATCGCGAGGATTTTCGACTTCGACGCGAACGTCATCAGCGTCGTCGAAGAGGCCCAGTTCCGATGCCGCCGGGTCAGCGTATGGCGGGACGAGGGGGCAGCAACGATCGCCATGCGGGTCGCTCTCACCTCCGATCGGGGCCTCGAACTCGATCTCGCCTCGGGCAACGCCGCTGTCCTGCTTGAGAGCCTCGGACTGGCGCCGGACAGCATCGGCGAAATACCCATAGATGCCGTCCGCGTGCGGCTTGCCAACCCGGCCGTCCGGCGCCGTGCGGAGGAGGAGGGGATCACCCCGTATCTTGATCGGCTCGACCAGCTCATCGGCCTGGCCGACGCCGACGACACTTCGCGGCTGGAATGGGCATAGCCTCCGCCCGTTCCCGCCGCCGAAGGAGGGCGCGTCACCTCGCATGGCGCGCCCTTTTTTGCCGCTCAGGCTTGCGCCGAATTGCCGGGCGCGGGCTTCAGGAGGGCATCGATCGCGCGTTGCAGATGAAGCGACGCCTCGTCCTCGCCGATCGCGCCGAGATACTCGCGCGCCTGACGCATCAGCGCCAAGGCGAGCGCCCGTGTCACGCCCGGATCCTTCTCGTTGAGGTCCATATCGCATTCCGGAGCGCGACCATCATCGGAGCAACTTGGGCGCTCTCGCCAAGCAACTCCCGCGCTGGGGCGCGGGAGCCGGGGCTGGTAACACGTCGAGACATGCGCCTACGCTTTTAGTGCCGAGGCACCTGGACATATGCGCAGGCACCCCGGCGTGAAACCACACCGAGTTGCCTTTCTCGACGGGATTACCAGTCCCGGCGCCACGGCCTTCGCAGCGCAGCGCGGGAACTAACACAGACCATCCGCGACACCAAGGCACAGCGGCCATGCCCTACTGCCACTGCGACGGGCACCCCTGATCAGCCCTTGGGCGGGGTCGCGCGCCCGGCTCCTCTTCTCTCCCTCCGCCAAAACGGCGGCGTCTCGAACGAAAGGGCGCTCGAGCGCTCAATCCCCTCGCACCTGGAGCGCAACCATGACCGTATCCGCAACCCACGCTGCCGTCGCCGCCATCGCATCGATCGACCGCGAAACGGCACGGCTGCGGCGCCTCCTCAACCACCGAGAAACCTTTCTCTCCGGAATCGATCGCGCCGCCCTCACGACCGCCGAAAACGCCCGGATCGCGGAGCGGGAAGCGGCCCTGTCGCTGGAGCTTCGGCTCCGCGAGATTGAAGGGGACGCGCTCCTCTGGAGGCTGTTCCATGACGGCATGGAATAGCGAAGGCTGCCAGACGCAGGCTCGCTCGCGTGACGCGCGGACCCGCCGGTCCGCACGCCGCTACGCCTCGGCCTGGTCCTCCGACCGAGAGGAAACATCTCTCACAGTCTTCCCATTCTGTCGGCCGGGCGAGGCCGCCTCAAGGACGGCGGGGCCCCACCATTTTCTCCGGCGGATCGAGCGCAGCGCTCCCCCCTCGACACCGGTGGCCGCCGAAGAAAATCGTGACCCCCACCGCCGCTGCGCGGTCGCCGGCAAGCCGGCGATCCTTGACCCGACCTCACCCGCCCGACGCGCCTTCCCCTGTCATTCAAGACAGACAGGAGCATAGCCATGCAGACGATCACCAACACCGCCGCCGCCCACAACAACGCCTACTTCGCAGCGGTCGCCAACGCGGAACGCCGGGCGCTTCACAGCTTCTTCGATCAACATGTCATCGAGGACGAAGAGCAGGGGTATCTCGCCATCGACGAGGGCGATTACGGGAACCTGACGCCGGCGATGATCGACCGGATCGTCTACACCGCGCCGGGCGGGGTCCTCGACGAATTCTGAGACCGACAAAAAGGGGAGGCGCGCGCGTCGCCTCTCCCCTTTTTTTGCTGGAAGGAATACGGGCATAGGGGGCATCGAACCCCCTATGCCCGTGCCGCGGCGCTGCCGCGGCAGGCTGGGTTCAGGCCCTCAGCCGCTTTTCAACCTCGTCGATTCCGAGCGATTTTACCCGCTCGACGATCGCGGTCAGCCGCCTGATTTCAAGCTTCAGCAGGCCCGCTTTTTCCACCGCCGTTATGGCCTGCTCGCGCTCTCGCTCTTCGAGCTTTCGGCGCCGTTCCTCCAATCGCTGTGCATCCGCTTCGAACGCTGCGCGCTCCTGTTCCAGTGTCTTTGCCATAGGTGCCTCTGTTCAAGGCTGATCGGGCTATGAACAGTCCGACCATAGCGGGAGAGCCTCCGCCCCGGAAGGAGAAGAATGGTGCGGGGGCGCATCGGGCTTCACGCCCGATGACGGCTCTATTCGCTAGGGCTGCCGCACCCCGTTGGGGCCCGGCAACCCAACCTCACGGAGCCAAGGCAAGCGCCTTGTCTCCGCCCATTCGGGTGACGATCCTCGCCTGACCAAGGCGCCCGCTGGTGGCCCCTGACTTCGCGCGGGTCGATTCTCGCCGTTCCGCCTGCCGGCGGACCTCTGCCCAACCGGACCCGGCTACGGGCCATTTCCAACGACCTCCGGACAGGTCCGGGACCATATAGCGGTCTCTTGGGATATGCGCACACCCTACGCACCTGAAGGTGCAGGATTCCCGTGTTCCCTCAATAGCTTAGGGCGACCGGAGAGCGTGCCACGGCGTGGGACGTTCGCGAGGGAGTCTGTTTATCCCAAGCTTTCAGTGACTTAGCCGTGCCACGTGGTGCCACGCGCTCTGTGTTCCCCATTTCTCTTTGCCGCCCACCGCGCGATCGGTTATATCTCCACACGCTTTCTCAGGTCCCCACCAGCCTCTCTGCTAGGAGGCTGGTTTGTCCTCGACGACACGGCACTGCACGGTCCGGCTCGACCGCCAGCAGTATGATCGCATTCTGGCCCTCGCGACGGACCAGGAATGCAAGCCCTCCGAGATCATCCGGGCGGCAGTCGATGCCTATCTCGGCACGGCGAGCGTCATCACGTCCAGCCACCGCCGATTGGCGCGGATCAGCGAGTTCATGCAGCTCGCGCTCGACGTCATCATCAGCGAGCAATATCCCGAATTCCGCGAGCGTATCATCGCCAATGCGGACAAGCGCCTGGAGCAGTACCATGGCGCGTAAGGACATCCGCAGCGATGGCCGCGCCATACCGCTGACCCACCACTCGGCACGCGGCAAGGTCCACCGCAACGCCGGCAATTTCACGCGGGGAAGTCAGCTTCTCACGCACGAAATGCTGATGTGGTTCTCGGGCGCGAGACTTCCCTTCATCCTGTGGTTCTTTGCCTTCCTCGCGGCCTGGTTCACCATCATGTCGCTGAAGCTCGACGAGCACGGCTTCCAGCTCGTCTGCATGAAGCTCTACGCCATGCTCTGGGGCTGGGTTGGCCTCGACCCGGCCAAGCGCGTCAACGTGACCCTTCCGAACGGCGAAATCCACCGCACGATCATGGCCGTCGTGCAGTATATGCCCGAGGTCCAGAAGGCGTGGAGCGTGGCGGTGCGCGGCCTGCTCGGCGCCATCCTCGTCTCCATCTTTCTCACCATCCCGCTGACCATCTGGTTCGTCGACATTTCGCGGCGCCGTGGCCGGTCGATCCTGCAGGAACGGCACGAGCGAGGCGCCATGCTGGTCGATCGCGATCTGCTCCTCGCCGAAGTCTCTCAGCACAACTTCGCCGCCTTCGAAAAGGAAGCGCGTGAATGCCTGCCGAACCTCTCACCGAGGCAGGTGCTGCAACTATCGTTCGCGGCGCGGAAGGCGGCTGGAATCCACCATCCCTACACGCTCGCCGGCATCCCGTTTCCGCACAGGATGGAGCAGTCGCACACGATGCTGATCGGCACCACCGGCTCGGGCAAAACCACCGAGCTGCGCAGCCTCGTGAAGCAGATGCGCGAGCGCCACGACAGCGCGGTCATCTTCGATCTCACCGGGGCTTATGTCGAGGCGTTCTACGATCCCGACCGGGACACGATCCTCAATCCGATGGATCGTCGCTGCCCGGCCTGGTCCATCTTCGCCGACTGCTGCACCCACAGCGAATTCACGGCCGCCGCCGCGGCGCTGATCCCGTCCGACGGCGGCTCGTCCGAGCCGTTCTGGGCGCTCGCCGCACGCACGCTCTTCATCGAGATGTGCGTCCGCCTGCAGGAGCGTGGTGAGACCACCAATCTGGCGCTCTCCGAACATCTGATGACCGCCGATCTCAAGCGGGTCCATCGCTATCTTCAAAACACCATCGCCGACCCGCTGACCGCACCCGAAGCCGCCCGCATGGCGGAGTCGATCCGCGCCGTCTTCAACACCAACGCGCAGGTTCTCCGCTTCCTGCCCGATGAGGGTCCGCGCTTCTCGATCCGCGAGTGGATCACCGGCGAGAAAAAGCCGGGCTCGATCCTCTTCATCACCTCCAGTTACGTCGACCTGCCGATGAACCGGGCGCTCCTGACGCTCTGGATGGATCTCGCGATCAACCGGCTGATGACCATGCCGCGCACCCGCAGTCTGCGGACCTGGTTCATGTTCGACGAGCTCGGCGCGCTCCACCGGCTGCCGGCGATCGAGAACGGTCTCCAGACGGCCCGCGCCTTCGGCGGCGCGATGATCCTCGGCATCCACAGCTTCGAGAAGCTGGTGGAGGTTTACGGCGAACAAGGCGCCCGCAATCTTGCCTCGCTTGCCCGGTCCAAGCTTATCCTTGCGACTGCCGATCTCGACACCGCCGAGCAGTGCGCGCGCTACATCGGCAATCGCGAAGTCCGCCAGATGGATGAGGCCTACAGCTACGGCTACAACAATACGCGTGACGCTTCGACGCTGACCCCGCGCAAGCAGGTCGAGCCTCTCGTCATCGCCGATGACATCACGAATCTGCCCTCCATGCACGGTTTCGTGAAGTTCCCCGACGGCTTCCCTGCCGCCCGCATCAAGCTCGAATGGAAAGACTATCCCCAGGTCGCCGGCGGCTTCCTGCCGCGCCCCGACATGAAGCCTGTGCGGTCAAAGCGCGGAGATGAGGTGTTCGATGGCGAGGGGGGTGGTGAAGCTGGCGGGCGGGACGGCGCCGGGCAGGTGATCGAAGAGGCGGTGGAACCGGTCAACGTGGCGAAGGAAATGGCCGCGCGGATTCTCTCGGCCGAGGTCGAGGAGGAGAAGGATCCGAACAGCACGGCGGTCCGCGAGAACAATGCCGATCGTGACGGCCAGTCCCCCCGCGAGCATGCCGCCGACACGGCACAGGCCGCTCGGGCGGCCGCCGAGCAGGAGACCGTTCAGGCGCGCGACCGCGACGATCGGAAGGACGGTCGCAGCCACCACAACGCATCCCGGGTCGAGGACCAGACGATCGTCGAGTTGCGCCAGGATTTCTCTGCCGGCCGCGACCATGATGGCATGGACATGGGGATCTAGCCGGTGCTCTCCGTCGCCTCCGTCCGATCCGCCTCCGGCGCCGCCGGCTATTTCGCGAAGGACGACTATTACACTGTCGACGACAGTTCCGAGGTCAGCGCCTGGGGCGGCGAGGGTGCCTCCGACCTGGGACTGTCCGGCGAGGTGGCGAAGGATGCCTTCGAGGGCATTCTGAATGGTATCCTGCCGGGCGGCGAAGGGGTCGCGCAGGTCGAGAACCGGCGATCGGGCGTTGATCTCACATTCTCGGCTCCGAAGTCGGTTTCGCTGCTCGCCTACATCACCGGCGACAAGCGCATCCTCGGCGAGAACGGCGCCAACATGAAGGCGGTGGCCCGGGCCATGGCATGGGTCGAGAAGAACCTCGCCGAAGGCCGCAAGGATGTGGAGGGCCGCAAGGTTCCGGTGCACACCGGCAACCTCGTCTATGCTCTGTTCCACCACGACACCAGCCGGGCGCTGGACCCGCAGGCGCACGTCCACGCGGTGATCGCCAACCTGACCAAGATGCCCGACGGCAGATGGCAGGCGCTTCATGCGGACAAGATCTGGAGCAACAACACGGTGATCGGCTCGATCTACCACGCCTTCCTACGCGAGGAGATGGAGAAGCTCGGCTACAAGCTAGAGCTCAAGGGCAAGCACGGTACGTTCGAGATCGCCGGCGTCCCGAAGGCCGTGCTCGACGCCTTCAGCCAGCGGCGGGAAGCGATCCTGGAGAAGGCGGCCGAACTCGGCATCACCTCACCCAAGGGGCGCGATAGCGTCACCACCAACACGCGCAATCCCAAGCTGAACGTCGAGGATCGCGAAGGCCTTCAGCGCGACTGGATCGAGAAGGCGGCAGCTCTCGGCTTCGACGGAAAGGCGCTCCTGGAGGCGGCACTCGCACGATCGGAACAGCGCGGGGCGGGCAGCGCTCTCGAGCGCGGCTATCGCGCCGTCTCGGAGGCGCTGACAAGCGCCTGGGACAAGCTTGGCGGCATCCTCAAGCCCCACGATCCGCTCGTCGAACGTTCGCTCGCCCGGGTGACGCAGTCACCGGCCGAGGCGCGTGCGCAACTCGCGGTGGCGTCCGCGGTGCGCATCCTCTCCGAGCGCGAGGCTGCCTTCAACGTCAACCAGCTCGGCAAGACCGCCCTCGACCTCGGTTTGAAGGGCGTCACGGTCGACCATGTCGAACTCCGGATCGCCCAGCTTGTGGCGCGCGGACAGCTGATCGCGGGCGAGGCGCGCGTGGGTGATACGCGGCCGCGAATGGTGACGACGCAGGAGGCGCTCAGGACCGAGGAGCGCATCCTCAAAGCGGTCGATGACGGGAAGGGCCAGTCCACCCCGATGGTCGCCGCCAGCGAGGCCCCCGAGCGCCTCCAGGCGCTCGCGACACGCGAGCTCAATGCCGGCCAGCTTGCCGCCGCGACGCTGATCGTCTCCTCCGAAGACCGGACGGTGGTGGTGCAGGGTATCGCCGGTGCCGGCAAGTCGACCATGCTGCAGTCGGTCGCCCGTGTCGCGGAAGCGGAAGGGCGCACCGTCACCGGCCTCGCCTTCCAGAACAAGATGGTGGCCGACCTCGCAGAAGGCGCTGGAATCCAGTCGCAGACGATCGCGTCCTTCATTCTCGCCAACGAACGGCACATCGAAAACCGGCAAGGGGACGCCTACAACCAGGCTCGCGCCGCCTTCGCCGGCCAGATGCTCGTGGTCGACGAGACGTCCATGGTGTCGAGCGACGACATGCTGAAGCTGCACCAGATCTCGGCCGCGCTCGGTGTCGACAAGCTCGTTCTCGTCGGCGACCGCCAACAGCTTGCCTCGATCGATGCCGGCAAGTCGTTCGCGCTCATCCAGGCGGGCGGCGGCACCATGGCGCGCATGGACGAGAATATCCGCCAGCGCACGGATCAGCTGCGCACCGTCGCCGCGCTCGCCAATGTCGGCGAGGCGGGCCAGGCGATGAAGGTGCTTGGCGACAGCGTCATCGAACACAAGAATCCGGCCCTTCACGCCGCCGAAATGTGGCTCGGCCTCTCGGCCGCTGATCGGGACGCCACGGCGGTGTTCGCGTCCGGCCGCGCTTCGCGCGCGATCATCAATCAGCGCATCCAGGACGGGCTCGCGGCCGAGGGCAGCGTGCGGGGAGGGGGGATCCACCTCACCGTTTATGAGCGCGTCAACACCACGCGCGAGGAGCTTCGCTACGCTTCGACCTACCGGCCGGGGCAGACCCTCGAGGTGGGCAGGGGAGGCGGCCGGGACGTCGGCCTGGCAGCCGGCCGCTACGATGTCGAGAAAGTCCACCCCAACGGCAAGGTCGACCTTCTCGACGGTCGCCGGCGCATCCGGTTCGACCCGCAGAGCCTGTCCCCAACGGAAAAGCGCGATCGTCTGCAGCTCAGCGAGAAGAAAGATCTTCATCTGCGCGAAGGGGATCGGGTCCGCTGGACGGCCAACGACAAGGAGCGGGGGCTGCACAACGCCGCTCTCGCGCGGATCCTCACCACCGATGCGAGCGGGGTCACGGTCGAGACCGCGGGTAAGGACCGGCTGACGCTTGACCTGGGCGATCCGATGCTCTCGCGGCTGGACCTCGCTTACTCGCTCAACATGCACATGGCGCAGGGCATCACCACCGACAAGGCGATCACCGTCATGTCGAGCCAGGAGCGCAATCTCTCCAACCAGCGCCTGTTCAATGTCGGCGTCACCCGCGTCCGCGACGCAATGACGATGGTGGTCGACGACAAGCAGAAGCTCGAGCGTCAGCTCGACAACAATCCCGGAAACAAGACCTCTGCCCTCGAAACGGTGGGCCGGCTCGATATCGACCGCGACCGCGGCTCGAGCGCCGGCCCGCGCGAGAAGTTCGACCCAGGTCCGATCGACTTGTCGGACTTGCCGCCATTGCCGGGCGAGCCTCCGTCCCCGGCTGCAGCCAGCGGCAGGCCGACGCCGGCCAAGGCTGACGATCTCAAATCACCGCCCGACCTCAAGCCCGACCGCGACGACGTGCTGCCGCCGCTGCCGGAACGCAGCCTGGGGCTCGACCTGTGAAGACCGACCGGCCGGCCCGCCGGAATTGATGAGGGAAACGACGATGAGTGGATGGGATTTCGACGATGTCGGGAAGTTCGGAAGCGCCAAGGCGGCCGAGGACTTCGCAAAACGCAACAACGTGGACCCGCGGGACATCCGTACCCGCGACAAGGGCGACGGCGTGGAGCTGGAAATCCGCCGATCGAGCCTGGACGGCCGCGGACTAAAGGACAGCGGCGAGGGGCGACGCGACGGCTGGAGCTGAGGGAGGGACCTGGCGCGGCCGGCCACTACGCGACCGCGTCGGGAATTGGGGGACCGAATCATGGGTATCGATGATCGCGATTACATGAAGGAACGCTATCGGCAGCGCCAAGGCTTGGAACCTGGAAGAGGCTTTTGGGGCTTTGGTAAAGCAGCGCGGCAGGCGCGAGCCGAAAAAGCGCGGCAAGCAAAGGCGGTCCCGCTCGGGAGTGCGTCATGGGTCGATGCGAAGTCGCGAGCGGAGTTTACGCGTCCCTGGTTCGAGACGAAGAACCACGGTTTCGACTATCAACGTAGCCGCGCCGTAGGGCTCAAGCGCCACATGCTGCAAAAATGGGTGCTTCTGCTTTCCGCTATCTCGATCCTCTTCCCCATGTATCGGGAGATGAAGCGAGGCGGCTGGTTTCCCGACATGATGGACACAGTTCCGTTCCCGCGTTCGGGCAGCGTCTCCGTGAACAAGGAGGTCGAGCCCCGCAGCGCTACCTCAAAGATGCGGGTCACAGCTGGGCCTGCAAATGCCGTCGTTCAGCTTTTCGACCCGGGGACCGACCAGCACGTCATCTCGGTCTACGTGCGCAAGGAGGCTGACGTGTCGATCCCTGTCCCGCCTGGCACCTATCGCATGCGCGTGATCGAGGGCGACAAGTGGCATGGACCGGTCAAGTTCTTCGGGTCCTCGACCACCTATGAAAGCGTCGTCCGGCTTATGACGTTCACGCCCACTCACTACAGCGGAATTGACCTGCATCGGCGCGTCGACGGCGAATTGCAGACGCGGATCAAGATCGGCGACCCACCCCCGCTGCGATGAGGCGGGCCGTGCTCGACAGTCTTGCGGAGGCAGCGAAATGACTCTGGTGCGTACAACTCGGCTGGCCGGCGTGATTGAGCTCGCGGGGCGCGGGCCGGTGCTCATCGAGCCTGATGGGACGCGGTGGCGCCTGGCAGGAGAGGTGAAGGCCGACGATGTCGTCGGGAAGGCGGTGACGATTGAGGGCAGTGTTACCGGCGCGGTGATCGACGTCTATTATCTCGCACCCAGGACGGGGCCGTCGACGTGCTGAGCCCGGCGAGCCCCGTCCCATATAGCCAGCCGGAATGTCCGTATTGTGGGCATCCGGTCGCCTACTGGCCTCCAAGGACGGCGCTGCAGAGTTGCCCTCGATGCTTGCGGCCGATGATCTTGCAGCGCGCGCTGACCGACTGGAACGGGCCTAGACGGCTGTGCTGTCTGCTCGATCTCGGCATCGCGCTTTACGGGCTTTTGACGGTTTCTCTGGTGGCGGCGTTCGTTATCACAGGGCTCACGCCCCATGGGTTCGTGAAAGGATTTTCTGTCCTGCTTTTCATCGTCGGGAGCGCTCTCGCTACCGATGGCGTTCTGGGCCTGCGTACCCGATTGGACAGGACCTATGGACGGCTACGTGTTGGAACCAGTGCTCTGGGCCTCGCCGTCGCCAAACTGCTCGCCGGTATTGCGGCGATCCTGCTCCTCTGCGTCGGCCTGACGCTGTAGGTCTCGAGGACGCGCAGCGACGGCGAGGAATTCGGCGCCGCGGCTAGCCGACCTGTTCGACGTGCAGGCTGCCTGCGGGCAGCGGCTTGAGGATCAATTTGGCGGAGACGGCCGGATCGAGCCAGTCGGTCCAATCCGCGCGATCCAGGATCGCGATTTGGCGATCGTGAAAAGGGGCAATATCGGGACCGGGCTTCATCGTCAGCATCGTGAAGGCTTCGCCAACTGCTGGACTGTTGCGCCAGATGCCGGCAATGCAGAACCAGCGCTGCCCCTTCATCGTGAACAGCCACTTGTCCTTGCGCTTCTTCTTGGGGTCCTCGGGCGTCGTAAACTCGGTTATGTGGACATTCAAGCTGCGGTCCACGCTACGCGCCTGAGGGGCAGCCGCCCCCAGGCGCGTGTAGCAAACCCAAACGGCGAAGCGTGCCTGGGGGCGGTTGCCCCTCAGGCTTTCCGCAGCGCTCGAGCGAAACCTGCTACGCGACGGCCTGTGATGCAAGATCGGCCGCGGCATCACGCTTTGCCTGTGCGGCCTTCCGTTCGGAATATCGATCGACGAGCTGACCGGCGTGCAGGCGTGTCAGGATCGTGAACCGGACCAGCTCTTCCATCACGTCGACAATTCGGTCGTAATAGCTCGACGGACGCATGCGCCCGGCTTCATCGAACTCCTTGAAAGCCATCGCGACGCTCGATTGGTTGGGGATGGTGATCATCCGCATCCAGCGGCCGAGCAGGCGCAGCGTGTTCACTGCGTTGAACGACTGCGAGCCGCCCGACACCTGCATGACGGCCAGCGTACGGCCCTGGGTCGGACGCATGCCGCCGAACTCCAGCGGCAGGTGGTCGATCTGGGCCTTCATGATGCCGGTGAGCTGGCCATGCCGTTCGGGGCTGCACCAGACCATGCCTTCAGACCAGAGCGCGTGCTCACGAAGCTCATGCACGGAGGGATGATCGTCGCCCTTCACCTGATCAGGCAAAGGCAGATCGCTGGGGTCGAATATCCGTACCTCGGCGCCGAACAGGATCAGCAGCCGCGCCGCTTCTTCAGCGGCGAGCCGGCTGAAGGACCGCTCGCGCAGCGACCCGTAGAGCAGCAGGATGCGCGGCGGAGGCTGATCGTCGCCGAGGCCCGCACCCGGCCGGGTAATCGCAATACTCTTATCAAGCGCGGGGAGATGATCGGGGTCGGTCAGCGTGCGGAGACGGGTCATCCAAGATCCTTGACGAGATAGGTCGCACGAGGACCGCACAGCGACGTGAACTGCGCGGTCGCGGCGATGAAGGCGGGTGCCGCGTCGCGATCGGCGTCGACATAACCAAGCCCTCGGAAGAACTCGGCGCTACCATTTGTGAGGAGGTGCAGCCGCTCGACCGTGCCGTCTGCTACCCGCTCGAGGCGTTCGACCAGCATGCGCCCATAGCCCTGACCGCGACGGGTCGGCAGCACGACCAGCGAGCGGAGCAGCCGGTCGGCGCCGTCGCCCTCCAGCCCGATGAACCCGATCAGCCCGTCATCGTCGGAGAGGCTGAATAACATCTGGTCGGGACCATCCAGATCGTCGGTCGGGAGCTGGGCGGCTTCGAGCGCGAGCCGCAGAACATCGTCGGCGTGCCGCGCCTCCGAGAAATAGACCTGCGTCATGCCGCCGCGCCTGCTTCGTACCAGGGCCGCGTCCGCTTCACGATCGAAACGACCGACAGCATGACCGGCACCTCGACCAGCACGCCGACGACGGTGGCCAGCGCCGCACCCGAGTTGAGCCCGAACAGGCTGATCGCTGCAGCAACCGCCAACTCGAAGAAGTTGGAGGCGCCGATCAGCGCGGCCGGGGCCGCCACGCACCAGGCCACCCCGAACCGACGGCTAAGCCAATAAGCGAGCCCAGCGTTGAAATAGACCTGGATCAGGATCGGCACTGCGATCAACGCAATGACGAGCGGATGGGCGATGATCGCCTCACCCTGAAACCCAAATAGCAGAACCAGCGTGGTGAGCAGCGCCAGCAGCGAGATCGGTCCGAGACGGGCCAATAACCGATCGAGTGCGGCCTGTCCGCCCGAGCCGATCACCGCGCCGCGGACGATCTGCGCGACGATCACCGGCACGACGATGTAGAGCATGACCGATATCAGCAGCGTGTCCCACGGGACCGTGATCGAGGCGACCCCGAGCAGCAGGCCAACCAATGGGGCGAAGGCGAACACCATGATCACGTCGTTGAGCGCGACCTGGCTCAGGGTGTAGGTCGGCTCACCCTCGCAGAGGTTGGACCAGACGAACACCATCGCCGTGCAGGGCGCGGCCGCGAGCAGGATCAGGCCGGCTATGTAGGAACTGACATCGGCCGCCGGCAGCAAGGGTCGGAACAGCCAGCCCAGGAACAGCGTACCGAGCAACGCCATCGAGAAGGGCTTCACCGCCCAGTTGATGAACAGGGTGACGCCGACGCCCTTCCAGTGCTGACGGACCGAGCCAAGCGCCCGCAGGTCGATCTTGAGCAGCATCGGAATGATCATCAGCCAGATGAGCACGGCGACCACGAGGTTGACCCGCGCGACCTCGGCCGAGGCAATCGCCCCGAACAGGCCCGGGAGAACATAGCCGAGGGCGATCCCGACCACGATGCACAGCGCCACCCAGACGCTGAGATAGCGCTCGAACGTGCTGATCGCCGGCTTGGCCGGCGCTGTCGTTGTCATGCGCCGGTCCTATTGCCAGCGTCGTCGATGACCTTCTCGCCGTCTTCCTTGGTGAAGGCGCCACGCTGCCCGGTCGGTAGAAGCTCGAGCACCTCTTCGGAGGGGCGGCACAGCTTCACGCCGAGCGGAGAGACGACGATCGGGCGGTTGATGAGGATCGGATGCTCGATCATCGCGTCGATGAGCTGGTCATCGCTCAGCATCGGGTCGCCGAGACCAAGCTCGGCATAGGGCGTGCCCTTCTCGCGCAGAAGCTCGCGCGGCGTGATGCCCATCCGCGCGATCAGCGAAACGAGCCGGGAGCGGTTCGGCGGCGTCTTCAGATACTCGATGACGTGCGGCTCGATGCCGGCGTTCTGGATCATCGCCAGCGTGTTGCGCGACGTGCCGCACTCGGGGTTGTGGTAGATGATGATGTCGACGGGCGTCATGCGGCGTCTCCGCGCCGGGCAGTCGAACCCTCGGCGTGGCCGATCTCCCGCAACTTGGCCGTCAGGGTGGTGGCTTCCAGCTTGTCGATCGGTAGCGAGATGAACAGGCGGATGCGGTTCTCGAGATAGCGCAAGGCGGTGACGAAGGCGCGCTCGCGCTCGATGTCGCTTCCTTGGACCTGGCTCGGATCCTCGATGCCCCAATGCGCTGTCATCGGGTGGCCGGGCCAGACCGGGCAAACTTCTCCGGCAGCGTCGTCGCAGACGGTGAAGACGAAATCCATGAGGGGCGCATCAGGGCCAGAAAACTCATCCCAGCTCTTCGATCGCAAACCGGCGGTCGGATACTCGATCCGCTCGAGGAGCCTGATCGCATCCGGGTTGATGGCTCCCTTGGGAAAGCTCCCTGCTGAAAAGGCGCGAAAGCGGCCGTTCCCGAGCTTGTTGAGAGCACTCTCCGCCAGGATGGAGCGAGCCGAATTACCAGTACAAAGAAACAGGACGTTGAACACGCGGTCGGACATCGGATTATCCTTCAGCAGCAGGGGTTGAGCTCGGCGATGAGAGGCTCGCAGAGCTCCGCCCTGCCGCCGCAGCAATCCTTCACGAGAAACAGGGTCAGCGCCTTCAACTGGTCGAGATCGGCGCGGTAGTTGATGACGCGGCTGCGCCGCTCCGACTTGATCAGCCCGGCACGAGCGAGGGTCGCGAGATGCACCGACATGGTGTTCTGCGGCACGTCGAGCGCCTTGGCGACTTCGCCGGCAGCCAAGCCATCGGGCTCATGCCGAACAAGCAGGCGGAATGCGTCGAGGCGTGTGCCCTGCGCGAGCGCGCCGAGCGCCGAGATCGCTGAGTCGTTTTCCATATATCTACGATAATGGATATATGGATTTAAGCAAGCGTGGCTATCGGCTCATCCAGATCCGTGAGGAGCTGCTCAATGCGGCGGCGGGTGCAATCATGCCGCCAGCGGATCGGTCTTGCCGTCATCATCGACCAGCTCGAACCCTTCGGAGCCTCTTGATCGATGGCGGACGACGCGCATGGCCGCGTCAGAGTAGAATAGGCTCGGGCATCGGCGGGAACACCCGCGTCACCGGCAAGCTGCCCTTGGGAAGCACCTTCAGCACCTCTTCGGCTGGGACTGACGGGTCCAGCCAGTCGGCCCACTGGTCGCGGGTGAGCGGGATAATCTGCCGCGAATGATAGGGCGCTACATCCTCGCCGGGCTCGGTCGTGAGCATCGTGAATGCCTCGCCGAACTCGGGGTGGGACCGCCAGATGCCGGCGATGCAGAACCAGTCGTGGTCCTTCAGCGTGAAGAGGTACTTGCTCTTGCGCTTCTGACCTGGCTCGATCGGCGGGCCGAACTCATAGAATCCATCTGTCGGAATGAGGCAGCGTTGAGAGGTAAACGAGCGGCCCTCGGATCGGAAGTTATAGACCGGCTTGCCGTTCGGGGCGGGCCAGCTCCATCGTCGGTTCACCAGCTCGCCGACGCCTCTGGCGCCGTCGATGCCCTTGATGATCGGCGCCACATCGCTGATCTTGATATCTTCGCGCGCGGCGACGTTGGGTGTGCCTTCCGGCAGGTCGATCTTGATCTCCAGATCATCGAAATCTTCGAGGATCGAGGCGATGGGGACTTCCAACCGATAGTCGTTGCACACGGGGTCAGGCCTCTCGAGACTCGGTGGAAAGATCATAGCGCGGCGAACCGACTCCGACGCAGAAATGTCCACATAAACTCATAGAAGCCATCGGCGAGGATGAGGCAGCGGGCGCTTTCGAACTCCCGGTCTTCGGAACGGAAGTTGTAGACCGGCTTCTTGTCAGGTCCGGGCCAACTCCAACGACGCTGGACGAGATCTCCGCCGCCGCGATCCCCGGCGACCTCGAACGATCGGGGCCGCGTCCGTGATCTTGATATCCGCGCGCGGCGCGACGTTTGGCACGCCCTCGGAAAACTTGATCTTGAGCTTCAGCTCTTCGAAATCTTCGGCGATCGAGGCAACATTCACCTCAAGCCGGTAACCGTTGCACATCGCATCTCCGATCCCGCCACAGTTGATTGCGGCGCCTGTTCTTCATATGTTCTGGCCATGCAAGCCACGCCCTTCGATTCGGATGCTCCGGATGGGACGCGTCGGGCTATCGTCCGGTCTGATCCGGCCGATGGCAAGCCCGAGCTCATCGAACTGGCATGGGGCTTGGCGCCGGCCAATCCGGGTGAGCCGCCTTTTCGTTTCGTGCGCTCGGAAGATCGGGCGTTTCCCTCCCATCGCTGCCTGGTCCCAGCGACCGAATTCCACGTTCGCGCCGGGAGGCGGCGGTATCGTTTCTTCCGCGAGGACGGAAACTGGTTCTATCTCGCCGGTATCTGGCGGCCGAGGAAAGGGGAACACCCCGACGCTTTCGCCGTGCTGACGGTGCCGGCCAATCTGGAGGTCGCACGCTATCAGACGCGCCAAGGCGCAATGATCACCCGCAACCGGACCATGCAGTGGCTTGACCTCACGCATCCGGAATCCGATCTCCTGGTTACTCCTCCAGCCCGGACCTTTCTGGTGGAAGAGATCGGTCGGGACGCCGCTCGGCAGCCCATGCTGGCCCTTTAGCGAAATCGCACCGGCCATTGTGGGTGCGTCGCTCGGCGAAGCGAGCCTATGGAACTGGTCGAGCCGTTCATTGATTCCCGATGGGAAGGAGATGAGCATGGCTGACAATAAATCCAAACGCGGCGGTGCAGATCGTCGGCAAGTGGCCGGCGGCGAAGGCTATGAAGTGAACTACTTCGCCCGCAAGCACGGCATTTCGAAGCAGCAGGCCGAAGACCTGATCAAGAGGGTCGGCAACGACCGCGACAAGCTCAACGCTGCTGCCGAGAAACTGAAGAAGTAGCTCGGCAACTATCCTTCGGGAACGACTCCGCGTCGGCAGGCGTCTCATGAGGATGAGGCAGACGGCTTAAGCGCGCACGATGGCGCGCGCGGCGACAAGGTCGAGTTCAGTTCGCGCGGCGAAGGCTGCAGGCGATGCGGACGCGGCTACGCTTGAGCCCCCCGCTTTCCGACCCGTCCAACTCGCAACGCTCGTCGATACCGTTCCAGCAAGCGATCGCTGGCTGCACGAGATGAAATATGACGGATACCGCACGGTCGTGTCCGTCGGCGGCGGGGAGGCGCGGGCCTACACCCGATCCGGACTGGATTGGTCCGAGCGCTTCCCGAGCATTCTCAAGGACGCCGCGGCACTCAAAGTGCGCTCGGCACTGATCGACGGCGAAGCTGTGGTGATCGACGCGAACGGCCAGTCGAGCTTCCAGGCCCTGCAGAACGCGCTCAAGGGCGCACCGGCCACCATCGACTATTATGCCTTCGATCTCCTGGAGCTGGACGGTGAGGATCTCACCGCCTTGCCGCTGGTCGAGCGGAAGGCGCGACTGCGGGCGATCCTGCCGAAAAAGGCACAGCACATCCGCTATTCAGATCATATCCGAGGCAACGGAGAGAAGCTTCTCAACAGCTTCTGCGAGGCTGACCTGGAAGGCGTGATCTCAAAGCTCGCCACGGCGAAATATGTCGGCAGCCGCGCTGGCAGCTGGGTCAAGACCAAGTGCATCAAGCGGCAGGAGTTCGTCGTGGTCGGTTGGACGCCGTCCGACAAGAGCCGCGCGTTCCGCTCACTGATCCTTGCGGTCCACGACGCGGGGAAGCTCCGCTATGCCGGAAAGGTGGGGACGGGTTTTGATACGGCCGAGCTGTTCCGCCTGATGGAGATCATGGCGCCGCTGGAGCAGAAGGCAGCTCCGGTCGAGGCGCCACGATCGGAGGTGCGTGGCGTCCATTGGCTGCGGCCCAAATTGGTGGCCGAAATCGCGTTCACGGAGATGACCGATGAAGGCACGCTTCGGCATCCCAGCTATCTTGGGCTGCGCGAGGACAAGAACCCCGAAGCGGTCGTGCTTGAGACCGAGCGCCGGGCTGACGAGCTTCCGCCCCCTGCTACGAGTGCGGTCCCGATCAGCAACCGAGACCGGGTGATCTATCCTGAGAGCAAGATCACCAAAGGCGAGCTCGCAGATTATTACGCCGCGGTCGCCGGCGTCATGCTTCCCTGGGTTGGCTCGCGTCCGATCAGCCTGGTGCGCTGCCCGCAGGGCCGTGCCAAGAAGTGCTTCTTCCAGAAGCACGACGCGGGCACCTTCGGTGATGCGGTCCGGCATGTCGGCGTCGTCGAGAAGGACGGCCATGAGGAGCCCTACCTCTATATCGATGATGCCGATGGGCTGATGACCTGCGTGCAGATGGGCACGGTCGAACTCCATGGCTGGGGCGCGCGCATCGAGGATGTCGAAAAAGCCGATCGGCTCGTCTTCGATCTCGATCCTGACGAAGGACTGGACTTCGAGAACGTGCGCGCAGCCGCCTTTCAGTTCCGGGAAATCCTGAAGTCGGTCGGGCTCGAGACCTTCCCGATGGTGACCGGCGGCAAGGGCGTGCACGTGATCGCGCCGCTGACCCCGCGCGCGGAATGGCCCGAAGTCAAGGATTTCGCTCATCGGCTGGCGCGAGCCGTCGCGCAGATCGATCCCGAGCATTTCACGGCCGCGCTGCCCAAGGCGCAGCGCAAGGGCCGGATCTTCGTCGACTATCTTCGCAATCAGCGCGGCGCCACGGCGGTAATGCCCTACAGCGCTAGAGCGCGCCCGGGAGCGCCCGTTGCAGCGCCGATCAGCTGGAAAGAAATGGAGACGATCGCCACGCCGGCCCATTTTCGTGTCGGCGATGGCACGAAATTGGTCCAACGCGCGGCATCGAAAGAGTTGGCGGGTTGGGGCCGCGCCAACCAGGAACTCCCCGATCTTTAGCCGCTTCGGCGCGAGACATCGCATTCCGTCGTCATCGTCAGCCAGAGCGGGCGGCCATTCTCACGTCCGCGCTCCGCAATCCGCTTGACCGGTCACGGCGATTCACGGAACATAAAGGGAACAACTCGAGTCTTATATGTATGCCTGCCCTCGATTCTCTCCCCGCCAGTTTAGCGCATCTGCGCGCAATAGCGACGCCCATCCCGGACTATCGCACGATTCCGTTTGATATCCCGGCACTGGATAGCCGCCTTGCCGGAGGCGGGCTGCGCGCTGGCGCGCTTCACGAGGTCGTTGCGCGGACCTGCTCGCTCGCCGACGATGCGGCGGCCACACTCTTTCTCGCTGGCATCGCAGCACGCGAGGCGCGGCGCAGCGGTGGTCCCGTCCTCTGGGTAGCGTGCCGCAGTGATCTTTACGCGCCCGGCCTGGCGCAAGCCGGGCTCACATCGGCGGACGTAATCCACGCGCTGCCGCGTGACGACGAAACGCTGCTGGCTGTCGTGGAAGACGCGGTCCGGGACGGAACGCCGTCTGCGGTCGTTGCCGAAGTGGCCAGGGTGCCGATGGTGGCGACGCGTCGCCTCCAACTGGTCGCCGCCGATGCGGACATCCCGGTGCTGCTCCTTCGGCGGCGCCGGCGCCGGGATCAGGAGCCGCTCGGTGAACCTTCTGCGGCCTGGACCAGATGGCGCATTGCGAGCGCGCCATCCGAGCGCCTGACCGTGGCGGGCGTGGGAAGGCCACGTTGGTCTGTCGAGGTCTCCCGCCAAAGAGGCGGAGAACCTTTCTCCCTGATCGTGGAGGGCTGCGATGAGACGGGTCGTCTCGCTGTTCCTGCCGCACCTGGCCGTCGAACGGCTGCGGCGGTTGGAACGGCCCGCTTCGCGGCTGCCTGAACGCGCCGCGCTCCAGCTTCCCGTCGACGACAACCCCGGCGCCTGCTCCGTCCCGCGCGGAGGCGGATGGCGTCCGGGTGCCCGCTGGGCTCGGGCCGGAACTCCGGCCAGGGGAGACATAGAGCAGCAGATCGCGGCACTGCCGGGCCACGCGAAACCGCCGATGCGGGAACTCGGCCGCCGATCCGAAGCGGCCGCCCACCCGTTCAAGCGCGCTGGCGCCCCAGCCGAGCCCAGCGCGGCCAATAACTCGTTTGGTCGCGCCGATGTGCCCTTGGTGTTGACCAATCGCGTCCGTCGACGCGAGGAGGTCGTGGCGGTGTGTGCCGCGGCGGCGGCTCTCGGCATCCATGTGGGCATGGCGGCGACGCACGCGCGCGCACTCGTGTCCGATCTCGACGTGCGGCCGCACGACCAAGCCGCGGATGCCGCCTTGCTCGATCGCCTCGCGCTTCTTGCCGTCCGGCGCTGGTCGCCGATCGCTGCCGCGACGCCCCCGGATGGATTGTGGCTGGACCTCACAGGCTGCGAGCATCTTCACGGCGGCGAAGAACGGTTCTGCCGACGCATTATAGCCTTCTGTCAGCGTGCGGGTTTCACGGCCCGGGTTTCAGTTGCCGATACCCCCGGTGCGGCCCATGCGCTCGCCCGCTTTGGCTGCACCGCAATCACGATCGTTCCGCGCGGCGAGACGGTCGCCGCGCTGTCGCCGCTGTCGCTGGCCGCACTGCGCCTCGAAAAGCCGTCTCTCGTTGCCGGCCGCCGCTTCGGTTTCGAGAGAATAGCCGATCTTCTGCCGGTTGCGCGCGCGCCTCTCGCGCGCCGACTCGGCTTAGCGGCGATCACCAGGCTGGATCAGGCTCTGGGTAGCGTCGCCGAGCCGATCACGCCGCGCGAGGACCCCGCAATGCCTGTCGCCGAGCGGCGACCGCTTGAGCCTATCGGCACGGCCGAGGCGATCGCACAGGTCATCGAGGACTTGTTGGGCGATCTAGCGGAGCTGCTGCAGGCGAGGGGGCTTGGTGCCCGTTCGCTGCGGCTCTGTGGCGCCCGCGTGGACGGGAGCGAGCAGGTGGTGGCGATCGGCACGTCACGGCCAACGCGAGAGGTGCCGCACCTCCTGCGCCTCTTGAAGCTCAAGATCGAGCGGATCGATCCGGGCATGGGTCTCGAGCAGTTCTGGCTGGCGGCGACCCATACCGAGCCGCTCGATGCGGTCGAACTGGGCGCCGTACTCGCCGGAGACCCACTCGTGCGCGATCCAGCCCGCCTCGTAGACGTGGTGGCTGGTCGCATTGGCAGCGAAGCGGTGTTTCGCATCGTTCCCGTGGCAAGTCATGTACCAGAGCGGGCGGTGGCCCATTGCGACCCGGTCGAAGTACCGGGCGACTGGCCGAACTGGCGGCGCCCGGTCCGCCTGTTCGCACGACCCGAGCCGCTCTGGGGCGTGATTGCCCTCCTGCCCGATCAACCGCCCAAGCGATTTGAATGGCGTGGCCGAACGCACCGTGTGGTCGCGGGCGATGGTCCCGAGCGCATTCATGGGGAATGGTGGCGACGAGACGCCGAAGTCTGGGGAGTGCGCGACTATTTCCGGGTGGAGGACGAGCATGGGGGCCGGTTCTGGCTGTTCCGGCGTGGCGACGGGATGGATCATCAAACCGGCGATCTGAGCTGGTGGATCCACGGCGTGTTCGCATGACGCCCTACGTCGAACTCCAGGTCCTGACGCACTTCTCGCTCCTTCGCGGCGCGTCCAGCCCGGAGGAACTCTTCGCGGCCGCGGCGATGCTCGGATATCCGGCGCTTGGCGTCGGCGACATTGGAACCGTTGGGGGCGTGGTGCGCGCCTGGGAGGCCCAGAAGGCAACCGGGGTCCGTTCAATCGCGGGGGCTCGGGTCGATCTGTCCTGCGGGCGGCGCCTGATCCTTTATCCGACCGACCGGACTGCCTGGTCGCGGCTTACGCGTCTGCTGACGGTCGGCAAGAAGCGGGCCGGGAAGGGCGGTTGCCTGCTCCACTGGCACGATCTCGAGCCATGGTCCGAAGGCATGATCGCCATCCTGCTGCCGCATGAGGCTGACGGGGAGAACCTGGCGGCGCTCGCCGACCTTCGGGCAATCTATGGCCAGCGGGGATATATGGCGCTGTTCCAGCGGCGCCGGCCCGACGATGCGGTCCGCATCGATGCGCTCGCGCGGCAAGCTGGCGCCGCTGGAGTCCGCGCGGTCGTCACGGGTGACGTCCTCTATCACGCTCCGGACGCTCGTCTCCTCCAGGACGTGGTGACGGCCGTGCGCGAGAAATGCACGGTCGATGAGCTCGGCTACCGGCGGGAGGTCAATGCCGATCGCGCGCTGAAGCCCCCGGAGGAGATGGTGCGCCGTTTCGGCCAATTCCCGGACGCGTTGCGGGCCAGCGTTGACATTGCGAACCTTTGCACATTCGTTCTTGGCGAACTGGCGTACCAATATCCGCATGAGCGGGTGATCGAGGGCCTGACTGCGCAGCAGGCGCTCGAGCAGATGGCGAACGATGCCGTCGGGCAGATGTTCGACGGCAAGGTCCCGCAGGCTTACCGAGATCAGATCGGCCACGAGCTGCGCCTGATCGACGAGCTCGGCTACGCGCCTTACTTCCTGACCGTCCACTCCATCGTGCGCGAGGCGCGCCGGCGCGGGATCCTCTGTCAGGGCCGCGGCTCGGCCGCGAACAGCTGTGTGTGCTTCGTGCTCGGGATCACCAGCATCGATCCCATCAAGCATGAGCTGCTCTTCGAACGCTTTGTTTCGGGCGAGCGGCGCGAGCCGCCCGACATCGACGTCGACTTCGAACATGAGCGCCGCGAGGAAATCATCCAGTGGATCTATGAGACCTATGGGCGCGACCGCGCGGCGCTCACGGCCGTAGTCACCCGGTACCGGGCACGCGGCGCTGTGCGCGACGTCGGTAAGGCGATGGGCCTGCCGGAAGATCTCACCGCCTCCCTCGCCGGCCTCGTCTGGGGCTGGTCGGCCGAAGGGGTCGGCGAGAAGCAGGTCGAGGAGCTCAATCTCGACATCGCCGACCGCCGGCTGCGGCTGACGCTCGACCTCGCCCGGAAACTGATCGGCGTGCCGCGTCACATGAGCCAGCATCCGGGCGGGTTCGTGCTCACCCATGATCGGCTCGACGATCTCGTGCCGATCGAGCCGGCGGCGATGGATGATCGGCAGATCATCGAGTGGGACAAGGATGACATCGACGCGCTCAAGTTCATGAAGGTCGACGTCCTCGGACTTGGGATGCTCGGCTGCATGAACCGGGCATTCAATCTGCTCGAGGAGGCCAAGGGCCTTAGTATCGGGCTCGCCGACCTGCAGGACGACGATGAGGCCGTGTTCGGCATGATCCAGAAGGCCGACACCGTCGGCACGTTTCAGATCGAAAGCCGCGCGCAGATGTCGATGCTGCCGCGCATGAAGCCGCGGCGCTTTTACGATCTTGTCATCCAGGTCGCGATCGTAAGGCCTGGCCCGATCCAGGGGGACATGGTCCACCCTTATCTGCGGCGTCGGGAGGGGTTGGAGAAACCCGAATATCCCCGTCCTGAACTGCGCGCGGTCCTGGAGAAGACGCTGGGGGTGCCGCTCTTTCAGGAGCAGGCGATGAAGGTGGCTATTGTCGGCGCAGGCTTCACGCCCGCCGAGGCGGACGCCCTGCGCCGCGCGATGGCGACCTTCAAGTTCACCGGCGGGGTATCGCATTTCTCGGAGAAACTGATCGAGGGCATGGTGGCGCGCGGCTACCCTCGTGAGTTCGCCGAGCGCACCTTCCGTCAGCTGGAGGGCTTCGGCTCCTATGGCTTTCCCGAAAGCCATGCCGCGTCGTTCGCGAAAATCGCCTACGCCTCGGCCTGGATGAAGCATCATCATCCCGACGTCTTCTGCGCGAGCTTGATGAACGCCCAGCCAATGGGCTTCTATGCCCCCGCCCAGATCGTGAGGGACGCGCGCGAGCACGGCGTCGAGGTTCGCCCGCCGTGCATCAACGCGAGCCGTTGGGACTGCACATTGGAGCCGATGGGCGGGCGCTACCTCGCGGTCCGGCTTGGGCTACGGCAGGTGCGCGGCCTCTCCAACGCGGATGGCGCGGCGATCGTCGCTGCCCGTTCGACGGCCGCGTTCGATTCCGTCGAGGATGTTTGGCGGCGTTCGGGTGTCCAGCGCGCCGCCATCGAAAAGCTGGCTGATGCCGATGCATTCCGTGTCTTCGGTGCCGATCGACGGCAGGGGCTCTGGAAGGTGCGCGGCCTCGGCGAGGCGCCGCTGCCGCTCTTTGTCGCTGCCGACCGTGCGTCTGAAACCATCAGCGCGGAAGGTCTCGAGCCGGAGGTCATCTTGCAGCCTCTCACCGACGGCCGTGAGGTGATCGAGGATTATCGTACGCTTCAGCTATCGCTTCGCGCGCATCCGATGACCTTCGTGCGCGACGAGCTGACGCGCCGCAGCATCATCAGGTGCTCCGATCTCGCAACGATAAGAGACGGCCGTCATGTCGAGGTCGCCGGAATCGTTCTGGTCCGGCAGAAGCCCGGTTCGGCGAAGGGGGTCCTCTTCATCACGATCGAGGACGAAACCGGCATCGCAAACGGAATCCTGTGGCCCGATCGCTTCGAGGCGCAACGCCGGACGGTGATGGCGGCATCGATGATCGGAATGAAGGGCCGCGTTCAGAAGGAAGGCGAGGTGATCCATGTCATCTGCGACCGCATTATCGATCACGGTGACCTGCTCCATCGGATTGGCGAATTGTCCCTGCCGCACCGCACGGGACGCGGCGATGGCGCGCGCCATGCTGGATCGCCCGATCGCGGCGACAGGAACTGGCGACCGGAAGCACGGAGCCTTTATGGGCCGCCGCAAGCTGACGGCATGGATCCCAAAGACGCCGTGCGCTTCAAGTCGCACGACTTCCGTTGATCCGTGGCAGAGCTTCCGCGTCACCAGCGCGTCGTCATCGCGCTCTCACTCCATATCCTTCGGTCAGGCGTGACGCGCTCCTCCGACGGCCGCGTCGATGGCGTGGAGGTGCGCCTGGCGCTTCGCTGCCTTCTCCAGCACTGCCCGGAGCGTTGGCCCTTGGAACTCTACTGGGATGCCGCCAAGCAGGAGAATGATATCGGCCGTGCCCAAGGCGTCACAGCAGCGTTCAACGCTATCGTCCGACAGCTGCGGCAGGCGGGCCGCTACACCGAAATCTCGCCTTCCTGACATTCGGCTGAGCCGCATCTCGACAGTGTCGGCCCTGGCACTTCACCCCTCGCAAGGGGCATTCCTCGCCATTTTCGCGCACCGACTTCTGCCAGCAGCCGAGGAACCAGCCGTGGCACTTTACCCGCCGGTAAAGTGCCACGCGCGGTCTTATCCGCCAGCAAATCTTCTGTCGAAGCTCAAGGACAAACGTCAACGTACGCCCAGTGAGACGCCGGTCTCGGCACCGCCGCGCCTACCTTTCGATCACGTCAAAATGGAAGGCGCCCGATATCATTCACGCGACCGATCCTAGGCGAGAGCAGCGATGCCGCCAGCTTCCTGACCGGGGCCGAGCTTTGCGTCGATGGCGGCATGAGGCAGGTATAGCTGGAAAAACGAGGGGCTGATCGCAGCGAGAAGGGCCCGGCAAAGTGCCACGAGCGGTCAAAGATCGTGGCGAATGCCCAAGAGGGATTCACTCCGGCGTCGGTTTGTGCTTGTAATGTTCCGATGTTCCAGCCCGATCTCTTCTCGCTCGAAGAGCAGGCCGCGCCGGCCAACGAGGAGGAGCCTGCGCGTCCGCTCGATCTGCCCGGTATCCTCGAGCGGCTGACCGCAACGTGCGAGCGGCCGCGCTACAGCTTCATGGTCCTCAATCTCATCGCCCAGGCCAGCGCGAACACGGGGTCGGCCGGTCCCTACATCCGCGAAGGCGATCAACGCATTCCCGTCCGCGACTGGCTCTGCGAAGCCCTCGTTCCTGTCGCCCAGCGTGATCCGAGGCGCCTCGCCATCGCGGACAAAGTCCGGGAGGAACTGGAAGCCAAGAGCGCATTGCCGACGGATCCCGATGCGGCCGATAGCATCGTGCAAGCCCAGGTTCGCATGCGGATCAGGCTTTCGGGCCGCACGAATGTCAGCCGGGCCGTCTCGGAACTGGTCCGTGCCGGCTTCGTGCGTCGGCACTATCAGGGCTACCGGGTAGACCATCAGAACCGCGGCGCGCAGCGGCAAGCGGTCTACACGGTCACCGAGGAAGCCATGAAGGCGCTTCACGCAACGCGCTGAACCGGCTA
The DNA here is from genome assembly GCF_000722875.1 of Sphingobium chlorophenolicum. Taxonomy (GTDB): domain Bacteria; phylum Pseudomonadota; class Alphaproteobacteria; order Sphingomonadales; family Sphingomonadaceae; genus Sphingobium; species Sphingobium chlorophenolicum. The sequence continues at coordinate 104,781 of NZ_JFHR01000007.1, read as the reverse complement.
CGGTCAGTTCCGATTGAGACCTACCTCGACTTTGAAGTTTTGTCTGCCGCAGTTGGTCGGCCACAATGAATCTCGTCGACGGTCGCTCCCGATCCGCTCACCTCGAGAATGCTGCCCTGATGTGCCGGCAGTTCATCGGAGAGACGACGGTCGGTGTGAATGGGTCACGAGCCCCGTCGCGTGCCTTTGCCGATCAGCAGTCCACCCGATCCACCAAATCGCTGACGATCGTCTCAACGCTCAACGGGTAGACGCGTCCGGAGCCGCGCGGGTCGAACTGACGATGTCCCTCAGCAGCGAAGTCACGGACGGCCGAACCCAGCTAGTCCGAGCAGACCGACAGGTAAGCCGTCGTTGCGAGAAGGTGTGCGAAATCAATTCTGTGCATTCGTGATATCGCTCGGCCACGCATGTCCTCAAGGTTCATCAGAGAAAGCCTTCGCCAGCGTGCTCACGAAACCGTTCATGATCGCGGACATATTCGGCGACCATCTCGAGTGAGGCGTGGCGGCTGTGCTCCTTCATCTTGAAGAGGTTGGCGTTTTGCCGGCCGGCTTCGGTCAGGAATCCGGCTCGCAGGCTGTGGCCTGAAAACATTTCGGGCTGGTATCCAGCTGCGATCGCGGCCGCCTTGACCACGAGGGCGACGCCCTGGGCGCTCATCGCCTTTTCCGTGAGCCTCCCCTGCGGGGTCAGCTTGCGGAAAACCGGCCCCTCCGAAATGCCTGCTTTGTCGAGCCACGCCCGGTAATGATGCACCGGCTCGAGACGACGCCCGTCGGGAATGGCGACGGTGTGACCATAGCCCTCCTGATCGGTCTTCGATGATGGGATCCGCACCAACAGACCGCGGTCATCCTCCGAGACGCGGGCGATCGTGATGGCGACCAACTCGGAGCGGCGGAAGGCGCCGGCCATCCCCATGGCGAGCAGCGCGCGATCGCGGTAGGCACGGAGATCCTCGCCGGTGATGCTGCGGAGCATATCGCGCAGCACGTCGCCGTCGGCCGCGCGCTTCTTGCTAGGCTGCTCTCCCTTTTTGTCCTTGCGGATGCCGCGCATCGCTTTTTCCAGACGGGCGGCGTCAGGCTGGGTCGTCGGTGGCTCGTGGCCTGCAGCGCGGTGGGCGAAGACGATGGCGGCAAGCCGACGGCCGATCGTCGCGCGGCCAAGAGGCGCCGGGCTTTTCCGCGGCAGAATCTTTCCTCGTTTGGTGCGCCTCGGCTCAGCGGGAACGAACCCGTGTTCGGCAGAAAGGCGGCGACCGTCGCCGGCTTCGCAGGTAGCGGGCGATAGCCATTTTCGCCGCACCAGGCACAGAACAGCCGCCAGTCGGATTTGTACGCGCGCAGCGTCGCCTCAGCCGAGGCGCGCGCGACATAGGCGTCCACGCGTTCGCGGTCGCTTGGAGCAAGCTCAGGCAGAAAGGGTTCGAGAGTGGCGATGTGATCTAGCACGACCATCGCGCTGGCGATGGTCGCGTCGCTGTTTACCGGTTCCTCCTCGGCAGGAGCCGTCATGCTGATCCGGCTCGCACTGTCGGCAATTCGGATGTGCTGTGGACCGCGACGATCATGCCGGCGAACGTATGCGAGTGCTCCCGAAACCGCCAACATCTTTTTCGCGGGAATCGCGTTTATCGCTAATTACTGCACATGTCATGTCGTGCTGGTTGCGACGCGACCGGCGATGCTGGTCCCAAACTGGAAGATGTGGTAAAGCGACTACCGCTTACCACATACGGAGCGATGGGACTCATGACAGTGCAAGTGAACATCACCCCGAACGGGCGCATGAGCCTGCCCGCAAGCATCCGCAAGCGCCTGGGCCTCGAGGGCGGCGGCGCGGTGCTGCTGGAGGAAACCGAGGATGGGGTGGTGCTCAGAACCGTTCATCAGGCGGTGGCGCGGGCGCAGGCGATCGCCAAGAAATATGCCGGCCATCCGGACGCCTCCGTGGATGCTTTCCTCGCAAGCCGCCGGACGGACAGCGGCGAGTGACGGAGGCTGTTCTCGATGCCTCCGCCATCCTGGCCCTGCTGAAGGGGGAGCGCGGAGGAAGTAAGGTCGCCGGCGTGGTGAGTGAGGCGGCAGTGGGGGTGTTCAATCAGGCCGAGGTTGTGAGCCATTTCGTTCACCTCGGCGCTCCGCTCGAGGATATCAGGGCGATGCTGGGTGCCTTGCCCTACACCGTCGTGCCCGCGGACGAGGCGCTGGGCTGGGAGGCGGGCGCGCTGCGCGCTGCGACCAGCGCGGCCGGGCTGGCGCTCGGCGACCGCTTCTGCCTGGCGCTCGCAAAGCGGCTTGGCGTGCCGGCCTATACCGCGGACCGCGCGTGGAAGGATGTGGCCACAGACGTCGGCGCGAAAGTGGTGGCGATCCGCTGAGCGGACGACATGATAGGCTGGAGAGCGCTTGGATGCAGGATCTGTTGGAACAGCCGTCGCGCTATCTCGCGACAGTCGAGGAGCTGCTTACGGCGGAGCGGATGCAGCAGGCGGCCGAACTGCTGCGCGGCGCGACGCCCCGGGTGGAGCGCACCGGGTACGACAATTGGAACGGCGGTACCGAGCAGTGGACGGTCTACCTGTCGGTCGAGCCCGCCGACTATGCTCTGCTCGGCGGGGCGAAAGACGGGATCGAGGATCAAATAACCCAGCGACTGAAGGCGGTGCTCGAACCATTTACCGAGGATTGGTACAGCGCCAAGATCGTCCCGCGACTGGCTGATCCTGGCGCACTGGCGCGGCCCAACGCGCGGATCCGGCGGCAGACTCGCCAAAACATCATAGATGGACTGCGCATCGACTCGGTGGGCTGGAGCGGCAAGCTCGACGAGGTCGATTTTCTCGCGCGCATCTATGCGCTCGACGCGCTTCCCTCATACGACTCACGCTACAAGGATGCCGCTGGCGACATCTATCAGCACCGCGTCAACAATTTCGATTGGGGTGACGACTGGGTCTATGACGACGCACGCTTCGGGCTCGCGAACGGCCCTGACGACACCTTCCTGCGCTTCCTCTGCGAGACCGTCCACCCCGTCGTCCGGCCCGACAAGGACGAGGCAATTAGGCTCGTCGCGCAGTACAACGACCAGCTTCGCCAGGATGGGTGGGAGCTGGTCGAGGAAGAGTGGATTGCCGGGCGTCCCCGCTTTGTTGCCCGGCGTGCCGGCATCTCCGGCGGCCGGTCGGTATCCCGCGCGCGAACCGTTGCCGATGCTCTCGACGCCGGCTGGATGCAAAAAGAAATCGAGCGCCTCGAAGTTTCCGTCGAGGCCGATCCGGCGCTGGCGATCGGCACCGCCAAGGACCTGGTCGAGACCTGTTGCAAGTCGATCCTGACCCGCCAGTCGGTCACCTTCCCGAAGACGGCGACGCTGCCCGAGCTCACCAAGCTGCTCACCAAGGAGTTGAAGCTCGTGCCCGAGGGCATCTCCGACGAGGCGAAGGGCGCCGAGGCGATCCGGCTGCTGCTGCGCAACCTGACGACGATCACCCAGTATCTTGCCGAGATCCGCGGTCTCTACGGCTCCGGGCACGGCCGCGATGGCAAGCACCGCGGCCTCGAGCCGCGTCACGCCCGGCTAGCGGTTGCCGCCGCGGTCGCGTTCATCGACTTCGTCTCGGAGACCTACCATCAGCGCATCCTGCCCGGTGCTGCGCCCCGGCCAACGTCAACGGCGGAATAATGAGCCAGGCGACCGCGCATCAAGCAAAGAAGGAAATCGTTCAGTGCTCCAGTCACCTTTGAGCGACGATGATCGTCAATGGCTTATCCGGCTCGCCAGACTCGCCGTCGCCAATTTCAATGCCGGGGACTGGCAGGAGCTTGGCGTCCACACCGGTGCGCTCGATGCGATTAGGGGGCACGATCGCTTGCTGCGAAGCCTCAGCTTCAACGATCCGGACTATTCCGGTAACGCTCATGGGGTCTTCTTTTCGATCGTCGAACGGGATCCGCGCAACCTGCAGATCGTCGCCCGCTTCATTCGCGATCGCTACGGCGACGACGGCGAGCTCATCTCCACGAGCGCTGGTCAGGGTCGCACCATCATCTTCACACCAAGCGTTTTCGAGGTACCGGAGGGTAGCGTCGAGCCAGACCTTATCGCGGTGATGACCCCCTTCGCGCCCGAGTTCGAACCTGTGTTCGAGACGATCACGCGCGCGGCCGCCGCGGCCAGCTACCGGACGCTGCGCGCCAAGGACATCTGGCTGCACTCAGCAGTGATTCAAGACGTTTTCTCGCTGATCTTCAAGGCGCACATCGTGGTGTGCGATTTCACCGGTCGCAATCCGAACGTCTTCTACGAAGCCGGGATTGCTCATACGCTTAGGAAACATGTTGTGCCGATCACTCAATCCGCGGCCGACATCCCCTTTGACCTGCAACACCATCGATATCAGCCGTACCTTAATAACGGCGAGGGACGGCAGACACTTGAGGGAGCCCTACGATCCCGGTTCGCGGCGCTCCGGCGGTAGGACGCTACAAGCTAGTGCCCGATGATCGTTTGGAGTCGGCCACGGATCGCCGCCGAGAGACTGGCGCGGCCCTCTCCATTATTCAGATAAGGAATGTAGCGCAGGTGGCGTAGATCGAAAGGAATGTCTTGACCGCTCTGAGTGATGAGGATCACCTCACGGCCGAGGGTGTGCGCGATGCCCGCCTCGTAGAAGACGTTCGGATTGCGCCCAGTGCAGTCGCAGATGACCACCCGGGACCGATCGATCAGCGACACGACGTCCTGGATGATGGCGGGGTTCTCCCAAATATCATCGGCTCGTCGACATCGCAGGCCAGCGGCTTCGGCGGCTTCGCGAATGCTATCGTAAACCGGTGTGAAGGCGGCATCGAATGGCATCATCGCGGAGGCCAGTTGGGGCTCGATATTCTCATGATCGGAGAGCTGGAACACGCTCGGTCGCTGCCGCCCAGGCCGGACGTTACGCATCAGAAAGCGGTATAGGTCGATATCCTTCACTGCCCAGTGGTTGCGAGAGAACTCGAAGTCGTGCGGCATATCGAGCTGGCCGCGGCCGGCAAAGACGGTCGCATTGGTGAGAGGCGGCACCTCCCGGTCAAGGACAAACTCGAAATGGACGTCGCCATTGGCAACGCGCGCGCGGGTGATCGTACCGACGTGACAAACCTCCTCGCCGGTGCCCTCGCCCATGAAGAGGCACGGCAGACGAGTGAGCCGGTCGAGCAAAGGAAGTCGTTCCTGGCGAAACTGATCGGCGACGTGATCCTCAGTGTATTCGAACATTCGCACGAGGGGCATCGTCCCGACGCCACCGGCCCAGTCGAACCACCGCATTATCAGGTTGAACATGCGATCCCTTTTCTGGCGACATGGTGGCCGGACGCCTTAGAGCTTACGAACGTGCCGGGCGTCGGGGAAGGAAATAACGCTGCCAAGCAGCTCGTAAGCTATGATCCCGCCAATACGCAGAGGAAGACGCTGAGAAAGCGCGGCTGTGATAAGGTAGTTCGGTCGGCGCGTGGGCAGTTGCTAACCTATAACACCGCCAACGTCAGTCCAGCGTCGCCCTAGCCGGCTGTATAAAGGGCGATCGCGAGCGATAAACAAAAGATCGACAGCCAGATAACGATCTGTCCAAAGATATGAAGCACTAGCCCCACCCAGCTATGTCGCCGTCTAAGAGCAAGGCCGCTTGCGACCGCTACGAAAAAGGCAATCACTGCCGGCATCGAAATGGAAGGCGAGCGCCTCAGGCTCGTCTCGACGATCGGCATCAGGCCGACGACCATCACAAGCATCCACGAGAAGCCGAACACCGCCCAGTCGGCCACGTCGAGTTCAGGCGCGGCGCTCGTCCCCTCTTTTCGCCCAAGCTGATTTCTTGTCATTCAGCCGTGTCCTCAATGGCTTGTGAACAAACCTCGAACCCTGTATGTTGGACAGGTTCGGAGGTTCTCATGCGCGAGTTGGACACCGCGACGTTCTTGATGACGCAGGACAACCCGGCGGGACCGATTATCCAGTTTGTTGAGAATGGCATCGAGCCTCAGGGGCCAATGACCGACGCCGACGGCAACGTGAGCAAAGCGAGCGCTGCTGCCTACTTGGTGGCGTATGCGATCTTGGCCGGCTTTGTGGGCTACCTCATTTTCGCTCTTTAAGGCGGCGGTCACTCGCGCAACTTCGGATCGTTGAAGAAGCCGCGATTGTGGTCGCGGTGGACTTCTTGCTGCACGCCTACAGAAGCCTGCACGGAGCTGGCCCGCGCCGCCTGGGCCGCTGTCCGGTCATCGTCGAGCCTTGCTTCTCCGCCCTCGATCACCGCCTGCGCCGCGCGGGGATCGCCTCCGGCCGGCGCTGACGGGATACCCGACACGCCATGCGGGCGGTACGAACCGGCGACATCCGCTGCGCTGTCGACACTTGGCCTGTGGACCTGAACGAGGTCGGGCTCATGCAACTTGCCAGCAATCTCCTCGCGGATGTCATCCTGCTTCTCGCGCATCCAGCGCGTCACCATTTCCTGGCGGACGGCGCGCTGATGGTCACTAAGATCGGTCGCCCAGAGCTCGGGAGCGTCAAGTCCAGGATTGGAAGCTTGCTGCGCGCGATACCATTGCGCGAGATCCTGACTCATGTTCTCGCTTAGCTGCATGCCATGCGTTTCGGCGTAGCTGGCGTCGCGCGACAGCTGCTGCGACAGTTCCTCGAGCTTGCGCGCAGTTTCAGTGTAAGACCGGGCCCGCGCCAACGCCTGCTCGTGGGTCAGCGAAGAACTTGACGTTGTCGCCGCCCGACTGAACACTCCAGACCGATCGTAGGTGCCATCCGAAGATGTCGCACCCGTGCCGTTGGAATGCTCGTCCCGCACACCGCTGCTCGCAGTGCTGGAACTGTCAGAGGAGCGAGAATCGGTGGTTCCATGACGAAGGGTGTCCTGCTGCTGCCCTTGCTTAGACACACTGCCACTAATGCCGGGGAGGCGGCCAAGAACTCGTCCGATGCCGCCCTTGGAGCCGCCTGCACCCTGCGGAAGGCCGGCCGATATGGAACCGGACACTTGGTCCAGTGTGCCCGCGGACCGATCATGGCCGTTCGACACCGCCAGGCTCTGGCCGGTTGACGACCGATCCTCCAGACCCTGCGAGCTGCTTCCTGTCGTGCGGTCGAACTGCTCGATCGAGGTGTTGGCCGCGCGGCCACTGCTCGAATCCCATCCCGAAGATCGCTCGCTGGACGTGCCGTAGGCGCTGCGGTCGGTTTTTGTCCAGGTGAGCATCTCCTGCGCCGCGTTGTCGTACGCCTGTGATTGTCGGTGGGCCTCGCTCGCCATCTCACGCCATTCGGCAACCGTGCCAGTCGTGGCCGTCGGAGTGAACGAGAGCCGTGAGATCGCCCCGCCGGTATCGAACACCTCTTGGCCGTTGCCGAACCCGTTGATGAGCGCGCCGTTATCCTGGCGCCATCCGACACTCGCCGCGCCGCCCATGAAGCTGGGGGCGGTTGACCACTGGTCGGCCTGTCGCATGTTCGAGGTCGAGTTCGCCCAACTCACATTGCCGTAGGAGTAATTGCCGGTAGTCTGCTCGAGCGCGGCAGCCTCGGCTGCGTTCTGCGCTGGCGCGAGCATCGATGTCGCCTGCCCGGCGATCGACATGGCACCGCGGGCCAGGCCGGCCGCAAGGAACGGGATGCTCATCAGCATGAAGCCCGCGATCGTCGCCGTCTCCCCGTTCACCGCACCGATTCCGGCATAGCTTCCCAGCGACATTCCTCCGCCAGCCACGCCGTTCGCGGCAGTCTCGGCGCGGGTCATACAGATCATATGCAGGATGACGTAGAGCGGCCCCCAGGACGCGAGATAGAAGAACCCCATCGCATAGCCCTTCAGCGTGCTCAGCCCGGTTTGGGGCAGCAGGAAGAGCGGAAAGATGACGGGGAACATCGCGAAGAAGACCACCGTGAGCACGATGTTCAAGATCGGAACCCAGGCCATCGCCTGCTGCGCGATCGAATTGTAGGTGTTTCGCGCCTGAATGTCGGCTCGCGTCTGTGCGAAGGTGTCGATCGATGCAGCCCCGCTTCCGCCAGCCATCGAGTTGCGCGCCTGCATGAAGGCGTTGATCGCCGTGTTCTGGCGCATGACGCCGGTGAAGTCGTCACCTGAGCCCGTGAAGGCCGAGTTGACGATCGGCAGGTCGTGCTTGAGCTTGGCGGCGGCGACCGCGTTGCTGAGCTTGGGATAGACCTCCTTGGCCCAAGGCTCAGCATTGGCTTCGATCATCCCGGCCCACTGGCCGTTGAGGCTGTCATAAGCCTGCCGGCAGGTGACGATGAAGTTCTGGACCGTCCCATCACCCTGGCGCTCCAGCCATTCCTGCGACCGAGCCTCCGAGCCGGGTCCGATAGCCGCCCATAGGTCGGTCGCCTTCGCCAGGTTGGTGAGGGACTTCTGGTAGAGCATCACGTCGCCGAAAAGGCAGTTCTTGAAGTGGCTCTCGAGGTTGGTCGAGAATTCGGCATCTCGAATCACGAAGTTGCGGGTCGCGTCGAACAGCCGAGCCCCATAGACCATTCCGTTGGTGGTGTAGTTGAGCTCCCCGGGCATCACAAAGACGGTCTCGGCGGTACGCGTGAGCCAGTCGCCGATTTGCGTGGTGAAGCTCGCGAGGACGCCCAGCCCCAGAGGGACGTTGGCCACAGTCGCCGGGGCGAGGCTCGGATTGATGCGATCCGTGACCTTCACGTCGATCGTCGGCACCATGAGGCACAGATAGATCCCGGTCGCCTGCAGAAACCAGTTCATCCAGGCGCGGAAGTTGAGAGTGAAGGCGACGACAAGCAGCGAGTAGATCAGGCCCATCACCATCACGACCCGGATGAGCGACTTGTAACCCCCTCCCCCGGCCCACGCTGCCACGGCATTGAAGGTGTTGACGAGATACTCGCCCCCGCCGACGGTGAAGACCTCGAGCACGTCGCAACCCTCCCCTTCCGCGCCTAGAGCAGGCCCTGCGCGTTCAAGCCCCGCGAAAAGTTGAGCGCCGAGGACATGCCCGGCGTCATGCTGTTCTGCAGGGTCGATTCGAGCATGATGCTCCGGTTGATGATCTGCATCGTCACCTGGAGCTTGTTGCTAAGCTTGACGTCGCGCTGCGCGAATTTGGCGCGGGTGGCGGCGATTTGCTGGCGCCACTGCCCGGCCGTCTCCTGGTCTGCGGTCTGATAGAAGACCTTCGCCTGCTCGACGCGGTCGAGCATATTATCGAGCATGGCGTTAAGAAGGTCGACCGCGACGATCTCGGACAGCGTCTGGATCTCGCCGTCGGTCAACGCATAGTGGGCATAGGCCTGCACCGCGAGAATCTTGTAGATCGGCACGGTGGCCATGTTCAGGAGCTGCTTTTCGGCCGCGTCGAGCGCAGTGTCGCTGCGGATCTTCGAGCTCATGCTCTTGATCATCGTCGCGATCCTTGGCCGAAGAGCACTCGCCTCGGGCACGCTCAGCGTCTGGTCGGACACGTCCGTGCAAAGTTCGTTGTTGCACTTCAGGATCTTCACCTGAGGCGCACTGGCGGTGCCGTCCAACAGCGCCGTCACGACCGCCTCTTCGGCAGGACCGTAGATCACGACCTTCGGCCCCTGATCGCTGCCGGTCGGAGGCGTGGTCACGATCGTTCCCACCAAGGTCATCACATATTCGGAGAAGGCCTGGTCGAACGCGCCGAATTTCGAGGACTTTTTCAGCGCCTCCCAGGTGTAGTTGTGCGGGTCGCCGACGATCTGCTCCTTCATGTGAGGATCGGTATTGCCGGCGAGCGTCCCATCTCGTTGACCGCCGTTGTTGCAGCCCTGCCGGGACGCGGCCCAGTCGGAGAACACGCCCTGGCTGTTGCCGACCGCCTCGCAAATCGTCGAACGGGTGGTTTCCATCTGAGGCCAGATGCCCCCGACAAGCGCCTGCGCCGTCTCGCAGCTCGAGATGTTCATCTGGTTGAGGAGCTGAGCCTTCTGGCTGAACTCGTCCATGACCTTGCCGATCTCTGGCGACACGCTATCGATCGCCAGCTTGAAGGCAAAGCCCAGCGCGTTGTTGGCGGTCGCCTTCAGCATCGCCACGATCTCGCTGGCGTTGATGAAGCTGAACGACCCCGAGAACAGGTCGATGCCGCCACAGCCCGCACGCGCGCTCGGAAGCTGCAAGTTGAACGGCGATACGCTCTTCTGCGGGAAGCGTGTCCACACGTTGCCGAGCGAATAATAGCCGGCCGACTGTCCCTGGAAGGCCGTCGGCCCGGTTACGTTCGCGGCGCCGCCGGCGTCGTTGAAGAAGCCGTTCATCTCGGAGGCGACATCCGCGCGCGCCACGCCGATCAGCGCGAAGTGGGATGCGGCCACCAGCGTCAGCACGGTGCCGGCACGGTGGGCGAGCCTCCGGAGGCGCCCTTTTTGTCGATGGCTGGACATCAGTAGTCGCTCCCCACCTTGGTGTTGGTGAGCATGAAGATGCGATCCATGATCTCATCCGCGCTCAGGATGCCATAGCCGACCGGGATCGTTCGCTTCGTCGCGGTGTCGAACAGCACGAGAGCGGGCGTTTCGTTGCCTGAAATCCCCATTCTGGAGCGCTGCCCGGAATCGACGACATAGTTCGGAAAGTCTCGGCTCGGGCCGCCGTCCATGGACACCGCCATGACGGCCATGCGGTGACTGTCGGCGACCGAGCGCAGGATCGGCGAGAATACCTCACATGCGCCGCAGCTCTGCGCGTAGAAGTAGAACAGGCCATAGCGCTGGCTCAGGTTGGTGAGGACCTGGTCGCGATCTGCCTTGCGGTTGTCGAGCCAGGTCCGCTTGGCCACCGTGTTGACGGGGCGCTGAAGCGTGTAGTCGATGTCCGGGTTCTGCCACAGGGCCCGCTGCCAGGTATCGGAGAACGTCGAAGCGCGGTCCAGCTGCTCGCGCTGGAAGCGCACATAGGCGATGACATTCGCTTCCGAGGGATCGAGGATGGCGCGCGCCTTCAGTTCGTCCAGTTGCCGCGTGATCGCGGCGAGACGCTCGGCCGCGCTCGGTTCAGCCGCCGGCGGCTGAACCTTGACGGTCTCGGCCGCCTTCGGCCTCGTGCAGTAAAACCACTGACCGAGCCTGCGCTCCCCACAATAGAAATCGTCACCGCGACCGACAGCCTCGACACCATCGTCGGCCCGTCCTGCGTCCTGCGCCCGCAGCGGGGCCGCTACCGGTGCGACCGTCAGCAGGACCATCGCCAGCGTTGCCATCTTCGACATGTTTATCGTCCTTCCTTCGGGTCAGCCGCACGATCCTGGGATTGCGCGGGGTGGTTGGATTGGGTGGTTGGCGGCGTGTCCCAAGCCGCGATGTGAAGGCAGCAATCGAATTGGGCCGTGGAGGGCGTGCCGCGGCTGCAGGCGGAGGCGGGTCGAACTGGCGCGGAGGCGCCGGGTCCTAGTGGGCCTGGCAGCATTGTGCCGGCGAGCAGCCAGGCGATAACGGCCGGCTCAAAGATTACGGAGCCCATGATCCAACTCTCCTTTCGATAGGCGCAGCACGGACATCATCAGGGCGACGTCGATCAGGCGGGTCCCCTGATCCAGCAGCCGGATGAGACCGTTCATCAAAGGCCGCGCCGCGCTCCGGCCTTCTTCGGTCGCGCGAAAGCAGTGGCTCTCCTCCGCGACCCAGCGATTGGCCAGCATGTGCTCGATCGGCGCGGCCGCCGAACTCGGATCCACCGCGCACTCGAACCACTCGCCGATCACATGGCAGATCTCCTCCAAGCGAGGCGCCCGCCCGGCGCGAAACACGCACATGAAGATCGCAAGCTCGAACACCGTCATCTTCCAGTCGCAACCGGGAGAGCCAGCGGTGCGAGCGTCATTCGCCACGGCCGTCATGTCGATCACCTGGTCCTCTGATCGTCATGGAGTGCCTCCATGAAGCTCGTAATAGTTCTGAATTTTCGCCTGGATCTCGGTCATCGTCTGGACCTCGTCCGGCAGCTTCGCGGCGTCGAGAAAGTCGGCGTAGACCTCGGTGAAATCCATTCGCGACAAGTCGAGCAGCTGAAACTCGGCGATGGTGAAGCCCTTGCATTGCTCGGACTTCGGGCTGCCCCACGGCTTGTTGATCTGGGCGCGGCCCTGCTCCTGTAGCACGCGGCTGAGCTTGCTCTCGAAGCAGCAATAGGCGGTCTTCTTCGTCTTGCAGATGCCGAGGAAGCTCGACGAGCACCACGTTCCGACCTTGTGGCAGAGCCCCATGCGGTCCTTGATGTCGAGCTTCATCTCATCCTGAGAACAGGCGAACAACGCGAGGAAGGGCGTCGCGAGCGCGGCGATCGCCACGGGCCCGCCTGCGAGCGCGGCACCACCGGCCGCCAGCGTCAGCGCGCCGGAGACCTTGCCGGCGCAGCAATTGATGAGACCGAAGACAGGCTTATGGCAGGTGTCCCGCGTTCCGGAGAACACCGTCAGGTTGTTCGGATCGAACCCCTTCGAGGCATCATCGATCGCGTGAAGCGCGACCAGGGCATCCTTGAACTCGGTCGATGCCTCTCGCGTGATCGGCTCACAGTCCCCGTTGATGCAGTAGACGTCGTTGCCGCAGATATATTGTGGGGCGTTCGAGGTCGGCGCGTCGGGTGTCGGACATCTGTAGACCTTCTCCTTTACCTTGCACTCCCCTTGCTGCGGGTCGTCGAGGCAATCCTCACGCAGGAAGGTGCATTGGCGATTGCCCTCGAGATCGCCGCAATCATCGCCCTGGGAAAGGCGGTGACACGAATACTGCCTCTCCCACTGCCAGCAGGCCTGGGTGACCGCGACGCCGTTGATGGTGCGGGTAGTCGGCTCTGAGTCGACGCAGGTTTCGGAGGTGAGCTCACACGTCTGGCCGGCGGTCGCGCTGTTGCAGACACCCTCGTCCCTACGTTCGTTGATGACCTGGCCGACGGTTTCGATCGTATATGGCCTGCCCGCCACCGCAGCGCTGTCGCATTCGTAGGTAATGATCTCGCCTTCACGGATGTCCGGCTCGGTGCAAAAACGTGGGTTTCCCTGGAGGCAGACGTCGTACATGACGGTCTCCCGCGACCGTTCGCGGCAAACGCCGTTGGCGACCGGAGCATTGAAGGCCGGCACGCATCGGCGACTCCGGTTGTCGCCACCCTGCGCCGCCGAGCGCGACCAGTTCTCACAGGTATAGACATATTTGTTCACGCCGGGCGTGACGTCGACCACCAGCGGCACCCGGCACACGGGCGCAGTCTCGTCGACCTTGGTGCCGGTGTTGCAGGTTGCCTCGTAATAGCCACCCGCGCCCGATCCGGGCGGAAGCGGCTGACATTGCCCACTCTCCGAGCCGATGTTCTCGCCCTGCAGATAGGCTTCGGGGTTGTTCTCCACCGTCGTGGCGCGATTGGTGGTTGCTAGGATCTCGGCGTTGCTGAAGGTCGCCCGCGTGTGGTCCGGGTCAGTGACCGTCCGATAGGAATCATTGGTCGAGCGTTGCGCTGTTCCCGCTGCAACAAGCGCGTCCGGATCGTCGAAATAGGTGCTCTGAGGCTGGCTCGTGCCGGTATAACCGGGAACGGCCGCGGCCTGAGCTTCCGACGTAGGTACTAGGCTTTCGTCCTGCCGCTTGGCGTTGCCGAGGGCTTTTCCCTCCTCGCGCGCCTGTTCGACCGTCATCTGCTGAGCACCAGCAGGACTGGCGACCAGGCAGACGCTGACGAGAGCAGCTACAAGAGACCGGAGCATCACTGGCGCCGGCTCCGGGCGAGGTTCGCGAGCGCGACGGAAGCAATTCGGGCCCCTGGCCCATTCGCATCGGCGAAGGTGTTGAGGGCATAGTCGACCGTGACGTTGCCCTCCATGCGGTCATGGGGTGGGACCTTGGTTTCGCAGGAGAAGCCGGCGCAAAGGTCGAAGGTCGACGATACGGCCACGTAGGTGGGCACCGCCTGCACATTGAAAGCGCGGAAGAGGCGCGGATCGATGCCGATGTTCGGCATGTCGTCCTTCTCGACGATCTGCCCAAGCCGGCTGACGAACTCCTTGGCTGAGTTGCTCGGGAAACCGCGGAAGACGACGACCCCCCCTGCCCGCGCGGTGTCGGCGATCAGCTGCTTGAGCGAAGCTGGCGGCATCGACAGGCTGGCGAACACGATAAACTGCGGCGCATCTCCGCCCGGCACGTTGGCGTTCTTCGCCGCACCCTGGACCAGCTCGTCGAAGTCGATCTTGCCGTCCGGTCCTTTCGGGAGTTCCGTCGTCGCGACCCGCTGCATGTTGTCCATGCCCGACTGGCGGACGACGGTCGCCTGCTCACGAAACTCGTCTCCGCGGTCCTTTACCTGATCGACGAAAGCCTGTGCCTCGGCAGCGAGGTCCGCGGCCCGCTTCTTCACCGTCTGCACGTCAAGCCCGTCGACGGTTTGGGCGAGCGCCGAGAGGCCGGCAGTGGCGAGAAGCGCGGTGATGCCGAATACCAAAAGGCGCATGCTTCCCTCCTCAGAACACGCAGCAGTTGCGTTTACGCCAGACCAGGTAGCCCATGTCCTCACCCCCGGCGGGGAAGGCTCGGCCGGCATCCGGCGGCATGGTCGACGCGCCGATGGCGGAGCAGGCGAAGCGTCCGCTGACCGTCGGGATCGGGTTCACCATCTGGAAGCGGTATTGCTGCTTCCGCATGATCGGCATGAGGTACTTTTTGCAGAGGCCCTCCGACCCCATCGTGCCCCACGCGAGGCCCTCGCGGTGCATCTTGTAGGCGAAGCGGGACAGCGCGAGGCGGGACGACTGGACATGCCCGATCGACGCGGGGATGTTGCCATTGAGAGGATACATGCTGCCCTGACAACCAGCGCACCAGAACAGAGCATCGAGCGGGAGCGCCGCGGTTCCGGCAATGCAGTCGCCGGCGCAGGCCGCCTGGGCGATCGGGTTGGCGAAGACGACCGCCTCCGGATTGATGATCGCGGTGAGGGAGTCATCCTGCCAAAGCGGATCGATCTCCGTCATATAGGCGATGTCAAACGACGCCTGCTCGAAGCAGAGGAAGTCGGTCAGGATCTCCATCCAGTATAGGAGCGGATAGACGTACCAGTGAACGTGCCACTTGGCCGTGCTCTGCGACCGCCCCCCGACCATAGACGGTCCTGCAAGGTAGCCCTGGCCGATGTCGAAGCCGGGCGCGATGCGCGTGCCTCCAAGATTGGGGAAGCACCAGGGCTTCATCGTGACGTCGGCGAGCCTCACCGGCTCCCAGAACCCGACCGAGATGCCGATGCGGGGGAGCGGGTCGGCGCAGGCGCAGATTGGCGAGGCCGGATTGTTGGTGTCCGGCCGGCTTCCGGGCCAGATCTTCGCCCCGCCGATCGAGAGCGGGAAGAGGCACGACCAGCAGACGTCGGTGATGGGATTGACGAACTTGCCGGTGCAGGTCGGCGCCGCCTCGGCGCGCGGTGTCAGCGCCACTGTGACCATCAGCAGCCCCAGAGCACCCAGGAAGGCTCGTAGCCAGCGCATCAGCGCCCCTCCCCCGTCCGCTCGAGAAAGGCGTTGTCGGCGGCATTCTTCCGGTAAAGGTAGAGCCAGGTGTACAGCCCGGCCGCGACCAGCAACCCGAGGGCGAGGCATGGCGCCGCGCGTCCCAGCACGGCGTGGATCTGCGCGAAGAAGGCTGCGACGAGCGCGAGCGAGAGGCAGAGGGCCTGCCACGACAAGCGCATGCGGCGCAGCGCCCGCGTTTCCGGAGCCGCCATCGGCGTCCGCAGAAGATCGAGCCACAACGGCATCAGCTGCGGCCTCCCGGTTTGAGGACCGTTTCGGAAACCTGGAGCAGCTTGCCCGCCTGCGAGACGACGGCCGGCGTATGCCGGATGCCGAACTTGCTGGTGAGTCGACCCTCCTGGTCGAAGAAGAACCGGCGCTTGCGCGTCGTCATGGACTCGATCGGCGAGCCGTTGACGAAGATGATCTTCGCGTTGAGCTCGGTGAAGCGCTTCGTCGCCCAGTCGACTTGTCCAGCGTCGTCGCCATCAACGAAGACCAGGTTCTGGCGCATCGACACGAAGTCGAGCGGATTGATCCTCTGGCCGGCCGCGGCGATAAGCTGCCCCTTGTGGTCCCGGATCTCGCGCTCGAGCGTGATCGTCGGATCGTAATTCCAGGTTCGCGCCTGCTCGGCCGGAGAAATCCCTGCCACGGGCACGGGCCGCCTGACCTTCGCTTCCGCTCGCTTGGCGAAGGCCGCGTTCACGCGGTCCATCTCACCCGTTGCCTGGGCTCGCTTCAGCCGGGCCTCGATTGTCGAGAGCAAGTCGGCCTCGGCCACCGGGTATGTCTGCCCCAGTTGACCGAAATCGCTTGCCTCCCCACGTTGGGAGCCGGTGAGCAGCACCGCCGCGCCCAGGCTGGCAATGCCGACGAGCGGGGCAAGCAGCCGGATCACAGGATAGCCGTCCCGGTTCCCACGATCTGTCGCTGACATGCGAGGCCGATCGCGGCGTAGCGGGAATCGAAGCCATCCTTGTGCGGCGTTCCGACATAATAGCAGCCGGCGGGGATGACGCCGCTCGGGCCTATCGCGAGCGGCTCGCCCGATTTGGTCTTCGTCTTGGTGTAGGCCACCACACGGCCATTGACGGTCACCGCACTGTGCCAGTGCGCCACCACGTCTCCGGGCACGCCGTAGACGATCTTCCCGAACATCTGCGGCTTTGGCCCGAAATGCGCGCGCAACAGTTCACTCGCCGGCGGGTCGAAGAAGACATAGTCACCGCGTGTCGGCAGCTTGTTGCGATGGATGATGAACGCCCAGTTCGGCAGCGACTCCGTCGTGTTGATCAGCAGCGCATGATCGTCTCGCCATTCGCTCATCGCCCCGAGCACGACGCTGCCGGCAACGAAAGCGGCGAACAGCCCCCACAGCCGCTTGCGCGGCCGCCACACGGGTGCCGGCGCCCTATCGGCCGTTACCGCCATCTTGGCCTCCGAAAGTCGAGATCGAGGCGCCGGGCGCGGTCGGCGCCGCAGGCATGCCGACCGGCATCGCCTGCTGCGGCACCATGTTCTGCGGCGCGGCAGCCATGGGATCGATCGTGGCCGCTGGGCCGGCAAATGCTTGCGGGATCGGCGCCGGCGGCAGTTGTTGCTGGAGCTGCTGCAACTCCTGAGCGCTCGCCTGCCGGGGCGGGCGCACTCCGCTTGCGTACACCGCCTTCCTGAGACTGTCCGTGATGTCGGGCACGTTCTTGGTCAGCACCGCCTCACCGACCAGAACCACCTGACCGTTCGCGCTGCGGCGCTGAAGCTCATGGTCGAGCGACGACATGAAAGCGCGCATCTCGGCCTCGACCTGGGCTGGCGGGGATGCCGAGCGGGCCTGCGCGCTCACATATTCCCCAACGATGTTGGACAGGCTTGCCTTGACGATGTGCTCCTCGCGTGGCGCAATCAGCGCCTTCGTGACCCACATCGACCAGACCAGCCCCAAGATGAGCGTGAGGCCGATCAGCAGCTGAGCCCGGGTGAACCCAGCGAAGCCGCGGTGCCCACGGGAGGGCGCGGCAGGTGCGGAAGCAATCACGGGCGGGGGAAGATCGAGTTCGGGTTGGTCAGCCATTGACGTTGCTCCGCTTTGGGTCGCGCGAGGGCAGGATGCTGTGGCGGCGGAAGACGATGATTGCGGTGGAAAGCAGCATGTGCGCGACCACGAGGACGTGCTTGAACGACTCCACGCGAGCCGCGTCGGCCGCGACGTATCGGCTCGCCATGTTGTTGAGCTGGTGCATCATCCCGTCGAACGAGAGACCGCCGATCGTGAGGAAGAACAGGACGAACAGCCCCCATGTGATCAGCAGGGTCGAGGCGAGGAACCCCGCAATGTGGAGGTAGAAATAGAGCAGGAAGCCGAGGTCGATCTTGCGCCGCTGCCGGGTGCTGTCGGCGTCGACAGGAGCCAGGGTCGCCATCGGTTCACTCCGCCGCGATCGCCGCCGGATCTTCGGCGGGCGTCGCCCATTTCTCGGGGTTGTTGGGGAAGGCGATCCGCTCGATCGCCTCGTCCATGCTGAGCCCGTCAGCGACCATCGCCTCGATGGCGGCGAAGGTCCGTGGGCTCGACGAGAAGAGCGCCGCGGAGAAGGGGTCGAGGACCAGTCGGCCGACGGCCAGGGTGTCGGGCCCCTTGATCATGATGTCCGAATATTCGAAGCCGTTCCTCTTCAGGGAGCGGAGCAAGGCGTCGGTGTAGTCGTCCATCTCGAAGCGATCGTGCTTCTTGAAATCCGCGATGGTCTCGGGCTTCTGCTGAAGGATGACAAACCAGTCGCTATTCTCGAGCGCCGCGATCGAGCCAGCGGATTTGTAGTAGTCGTTGAGCGATTGCGTGGCCGTGACCAGCGACGCGCCATATTTGCGGCAGGTGCGGGCATAGGTTTCGATGAAGTCTGCCATCGCGCCGCCGCGCAGCATCTGCCAGGCCTCATCGAGCAGCAGCGCCTTGGGTATGGACCGGTCGACCTTCCGCATCATCTGCTGCGACATGAACATGATCGCCGTCAGGACGACGCTGCGCAGTTCCTCGCGCGACGAGAGATCGGAGAGCTCGAAGACGGTAAGCTGAGCCTGCAGTTCGAACGAGACCTCGCCCTTGAAGAACTTGCCGTAGGTGCCTGCGCTCGAGAACGGCATCATGGCGATTGCCAGGTGCGAGGCCAGTTCGTGGCCGGTATCGTTGAGCGCGGCGATAACATCGTCGATCGAGCCGTTACGGCCCTGCGCTTCCCAGACCCGGTTGACCGCCCCGTCGATCAGGCCACGTTCCGTGTCGGTCAGACGGTCGATGTGCCGCGACATCTGGTTCACGATCGCCTTGAGCATCGCCATGCAGTCGAGGAGATAGTCCTCGTCTTCGGCTGCCTGCTTTTCATCGATCATCGAGAACGGGTTCAGGCAGAAGCCGCTGGACATGGTGAACTCGACGAAAGCGCCGCCCTGCAATTTCGCCGAGTGCTCGAACGACCGGCCATCATCGATGACCACCACCTTGGATCCCGCGCCACACAGCGAGGCGCACAGCTCCTGCAGCGCCACGGACTTGCCGCTGCCGCTCTTGCCGAACACCGCGACATTGTGGTTGCCGGCCGCATTTTCGAACGGGCTCCAGAAGAATGGCTGGCCCCGTCGACCGATCAGCAGGAGGTGCGGCGTATGGCCGCCGAGATATTCGCCCTGGATGGGAGCAAGGTTCGCCGCGGTGGTACTCAGCATCGTGCGCATGCGCTTCATGCGATCGAGATCCCTCGACAGCCCGTTCGCCATCGTCATGGGCATCGCGCAGAGCAGGCCCATGACCTGGAGGTATCGATCGTCGAGCAGATCCCAGCCCGCCGCCCGGTAGACGGATTTCAGGATACGTTCGTTGGCGTCTCCCCTGCCCTTCGGCGAGAATGATGTGACGCTGTAGAACAGGCGCACCAGCTTGCGCCCTTGCCGAATTTCGTCGTTGACGAACTTCCACTCCTGCGACTGATCGCGCAGCTGGGGCAAGAACCGGGCGGACTTCGAATCCGCGAGGCTCGTGGTCCGCATGAACTTGAAGCTGGCCTTGTTGTTCGACGCCTGCGGATCGGGGAAGTCTAGGCACAGGTTGGTGGCCACCGGACAGGGCATCCGCAGCTTGTCGGCGAACATGTCACCGATCAGGCGCGCGCAATCCCAGGGTGCCCAGCGCTGCGGAAGATTGCGAACGGAGAACGACCGAACGTCGAAGACGTCGGGATAGATCTCGCCGATTTCCGGCGCGCCATCGACCTCCTTGCCCGTTGGCCGAAACCGTTCGGTCCGCAGCAGAATGCGATCCGGATCGACTCGCATCTCGATGTCGCGCCGCACCGCCTGGTCGGCGATCGGATCGAGCGGATTGTAGCTGACCACGTCCTCGCCCGCCGCGGTGGTCGGCGATGTGATGTCGTCGATCCAGCCAATCAGCGCGACCGGATCCATCTTCCGCGCCGAGACGCCTATCGAGCCGAGCACCGAGACCAGGCCGTCCATCACGGCGACGATCTCCTCATTGGAGACGCTCGAGCTCTCCGGGGTCGAATAGGAGATGGCGACCCGGTGATTGCGCAGGCAAAACGGTGCGTCGGCCGAGAGCGAATTCCAGACGCCTTCCGTCAGGAAGTCGACCCGATGCTTGGCCATCCGCTCATAGACGCCGCTCGCGGAATAGCGTGGCAGATACCACTTCGAGAGCCGCTCCCCGACCCGGGGACTCATCCAGTCGTGGAACTGAAGGCAACCGGGCGCGGGGATTCCCTCGGAAAGGAACTGTGTCAGTATCTCGCCGGTGCGCTCGTCGGCACCGACCAGCGGCGACACCTCGATCACGAAGCCTCGGGAAGACGAGTTGTAGAAGATGGCAGTTTTCGGATCGTAGCTCCGGTACGGAAGCCAATGGGCGAGCATAGGCACCGCAAGATCCGGCCGCTGCGCATCAGGGCGCTTGCTGTCACCGAAGACGCCCGACAGCAGGTTGTCGAACAGGCCAGCCTTGGCGCTCATCACTTGTCCTCCGGGACGGCCGCCGGAAAGCTCGCGGCGCGAATGGTGGGGCTGGTCAGAGGCTTCATGCTCGGAAGTGCCGGGTCTTCTCCGGCCTGCCGCGCGACGCCTTGGACATGTGCCTCGGCATCCCGGTAGGCCTCGCTCGCCTTCACGCGCGCCATGGCTTCAGGGCCGGAGCTGGCCCCGCCCTCGCTCTCCAGCGCCGGTTGCTTCGCCAATGACGCCGGCGACGCTGGCTGGCGGTTTTTTACGGCCGGCGGGACCGCAGCGGGTCGAGCGGGGTCCTTGAGAGGCTTGGCGTCGGCGACTGCGGGTTGCGAAGCAGAGGCCGCCGCTCCGGTCTCCGATGTAGCGGAAGACGCTCGGGCGTCAGCGGAGACGGACAGGCTCGAGCGCGTGGTGCGCCGCTCGGGCTTCGCTGTCAGACGCTTCGCAACGTCCGCCTTGATGGCGGCAACGGGGTCGGAACCCCGCGCGCGCGCCGCGGCCACGACGGCGGGATCTGGCAAGTTAGGATCGAACGCAGCGATGTCGACGGTTCCCGGCGCCTCACGATCGACCGCCTCGACAAGGCTCAGCTCGGCCGGCGCGGCCGCGGCCGCATTGCGGTCGGGGATTGGTCTCGCGTCGGCGAGGGCCTCCGCCTGCCATTCGGACTGCACCACGGTGTGAACAGCGCTGGCCTCGTGGAGGCGGCCGCGATCGTCGACATAGGGTTGGAAGACGATCCGGAGCACCTTTTCGCGCGTCCGGGCGGCAGGCGTTTCGCCGGTCGCGGCGCGAGGCGACGCGAGCGCGGTCCGCGTTGAACGCTGCGGCGGCTGCGGCGCGGCTTGGTATGGTCCCGCGGGGATCATGACGTCGCCGGCCTCGCCCGAGATCATCGCCATGGCGCGATCGTCGATCGTCGAGGAGGGAGCGCAGATTCCGTCGGGTGCCTGGCACGAGAAGCTGCCCTTGACGTTGCCGCCGAAGGTCGTGCACCCGGGCAGCGTCAGCAGGCCAGCCGCGCACAGAGCGGCGCTGGTAAGGCAGCGGGCGCTCACGACCGCCCTTCCTTGATCCAGCTCAGCAGGAACTCCTTGGGTCGATAGCCCTCGAGGACCGCGCCGTCGCTTCGGACGATGACCGGCGTCCCCGTCAGGCCATGTTTGTGTGCGAACGCCTCGTTGGCATCGAGCCCGGAGGTGTCGCAGGATGCTCCCCCCTTGAACGGCTCACCGGCGTAGGCAGCGTGGAGGGCTTCCTCCCGGTTCTTCGCGCAGTAGACGCGATCGGCGATGTCGCGGCTGCCGAGGACCGAGATCGGACGCTCCACGACGCGCACGTCCATGCTGCGCAGCACGTTCGTGAGAGCGCGGCAGTAGCCGCAGCGGAAGTCGGTGAAGACGGTGACTGTCTGCCCCGCAGGATTTCCCCACACGATCGCGCCGTCCTTCGGCAGGCCATCGAGCGAAAGCGTGGCGGGCCGGGCCGGAAGTGATGTCTTCTGCAGCCGGCCCTGCGGCGGCGCGAGAGCCGACTCTTCGTCTCCATCCGCCGACGCCGCATTGGCCTTCGCGGCGCCTCCCACCAGCATGTCGGGGTTGATTTCGAGGAGCCGGGCCGCGGTGAGGTCCTGCCGCGTCTCCATGTCATAGACACGGCCGATGATCAGGTATCGGGCCTTGGTGTCGACATAGAAGAGGTTCGAGTCGGCGGTGACCTCGCACAGCCCCTTGACCTTCTCGCAGTCGACCTTCGTCAGCGGGGTCTTGGGGAGCCGTGCCTTCAGGAGGCTGGCCACCTCGACGCTGCCCGGGTTGGCCATCTGCGCGGCGACGGCAACGCTGGCGATCCCCACAAGCGGCACGGCCAGCACCATCATGGCTTTGGGCGACAGGCGCCGGCGCAAACGATCAATTGCGAACATAGACACCCTCCAGGAAGACGATTTCCACATCGATGCCGGTCGGCATCTCAATCACCGGTTGATATTGCTCGGCGCGCTCGATCAGATATTTCGAGACCATGTCCCCGCTCTGAGCGACGCCTTCGCCGAAGCCGCCTTGGGCTATGTCTCCGAGCCCGAGTTTCTGACGTTGACCGTTCACCGTCACGTTGGGCTGGGTCAGGAACGAATTGGCATTTGCCGAGAAGCCGCGGCCGAACCCGCCGACCAGACCGGCGATGAAAGCTTGGCTAACGAGACCGCCTTCGCGGGAGACGACCCGGCCGCGCACCCCGGTCTTTCCACCGAACGCGATGAACCCTTTGACCTCGGAAACCGCATATCGCCCGCCCGGCTGCGGGCAGGTCATCTTCTGCAGCTTGACGTAGACCTTTTCGCTCGACAGTTCGCCGCGCGCGGCGCCGTTGATCAAGCAGCCCTGAATCTTGGTCGTAAGAAGCTTGCCGTTTTGCAGCACCGACCGCGCCGGCCCCGTCACACGCAGAACGACGGGAAGCGGATCGGTCTGGCTGTTCACCCCGGCCGCAGCGTCGACTCCGACGATCACCTTGGCGGAGGCAAAGCTATTGGGCGGCAGGTAGTTCGGGCTGTCGGTATAGACCGTATTTCCCTTGGTGACCCTCGACGCGGTTCCTGTGTCGGTGGTCGAGAAGCTGACCATCTTGACTTCCGCCGACCGGCTCACCGAGAGCGCTCCCGGGGCTCCTGCCCCGGCGTCAGGTCGCTGATAGGCCTGCGGGCCATTCGGCCCGTACATGGCTGCCGGCCCCGGTGCCGGCGCGGGCGCCGTAGGGCGCTCGTTCAGCTGCTTGCGGAGCTGCTCGTTTTCAGCCTGATAGGCAGAGAGCACCCGCTGCCCGTCGGCCTGCATCGCTTGGTTCTGGCCCTTTAGCGCCTCGACTTGCGCGGCGAGGTTGTCTACCCGCGCCGTCTGACCGTTCGCCGACTTGAGCTGGTTCTCCGTCGAGGCGAAGCGGTTTTCCGACAGCGCCATCCACTCCTGTTGAGACAGGTTCCGGTTGACGAGGTCCTTGGTCGAAACCTCGACCTTTTCGGCCTCGTCGCCATCCGAGGTCTTCGACACGTCGTCGCCGCTGAAGATCCACATCGACGAGACCAGAAGGCCGACACCGGCGGCACCGGCCAAGAGCATGCGCTGCTTGCGACGGACCGCTTCGTTTCCGGCGAGCTCGCCGCCGACGGGCGAGACACCTTCCCCTTCGCCCTCGTCGAGCGGTTTGCGCTTACGATTGAAGATGTCCGCAAAGGCCATGGCTTACCTCACGTTCTGGGAGACGAGGTAGGCCGTCGTGACCTTCCCCGGAGCGAGCCTGGGCTCGGCGATGGAGACTGCGAGCGCGCTGGCCGGCGCGACCGTGCGTTCGGTCAGCTCGGTCGGCGCGTCGCCCATGTTCTCGATGCGCAGCACCTTTCCGGTGAGGTCCTGGCCGCGATACTCGGCGATCATCTGGACCTTGAGCTTGCCGACATAGACTGGCTTCAGCGCGCGCTGGCGCATCTCATAACCATCGGCGACGCTGTTCGAATACATCGCCTGGACGAGCTCGACGGCCGCGTCCTGGGGGCCGGCAGCGACCTGCTGGGGCGAAGCTTCGGTCGCCTTCTCCTTGGCGATTGCGGGGTTCGACACGAACACCTGGGCAGCCTGGTCACCAGAGATCCGGCACACGAACTTGTAAACGTAGCCGCGCTTAGTGGTGCCAAAGAATGACAGCGCTGGGCGCCCGTAGCCCTCCGGCACGCTAAGATAGATGTCGCCCCGCACCGGCTCGTTCACGACCGAGAAGTCGTCCTGCGGATTGCCAGTCGAGATCTTTGAAACGCTGGCGAACTCGTCCTCGACCAGGCTGATGCGGGTCAGATCCTTGGCGGAAGCCTGGCAATCCACCTGGGCGCTGTCAGCGGCCATGATCGTCTGATCGGCCCAAGCGGGCTGTGCGAAGAGCAAGACCGCAAGCGTCACCAGGCAAGCGCCGATCATCCGGCTCAGGAAGCAGGTGATCCGCGACATGAGGATCGTGCCGGCTGCGGCGGTGCCCAAAGCGTAAATGGCCGTCATTGGTGTTGCTCCTTGCCGGTACGGACCATGCCGAAGCCGATCAGGCGCAGAGAGAGACCCTGGTACTCCCAGTCGTAACGGAAGGTTCGGCGCTCATTCGAGATCACCTTGTTTCCGACGATAGTGTGGAGCTCCCCGGTCACTTCGGAGCGGAGATTCTTCGGGTCGATCTCCATCGACTGGATCGTGAAAAACTGGGAAATGGAGGAGCCGCGCTGCTCGTTGACGATTTTGAGAAGGTCGCCTTTGATCTTCCCCTGGGCCCGCGGCGCCGTGATGGCGAGGACCGAGTTCATCCAATATTCGAGGTTCTGCGGGCTCCGGTCGAGCGTCAGCAAGACGACATCTCGCGTGATCATCTCGAGATATTCGCGCGACACGCCGGCGCTGCTCACCGTCACCGGGGAGCGAAGCACGGGCTGCAGCACGATTTCGCGGTCGCGGGAGATGCCGAACAGGAGGAGGAGCGCCGTCAGCCCGGCGAGCCCGGCTGCGACAACCACCAACAGGTTGCGCTGCTTCAGAACGCGCTGGTTGTGCGCATGGCTGTACGAAAGGTCCATCTTACCCCGCCATCAATCGGAGGTACGAGGGTGGCGTGGCTCTCAGACCGGTGAAGCCGGCCGGAAGATGCCAATAGGCCAAGTGAAGCAGCCAAGACGCTGCACGACCCGCCTTCGCTTTCTTAAGTCCCCACCAGCCGGCGAACGCTGCCGCCATGCCAATAAGGATGTGCTGGGTCATGATCCCCCAGACGAAGGGAATTACCATCGCCAGGAACTCATCCAGGGTCCACAGCCCGATCAGCTCGGGATCATCCAGATGAGATGGGATCGCGTACTTGTCTGCGGCCATTGCACCACCCTCCCCGCGAGCATGACCGGGGCTGCTACCCCGACCGAGCCGTGCGGATGCTTCAGATCGTCGCCGTCACGGTCGAGGTGACGATCGGAATGCCGGTCCCAGCGCCGACGCCGACGCCCACCGGGATCGCGATCTGACCCATGGAGAAGCGGCCCGAGGCGAGCGCCACGATGCCGCCCGCGAGCGAGAGGACCGTAATGATCTTGCCGCCCGAGCCCTCGAGAAAGTCGGTGAACTTCGTGAGGGCGGTGTCGAACGTGGTGTCCGCTCCGGCAAAGGCCGGATCGGCAAAGTAGAGGAGCGCGAATGCCAGCACGGCGAGGGCGAGGATCGCCATCTCCATACGGCCGCTCCGCTTCAGCACAGACTGCATAGTGAGTTTCCCTTCGATGGAGACGCGGCTCCTCCGCGCCCAATTGAAGGGTGAGACCGAATGGACTTGGGGAACAACGACTCCGAGATGGAACCAGGCGCCTTGTGTAGCTTTTTGCTAACCTCGCCATTTCAAGACGCGAATTTGTCCGGGTGCTCGGACACACGTCCCGACTCGCGGACCTGTGTCCGCCCTTACGGACGCGCCGCCCGCAGACGCGGACACGTGTCCCGGTTTGCGGACATCCAGAACGAAGAGTAGAATCGACCTATTGACCGACGAGTCGTATTGGGCGTGCTCAACCAATCCTGCTAGGCTCGGCGTCGCCAGGGCTGTCGGATCGAGGTCGGGGGACGTGCAAAGATGAGTGGCGATAGCCGCGATTATTCGCTCGACATATCGGAGTATCTGTTCCGCCTGACCACGGAGAGCCTTCGCCTGCTCTCTAACGAGACGAAATGCTACCAGAGCCTCGCCAGCATGGTGGACAAGCTGGCTGAATCCCGCGTTTCGCATGCGCTCGCTCAACACGATCTCGAGACCCTTCGCGAACACCTCAGCAAAATTCCGACGAACGGGTCGATCCGCATCCACCTTAAGATCACCAAGACAAGCGCCGACAATCTGCTGGAAGCGAAGCAAAGGCTCAGCGAGGAGCTCTGCTCGGACCTCACCGTCGCCGATGCCATATCAATGCTTCTCTTCAATTATGTAGTCGAACAGAGCGCATCCAAGCTGCTCTCGAAAATGGGGATCGAGGGAGCTGGCGAATCGTCGGTTGCCGTTGAGAATCAGCCGGGTGACAGCGGGAATGTCGTCCCTCTCAAGTAGTTAGCTGGAGCCAACCCCACCGCACTCGATACAAAAAGGGTTGCCAAGTTCCTGACCGAGTGATTTCCTGCCCCGGTCCGAAGAGTCGTTCGGGGGGCTTTAGCTGTGTCATCGCTGGCCACAATCGAGCTGGATTCGCCTAGCGCGCCACCGCCTGGGGACGATCCCGACTACATCCCGCTGATCGTGCGGGCCATGGAGGCTCAGGATATGGGCATCCGGCAAATGGCCCTGAGGACGAACATCAAGAAGAGCCGGCTCGGGGTTATTCTTCATCGCGATTCGGCCAAGCGTGCCCCGATGACGCTGCCCGAATTCCAATCGATTCTCCGCTCGCTCAACATCGACCTCATGCAGGCGATTATCAGTGTGGAAATGGCACGCGATCTGGAACTGATGGGCGACGAGCGCTTCGCCACCCTGGTCGCGATGCTCAGCACCCTTTTCAATGGTCTCCCTCATCGTCTTATAGAGGCGCTTCGGGAGCTCGAGGGAATGGACGGAAGCGAGATTCGGAAGGAATGGGGGACTTACTTTCAGTCGGCGGTCATCAAGAAAATGGTCGCCGAGATCAGCAGGATACTGCAGCGTCGCGCCGTGCTCGAAGAAGGCAACGACTTCGCTCTCTGATCCCTTGACGGCGGCATCTCAAAACGACGTCACGACCGTTGACCTAGAAGCTGCGAGCCGATCACCCGATGCGGTCACCTCACCCTGGGCCGATCGGGGCAAGCTGAGCCTCGACCAATTCAGGAGGATGTTGGAGACGTACGCCTGCGTCTCTGCGAAGGGCGGAATCTTGCCGTTGCGCACGCGACCGGGACCCGCGTTATAGGCCGCCAGCGCGAGGTGATACTGGCCGAACCGGTCGAGCTGCTCGCGCAGGTAGCGAGCGCCACCGCGCAGATTCTGCTCCACATCATAGCGGTTGACGCCTAGACCGGCCGCTGTGTCCGGCATCAGCTGGGTCAAGCCGAACGCATTCTTCGGGGAGTAGATCGCCGCGTTATAGCGACTTTCCCGAATGATCATGGCGTCGAAGAGGCCCACCGGAATGCCGTATTGGCAAGCGATGTTCGCCATCAGCCTATAATAGCCTCGGCGCCGGTACTCGGCGTGGCCCGTAAGAAGCCCGCTCGGCCGATACTCGGTGGGAGCGCACCCCGGCACATAGGTAGCGGACGCTGCGGCGAAGACGCTGCCGCCTCTCATCCATGTGGGTATCGGAATCGCTGAGACGGGCGCCACCGACGCGCCAGAGAATGGAACCTGAGGCTGGGCCGCCCCCACCGGAGCGAACGAATCCTCAGAAGCGCCGGCTGCTACGCCCGGTAGATGGGTGAATGCGCTGGCCATCTGGTACTCGACCCAACGCCGGCTGAGATCGTGGACGCGAAAGCCGGCCGTCGGCGGTGAGGCCTCCGACGTCGACGGAGTCGGCTTCCCATCGACAGGGCCTATCGGGTTCCCGGTGCCGCGCGCGGCGTCCGACATGGAGATCACCAGGGCGGCCCTGATTGGCTTCGACGGCTGCGCGACGGCCCCGCTGGCTGCCACCAGGCCCATGGCCGAACCGATCAACGTCAAAGCTCGCATCAGCTGCTCCCACTCCGAATAATGAAAGTGAGATCGAGTAGTTTAGAGTTGTCAATCCGCCCGAGGTGCCAAAGACTGTGATCTTCGACGCCGTGGAACCCATTTGATGTGGCTCATCGATCGCGAAACGAACGGCGTGGGTGGACGCCGAATCCCTCTTCCACACCCACTGCGCGAAGCGCTGGTCCGCTGGTACACAGGGAGCGGCAGCCGCGCCGATGAGGATGCGGGCATCACCCTTGTCCAGAACGCGCGTATCGGCGCAAAATGGATCGCTTGCGACTGCCTTGCCGCCGGAGAGCCTCCACCGATCCTGACGCCGGCATTTCTGTCGGAGGCCGAAACCTATTATCTGCGCCGGCTGACGAGCGCCAAGCGGCCTGAGCATCGCGAGGATTGCCCATTCTTCCGCGATCAGATCACCCACAGGCTCTCCGAGATTCGCACGCGCGAGACTCCGGCAAACCCGCCCGAGGGCTACTTCGAAGTGCTGAGGCCCGCCCCGGAGAAGCTCGCTCAACGGCCGGAGGATGATGCGACTGATGATCGAACCCGCCATGCGTCGGTGCCGCGCCTCGCCCGCCTCCTGTGGCGGCTGATCGACATCGCCGGCACGAACCGCATCCCGCCGCTCGCCGATGAGGTCGAGCCGGCGTCAATTAAGGCTGAGTTCGACGCGCTGACCCGCGCTGCCGCCAAGATCGAGATCGCACCCAGTATAGAGCTAAGCCGCGCTTTCTGGACCCATGCCGATGCGCTGCACAGCCGCCGTGCGTATGCTGCACTTCGCCAGCTCGCGAGGCGATGGCCGCGAGGCCATGCACCACAAGGCTTCCTCGCCGTCTTTTCGCCGGCCATCCGCGGCCACGTCATCGAGGTCGCGGGTGCTCAGGAATTGCGGGTCGCAAACAGGGTGCAGTCATTCTCTTTCGCCGGAAAACCGGTGAAGGGGCCGTTCCTGGTAATGATCGTCGCAGGCGAGTATCCGGAAGCGCACGGCTACGCACCATTGCGCGCATTTGCCCAACCGATTTATTCGGGCCGTCGCTTCATCCCGGTCAATTCCGAGTTCGAGCGAGACGTTCTGCGCGCGCTTCTGGAAGCGAGGCGCGAGCTAGCCGAGGAGGGCCTTGATATCTTTGTCGAGAAGCCCGTCTTTGATCACCTCACTCCCGCCGGCCCCTGCCGCCCCGACTTCCTGATCGAAGCGCGTTCAGGCACGACCGGCGAGATCAGGCAATTGATCTTGGAGGTGCTGGAGTTCGGCGAGCCCGAGGTCCACCAACGCGAAAGGCTTCGGCGAGTAGCGCCACTGTTGACTGTCACCCCGGCCGACCGCAACGCGGCGCACCTGGTAGCCCGACTCTCAGACGCCTTCGCCCTTTAAACGATCAGCTCCACCTCAACGTGAATCCGAACGAACTGACGATCGCGAGCGTCACGGGCGTCGAAAGCAGATAAAGCTTCTGCCACCGCCACCAGGATTTGGGGAGGAACAGCGCCACATCCTTGGCGCTGCGAAGCTGCGCCCAGGCCTTCTCGCGCCAGAGGCGACAGGCGAGAACAAGGATCGCCAAGGCCATTGCGATCGCGCAGCACAGAGCGGTCGCAGTATAAAGCGCCATCCAGTTGATCATTTCAGCATCGCTCAGATGCGCCATGGTCTACCCCATCGCTGCCAAACGAAGTCTCGCCTGTTCAACTGCGTTCCAACCCGCCGCGCGACTTATCACTTTTCTTTATCATCATCCTTCTCCTGTTTCTGCCGGTCCGCTAGCCTGACGCGCTTGACCGACGCCGCTTCGGCCAACGCATGTAAAGAAGCACGGCCCCGCCAAGCCAAAGTCCGAGGCCGCCGAGCGCAAACCCTAGAAGCCATGGCGTGTTGAAGTCCTCGTGATTCTTCCAATCCATGATGTGAAGGCTCCAGAAGAAGTCATAAAGCCGCCACGTGCCTGTCCTCACCGCCGCAATCCGGCCGGTATCGGCCGCCACGAAGATCCGAGTGGAGTCCGGATCGGCGAACGTCACACGCCAGGCGGGAAGCGTGCCGCGATATTCGGGACTGGCGCGATCGATCAGTTCCACGTTCACACTTGGGTGATCGTTGCTCCGCCAGGCGGCCCTCGCTACCGCTTGGGCTTGCGCCGCAGTTGGGGCGGGCAACAGTGCGCCCGTCCTCGCGTCGAACAGCCGCGTCCCTCGGGCCGTTGTCGCCTCAGCGACCGGGCGGCCAAGCCACATGCGATAGCTCACGGTCTCGATCCGCGTCCCGGTCGCCGCGACGATCACTGATGGTGGGACGAGCGCCACGCCGCGAGGCAAGGGCGCCACGGCTTTGCGGTCCACAAGGTGATCGCCATGCACTCGATCGATGGGCAAGAAGCTCATCAACGCGCCGCTTGCGAACCACAAAAGAAGCTGCGCGCCGACAATGATCGCGAGCCACTTGTGAGTGCGGCTCGCGAGAAGGTGCAGCCGAAGTTTGGTGCTTCTCAGGGTCGAATCTCCATCCTTGCGTGTCTCATTTCGTGCCTGCCAGATTCTTCATCATCCCGCGTGGCCGACAGGTGCGCCCGCGACCAGCGCTTGTACGGCTCAGCCGTCATCCCCGAGAGTTAGCGCACGAACGCCACCGTGTCCCAGACAGGGGATCCGGTGCGTCTTGCCCCCCGCCGGCTCGGCCGTCAGCTTACACCATGCTTGATAATCCAGGGCTGCTGAGCGGGCGTGAGGCGTTGCGCCACCCCTCGCCAGTTCGGGGCTTGCCGTTAAGGGCCTTGGCTCACCTCCGATTCCTCCGCGCCGGGGCGATAGATGACAGCCGCTGCACATCTCTCCGTAGAGGCCGACACCGACTGACACCCGTTGCGCCGACGCAAAATCCGGCCGCGCCCTTGGCA
This sequence comes from Sphingobium chlorophenolicum, assembly GCF_000722875.1. GTDB lineage: Bacteria > Pseudomonadota > Alphaproteobacteria > Sphingomonadales > Sphingomonadaceae > Sphingobium > Sphingobium chlorophenolicum. The sequence continues at coordinate 73,595 of NZ_JFHR01000007.1, read as the reverse complement.
ATCAGCCCGCTGGCACGGCGGTCGAACAGGTCAGTTGCTTGTCCGGCTTACAGATAGCGCCCGATCGCACTGCCCGGGCTCGGTCACGTCCTGAACTTCGGTGACGTTCAGGACGTGGCTGCGATCTCGATCGGTGGGCGGCCCAGCTTTTCGAGGGCGATCGCGTGACGGGCTAACCAACGACGGGATCTTTGACCCACCCCAAGGCATCGTGCAGCTCTGATATGTCGGCGTCGATGATCGCGTACAGGTCTTTATCTTCCTCGCGAAAGAACATGCGCGCCTTCGCTTCGTCTTCGGCAGGGGGAAGCATCGCTCCCAGGCGCTCCGGCCATTTCGCGTCTATGAATCTCATGAGCCGCTTCCAGGCCGCGGATCGGGTCTGATGGAGGCTCAGGACGGGAACGCCGTTTACTACAATCGCAAGGATCGTCACCTGCATGGTCACATACGCCCCCTCGATTTCGTCATGTTCGTGATGATCTTGCGGAGGAGGACAACGTCTAACCTCCTGGCAGCATGTTGTCGTGTTCTCGAGAACCCTCGCTAACCGGCCCGTCCGTCTGATGGCCTGCCATTCGAGCATTTCCTGTGAAGGCCAGTCCTGCAATCTCCCGCTTCCAACGCAAGCTGGGGAAGAAGGCGGGAACATGGGCCATGTACTGGCGGTAGCTATCGCCGTAGGTCGCGAGCGCGTATCTCTCCTCATGCTTAGCCAAACGAATGTACATCACCACCAGCACCGGAAACATGGCAAGCGTCAGAAGCGTCGGCCATTGTAGCAAGAAACCGAGCATGACGAGGATGAACCCTACGTATTGAGGGTGCCGCACCCGGGCGTAGACCCCCGTCATTGCCAATTCGTGTTTGCGCTGACTCGTGTGAAGCGCCGTCCACGCGATCGAGATTAGCCAAAAGCCTACACCAATCAGCACAAAGCTGGCGATGTGGAACGGGCCGAAATGCGGATTGATGCGCCAGCCGAACATCATTTCCAGGATGTGGCCAGCATCGTGGCTCCACCAGTCGACGCCGGGGAAATGCGACTGGAGCCACCCCGACAGCAGGAAGATGGTGAGCGGGAAGCCATACATTTCGGCGAAGAGCGCGACGATGAACGCACTGAACGCGCCGAAGCTGCGCCAGTCGCGCCGCGTTGCCGGCTTGAAGAAGCTGAACGCAAAGAGGATGAAAACGGCGGCATTGACCAGCGCGAGCCCCCACAGACCATAGCCATAGTCGGCGTGCGTCATCGCGGCTCTCCTTCGATGCGGCCGTTGGGATTGGCCGGCAAGCCGGCGGGTGCCTGGCCGGGCTCATGGCCATGCTGATGCCCACCTTGGCCGTGGTGCATGAACAGGTGCATGAGCGGGCAGGCGAGCAGGATGAGATAGGGCAGCACACCCAGGAAGTGCGCGGTATGCTCGGTAATGAGGAAGAAGCTGGCGACGAGCAGGAAGCCGATCAGAACGATCTTGCCGCGCTTGCGCATGCGATGGTCATGTTCGCCCATATGCCGTTCTCTTCTAGTCAACGTCCAGCCTGCATAGGCTCGAGTCCAAGGAGCAAGGTATAAGTAGAGACCGAAGTCCGAAGGGCATCGCGCAAGCATGGGTAAGGTGATCGATCGGATCGGCCACCGGTGTTCGCGCGACGCAACTGTCGGGAGCAGCAGTCGTGCTGCGGCTTTTGCGTATAGGCGTGCGGCGTCCGCGAATCAAAGCTGCGCTCACGAACATAATCGTGAGAGGCAGGCCCGCGTCCATGCACAAGAGAAAGAAACGGCACCATTCCCGCAACCAGTCCGGCGTGACCGTCCTCGAGCGCGAAGCAAGGATCGATCTGGCTAAGCGCCCGGCCGATGGTCTCGGCGTCGCCTTTCTCGGCGCATCGGGAACGGTCACAGGGTCGCGTTATCTGGTGGACGATGGTGAAACTCAGATCGTTGTCGATTCCGGCCTGTTTCAAGGACCCAGGGATCTGCGCCGCCTTAATTGGGCGCCAATTCCACCCGAAGTCGCCGATGTCGGCCAAGTCCTGCTGACCCACGCTCATCTCGATCACTCGGGCGCGCTACCGCGCATGGCGCGCCTGGGCTGGGACGGTACCGTCCTTGCCACCCGGGCGACCGCGGCCCTGTGCGAGCTCCTTCTTCCCGACAGCGGTCATCTGCAGGAAAAGGATGCGGAGTTCGCCAACCGGCACGGCTTCTCCAGGCACCAGCCGGCGCTGCCGCTCTACACCCAGGCTGACGCGCGTCTGGCATTGCAGCTCTTCCGGCCGATCGAGTTCGGAGCGTGGCATGCAGTCACGGACGGCATCAGGGTGCGCTATCATCGCGCCGGCCACATCCTCGGCGCGGCGTCGATCGAGATCGACTGGAAGGGGCGGACAATCCTCTTCTCAGGCGACATCGGCCGTTACGGCGATTCGGTGATGAAAGATCCCGAGCCGCCCGCGCGCGCCGACTATGTCCTGGTGGAATCGACCTATGGCGATCGGCGCCACGAGCAGGTCGATCCGACAAAGACGCTTGGAGATCATGTCGAACGATGCGTCGAGAGAGGAGGGACGGTGGTGATCCCGGCCTTCGCCGTGGGACGGGTCCAGTCGCTTCTCTATCATTTCTCGCGTCTGCGCGCGCAGGGACGCCTCCGCGACATCCCGATCTTCCTCGACAGCCCGATGGCGATCAACGCGAGCGGGCTGATGTGCGATTTCATGGACGAGCATCGCCTGGCCCGCGCCGAGTGCGAAGCGGCGTGCAGCGTCGCGCACTATGTGCGCGAAGTGGAGGAATCCAAGGAACTCACCGCCAACCCCGCCCCAAAGGTCATCATCTCGGCCAGCGGAATGGCAACGGGCGGCCGCGTGCTCCACCATCTCAAGCGCTTCGCGCCGGATGGGAAGAACCTCATCCTCTTCTCGGGCTTCCAGGCGGCGGGCACCCGCGGCGCCGCCATGATCGGCGGCGCCCGGACGATCAAGATCCACGGCGAGTATATCCCGGTCGAAGCCGAGGTCGCCAACCTGACGATGCTCTCGGCGCATGCCGACAGCGACGAGCTCATGCGCTGGCTCGGCTCGCTGCACGAGGCCCCGCGCCACGTCTATGTCACCCATGGCGAGCCGACCGGCGCCCACGTCCTGGCGAAGCGTGTCTCGGAGGAACTGGGCTGGGCATGCAGCGTACCGGCGCTGGGTAGCTGGGGCATGCTCGCGTGAAGCCCGGGATCATCGAGAACGCCGAAGCAGAGTCTGTCGCGACGACGCTGCGGGCACGCCGCATCGGCCTGTCGGGTGCCGGTAGCGATCTGATCGCGGTCATGCGCCACGACTGTCCCGTCTGCCGCTCGGAAGGTCTTGCGTCCCGCGCGCAGGTCGCGCTGCGCGCCGGCGGGCGGGAAATCGTCGTCTCGCTGCTGCACAGTTCCGCGGAGGCTCCAGCGCCCGGCGAGATCGGCCTCTCGGAATCCGCATGGCAGCGGCTCGGCGTCAGCGAGGGCGATCCGGTCGAGATCGCGCACGCCCAGCCTCTCGCCTCGCTCGCCGAAGTGCGTCGGCGTATCTATGGCAATCGTCTCAGTGACGGGGCTTTTTCAGCGATCATCACCGACATCGCCGAGCGACGCTATAGCGATGTCCATCTCTCGGCATTCGTCACGGCCTGCTCGGCGGTCCCGCTCGATACGGACGAAACGATCAGCCTGACCAGGGCGATGGTCGATGTCGGCGAGCGATTGCAGTGGCCCGGAACGGTCATCGTCGACAAGCATAGCGTCGGTGGATTGCCGGGCAATCGCACCACGCCGATCATCGTCTCGATCATGGCCGCGGAGGGCCTGATCATGCCCAAGACATCGTCGCGGGCGATCACCTCGCCGGCCGGCACGGCGGACACGATGGAGGTGCTGGCACCTGTCGACCTCGACGTTTCCGCAATCCGCAAGGTGGTCGAGCGCGAAGGCGGCTGCATCGCCTGGGGCGGCGCCGTCAATCTCAGCCCTGCCGACGACGTGATCATCGGCGTGGAGCGCGTGCTCGATATCGATGCCGTCGGGCAGATGGTCGCCTCGGTGCTGTCCAAGAAAGTCGCGGCCGGTGCGACCCATCTGGTCATCGACATCCCGGTCGGGCCGACCGCCAAGGTCCGCGGAGCCGCTGCCGCCGACACCCTCGAGCGCGCGCTGAGCTCGGTCGCCCAAGCCTTCGGGCTTCGCACGCGCGTGATGCGCGGCCCCGGCGCGGAGCCGATCGGACGGGGCATCGGTCCGGCGCTCGAGGCGCAGGATATCCTTGCCGTGCTCCAGGGGCAGCCTGGCGCCGAGGATCTCGCCCACCGGGCCTGCGAGCTGGCGGGAGGACTGCTTGAGCTCGCGGACGCGGCCCCGGCCGGCGAAGGCTATGCGCGTGCGCGGGCGTGCCTCGAAAGCGGCCGGGCCTGGGCCAAGTTCCAACGTATCTGCGAAGCGCAGGGCGGCATGCGGGCTCCACCGGTCGCCCGGTTCCAACAGGATATGATCGCTCCCTATAGCGGCCGCCTGGTGAGTATCGACAATCGCAAGCTCGCGACGGTCGCGAAGCTTGCCGGCGCGCCGATGGCCAAGGCCGCCGGCGTCGCGCTGCAGTGTCGGCTGAACCAGATGGTGGATGCCGGGGCTCCCTTGAGCACCATTCATGCCGAGAGCCCGGGCGAGCTCGATTATGCGGCGGCCTATGCGGTGAGCGACGGGCCGATCTTCGGGATTGAAGCGCTATGAACCGTCCCGTGCTGTTCGCGCTGTCTGGCAGCGAGGCCCTGGCACAGCCGCTATCCGCCGCACTCGATGCAGAGGTCGGCACGATCGAGCATCGTCAGTTTCCCGACGGGGAAACCTATCTCAGGGTCGTAAGCGACATCAGCGACCGCGACGTCATCCTGCTGTGCAGTCTCGATCATCCGGACGCCAAGCTGTTGCCGCTGCTGTTCGCAGCCGACACCGCGCGCGATCTGGGCGCTCGCAGGATCGGGCTCGTCGCCCCCTACCTCGCTTACATGCGCCAGGACATTCGCTTCCATGCCGGCGAGGCGGTGACGTCGCGAACCTTTGCCGCGATCCTGTCCCGCCATCTCGACTGGCTGGTGACGGTCGATCCGCATCTCCACCGCTATCATGCGTTGTCGGAAATCTACCGCATCCCGACCCAGGTTGTTCATGCTGCGCGGCTTCTGGCCTCGTGGATCAAGCGCAATGTCGCTCGTCCGCTGATCATCGGTCCGGACCTGGAAAGCGAACAGTGGGTCTCGCAGGTGGCGGCCGATGCCGATGCTCCGTTTCTCGTGTGCGAGAAAATCCGGTCCGGCGACCGTGACGTCACCATCTCGATTCCGAATGCCCCAGCGTTTCTCGATCGCCAGCCGGTGCTGGTCGACGATATCGCCTCATCCGGCCGGACCCTCGCCGAGGCGGCGCGCCAGCTGGTCGGCATGGGGTTCGCGCGACCGGATTGCGTGGTCGTGCATCCGCTTTTCGCCGGCGATGCAGCGCAAGTCCTGGGTGGGCTCGTCGAGAGGATCGTGAGCACGAACGCTGTTGCGCATACCTCTAATGATATCGACGTGATGCCGGCGATTGCGGAGGCCGTTCGTCACGGAATTTGAACGGTGCGCTGCGCGTCAGTTCTTCAGTACTCAATGCTCAATGCACGATGAAAACGAACGCCCGGCAAACGCCGGGCGCATTCCCATCCATTGACCCTACACGAGCCCGAACCAATCTTCCGGGAACTTCGCTTTCGGAGAAAGTCGCGGCAGGAAAGGAGGATATGTCATGTCGCACACACGCTCTTTCCTTGATCCCTTCATCGTTGCTCGGACCCGCAGCTTGAGCCCGAAGTGAAGCCCGCCATCCTTGCATCCTGGGCGTCCGATCGCTCCGCCGTCGAGGGCCAACCGGCCCTCCGTCGCCCGCCAGCATCCCGGTGCCGGTCGACGATGTGATGGCAGCGCTGCGCTGGCTCGATCGCGCTGAGCGCGGCGCGGGCCTGGCATCCTTGGTTCGTCAGGAACAACCCGGTATCGGTGCCATCCTCGCCGGGAATATCGAAACTGCGACACGGAAGGCGGGCGATCTCTGCGATGATCAGCCTTCGATCTCACAACCCTATGATCACCGGTTCGTGCTGAATCGGATTCGCCGTGCCGTAGCGGCGCGCGAGCGGAGCTGCGATCCGCCCCGGACATCGGCGTTACGGCGCGCTGCTGACACAGAATAGCGATTATCAGCTTCTTGCCATGACAACATGACGCGTCGAGCTTAGGAGCAACCAGCGCGCTCATCCCCCAAGAGGCGTGCCCACTCCCGGCGGCAGCGTCTTGCGGCGCCTTGCCGCCGGGAGACCAGAGGGAGCGCCGCCCCGTTCGCAAGAGCGGTCATCTCGCAAAGTTCGGCACATGATGCCGGGTCGCTTACCCCCCTCTCGCCGAGCACCTGCCTTGCCTGTTGTGATGCGGCGGTATTTCGGCCTTGACCTTGGACCATGGTCCTACCCGTAGAAGGTCTCCCCTTTGAAGCTGTGCCCGCTGGGGTGCGCAGCAATGCCAACACGTCCGGGGGGCCATGGAGAGCAAGCGCGTCGTTCATGTCATTGATGACGAAGAAACAATCAGGAAAGCTGTAGGATTCACATTAAGGACAGCGGGATTTGCCGTCGAGACCTATGGCTCGGGAGTCGACTTTCTGAAAATTGCAGATGAAGCTGAAAGAGGTAGCATCGTTCTCGACATGCACATGCCGGACATGAACGGTCTACAGGTTCAGGCAGCGCTGACGCAGATGGATATAAGCATGCCAGTCGTGATGCTGACCGGCAACGGAGACATTGCGCTTGCTGTCCAAGCGATGAAGGCGGGTGCTGTCGATTTCCTGGCCAAACCTATCGAACGGGCGCTGCTGCTCGATGCGATAGACCGAGCGTTCGCGCGCATCGACACGGCCGAGGGGCGCGCTCTCGAAGAAGCCGAGGCATGCCGACAGGTCGATCTACTGACACCGCGCGAACGGGATGTTCTCGAAGGCCTTGCGCAAGGCCTTCCGAACAAGACCATCGCCTATGATCTGGGCATTTCTTCACGGACGGTCGAAGTCCATCGCGCGAGCATCATGTCCAAGCTTGGAGTCCGTACCCTTGCCGAAACCTTGCGGATCGCCTTTGCGGCTGGAATGGGAAGGCCGCTGTAGGTAAAGGCGGCCAGGGCTGCTGCGGTTGAATCTCTGCGTGTCACCTGATGGCGCGGACATAGTGCCTGCCGGGATGCATCGACGTTGTTCATCAGCTTTTGGCGGAATTTTCGTGAGCCCAGGCGAAGGGTCGCGCTTGATTGCTATCGCGAAAGGAGATGAAACTCTTCCAACAGCTGGGCGATCTCTGTGCCTTCAAGCTTCTTCATCAACAGCTTGCGCAGGAAGGACGGGCCGGGAATGTCGATCCCTTTGCTATCCCTAAGCGGCCCGATTGCGGCCAGAAGCGTGCGGATATCATAGGTTGAGTTGAACACTTCCGGCACGCCGCGTTCGACCTTCATCAGGGTGTAGACGGCCTCCATCGGCGTGCGCACCGAATATTCCGTCGTGAAGATACAATCACGCTGCTTCGACTCGGCAAACTGGCCGACAAAGGCGAAGTTGACCGCGCCCTCGGGCACCACGTCCGGCCGGTCGCCGGCCTGGCGCGGCATGAAGAAGGCGGTGATGTAGGGCATCATCACCGGCACGGTCTTCGCCCCCGTCGCGGCGAGGCCGGGGATGTCCTCGACCGGCACGCCGAGATGATAAAGCCATTCCTGCGTGATCTCCTCGCCCGTGCAGTCCTGCATCGGCTTCTTCACATAGTCGCCCGGCCGGTCGACGAACAAGGCATAGAACCAGGCGACGATCTGGTCCTTCGGCTGTTTCCTGAAGTGGGGTTGCCGGCTGACCGTCCAGCTCAGCAGCCAGCTCGAGTCCTTGACCGTGACGATGCCGCCAGTCACCACCGTGCCGCTGAACGGATCGCGCCTGGCGATCTTGCGAATGTACGCCGGAATGCGCGCGTCGAGCGTGGTGATGGTCGCCGACGCCCATTTGGTTTCCGGGATGTGCGATCCGAACACGTCGGGACGACCAAAGGCCGGGTCCTTGGCCGCGATCCGGCGCCACAGGTCCCAGGCCGGCGCCGGCCCCTCATTCAGCCTGGCCGGTGTATGATGATCGCCATTGTCGGAATTTTCGGTCAGCGATCCGATGGTGATGAAGACGAGATCATCGGCGCCGAGATCGACGCCGCCTTCGACGCCGTTTTCGATCCAGGCAATCCGGGTCGCCTGCTTGCGGCCGGGCTGGATGTCGAAATCGACGTCGGTGACCTCGACGCCGTAGCGAAATCTGACACCGCGATCCTGCAACCATTTGACCAACGGCAGGACCATCGATTCATATTGGTTGTAGCGGTTGAACTTGAGCGAGGAAAAATCCGCCAGACTGCCGATATGGTGGATGAAGCGATGCAGATAGAGCTTCATCTCGAGCGCGGAATGCCATTCCTCGAAGGCGAACATGGTGCGCCAGTAGAGCCAGAAATTGCTCCTGAGGAAATCATCGCCGAAGACTTCGTTGATCCGCTTGTTCTCCATCTCCTCCCGCGTCGCGAGGAAGACGGAGATCAGATCTTTTTGCGCGCGACCGCCGAGTGTCAGCAAAGCCTTGTCGGGCACATCCTGGCCCTGGTTCTGCGTCACGCGTTGAAGCGAAAAATTGGGATCGTCCTTGTTGAGCCGGTAGAATTCGTCGAGCACACTCGCATCCTCGATCTCCAGCGAAGGGATCGAGCGATAGAGATCCCAGAGGCATTCGAAATGCTCCTCCATCTCGCGCCCTCCGCGGATGACGAACCCCTTTTCGGGGACGTCGAGGCCGTCGAGCGCGCCGCCGGGAACATGCAGCTCCTCAAGGATGGTAATATGCTCGCCGGCGACGCCGCCGTCGCGGATCAGGAACGCCGCGCCTGCCAGTCCCGCAAGACCCGAGCCGACGAACCAGGCCGTCTTCCTGTCAGCGCCCTCAGGTTTGCGGGGCCGCACGAAAGCTTCGTAGTTCCCGCTACTATAGTGCATGCTCAACTCCATCCTTGATCCCGACGACAATGGCGGTTCTGCGGTTTCTTGCTGAACAGCAGAAATGCCTGCCCTGCATTCATTCTCGCCGATGTCGCCCGCCGCTCAGTTCGACGACTTCACTGGTGATCTGATCCTGACGCGTGAGGCGCTCCTCGAGGCGCAGGGCCTCGCCCTTGCGATCGATGTGGCTGCGGGCGGTCGCCATGGTGCGCAGCCGTGCCTCATTCTCGGCGACGAACGTCTCGACCGCAGCCGCGCAGATGTGGGCGAAGACATATTCCGCGGTCAGGTCGCCGATAAGGTCCGCCGCGTTGATATTGACGAGCGGCGGCAAATCCGCCGTGGACGCGGGGAAAGTGTCGAGGTCGAGCGGCAGGAGGCTCGCGCGCACGATCGAGACGCCCTTGCCGCTGCTCCAGACCGGATAAGCCATGGTGATGGGCACCGCGCCGACCTCGTCCAGATAGTCGTACAGCGCGTCGATGATGCTTGTCGCGAGTGCGGGCAGCGCATCGGCCTTGCTCGGCATGCTCGCGCTCCATGCGATGCGCAGACCGCGCTCGGCCGCAAGCGTGGCCGTGCGCGCGCCAATCAGAAGAATATGCCTGTCCTGCATGTCGGCCGCGGCGCCGTCGAGCAGCTGCTCCGGAAAGGCCCCGGCAAAGCCTTGCTCCGCACCGAACAGGATAAGGCCGCCTCTCGCACCACCGACCGCCCGCGCCGGAAAACGCGCCAGTGGCTCGTCAAGGCGGCGCGCCTGGCCAATGGCGGTGCGGGCGGTCTCCGCATAGCGTCGCACCGCAGGCAGCAGCGCGCGCGCCTGATGCGCCCGCTGCGCGGCGATGCCCTGCATGGCGTTGACCACCGCACCGAGCTGGCGGACGGTCTCGATCCGCTGGCCGATCTCGGCGAGGCGATCGCTCATGATGCAGAACCGGCCGGCTGGCTTTCGATCAGCGCTTTCACCGTCGTCATCAGAGCGGACCGCTGCGCGGTGTCGATCTGTCCAGTCCGCTCGATCTGCGCGCATAGATCGGGGACGTGATCGTCGATCCAGGCGGGCAGCCGCGTGCGGAGCGACGATATCTCCGAGACCGTCATGCCATCGAGCAACCCTTCGCCGAGCGCCACGACCAGCGCCACCTGGTCGACGACCCGTAGTGGACTCGACAGCGGTTGCACGAGCAAGGCGCGCAAGCGCTTGCCGCGTTCGATCTGGGCGCGGACACGCGGCTCGGGCTGCTCGCCGAAGCGGGTGAACATCTCGAGCTCGAGGAACTGCGCATAGTCGAGGCGCATGGTCCCGCTCGCGTCGCGCAGGACGCGAAGCTGCGTCTTGCCGCCGACCCGGCTCACGCTCGTGCCCACATCGATGGCGGGCTTGTGCCCCTGCGCGAACAGCTTCGCGTCGAGAATAATCTGACCGTCGGTGATCGAGATCAGATTGGTCGGGATATAGGCGCTGACGTTGCCGGCATCGGTCTCCGCGATCGGCAGAGCCGTGAGCGAACCGCCCCCCTTCTCCGTCGAGAGACGCGCCGCACGTTCGAGCAGGCGGGAATGGAGGAAAAAGACGTCGCCGGGATAGGCCTCGCGCCCGGGCGGCTGTCCGGTCAGCAGGGCGATCTCGCGATGGGTCGCGGCATGCTTGGTGAGATCGTCGAGCACCACCACCGCATGGCCGCCACCATCCCGAAAATACTCGGCCATCGTGAAGCCCGCGAACGGCGCGATCCATTGCAGCCCCGGCGCCGCGGCGGGGCTCGCCACGACGAAGATGGTGCGGTCCGGCGCGCCATGCCGCCGCACCTGGTCGACCACGCGCGCGACCGCCGAGCTTTTCTGGCCGATCGCGACATAGACGCAGATCATGTCGCTGGTGCGCTGGTTGATGATCGTGTCGACCGCGAGCGCCGTCTTGCCTGTGGCGCGGTCGCCGAGAATGAGTTCGCGCTGCCCCCGGCCGATGGCGAACATCGCATCGATTGCGAGCGTGCCGGTCTGCACCGGCTGGACGACGAGGTCGCGTTCGATGATCGCCGGCGCCGGCCGTTCGACAGGATCGAAGCGCCTGGCCCGGATCGGCGCGCCCCCATCGAGCGGACGGCCGAGCGGATCGACGACTCGGCCAAGCAATGCCTCGCCAACCGGCACGCGCACCACCTCGCCCGAGCCGGTTACGGTGTCTCCTGCCTCCACCTGGGCGGCATCGTCGAGCAGCACGCAGCCGATCCGGTCCCGGTCGAGCGTGTGGACGAATCCGGTCTGGCCCCGGGCGAAATAGAGCAATTCGTCGAGGCGCGCGTCCGGAAGGCCCGAGACCATGGCAACGCCGTCGCCGATCGATTCCACCCGGCCAATTGCATCGACACGCGGCCCGAGATTGGCGCGCGTGATGCAGCTCTGGGCCTGCGTCAGCCAGTCTTCAGGCGATCCGGGCATGATCGTCTTCATTGAGGCTCTCAACCATGGCGTCGAGATCGGCGCGCCAGCTGTTGCGCACGACGGCGTGGGGCGTGCGAAGCTCCGCGCCGGCGATGAGATCTGGATCGACTGCGAAGATCGGGGTCGCGGTATCCGGCAGGATTTCGGCAAGCGCGCGCGCTACCTGCGTCTGCAGATCGGCCGTCAGCGGCGCGGGCGTCGCGACGGTGACGGGCCCGGCGGCCGCCAGGCTGCGGCGATCCGCCTCGGAAAGGTCTCCGAGCCGCGCCTTGAGCGCGTCGACCATGGCCTGCACCGTCTGCTCGGGCGGGAGACGAGCGAGCAACGTGCCTGCCATCGAGGCGGCGAGGTTCGCTGCCTTTTCCCGCCACTGCGCCGCCACCCGCCCGCGTTCGGCATCGATCGCCGCATGGCCTTGCTCGACGACGGCGTCCGCCTCGAGCCTGGCCTGCGCGAGGAGGCGCTGGCGCTCCGCTTCGGCCTCGGTCCGGATCTCGGCGCGGCGAGCCGCCGCATCCGCGACGAAGCCGTCATTCTGCGTTTTGAGCGCCTGCGCTTCGGCCTGTGCCCGGTCCTTTGCCTCCCGCGCTTCGTCGAGCAGCGCCTGGGCCGATGCCTGGCGGGCAGCGATGGCATCCATCACCGGACGGAACAGGAAGCGTCCGAGCAGCCACACGAGGATGAGGACATTGACCGCCTGCAGCGCGAGCGTCCACCAGTCGATCCGCATGTCAGGCGAACGGGTTGGCGAAGAGCAGCAGCAGCGCGATCACGAGGCAGTAGATCGCCATCGTCTCGATCATCGCGAGGCCCACGAACAGCGTGCGCGAGACGGTGTTGGCGGCTTCGGGCTGGCGCGCGATCGCGTCCATCGCGGCGGCGACGGCCCTGCCCTGCCCGAGCGCCGGGGCGATTGCGCCGATCGAGATCGCGAAAGCGGCGCCGAGGATGCTGGCGAGATGGATCCAGTTCATGCGGGGGACTCCTGTTTGGATGGCGGGCGGGCGCCGTTCTCGCTGATAGCGCTCCCGATAAAGACCATGGCGAGCGCGCCGAAAATGTAGGCCTGGACCGCGCCGGTCAGCATTTCGAGCGCCATGAGCGGGATCGGGACGAGCAGCCCGGCGAGGCTCAGCACGACGCCGATCATGAAGACGCCGCTCATGACGTTGCCGAACAGGCGCACCATCAGCGAGAAGCTGCGGGTGAAGAGCTCGACGATATTGAGCGGGGCGAGCAGGATCGAGGGGCGCGCGAAGGTCGCGAGATAGGCCCTGGGCCCGAGCGCGCGGACGCCGAACCAGAGCGTCGCGCCGAAGACGATCAGCGCCAGCGCCGCGTCGGTTTCGAGGGTCGCGGTCGGCGGCTCGACGCCGGGGATCAGCGACGACCAGTTGGCGACCAGCAGGAACAGGAACAGCGTGCCGATCAGCGGCAGATAACGCTGCGGTTCCGCCTCCATCGTCTCGCGGATCTGGCCGGCGACGGTCTCGACGACCAGCTCGAGCGCCGCTTGGGCTCGGGTTGGGCGTAACGCAAGGCGGCGGGTCAGCAGCCAGCTTCCGATTGTAAGGAAGGCCATGATGCCCCAGGTCGTGGCGACCGGCTGGCTGATCGGCACCGGACCGATCGCGAACAGCACATGGCTTTCAAGTGGTGACGCGAATTTCATCGGGCGCCTCCGAGCCGGTGGAGCATGATCTGGCGCCCGCCCATGAAGCCGGTTGTTGCGGCAAGAAGCGCCGGCCACCCTTGCCGGCTGGCGATGACGAGAACCAGAATAGTGACGGCGAGACGCCCGAGCCTGAGCAGGATCGCGCGCGATGCCGGGCCGCCATGGGTGACGAGGTCGGCTTCTCTGGCGATGGCCGCGAAATGGGCGAGGCCGACCGCAAATCCGAGGGCCAGGAACAGGATGGGGGAGAGCTGGCTCATTGCCGGTGCATCCAGCGCCAGCCCGACCAGCAGCCGAGGGCGAGCCCGACGAGCAGGAGCGGCGCGGTCCAGAAGATGCCGCTATCCAGCCGGTGGTCGAGCCAGCGGCCGATCGCGAGACCGACCAGCGCGGGCAGGACGATCTGCCAGCCGAGCACGCCGATCTGGCCGAGATTGCGGGCGACGGAAGGAAGCCGCTGCGCAAGCCGCCGCCGTTCCGCGCGGGTCCGGATGGCTTCGACGATCGGCTGCTCGGGCTTGTCCGCGGTCACAGACCAAGCTCCCGGCCACCACCCTGCAGGGCCTCGACCATATGGCGGATCGCCTGCATCCTGAGCTTCGCCGACGCGGTCCGTTCGGATCGTTCGCCCTCGTCGCGCTCGCGGTAGCGCGCGAGCACGTCATGCTCGAGCGTTCCGAGGTCATCGCCGACATGGCCTTCGCGCGTCGCGACCGCGACCCCCGTGCCGTGGCTTACGGTCAGAATGCCGTTGCGCACCGCGCAATAGCCTGGAGCGCCATCGGCGCCCCGCCAGGAGACGATCGAGACGCCAAGCGCGGTCAGGAAATCGGCGTGGCCCGACAGGATGCCGAAACTGCCGCTGGCATCCTCGGCGCGAACCGACCTGACGTCCGTGTCGACGAGGATCGCGGTCGGATCGGTGATCCGCAGCTTCATGCGCCCTGCCCCACGCGAGAGCGTGCCTCTTCAATATCGCCTACCATGTAGAAGGCGCTCTCGGGCCAGTCGTCGGTCGCGCCGGCCAGGATGGCCGCGACGCCCTTCAGCGTATCGGCCAGCCCCACAGAACGGCCGGCTTGCCCGGTGAAGGCCTGGGTCACCATGAAGGGCTGGGTCAGGAAGCGCTGCAGCCGCCGCGCCCTGCCGACGATCAGCCGATCCTCGCGGCCCAGCTCCTCGATACCGAGCAGCGAGATGATGTCCTGGAGCTCGCGATAATGCGCGATCGTCTCCCGGACCTGCTGGGCGAGCGCGTAATGATGATCGCCCACGACCTGCGGATCGAGCAGGATCGACGAGGATCCCAGGGGATCGACCGCGGGATAGATGCCTTCGGCCGCCATGGCGCGCGAGAGCAGAATGGAACTGTCGAGATGGGCGGAGATGGCGGTGACCGCAGGGTCGGTGAAATCGTCGGCGGGCACATAGACCGCCTCGATCGCGGTCACCGCCGCTCCATGCACCGAGGCGATGCGCTCCTGCAGCGCGGCCACTTCGCTGGCCAGCGTCGGCTGGTAGCCGACGCGTGAAGGCATGCGTCCGAGCAGGCCGGAGACTTCGCTGCCGGCCTGGACGAAGCGGAACACATTATCCATGAGCAGCAGGACATTGCGCTTCTGCTCGTCGCGGAAATATTCGGCGATGGTGAGCGCGGTCAGCCCTACCCGCCAGCGCGCGCCCGGCGGCTCGTTCATCTGCCCGAAAACGAGCACGGTCTTGTCGATCACGCCCGAGCCGCGCATGTCCGTGAGCAGCTCATGGCCCTCGCGCGATCGCTCTCCGATGCCGGCAAAGACGGAAACACCTTCATAGCGCGCGACCATCGCGTTGATGAGTTCCATCACCAGCACGGTCTTCCCCACCCCCGCGCCCCCGAACATCGCCGCCTTGCCACCCTGGGCGAGCGGCGCGAGCAGATCGATGACCTTGATGCCAGTCTCGAACATCGCCGTCGCCGCGTTCTGGTCTTCGAGCGGCGGGGGTGCGCGGTGAATGGGCCTCAATGGAACATCCGGCCCAAGCGGCGCGCCGCCGTCACCCACCTGCCCGGTCGGCGTAAGGAGCCGCCCCAGAACCTTGTCTCCGACCGGGACCGCGATGGGGGCGCCCAAGGCCGTCACGCCGACATTACGAGCGAGACCGGAGGTCGGCTGAAGCGCGACGGCGCGGACGGTGCGGTCATCGATATGGCTCTGCACTTCCGCGACCAGCGGGCCTGACGATGCATCGACGCGCAGCGCTTCATTGACCGCGGGCAGCGGCCCTTCGTCGAACTCGACGTCGAGGACGGGACCGCGCAGCGCCGCAATCCGGCCGAGCCTGGCTATGGACGGTATCACGCCCATGCCGGTTGCCGGGTCAGACCATAATCATGCCCGACCGTGCCGCGATCATGACGGGACGGGTAGAAGTCGCTGCCCGCGGGCACGACATGGACGACAAGCCAAAAGTGCATTGGCTGAGCGTCGCAGGCAAGCCGCAGATTCGGCATACGTAGAGTTACCGATTCTCTCTGATTCAGCCTCGCCGAATAACGGCGGCGCGACGCGATGGGCCTCAGGCCAGGGCGCTATGCCCGATATGCCAGAGCTCAAACGCGAAGAGAAAGGTTCACCGTTTCATGCCCTATCCCGTTGATCAACTCGCCGCGCTCGCCAAAGCGAATGTCGGCCTGATGCTGAAGCTCGCCGAAGTCGCCCGGAAAGGTGGCGAAGAGTCGCTCGAGGTCGGCAACCGCGCCGCCGGCCGCTTCGCCGAAGAGGCGCGTGCCTCGATTGCGGGCGCGACGGACAAGACGTCGGACGCCGGCGCGGTCAGCCCGGCCGGACCGCGGGCACTGTTCGAGGACATGGCCACGGTCCGCGAGCATATGATTGCCGGCACAAGATCGGCGTTCGAGGAATGGCAGCAGGCCTGGCAGGCCGTCGCGAGCGCTCCGACGGCTCCCGGGGCGCTGGATGCCTTTGCTGCCATTGTCGGACCATGGTTCGGGCAGAAAAGCCCGGGCGACGGCGAGAAGCAGGCCACCAGCGACAAATAGGATAGCCCCCGATCGCGGCGAGCCGCCCTAGCCGAGCAGGTGCTGACCGCCATCGACCGGAATGATCGTGCCGGTGATATGGCGGCCGGCATCGCTCACCAGAAAGGCGGCGAGCCCTCCGACATCCTCGATGGTCACGAGCTGGTGCTGCGGGACCGTCGCCGCGGCCCGTTCGAGCAGCTCGTCGAAGCGGTCGATGCCGCTGGCAGCGCGGGTCGCGATCGGGCCTGGCGAGATCGCATGGGCGCGAATGCCCTTGGGGCCAAGCTCAGCCGCGACATAGCGGGTCGCGCTTTCGAGGGCCGCTTTGACCGGCCCCATCAGGTTGTAGTGCTCGACCACCCGCTCCGACCCGTAGAAGGTGACGCACAGCAGGCAGCCGCCATCCGACATCAGCGGCTCGGCGAGACGCGCCATGCGCAGGAAGCTGTGGCACGAGACGTCCATCGCCAGCGCGAAGCCTTCGGCCGAGCTGTCGACGACGCGGCCGTGCAAATCCTCCTTCGGCGCGAAAGCGATCGAGTGAAGCAGGAAATCGAGGCCGCCCCATTCGGACTTCACCCGCTCGAACAGGGCCTCCACTTCGCCCGGCACCCGGACATCGCACGCGGCGAGCCATTCGACTCCCAGGGTCTCCGCGACGGGCGCCACGAACGGCTCGGCCTTTCCGTTGAGATAGGTCGCCGCCAGTCTCGCCCCACAGTCGTGAAAGGCCTGGGCGCAACCCGCCGCGATGCTATGCGCGTTGGCGATACCGATCACCAGGCCGCGCTTGCCAGTAAGATCGACGAGAGGTTTCATGCTTTCGGCTCCTCACGCAGCAGATCGGCGGCGTGGATAGCGATCATCCTTTCCTCATCGGTCGGGATGACGCGGACGGCGACACGGCTGGACGGCGCGCTGATGACTGCATCTCCTCGGAGGTTCGCGTCCGCGTCGAGGTCCACGCCGAGCCAGCCGAGCCGACCGGCGACGCGGGCGCGAATTTCAGGCGAATTCTCGCCGATCCCGGCAGTGAACACGAATGTGTCGAGACCCCCGAGCGAGGACGCGAGAGCGCCGGCCTGGCGCGCGATCTGCCAGACGAAGAGCTCGATCGCTTCCCCAGCGGCGGGCGTTTCGCTGCCGAGAAGCGCGCGCATGTCGCTGGAGACGCCGGACACGCCCAAAAGGCCGGACTCACTGTAGAGGAGATGCTCGACTTCACGCGCCGTCATGCCCCTCTGCTGGAAAAGATAGAGCACCGCGCCCGGGTCGAGCGCGCCGCAGCGCGTACCCATCACCAGCCCGTCGAGCGCGGTGAACCCCATCGTCGTGTCGATGCTGCGCCCCCCGGCCATCGCGCAAAGGCTGGCCCCGTTGCCGAGATGCGCGGCGATCGTGCGGCCACCGCCTGTATCGGGATCGATCGAACGCAGCTGCCGCGCGATATATTCGTAGGAGATGCCGTGAAAACCGTAGCGCCGCATGCCCTCTTCGCCAAGCGCGCGCGGCAGCGCGAGGCGCGTCGCGATCGGGGGCTGGCCATGATGGAAGCCGGTGTCGAAGCAGGCGACTTGCAGCACAGCGGGGCGCAGCCTGGAGACGGCGCGGACCGCGGCGAGATTATGGGGCTGATGCAATGGCGCCAGTGGGCAAAGCGCCTCGAGCGCGGCGAGGAGTGGCGCGTCGACCCGCGCCGGCGCTGAATAGTCGGTGCCGCCATGAACGATCCGATGGCCGACCGCGATCAGATCGTCGCCGACCGAGGCTTCGATCTCCCGCAGCAAATCCTCGAGCAGCGTCTCGTGCGTAATCGTGCCGTCTTTCGTCCAGCGCCGCTCGGCAAGGACATCCCCCTTCGCATCGCGCGCGATCAGGTGCGGCTCAAGGCCGATATTCTCGATCTTGCCGCTCGCCAGCAAAGAGGGCTCATCAGTGCCCGGCTCGGCGTAGAGCGCGAACTTAAGGCTCGACGAACCGGCGTTGAGGCACAGGATTTCAGCCATCGCGGCGCTGTCCCGCAACGCCGGGAGCCGCCTTGGTCGCAGCCCGCGCCAGCAGCACCGCGAGCGCGCAGGAGGCGAGGCGCGTGCGCACGCTGTCTGCCCGGCTGGTGAGGATGATCGGAGCGCGCGCGCCGAGCACCACGCCTGCGGCATCGGCGCCGCCCAGGAAGGTCAGCTGCTTTGCGAGCATGTTGCCGGCCTCCAGATCGGGCACCAGCAGGATGTCCGCCTGGCCGGCGACCGGCGAGACGATACTTTTCTCGCGCACGGCCGCCTCGCTGATCGCATTATCGAGGGCGAGCGGGCCATCGAGCAGCGCGCCTTCGATCTGGCCCCGGTCCGCCATCTTGCAGAGCGCCGCGGCATCCAATGTGGTGCGCATTTTCGGATTGACCGTTTCGACGGCGGCGAGGATCGCGACCCTGGGCTGTTCGATCCCGATCACATGGGCAAGGTCGATCGCGTTGCGCGCGATGTCGGCCTTGTCCTCAAGCGTCGGCTCGATGTTGATCGCGGCGTCGGTGATGATGAGCGGGCGCGGATAGCCGGGCACGTCCATCACATAGGCGTGGCTGATCCTGCGTTCGGTCCGAAGGCCCGTGTCGGACGATACGACCGCGCCCATGAGCTCGTCAGTATGAAGCGAGCCCTTCATCAGCAGCGCGGCTTCGCCGGCCCGCACGCGCGCGACGGCTTCGGCGGCGGCGGCGTGGCTGTGCGGGACGTCGATCACCCGGAAGGCCGCAATATCGACACCGGCGTCCTTCGCCGCATTCGTCATACGCGCCGCAGGGCCGATGAGAATCGGAACGACGATGCCGGCGTCGGCGGCCTCAGCCACTGCGCGCATGGCGTCGGCGCTGCACGGATGGACCACGGCCGTGACGCACGCAGATCCGTCCTTGGCGCGCGCCATCAACTGGCGGAAGCGGTCGTGGCTGGCGATCCGCACGTCGGGAAGCGGCATGCGGGGCCGGCTGACTTTCTCGGTGGGCGCCTTGACCTCGGCCTGGCCGCTGATGACGGTCTCGCCCTTCTGGTTCACACAGGTGCAGTCGAGAACGATGACATGATGCTCGGCGCGCTTCTGCGCGACGGTGACGCAGGCCGTGATGGTGTCGCCGACGCCCACCGGGCGGGTGAAGCGAAGCGATTGGCCGAGATAGATCGCACCGGGCCCTGGCAGCTCGGTTCCCAGGATCGCCGAGATGAGCCCCGCGCCCCACATGCCATGAGCGATGACCCTGTGGAACATGTCCGTTTCGGCATAGACAGGGTCGAGATGCGCCGGATTCACGTCGCCTGACACCGCCGCGAAGAGCTGGATGTCGTCGGCGGTCAGCGTGCGGGTGAGGCTGGCCGTATCGCCGACGGCGATCTCGTCGAACGTGCGGTTCTCGATGAGGTTGGCGGCGGCCATGGCTCAGCGCTCCAGCACGTAGCGCCCGGGGGCATCACCGAGCGGCGGATAGTTCCGTTCGGGCGCGCCCATCGCCGGTGGGGCCGCCGCCTCGCCCGA
Source organism: Sphingobium chlorophenolicum (assembly GCF_000722875.1). Lineage (GTDB taxonomy): Bacteria > Pseudomonadota > Alphaproteobacteria > Sphingomonadales > Sphingomonadaceae > Sphingobium > Sphingobium chlorophenolicum. The sequence goes on along the minus strand of NZ_JFHR01000007.1, from coordinate 53,792 downwards.
GTGCGATCCAAGCCATGAACTCCATTCCGGCCACCACGACCCTTCGCGCACCTCGGCCCGCTCCAGCCAGGCATCGGGACCTGGCGCCGGGCCATCCTGCATCCGTGTCGCGATGCGATAATGGCGATGAGGATGCCCGGGCTCGGAGACGATCCCGGCATTGTGGCCACCGCTCGTCAGCACGAAGCGGATCTCCGCGCCCGTCAGCATGTGGAGCTTGTGGGTCGAGCGCCACGGCGCGACATGGTCGGTTTCCGTGCCCACCATGAAGATCGGCATGCTCAGCCCCGAGAGCGAGACCGGGTGGCCGCCGGCCTCGTAGCGCCCTTCGGACAGGTCATTGTCGAGGAACAGGCGCCGAAGATATTGCGCGTGCATGGCATAGGGCATGCGGGTGCCGTCGGCGTTCCATGCCATGAGGTCGGTCATCGGCTCGCGCTCGCCCATGAGATAGGTCGAGAGGATGCGCGACCAGAGCAGATCGTTGGACCGCAGCATCTGGAAGGCGCCGCCCATCTGGCTGCTGTCGAGAAAGCCGCGCGCCCACATCATCGCATCGATCAGGTTGATCTCCGCCTCGTCGATGAACAGACCAAGTTCGCCCGGCTCGCTGAACTCGGTCTGGGCGGCGAACAGCGTCACGCTCGCCAGACGCTCATCTTCATCGCGCGCCATCGCGGCCGCGGTGATGGCGAGCAGCGTGCCGCCGATACAATAGCCGGCCGCGTGGATCTTCTCGGTGCCGGTAATCACCTGGATGACATCCACGGCGGCCATCGGCCCAAGCAGGCGATAATCCTCCATGTCGAGATCGCGGTCGGCGCTGTCGGGATTGTGCCAGGAGATGCAGAACACGGTGTAGCCCTGCCCGACCAGCCAGCGGATGAGCGAATTTTCCGGCGACAGGTCGAGGATGTAATATTTCATGATCCATGCCGGCACGATCAGTATCGGCTCCGGACGCACCGTCTCGGTTGCGGGCGCATATTGGATCAGTTCCATGACCCTGTTGCGAAACACGACCTTGCCAGCCGTGGCTGCGACCTTCTCGCCGACCCGATAGGCCTCCGTGCCCGCTGCGGGCTCCCCGCGTACCAGGCGTTCCAGGTCGTCGCAAAAAAATCGCGCACCCTCGACAAGGCATTGTCCTCCGGTTTCGAGGATGCGCTGCTGGAGCACGGGGTTGGTCGGGATGAAATTGGTCGGGGACACCATGTCGAGCATCTGGCGGGTCGCGAACTCGACGATCGCTTCGTGGTGCCCGGTGACGCCGCTCACGCCGGTCGTCGCGGCATGCCACCATTGCTGCTGGAGCAGGAAGGCCTGCTCGATCAGGTCGAACGGATGGCGCTTCCAGGCTGCGTCGGCGAAGCGCCGATCCTGGGGCAGCGGATTGATCGCCGGCTCGGGATCGCTGCCGGATGCGCTGCGCATGGCATAGTCGGCGAGCCGCATCAGCTTGCGCCCGCCCTTGGCGGCGAGCTGCAGCTGCCTGCCTGGCGAGCAGAGAATGTGCGTCCACCAGTCGGAAAAAGACTGCGCCAAAGTGGCGGGCGACTGGCCTGAAGTCAGCTGCGCGATGGCGGCGAAGCTCGACCGATCCAGCGTCGTGGCCAGACCGTCCAACGGGTCAGGGATATTGCTTCGACTCTGCACATTTTCGCTCCTGCTGCGGTGCAACAAGCCCTGAAGCGCAGGAAGCCTCTGCGCACTCCGTAGTCCTACGGAGGGATTGCCTCGCATATGCCAGCCCCAGAAGTCAGAGCTCAGCACGACATTGCTGTATGAAAAGCGGCCAAATACGATCAGGAGGCTCAGTGCGGTCGCCCGGGCGAGCCAGCTATCCCGCCGAACCAGTCCCGCAATACCGGCGAAAGGGTCTGCGGGTTGCCGCCGATATGGCGAAGATCCTCCGCCAGCAGTGGCGGGCGGACTGCGAGGAAATATATCGCGAGGCCCGTCGTGAGAATGCCAAGTGCGATCAGCACCCCGGCCGCCAGAGCGGGTCTGGTCCGAGAGGCGGCCGGCGCTAACATTTTCTGTCGAGACTCAGTTCGGCGATGATGGGACAATCTGGCCGCTCGTCGCCATGACAGCGCTCGGCGAGATCGACGAGGGTCTCGCGCAGGGTCGTCAGCGCTTCGGCCTTGCGCTGCAATTCCTCCGCCCGCGCCAACGCGACCCGCTTTACATCGGCGCTGCTGCGGCCCGTGTCGGCCCACAGGCCGAGCAGGGTCCGGATCTCCTCGATCGGAAAACCGAGATCGCGGGCATTGGCGATGAACCGCAGGCGATGGAGGTCACTCTCGCCATAGTCGCGATAACCCGCTCCCCGGCGCGGCGGCGCCGGGATGAGGCCGATCTTCTCATAATGGCGGATCATCCGCTCCGAGACCCCGCTTTGCTTCGACGCCTCCCCGATGTTCACAGCGCTTTCCGGTTGAGGCGCAGCGCGTTGGTGACCACGCTGACCGAGGAGAGCGCCATGGCGGCGGCCGCGATGATCGGCGAGAGCAGGATGCCGAACAGCGGATAGAGCGCGCCCGCCGCCACCGGCACCCCGGCGACATTGTAGATGAAGGCGAAGACCAGGTTCTGGCGGATGTTGGACATGGTCGCCTGGCTCAGCCGCCGTGCCCGCACGATGCCCATGAGATCGCCCTTGAGCAGCGTCACGCCCGCGCTCTCGATCGCGACGTCGGTGCCCGAGCCCATGGCAATACCGACATCGGCGGCAGCCAGTGCGGGGGCGTCGTTGACCCCGTCGCCGGCCATCGCCACCACGCGCCCCTCGCTCTTCAACCGCGCGACGACGGCACTCTTCTGGTCGGGCAGTACCTCGGCTTCGACATCGTCAATGCCGAGCCGCCTTGCCACCGCCTCTGCTGTGGTGCGGTTGTCGCCGGTCAACATCACCACGCGAATGCCTTCGGCCTTGAGTGCGGCCAGGGCCTCCGGCGTCGTCTGCTTCACGGGATCGGCGATTGCAAAGGCGCCGCCGACGGTGCCGTCGACGCCGATGAAGATCGCGGTGGCGCCATCCCGGCGCAGGGCGTCGGCCTGCTCCGCCAGCGCGTCGGTTGCTATGCCCTCTTCCGAGAGGAACCGCGCATTACCGAGCACGATCCGGCGGCCGTCGACGGTGCCGAGCGCGCCGCGTCCGGTGGGGGAATCGAAGTCGGTGAGGTCGCTCGTGGGGATGCCGCGATCCTTCGCGGCCTCGACGATCGCCAGCGCGAGCGGATGCTCGGAGGCCCGCTCGACCGAGGCGGCAAGCCGCAGCAGTTCGGCTTCGTCGAAGCCGGGCGCCGGCACGATCTGGGTGACGGCAGGCCGGCCTTCGGTCAGCGTGCCTGTCTTGTCGACGACGAGCGTGTCGACCTTCTCCATATGCTCGAGCGCTTCGGCATTCTTGATAAGGACGCCGAGTCCGGCGCCGCGGCCGACGCCCACCATGATCGACATCGGCGTGGCGAGACCCAGTGCACAGGGACAGGCGATGATCAGCACGGCGACCGCCGCCACCAGCCCATAGGCGAAGCGCGGCTCGGGGCCCCAGATACCCCAGGCGATAAACGCGACCACCGCAACCGCGATGACCACGGGCACGAACCAGCCCGACACCTGATCGGCCATGCGCTGGATCGGCGCGCGCGAGCGCTGCGCCTCGGCGACCATCTGGACAATCCGCGCAAGCATGGTGTCGCGTCCGACCTTGTCGGCGACGATCACCAGCGCACCGGTCTGGTTGAGCGTGCCGCCGATCACCGTGTCGGCCTTGGCCTTGGTGACGGGCATGGATTCACCGGTGACCATCGACTCGTCGAGCGAGGAGCGGCCGTCCTCGACTACGCCGTCGACCGGCACCTTCTCGCCCGGCCGCACGCGCAGGCGGTCGCCGACCGCGACCAGATCGAGACTGATCTCCTCTTCGCTCCCGTCGGCGGCGATCCGGCGCGCGGTCTTGGGCGCGAGGTTGAGCAGCGCCTTGATCGCGCCCGAGGTCCGCTCACGCGCGCGCAGTTCGAGCACCTGGCCGAGCAGCACGAGAACGGTGATCACCGCGGCGGCCTCGAAATAGACGGCAACCATGCCGTCCTCGCCGCGGAAGGCAGGCGGGAACAGCTGAGGCGCGAGCGTCGCGACGACGCTGTAGATCCAGGCGACCCCCGTCCCCATCGCGATCAGGGTGAACATGTTGAGGTTGCGGGTCTTGAGCGAGGCCCAGCCACGCTCGAAGAACGGCCAGCCCGCCCAGAGCACGACAGGCGTCGCCAGCACGAACTGGATCCATACCGAGGTCGACATCGGCACGAGGCGATGGATCACAGGAAACAGGTGCGCCCCCATCTCGAGGATCAGCACCGGCAGGGCCAGCACCAGGCCAACCCAGAAACGCCGCGTGAAATCGACCAGCTCGTGGCTGGGACCGCTGTCGGCGGTCACGGTCGCGGGTTCGAGCGCCATGCCGCAGATCGGACAGGACCCGGGATGGTCCTGCCGGATCTCGGGATGCATAGGGCAGGTCCAGATCGTGCCCACGGGCGCTGCGAACGGCGGTGCCGGCGGGCCGAGATAGCGCTCGGGATCGGCGATGAACTTTGCCCGGCAGCCCGCGCTGCAGAAATGATAGCGTTCACCGCCATGATCGGCATGGTGCGCGGTGGTCGCCGGATCGACGGTCATGCCACAGACCGGGTCCTTGATGCCGGTCGCCGCTTTCGCGCCGCCGTGGCCGCCGCAGCAACCGCCGCCATGCGCCGCTCCATGTGTCTCGTTCATCGCCTTGCTCCTTTCGACGCCTGACGATCTAGGGTCTGACACCGTGTCAGGGTCAATACGTAATCGCCTAAGCGGCCAAATCGGCGTACCCGGTCGCTCGGCCGGGATCAGCCAAGGTCGTTCGCAACCGTAAGGCCCTGGGCCTGCGCCGGTCGATGCGCGGTAAGCAATTCGATCGCGCCGGTGATGGTCAAGAGCCGAAACGTCTCGGCCACATGCCTGAAGCCGGCCGCCGCGATCAGGCCGGGGAGCACGCCGTCGGCGTTGGGTCGGGTATCATCGATGCCATCGAGTCGCTGCACGGTCAGGCGAAAGGCGAGCCGCATGAGACCGTGCTGGCGGCCATAATCTGCGATCACCAGGCGGCCACCCGGGCGCAGCATGGCGAACATGGCGCGCAGGGTTGCCGCCTTCTCCCTGACCGGCATCTGATGCAGCACGAGACTCGATACGACAGCGTCGGCGGTGCCCGGGGCCACGTCCCTGGCAAATCCCTGACGCCAGTCGATATCGGCCTGCCGCGCAGCGGCCTTGTGCCGCGCGATGTCGAGCGCCTCGGCATCGGGATCGAGACCGATCACCTGCGTCCTGGGCTCGGCTTGCTTGAGCATCAGCGCGAAGCTGCCGGTGCCACAGCCGACGTCGACGACCGTCTCACCGGCTTTGGGCGCCAGGGCGGCGAGCATGGCGGCACGCCACCGCTTCTCCCGCGTCCACAGGCGGATCGCGCGATCATAGTCTTTCGTCGATCCGGTCCCGAGCGGCGGGGTGTAGGATTGCATTGGCTTCTCCCAACGCGAGGCGTCCGAAACGATAAGCTACATCGACATGGGCGGCGATAGTGTCCCCAGCCAGGCGACGAGCCCGAGAATGACGATCGCAAGCCCGCCTTCGACGAAGAGGCTCGCGCGCAACAGCGCCTGCGCCCGTGGCGCGTCCTCTTCCTCGATCGCCTGTGCCAGTGCCGGGGTCAGGCGGTAGCGGTTGAGCGCGGCAAGGCCCAGCATGCCCCCAAACAGCACCAGCTTGGCGATGAGCAGCAGGCCGTAGCTCGACTGACCGAGCGAGGCGATGTTGCCCGGGCCGACCAGAAACCAGCCGTTCACCGTCCCGGTCAGGATCAGCAGGGCGACGATGATCGTGCCGACGAGGGAGAAACCCCGCAGGGCTTCCTCGGCCAGTGTGACCTGGTCCATGTCTTCAGCGGCGACATCATCGGTTGCGAGCCTGGGAAGAACCAGCGCGAGGAAGGCGGCAAGCGCGCCGACCCAGGCGCCGGCGGCGAGCAGATGGATGAGATCGGCCAGCAGTTGCAGCCAGCCCGCCTCGCCTTCGCCGGCCGCGCCATGCCCGCTCCAGGCGAGGGTCGCGAGCGCGACCGCGCCCGCCAGAGTGGAGGCGATGAAGGCAGGACGGGATTGCCGGCGATAGAAGGGGATGCAGAGCAGAAGAACGAGGAGCGCGACGAGGCGCGCCTTCAGCGCCGTTCCCATGGAAGTGCCGTTGAACAGCTCTGCGACCATGGAAAGATCAGGCTGGGCGAGTGGCAGCCCGGTCATCGCCGCAGCCTGCAACGCGAACCCCAGCGCCGACAGCAGGAGGGCGAGACAGGCGAGACCGGCCACCATTGCCGCCATCGGCAGATGCCGCTGCACCATCCGGCCGCCGCCGGGCGCATAGAGCGCGAACAGCGGCAGGCCGAACAGCAGGCCGAGATCGACGTAGAGCGCCCAGCGGACGGCGACGAGTGCCACGTCGTTCATGGCGTCACTTGACGGTAAAGGCGAGATTGCCCTGGATGCGGTGCGTGTCGGTCGAGACGACGTGCCAGGCGACCTGATAGCTGCCCGCCATGAGCGGCTTGGCGAGCGTCAGCACGAGCGTCTTGTCGCCTTCGACGGACGTCTTGAAGCCGGTTACCGTCATGCGGTGGTTGGGCATGCCGGGCATGCCGGTCATCACGATCTCGGCGCCCGACAGCTTCGGCATCAGACCTTCACTGAAGGTGAGCGTTATACGCGACGGCGCCGGGACGCTGGCGTTGGCGGCGGGCGTCGAGGACACGAGCTTGGGATGGGCGTAGGCCGGAGCAGAAACACTCAGGCCGACGGCGGCGATGGCTGCGAGCGGCGAAAAGAAGCGCATTTGGACATTCTCCTGTCAGTGACATGAGAGAATACGCAGCCGCGACCTGCACCCCTCGCAATTTTCTTTTTGTTCCCGGACAAGGGTTAGAAGACCACCCTGCGTATTGAGAAGAGAAGACGGAGAAACATCATGGACCACCTCGACGACATGCTCAGCCGGTTGCGGGAAGCCCCCCTCGATCCCCGGCTTGCCGGGCTGGACAGCCGCGTCATGGCCGAGATCGCCCGGCTCCAGGCCATGCCGCGCCTGAGCGCCACGACCTTCGGTGTCGCAGCCGCGGTCGCGCTCTTCATCGGCATCGCCGGTTCCGCGGTGCCAGTGCGTTCGGCAGATGCTGCGGCATCGCCCTTCGACGCGCGGCTCGCGCTCGCTCCTTCGACGCTGCTGAGCGCGCAATGATGCGCGATCGCCGCGGCCTTCTCCTTCTCGTGCTGCTGACGTTTGTTGCGGCAGTAGCGGGGGTCGTGATCGGCCGGCTCTATGTCGTGCCGGCGCCCCCTGTCGAGAATGAGCTGCACGACCTGCTCCATCGCGATCTCAAGCTGGATAGCGCGCAACATGCACGGCTCGAGGCTATCGAAGCCCGCTACGCCATCCGCCGACAGGCCCTGGAAGCGGAACTGCGCGCCGACAATGCATGGCTCGCGCAGGCCATCAGGTCGGAACATGGCTATGGGCCTCAGGTCTCCGCCGCCGTCGACCGGTCACACCAGGCGATGGGCGCGCTGCAGAAGGAAACGCTCGAGCATATCTTCGCGATGCGTGCGGTGCTCCGCCCCGACCAGACGGTGAAGTTCGACGACGCCGTCGTGAAAGCGCTGACGGCCGAGAAAAAATGACGCTCCACCTCCCCGACTGCTCGGACGGGGAGCTTGCGGCTCTGGCGCTGGGGGGCCGGCAAGCGGCCTATGGCGAGCTGGTCCGCCGGCATCAGGGCTGGGTACACCGTCTCGTGCGCAGCCATGTCGGTAGCCCCGACGAGGCGCTCGACGTCACTCAGGCGAGCTTCGTGGCCGCCTTTTCCGCGCTCAGCCGCTATGATGGGACGCGGCCCTTCCCGGTCTGGATGTCGCGGATCGTCATCAACAAATGCCACGACTGGCGCCGTCGCCGTGCGGTCCGCAATTTCTTTTCCTTCGCCCTTCCTCTGGGCGAAGCCGAACATATCGTCGACGACGCCCCCTCGGCCGACCGCGCCCTGGATGCCGAACAGCAACTCGCCGAGGCGATGACGGCGATCGCCGCCCTGCCCGCCTCGCTCAAGGACACGCTCATCCTGCGGACGATCGACGAGAAATCGGAAGCCGAAACCGCCGAGATCCTCGGCATCTCCCAGAAGGCCGTCGAGACCCGCCTCTACCGCGCCCGGGCGCGCCTCGCGGAAAGTTTGAAGAAAGTTTGAGGGGCAGGCGGGTGGGCTGCGTATTTCCAATAGGTCCGCCCTCTTTCCGCAAGCTGAGACAAACCGAATGATTTCTGCCCTCGACCGCCGCCAGTTCCTTCGCGGCGCGGCCCTCGCCGGTGGTGGCGCCGCATTATCAGCCTGGCTGCCTGCCTGGGCGCAGACCATCTCGCCGGGGATGCGACCGACGCTACCGACCGTGTCGGGCGAAGACATCACGCTGACCATCGCCCGGCAGTCGATGAGCATCGACGGGCGCCAGTTCCGCGCAATCGGTCTCAACGGCACGGTCCCCGCCCCGCTGATCCGGCTGCGCGAAGGCCAGCGCGTGCGGCTCAACGTCGTCAATCAACTCGAGGAGGACAGCTCGATCCACTGGCACGGGCTGATCCTGCCGGCCAATATGGACGGCGTGCCGGGCGTGTCTTTTCCGGGCATCAAGCCGGGATCGAACTACCTCTACCAGTTCCCCGTCGTGCAAAGCGGCACCTACTGGTATCACAGCCATTCGGGCCTGCAGGAGCAGGAAGGCCATTACGGCCCGATCATCATCGACCCCGCCGGTGCCGATCCGGTCGCCTATGACCGCGAGCATGTCATCGTGCTCGCCGATCACAGCGCACTCTCGCCGCAGGCGATCTTCCGGCGTCTCAAGGTCAACCCCGGCCATTTCAACTTCCAGCGCCAGACGCTGGCCGGGCTGCTCTCGGGCAAGGACCAGCCACTCAAGGACCGGCTCGACTGGGGCCAGATGCGGATGGACCCCGCCGACATCTCCGATGTCACCGGATCGACCTACACCTATCTCGTCAATGGCCATGGTCCGATGGACAACTGGACCGCGCTCTTCACCCCGGGCGAGCGGGTGCGGCTGCGCGTCATCAATGCGTCGGCGATGACCACCTTCAACGTCCGCGTACCCGGCCTGCCGCTCAGCATCGTCCAGGCCGACGGGCAGAATGTGGTGCCCGTCACCGTCGACGAGTTCCAGATCGGTGTCGCCGAGACCTACGACGTCGTTGTCAGCCCAGGCGAGGACAAGGCCTATACTCTTGTCGGCGAGGCCATCGACCGCTCGGGTATGGCGCGTGCCACGCTCGCGCCGCGCGCCGGCATGGCTGGCGAGGTGCCTCCCTTACGCAAACGGCCGCTCGCCGACATGAAGGACATGGGCATGGACATGTCCTCGATGCCGGGCATGGAAGGCATGGACATGTCGGGCGGCGCTATGCGGGGCGTCGATCCGACGGCCGAGAAGAACGCGTCCGCGCGCCTCGCGACCGGCGCGGCGGCAGCGATGGCGACCATGGACAACAGCGCCATGGCGGGCATGGACCATTCGGGGATGGATCATTCCGCGATGAGCGGGATGGATCATGGATCGATGGCCGGCATGGACCACGGCGCGATGGGCGCCGATGGCCAGATGGCGGGCATGGATCATGGCGGGCACGCGATGGGTTCGATGAAGATGCGCGACTTCTCGAACGCGCCGCAGGTGAAGCGCGATCCGAGCGTCCAGACCATCTCGCCGATGCCCGTCGACCGCACCGGCGAGCCCGGCCAGGGCCTCACCGACGTCGGCCACAAGGTGCTCGTCTACAAGGATCTGATGGCGCTCGAGCGCAATCCAGACGTGCGCGCGCCGAGCCGCAGCATCGACATCCACCTCACCGGCAACATGGAGCGGTTCATGTGGTCGTTCGACGGCGAGAAAATGTCGGACCATCACGAGCCGATCCCGTTCATCGAAGGCGAGCGGGTGCGCGTCAATCTCATCAACGACACGATGATGGGGCATCCGATCCACATCCACGGCCATTTCTTCGAGCTGGTGACCGGGCATGGCGACCATGCGCCGCGCAAGCACACCGTCATCGTCCAGCCCGGCGGCAAGGTGAGCTGGGACTTCACCGCCGACGCGGTCGGGGACTGGGCCTTCCACTGCCATCTCCTCTACCACATGCATGCAGGGATGATGCGGGTCGTGAGCGTGCGTCCGAAGGGAGACGCGCAATGACCCGCATCCTCACGCCGCTGGTGAGCGCGATCGCCCTTCTCGCCGCCGCACCCGCCTTTGCCCAGGATCATTCGATGCACGACATGCCCGGCATGGCGCCGCCGGGCGGGGCGCGGCCGGCGCAGGAGAAAAAGAAGGACAAGGCCGCCGCGCCGCGCCCCAAGCCCACTGCCAGGCCGCGCGCTCAGAAGCCAGCGCCGGACACCATGCCGGCAATGGACCATTCGCAGCACCAGACCACTCCCGCGGCGCAAGCAAATGCGGCCGGTCAGCCGCAATCCACGTCTCCCGCAATGCCGGAGATGCCGGGCATGGACCACTCCCAGCATCAGGACGGCGCGATGCCCGACATGCCCGGGATGGACCATGCGCAGCATGGCCAGACAGCGACGCCGGGAACGCCCGCCATGCCCGGCATGCAAATGACCGGCACCGCACTTCCGGCCGGCAATGCGCCCCCGCCGCCGCCCCCAGGCGACCACTTCGCCGATCGGGATTTTCCCGGCGGCGAGATGGCGCGCTCGCGCGACATCATGATGAAGGACAGCGGCGGCAACAATTTCGGGCAGGTGCTGCTCAACCTGTTCGAGTATCAGGCGCATAGCGGCCGCGATGGCTATCGCTGGGATGGCGAAGGCTTTTACGGCGGCGACATCAACCGCCTCTGGCTCAAGAGCGAGGGCGAAGGCGAGTTCGGCCGCGGCATCGACAGCGCCGAGGTGCAGGTGCTCTACAGCCGGGCCATCGACCCCTATTTCAATCTTCAGGGCGGTATCCGCCAGGACTTCGGCCGCGGGCCCGACCGCACCTACGCGACGATCGGCGTCGAGGGCCTGGCTCCTGGCATGTTCGAGGTCGAAGGCGCGCTGTTCCTCTCGACCAAGGGCGATGTTCTGGGCCGGGTCGAGGGCTATTACGACCAGCGCATCACCCAGCGCCTGATCTTGCAGCCGCGCGCCGAGGTCAATTTCGCCGCGCAGGATATTCCGGAGAACGACATCGGTTCGGGGCTGGTCAACATAGAGCTCGGCGCGCGCCTGCGCTACGAATTCAGCCGCCAGTTCGCACCTTACATCGGCGTTTCCTATCTGCGCAAAGCCGGAGACACGGCGCGGCTGTCGAGGCTTGCGGGCGAGGACGTCCATGCCACCAGCTTCGTCGCCGGCGTTCGCTTCTGGTTTTAGCATCAGGACGGCTGATGGCGGGGGCGAACAAGAGAGCGGGGCGTTACACTCATACCCAGGTCGGCCGGCGCCGAGCGAAGGAGATACGCCATGGACCATTCGTCCCACATGAACACCCGGAAGATGGGTGCCTATTGGAGCCTTGCCGTTCAGACCGTCATCAGCGGCGTCATCATGTATCTGGTGATGTTCGTCATGATCGACGGGCTCGACAGCTTCTACAACAACCTCAACATGCTCTACATGACGCTGATGATGGTCGCACCGATGGTGGTGCTGATGATCCTCGCCATGCGACACATGTTCGTGTCGAAGGCCGCCAACATCGCGCTGATCGCCGCGTCGCTGGTCGCCTTCTTCGGCAGCTTTGCACTCATCCGCACCCAGACCACGATCGGCGACACGGCCTTTCTGCGCTCGATGATCCCGCATCATTCCGGGGCGATCCTGATGTGCCAGGAAGCAAAGCTCAGCGATCCGGAAGTCATCCGGCTTTGCGAAGCGATCAAGCGCTCGCAGCGGCAGGAAATCGACGAGATGAAGGCCATACTCGCGCGGCGCTGAGTGGCACGGTCGGGCTACGCCCGGATACGTGCGCCCGGCCAGGTATGTGAGCCGGCCGATGGTCGACACGAGGCGCGGGGCGGACGAGATTGCCAGGGAGGTGGTGCGGCTTGCGCCGTTGTTCCTGCGACAGGCTGGCGGCCATGTCCTGACGCTGCTCGATCCTGCCGGGATCGTGCTGAGCTATAATGAAGAAGGCGAGCGTGCCGAATGCTGGCCCCTCGATCGCGTCCTGGGACAGCCCCATGACCTGTTCTACCCGCCCGACGAGATTGCGGCCGGCCGCCCGTGCGCAGACCTGGCGGCCGCCCTTCACGAAGGCACGCTGGAGCGCGAAGCGTGGCGGGTCTGCGAGAACGGAGCGGAGTATCTCGCGCGCCTGACGATCAGCGCCCTGTTCGAAGGCGACGCACATCGAGGCTTTGCCTGCATCAGTCGCGATGTCACCGACGAGGCGGCGGTCCGGGCGTCAATCGAGACCCGCGAGCAGCATCTCCAGTCGATCCTGGCGACCGTCCCCGATGCGATGATCATCATCGACGAGACCGGCGACATCACGTCGTTCAGCGCGGCCGCCCAACGCCTGTTCGGCTATTCGGAAACCGAGCTCGTCGGCCGCAACGTCTCCTGCCTGATGCCCCAGCCCGATCGCGACCGGCATGACGAATATATCGCGCATTATCTCCAGACCGGCGAGCGCCGGATCATCGGCCTCGGCCGCGTCGTGGTCGGCCAGCGCCGCGACGGCTCGACCTTCCCGATGCAGCTGTCGGTTGGCGAGGCCGGTGAAGACGGGCAGCGGTTGTTCACCGGCTTCATCCGGGATCTCACCGCCAAGGAGCAGGATGAGCTCAGGCTCAAGGAACTGCAGGCAGAGCTGGTCCATGTCTCCCGGCTGAGCGCGATGGGCACGATGGCCTCGACCCTCGCGCATGAGCTCAACCAGCCGCTTGCCGCGGTCGCGCTCTATCTCGAGACGATCCGCGACATGCTCGACGAGCGGGACGACGAACCCTTCGTGTCGCTACGGTCGGTGATGGATGATGCGGCACAGGAAACGCTGCGGGCCGGCCATATCGTCCGGCGCCTGCGCGATTTCGTCGCCCGCGGCGAGGTCGACAAGAGCCTCCACGATCTGCCGCAGGTTGTCGCCGAGGCGAGCGAGCTCGCGCTGGTCGGTGCACGCGAGCGCGGCATCCGCAGCTTCTTCGCGGTCGATCCCGCCGCGACGCCGGTTCTCGTCGACAGGGTGCAGATCCAGCAGGTGCTGGTCAACCTGATGCGCAACGCCATCGAGGCGATGGCGGCGTGTCCTGTTCGCGACCTCAAGGTAGCGACCAGGTTGCGCCCTGACGGGCTGATCGAGGTGACCGTGGAGGATACCGGCCCCGGCATCGCCGACGAGGTCCGGGAGCAGCTCTTCACGGCGTTCAAGTCGACAAAGGCCGACGGCATGGGCCTCGGCCTTTCGATCTGCCGGACCATCATCGAAGCGCATGGGGGCCGTATCTGGATGGAGCGCCCCGACCGCGGCGGCGCGCGCTTTCATTTTACCTTGATCCATGCGCGGGCGGAGGAGGAACATGGGGGATAGACGCGTCATCCATCTGGTCGACGACGAGGAGAGCATCCGCAAGGCGGCGAGCTTTGCGCTCAAGACCGCGGGCTACGACGTCGTGACCTATGCCTCGGGCGTGGAGTTTCTCAAGGAGGCGAAGTCGGCGGCCGTCGGCTGCGTCATCCTCGACGTGCGCATGCCCGAGATGGACGGTCTCGAGATTCAGGCCGCCATGGCAGCACGCGGGGTCAATATGCCGGTCATCGTCCTGACCGGCCATGGCGACGTGTCGGTTGCGGTGCAGGCCATGAAAGGCGGCGCGGTCGACTTTCTCGAGAAGCCCTTCGAGAAAGCCGCCCTGCTCGGCGCCGTCAGCCGCGCGTTCGCGCGTCTCGACGATGTCGACCTTCGCACTCTGGAAACCTCTGAAGCCGGCGTGCGGGTCGCTGCACTGACGCCCCGGGAGCGTGAAGTGATGGAAGGGCTGGCGAACGGCCTGCCCAATAAGACGATCGCCTATGACCTGGGCTGTTCATCGCGAACGGTCGAGGTCCATCGCGCGAGCCTGATGGCCAAGCTCGAGGTCCGCAATTTGTCCGAAGCCCTGCGGATCGCCTTTGCCGCGGGCATGGGCCGCAAGCCGAAGTGACTGCGACCTCTACGTAGCGACGGGACGAGGCGCGATATGCGATCGATGGTGCAATCGTCACACGGGTGTCCGCTTCTCGCAATGCCATCGGTCCGTTCCACTCAGCATGATGGCAGATACACCATCCTCGTCTCCGACGACGATCCCGGCGTGCGGCGTGGCCTCCAGCTGCTGCTGAGATCGCGCGGCTATGCCGTGTGGGGATATACGACCGGCCACGCGCTGTTGGCCGACCCCCGCGCGAAGGAGGCAGACTGCGTCATCCTCGACTATCGCATGCCCGACATCGACGGATTCGCGATGCTGCGTCACCTTCGCGAGATCGGATGGTCGGGACGCGCGATCATGATCTCAGGCTTTCATGACACGCTGCTGGCCTCGCGGGCCGCTGAGGCGGGCTTCGATCATGTTCTCGCAAAGCCGCTGATCGGCAGGGCTTTGCTCGAAGCGTTGGACCGGCACCGCATCGAGACGCTTCGAAAGCATTGAATTGTGGCGGCCGGCCCCCGGCAGCCTCAGCCCGGCGCGATGTGGAAAGCCGATCTGCGCCGTCAGACTCTTCGATGCAGGTTCGGGACAGCCCATCCCCGATTTGAGCGAGGCACAAATCCGCGCCGCCGCTCGGCGCATCTACAGCGGCACCGGGGACATCGTCGCAGCCCGGCTGCTGACGACGGCGCCACTGGAAATGCAGGCGCGCAAGCCTCCCTATTGGCAGGTCGAATTCGATGCCTGGAACCGGCCAACCCTGTATCTCTCTCCGCAGACCGGTGAGCTGATCTCGCGCCGCCATGCGCTGTGGCGCGTGTTCGATTTCGCGTGGATGCTGCACATCATGGACTATGACGATCGCTCCGACGTCAACAATCCGCTGCTGCGCGTGGCGACCTGGAGTGCCCTTGCCATGGCGCTGGCCGGGGCTTGGCTGCTGCTTTGGTCGTTCCCGCGGCGCAGGAAGAAGGCATGAAGAAAATCCGGTTCACCCCGCTCATTTTTCGGCGCATCCACAAATGGGTCGGCCTGATCCTGGGCGTGCAGTTTCTCCTTTGGGCTCTGAGCGGCTCGATGATGGCCTTGCTCGATCAGGAGAAGGTCGGCGGACACAGTGCGCAGGCCAGCCATCAGCACGCCCTACCTGCCGGTGACTATATTGCGCCGGCAAAGCTCGCTCTTGATGGTCCCGTGCTCGGCATCGCCTTGCGGTCCCTTGCCACACGCCCCGTCTACGAGCTTCGATCCACCACGGGCACGCGGCTAATCGACGCGACGAGCGGCGCCCCGGTTCGGGTCGACGAGCAGGTCGCGCGCGACGTCGCGACGATGGTGAATGAAGCACCGATCCGCAAGGCAACGTTGCTCGCCGAACCGAATGTGGAAGCGCGCGAGCACGAAGGCACCATGTGGCGACTGGATTTCGCGGACGCAGAGAACAGCAGCGCCTACATCTCCGCCGACACCGGCCGATTCCTGGTCATGCGCGGCGACACATGGCGCACCTGGGATTTCTTCTGGATGCTCCACAATATGGACTATATGAACCGCACCAGCTTCAATCACCCGCTGATCGTCTTCGTTGCGTTCGGTACTTTGTGGCTGTCGGGGACGGGCTTCTACCTGCTGTTTAAGAGCTTCAGTCGCGCCGACGTGCGATGGTTGCGGCGCAGGCGCAAATCGGCCGTCAAGTTGGGCGCGGGCTGATCGCTAGGTCCCAACAGAAAGCCGATAGCTCGAACCGATTGCCCGGGTGCGTGAGCCAAGCGTGCGATACGAGACGTCCGCGACTCCAGGTTCTGCGCGTCATCATTAGCACTGGTTCTCCTTCAGCGAGGCCCAGCATTGTTCGCATGGCTGTATCCGGCATCGCCGCGCACACCCGGTGCTCTACTCGCTCGAGCGGGGCAACACGTGTCAGATATTCATTCGGCGTCGAGGCGCTGAAATCCCTCTCTCCGTAGCGTGGCGCAGCAGATGCCAGCACAAAGCGCTCCTCGACCTGAATTGGGAATTCGGTCTCGTGATGGACGATAAGCGAATGGAAGAGGCGCGTGCCCAAGCCGACTTCCAGCAGAGCTGCCCTTTCCGCATCAGCCCGTATCTCGATATTATAAATGACGCGCGCGCGATAGGCGTGGCCCCTGCCGCGCACCTCCTCCGCGATGTTGCGGATCTCGATCAGCTGCCCGATCGGCCGGGGCTCGGCGACAAAGCTGCCCCGCCCCGCCCGCCGTACCACGACACCGGCCGATTGCAGTTCCCGCAACGCCCGGTTTGCGGTCATGCGCGAGACTTTGAACGTCTCGACGAGCTCGGCCTCTGACGGCGTCTGGTCGCCGGGCTTCAGGCGACCTTCCCGGATGTCCTCGAAAATGCTGTCTTTGATCGCCACATAGCGAGGTTGCTTCTCCGCACCGGCAGCGTCGACCGCGGGTTCGCCCACAGAAGCAGCTTTCGTCCGGGGAGCGGATGCGCGGCTATGGGGGCGAGCGGGAGCATGCATCAAATGACTATACAGGTGGGGGCGAGCAAGTCCCAGTCATTCAAACAGGAAATCACCAGCGAGAGCCGAGGCGTGCGTGATCAATGCCGCGCGAAGACCTTCTGGCCCGAACTGCCGAACGACACCACCGCATAGGGTTGGCGGGCGGCGCCTGCCACTTCCATGCCCTCCGAGCCGATCGGCATCCCCGCCACCGCAATGCCTCTGACGCCTACGGGACGGGTTGCCAGCAGGCGCTTGATATCGGCGACCGGGACATGGCCCTCGATCAGATAGCCATCAACCATCGCGCTGTGGCAGGATGCCAGCGTGCCCGGCATGCCGGCCCTCCGCTGAAGCGCCCCGCGCGACGCATCGTCGCGCATGACGACCGTGCGGCCCAGCTTCGCGCGAAGCGCCTGGGCCCACTTCTCACAGCATCCACAACCCGGGTCCCGGTGGACGACGACATCATTCGCCGCAAGCGCTGCGCCGGGCAGGGCGAGGAACAGCAAGGCGGCAGAAAGACGGGTCTTCATGAACGGCTCCCGGAAGCATGCGATAGGGTTCCTAATGATCTATACGCATTGATGCCCCCTACCCCTCATCACGCTGAAGATTTCACGATGGCGCGCGGCCTCCAGGCGAGCGGCAAGGACACAAGCAGCGCCAGCGACAGACCACCAATCCCCCACAAGACTAAGTGCTGCGCCCCGGGAGCGACGACGGCGATCGCCAGCGGCGCGAGCGCCTGCCCGATGCTGGCGGCGGAATGCTGGAGACCGAGCTTCAGACCCGAAGGGGCTGCCGCACCGCTGATCCAGAAGCTGGTGACCAATCGAAGGGTTGCCGAGCTCCAGCCGGCAGCAACGATGATCCCACTGAGTTCGGCCATGCTCGCGGCGACAGGGAACAGGAAGAGCGCCGCAGCCAGCAGGCCGAGCGTCAGCCCCGCAAGCCGCCTCGGCATGGTCACCAGCCAATCGAGCCTCGCATGGAAGATCTGTGCTGCCAGCATGCCCAATCCGCAGAGACTGAGCATCCAGGCGATCTCTTCGCGGCTCAGCGAAATGACGCTCCGCGTCACCAGGAGATTGACATGCATCGCCGCCAGCCCGCCGCCCGCGACGATCGTGACGAAAAGCAGGATCAGCGTCGCGCCGAGCGTCGGCGCGGGCAGGTCTCCGCCATCGATGCAAGGTGCACACCAGCGCGGCAGACGCACGGCGCAAAGCGCCGCCCCGACGGCACCGATGCCGAAAGCGAGGATCATGAGGGGAGCGCGGGGCAGGATCGCGGCCGAGACCTCCGCCACCAGCGGACCGGCGAGATCGCCCAGAAACAAGAAGGCGGTCAGCCAGGTGAAGCGCCGCGCCTGGTCCGCGCGCTCGTTTGCGGCAAAGCTCGCGCAGAGCAAGCCCAACGGTATGATGGCGGCCGACGCCATCCCCGCCACCAGGCGCAATGCATAAAGCTCAGGCAGCCCGACGAGGCCGATCGGCGCGGTCACCAGGGCGAGGATGACCAGCGCTGCGCGCAACATCGCCCGATAGTCGACCCGGTCCGCGATCCAGCCCCAGAGCGGCGCCGCCAGCAAGGCTGCCAGGGGATGGACCGCGGTCAGGCTCGCGACATGAAAATCATGAGCGCTTGACGATAGCGCGCCACGAGCCGGGTCGACCAGTGCCGGAAGGAAGGCGAGAATGGCCGTCTGTCCCGCCGACGCCGCAGCCGCCGCGAGCAACAAGACGAAAAAGGAGGCCGGCCAGCGACCGTTGGCTTGCGATCCAGCCTTGTCACGCGGCGCGTTCGCGGTCGACCCCTCGAGTGGCCATCCGCGGATCACCACCAGGCGCGCAAGCCGATCACCAGCCTGTGTTCGGAAGGCCCTTCCCCGCGCAGGCGACGGAAATCGGCCGTGCCGTCAAATGCGCGCTCCCAGACGAAGCCGATATAGGGCGCGAACTTGCGCGACACCTCGTAGCGCAACCGTCCGCTCAGCTCGACATTGCTGAAGCCGCTGCCGAGCTGCCGATCGCTCGACCGCTTCGAATAGATATTGGTCTCCACCTGCGGCGTAAGGATCAACCGATTGGTGAACAAGACCTCATAGGACGCCTTGGCGCGCGCCGCGAGACGCCCATCGGTTCCTACATAGCCGGTGAGCTGGACGTCGAACCAATAGGGCGCCAGTCCCTCGACGCCGGCGGCCAGCCAGGTGGTCGCACCCTTGCCGAGATCCTGCCTGACCCCGAGCAGCGTGCCCCAGAACGGGTTCTTGCTGTGCCACCACAGCGCCTCGACGCTGCTCTCCGGATCGAGACGTTGGTCGCGGGAGTTCTTGAGCCCCTGGCTGCGCAGCCAGAGCTTGTCATTGTCCTGACCCTTGGTGACGAGCACGGTCCAGCCCACGCCCTGACCCTCGTTGCCGCTGGTGAACTCAAGCTCATCGACAAGTATCTTGGGGATTGAGAGCTTGTCGGCCATCTCATAGCCCGGCAGCGTCGAGTTGCGGTAGCCGTCGGCATAATCGTCCGAGTTGCGCGCGTCCGGCGGGGCCTGGCCGCCCTGCATCGAGCCCATGTCCATCGTGGCGCCGTTACCGGACGCCTTCGTGTCGGTCATATCCATGCCCGGCATGTCCATGCCCGCATGGTCCTGAGAGCCTTGCGCGGAAGGGGTGTGCTGAGCGGGAGTGGCCGTTTGGGCAGGGGTGGCGGCGGGCGACGGGGGCGAGGCATCCTGCGCGAGGGCGGGAGCCGTGATCGCCGGCGCCAGGAAGAGGGCAGCGCCAAGAGCGATGCCGCGCGAGGGGAAAATCCGGATCATGCGACCACCACCTCCCGGAACATGCCGGCCGCCATGTGATAGAGCAGATGGCAGTGGAAGGCCCATCGGCCCATGGCGTCGGCGGTGACGCGGAAGCTCACCCGCTGGGCGGGCTGGACCACGACCGTATGCTTGCGGACCTGGAAGGCGAGGTCCGGGCCTTCGACATCGCTCCACATGCCGTGCAGATGCATCGGATGCGCCATCATCGTGTCGTTGACGAAGGTGACGCGCAGCCGCTCGTTTGGCTTGAAATGAAGCGGCCTGGAATCGTTGAGCTTGATGCCGTCGAGCGACCAGATGAACCGTTCCATATTGCCCGTCAGATGCAGCTCGATGTCGCGCTCGGGCTCGCGCGGGTCGGGATCGCCGCCCGGCGTGCGCAGATCGGCCAGCGTCAGCACGCGCCAGCCGCGCCCGCGCAGCCCGGCGCCGGGATCGTCGAGATTGGTGCGCGGATAGTCGACGCGCATGTCGGTATTGGCGCCATATTCGGTGCGGGCGTGCCGTGCCCTGGCCGGCATCTCGGTCATGCCGTGCCCGGCATGCGCGTCGCCTCCCATTGCGCCCATCGTCGCCATCGCGCCCATCATGTCGACCGGCTCGAGCCAGGTCCGGGCATCGAGCGGCGGCACGGCTGCCGCCATGCCCGGGGCCGGTGCGATCGTGCCACGCGCATAGCCGCTCCGATCGATCGCCTGCGCGAAGATGGTGCGGGCGCCGCCCTCGGGCATGGTGAACTCGACGTCGTAGGTCTCGCCCGGGCCGATCCGGAATTCCTCGACCGTGACCGGCTCGACCGGCTGCCCGTCGGTCGATACGACCGTCAGCTCGACCCCGGGGATCCGCACGTCGAAGAACGTCGCCGTCCCCGCGCCGACGAAGCGCAGGCGCACGCGCTCGCCGGGCGCGGCGATACCGGTCCAGTTGCCGGCGGGCGGCGCGCCGTTCATCAGATAGGTGTAGGTCGCGGCAGAGACATCGCTGTAGTCGGTCGGGTTCATCCGCGAGCTGTTCCACATCCGCCGCCGCTCGAGCGCCTTGCCCAAGCCCATGGTGCCGACATCCTTGAGGAAATCGCCGGCGGTCGGCTGCGCAAAATTATAGTAGCTGCTCTGCTTCTTGAGATTGAGGAAGATCTGCAGCGGCGGCTCGTCCGACCAGTCGCTGAGCACGATGCAATAGTCGCGATCGGGCGCCCGCGCCGTCGGCACCTGTTTTGGCTCCACGATGATCGCTCCATAGAGTCCCGTCTGCTCGGCGAGCGTGTGAGCGTGATACCAGTAGGTTCCGCTCTGGCGGACCTCGAAGCGATAGGTGAAGGTCTCGCCCGGCGCGATGCCGGCAAAGCTGATGCCGGGCACGCCGTCCATCTCCGCCGGCACGATGATGCCGTGCCAATGGATGCTCGACATCTCCTTGAGGCCGTTGCGTACGCGCAGCGTGACCGTGTCGCCTTCGCGCAGGCGCAGGACCGGCGCGGGCACGCTGCCGTTCACGGCGGTCGCGATACGGCGTTTGCCGGTGAAGTTGACCGGCAGCTCGGCGATCTCGAGGTCGAACTCGGTCCCGCTCAGCTCAGCGGGCAAGGTTGGTGCGGATCGCGCGAGAAGCGCCGGGGCGAAACCGGCGACCGCGCCGCCGATCGCCAGCCCCTGGACGAAACGGCGCCGCGCGATCGGCCGGATATGTAAGGGAGACATGAACTGTACTTTCGCGAAGTCGGCTTCAGGCGAGGTCGAGGACGATCCGGCCCTCGATGTCGCCATGATGCATGCGGGAGAAGACGTCGTTGATGTTCTCCAGCTTGTCTGCATGGACCGTGGCCTTGACCTTGCCCTCGCCGGCGAACGCCAGTGCCTCGAGCAGATCGAGCCGCGTGCCGACGATCGAGCCGCGCACGGTAATGCCGTTCAGCACGGTGTCGAAGATCGACAACGGGAAGTCGCCCGGCGGCAGGCCGTTGAGCGCGACCGTGCCGCCGCGCCGGACCATGCCGAGCGCCTGCTGGAACGCCTTGGGCGAAACGGCGGTCACCAGCGCCCCGTGCGCGCCGCCAATGGCTTTCTTGAGCGCTGCCGAAGGGTCCTCGTTGCGCGCGTTGACCGTCAGTGTGGCGCCAAGGCGTGTAGCGAGGTCGAGCTTGCTATCGTCGATGTCGACCGCGGCCACATTGAGACCCATGGCTCGGGCATATTGCACCGCCATGTGGCCGAGCCCGCCAATGCCGGAGACGACCACCCACTCGCCGGGTCGGGCCTCGGTGGCCTTCAATCCCTTGTAGACGGTGACGCCCGCGCAGAGGATCGGCGCAATGTCGAGGAAGTCGACATTGTCGGGAAGGTGACCAACATAGTTGGGATCGGCGAGGACATATTCGGCAAAGCTGCCATTGACCGAATAGCCGGTGTTCTGCTGTTCGTGGCAAAGCGTCTCCCAGCCACCCAGGCAATGCACGCAGTGCCCGCAGGCGGTGTAGAGCCAGGGCACACCGACCCGGTCGCCTTCCTTCACATGGGTGACGCCGGCACCAATGGCGGCGACATGCCCGACGCCCTCATGGCCAGGAATGAAGGGCGGGTTGGGCTTGACCGGCCAGTCCCCTTCTGCCGCGTGCAGGTCGGTATGGCACACGCCGGTTGCCGCAATCTTGACCAGGACCTGCCCGGGGCCGACCGTCGGGATCGGCGCGTCCTCGATGACCAGGGGCTTGCCAAATTCGCGGACGACCGCCGCCTTCATGGTTTTCGCCATGTCCGTTTCTCCTTTTAAGCGGGGGGTCAGAATAGGCCGAGCGCGTGCTCGTCATAGGAGACGAGCAGATTCTTGGTCTGCTGATAATGATCGAGCATCATCCGGTGGTTTTCACGCCCGAAGCCCGATGCCTTGTATCCGCCGAAGGCGGCATGGGCGGGGTACTGATGATAGCAGTTGGTCCAGACCCGCCCGGCCTCGATCGCGCGGCCGAGCCGGTAGGCGGTGTTGCCGCTCCGGGTCCAGACGCCCGCGCCAAGACCGTAGGCGGTGTCATTGGCAAGTGCGATCGCCTCCTCGACCGTCTTGAACGTGGTGACCGACAGGACGGGACCGAAGATCTCCTCCTGGAAGATGCGCATGTGGTTCTGACCCACGAACACGGTCGGCTGCACGAAATAGCCCTGGTCGAGCGCACCGCCCGGCAGCGCCCTGGCGCCACCGACCAGACACTGCGCGCCCTCGGCCTTGCCGATATCGATATAGCCCAGGATCTTGTGGAGCTGGTCCTCCGACGCCTGCGCGCCGACCTGGACCGACGGGTCGAGCGGATCGCCCTGGCGGATCGCGGCGACGCGCGCCACGGCGCGCTCGATGAAGCGGTCGAAGATCGACTCATGGATCAGGGCGCGCGACGGGCAGGTACAGACCTCGCCCTTGTTGAAGGCGAACAAAGTAAAGCCTTCGAGCGCCTTGTCGAAGAAGGCATCGTCCTCGTCGAGCACGTCCGCCATGAAGATGTTGGGCGACTTGCCGCCAAGCTCCATCGTCTGGGGGATCAGATGGTCCGCCGCGGCGTGCATGATCTGCTTGCCGGTGACGGTCTCGCCGGTGAACGAGACCTTGGCGATGCGCGGATTGGCGGCGATCGCCTGGCCAACGGTCCGTCCCGGGCCGGTAACGACATTGAGCACGCCGGGCGGCAGGATGTCGGCGGTGAGCTCGGCGAACATCAGCAAGGTGAGCGGCGTCTGGGATGCGGGTTTGATGACGGTGCAGTTGCCCGCCGCCAGCGCCGGGGCGATCTTCCACGCCGCCATCAGCAGCGGGAAGTTCCACGGGATGATCTGGCCGACGACGCCGAGCGGCTCGCGGAAATGATAGGCCATGGTGTCCGCATCGATCGTCGAGATGCCGCCTTCCTCCGCCCGGATGCAGCCGGCGAAGTAGCGGAAATGGTCGATCGCGAGCGGCACGTCGGCAGCGCGCGTCTCGCGGATCGGCTTGCCATTGTCGATCGTCTCGGCAAGTGCCAGCAACTCCAGATTGTCTTCGAGCCGGTCGGCGACGCGATTGAGAATCCTGGCGCGTTCGGCGGGCGCGATCCTTGCCCATTGATCCTTGGCGGCGTGCGCCGCATCGAGCGCGCGCTCGACATCTTCCGGCGTCGACAGCGCGAACTCTGCGATCTGGGCGCCATTGATCGGGCTCGTGTCGGCGAAATACTCGCCGCCCGCAGGAGCGCTCCAGCGGCCTCCGATGAAATTATCATAGCGGTGTCGGAAGGAGGCCGCCGCGTTAATGGTCCCGATCGCCTTCTCGAACATAACCTGACTCCATCTCTATCGATGGCCTGACGGAGTAATCTCTTTGCCCGGGTGGCCTATAAGTAAGTTCCGCAGAAGGTAGTCTGGTATCGGGGTCGCGGGCTTGAGGGTCAGACACGCCAACAGAGCCGATGACTATTCATCGACTCCTGAACGTATTCGCGCACGCCTGATCGGAATTATGCCGAGACAGGCGTTACTCGGCCGAGTCTTCTTTTGGCGAGGGCGGCGCTTGGCATTCCAATTCTGGCGTTACGCCCGGACGCGCTTTAGGCTCACCCAATCGCCTTTCTGAAGCGTCCCGTCCCTCACGCGGAAATGAGCATAATGGTCGTCGAAAATCTGGTCGACTTCGACATGACCGACAAGACGGCGGTGGCGCGGCGTTGCGTGATAGACTTCGAGTATCTGCCCGATGTGCGCGCCATCGGCCTTACCCAGGCAGGCCACTGTGCCGCCCGCATCCATACGGACGATCTTGCCGCGCATGAACAAGCTATGGCCGATACCCTGTGCGAGGAGCGGCGTGCTGCCAAAGAGCAGAAGCCAACAGCAGCACCGACGCCAAGATGTTTTCGCATCGCTGTTTCCTCTGTCAAGTCAGACGCTCGGACCCGGTTTTGAAAGCTGGGAGCACGGGGCGACGCTGGGCATCGTCAAAGAACTGGCCCGCCGCGGGGGAACGGCGGGCCCTCAGCCCCTGGGGTCTGTTCTCGGGGCTGGAAACCTCACATGTCGCTCATCGGCTTGTCGGCCATGGGCTTGGCGGTCTTCTTCTTCGCCGCCGGCTTGGCCTTCTTCATCGGCATCTTGCAGCAGCCACTCTTCGCCTTACCGGCCATGCCCGAGCCGTTCGATGCAGGCGAGCCGCCGGACATGCCGGCCATCCCCGACATGCCCTGTTGATCCTGCTGGGCCGGTTGCCCCTGCTGCTTCTGCGCGCCGGCCTGATGATCCTTCATCATCTGATCGTGCATCTGCTGCCCGCCATGATCCATGCCCTGCTGGTGGGCATGGGCCGGCGCAGCCTGCGCGGGCGCGGGCGTCGACTGGGCGAGAGCGGTGCCGGCGGCGAAGGTTAGCGTCGCGAAGAGGCTGACGGGCGCCGCGAGAAATGTCGTCTGTCGCATTGAGGGTCTCCGAGTGTTCTTCCTGTTGCCCGATCGACGTTCCGATCCCGGCAATTCCGAAGCTTCAATGCTGCTAGCGAGACGCTGTCTGTATACGTAAGTTACGAATCGAAATCCGATCGGCCGTGTGCCTGCTGGAGCAGGCGCGTAAAATGATGATCCGGGATCGATCAAAAATGTGACCCGGCCTGGTTTTCTCGTCCTGAGACCGGCCAGAAAAGCGATTGGCCCGCCGTGGGAACGGCGGACCAAGGCTTCGGTTGAAAGCGGCCATGATCTTGTCCGTCAACCTTGTCGTCTGATGGAATGATGGCAGGGTCAGCAACCACCGTCCGACCTGTGTGACATGCCGGAGGCGCCGTCCTGGTCCTGCGAATCCCGCATCGCCATTCGATGGCCCTGCATCATCTGGCCGTGCATCTGCTCCTTACCGTGAGCCATGCCCTGCATGTGGGCAGGATCGGGCTGGGCAGGCGCCGGCCTGGCCTTGAGGGTCTCCTCAAGATCGGGCATGCCCGGCGGCATCCCGTCCGCCAGCACCGGTCCGGCACTGACGGCGAGGAAGCCGAGAGCTGCCAGCGAAGCGATCATTGCCGTCTTCTTGCGCAAGTATCCATTCCTTCAAGTCTGGGTTTCCCGTTCGATCGAGCATATGCCCGGTCGATTGTCGCCCCTTCCGGAGCTTGCCCGTGAAATGGTGTCACCTTCCGCCTTGCTGTATACGTAATGTGCGAAGTCCGTCTCTGAGATGGCCATAAATTATCGCACTGGCATCGTTGTTGTGCCGATGTGTAACTATGGTTCGGACTCGAGAGCAGGACAGGTCGGCAACAGTGACTAATCCATGGCGGCCAGCAGACGCTCGAGAGGAATAGTGGCAAAAGTGGTGAAGCTGTCAGCAATGGCATAAGGCAGTACCAGCACCCGATTATGTACCATCGCGCCGCAGCTGTAGGCTACGTTTGGCACATAACCTTCGCGCTCATCCATGTCCGACCGCAAAAGCGGTAGCTTCGTCCGCGCCAGCAGCTTCGAGGGATCGTCACGGTCCAGCAGGCACGCCCCGATGCAATAGTTCCGAACGGCGCCGACTCCATGAGTTACGACCAGCCAGCCTTCGTCGATCTCGATCGGCGATCCGCAATTACCGATCTGGACAAACTCCCAAGGCCAGCGAGGTTCGATGGCTTTCGCTCCGCCACTCCAGTCGTGAATGTCCGCGGACGTCAGGAACCAGATATTTTCGTTATCCTCGCGCCCAAGCATGGCAAAGTGCCCGGCAATGCGTCGGGGGAAAAGCGCCATGCCCTTGCTACCGGTGGCATCCCCACGCAGCGGTCTGAGTTCGAATGTCCGGAAGTCCGGCGTGGACAACAACTCCTGCCGGACGGACTGGCCGCTAAATGCCGTATATGTACCGAAATAGGTGGCTCGGCCATCGTCGTCCAGGAAGCGGACCAAGCGAAGGTCTTCGATGCCACCACGCTGGCTGGGGGTTGTCGGAAAGATCACGATCTCCGAGAGATCGTGGCTGCCATCGCACTTGATCCGAATGCCCGCGTCCGGCCCGTCCTCGCCGGAGATGTTTTCAGTCTCCAGCACGAGCGGCATGGGGCTCGGAGGATTGATTGCTATGGTTCCGTCCGCGGCGCAAAACCCGGTGCGAAAGGTGACGGAGGAGATATGCCCCTCGCCCACGCCTCGCAGGGAAAGAATGAATCGGAGAGAGTTTTCAGGTACAGCAGACTGATCAGGATGCAGGACGATGCTCGGATTGAAAAGCGCTGCTGCCTCATAGGAATATTCGTTGCAAAAATGGGCACCGATCAAGAGCGCCTGTTCATGGGTGACCTCGCAATCACAGACGATGATGCCATCAACCTCGTGGAACCGCCGCAAAAACAGGGACGGAACCTCACGATGCCTTCCCGAGAAATCATCAAGAATGCGTTGCAACTCATCGTGGAGCGATGCTGGGTCGAGCGCCAGGACGCGGTCGGCGATGCGCTGCGCACGTGGCTGATCCGGTACCGCATATTTATAGGTTTCCGTCGACGGCATATAGGGTCTGATCACTACCCTTGCTGGATTGGGGCGGAGCAATTCGGGTAGCCGGTTGACAAATTCGGCGGTTGACACTGACTTCTCCAATACAGATCGACCGTGGAGCGTTCACGCAATCGTAAAGATGGTGCTCGGCATTACCCGACTATCGGGTGGCGGCACGGAAGGCTCCGGCGATGGCGGGTGCGATGATTTCCGCCGTTGCCGGATACTCGGACTTTGTGCCACGTGCCATGATCGCTGTCCTGGCGTAGTTGTCGGACACACAAGCTGTGACCGGGGGCTCTGGCCTGAACGTGACTATGTGGGGCACGTGCGAAGCGCGCCGCTCAGCTCGACATGTCCGCCATCGTTCGGCAGCTCGCCGCGCATTTCTTGCAGGTGGCCGAGCAACGCGCGATCCGCTGGTCCGCGCTATGGCGTCCGCATTCCTCGGCGCAGCGCTCGCAAGCGTCGGCGCAGGCGCGGCAGACGATGCGGTGCAGGGCAGATTCCCGCAGCATCGAGTTGGCGGTCGCCTGGCACAGTTCCGCACAGTCGTTCAGCATGGCGATCAGCGACGCCGTAGCTGACGCGCCGCCTTGCTTCGTCAGCCAAGCGGCGGTTTCCAGGCACATGCGGTGCGAAGCCACGCAATCGTCGATGCAGTCCGTCATCGACATCGCCATCCCTTCCATTCGATGCTGCTGCGCCGCCGCCGGCACAGCCAGCGTTCCGGCGGCGGCAAGGCCGGCGCCGGCCATCAGCAATTCGCGTCTCTCGATCATCATGCACCTCCCATCTGCTATCCCTTGAGCGCTGTGCCGCATCCGGCGGCCTCAGCCGTCGCAGGCGACCCATCCGACGCCGCACGCGCCTTCTCCCGCGCCATCCGGGTTTCCTCCCAGGGCCAGTGGCCGTTGATCTCGACCCCGAGCGAGATGCTCAGGAAGGTCCGCACCAGCACCAGCCCGGCCAGAACGATGAGATCGTCGAGCGTTGGGTTGATCACCAGCGACTTGACGATGTCGCCGGCGACCAGAAATTCCAGGCCGAGCAGGATGCTGCGGCCGAGCGCCGAGCGGAACGCGCTATAGGCCTCGGTTCGGTCGCCCGCCCTCGCCCGCCGCGCAAACAGAAAGGTTGCGAGCCCCGCGCCGACCAGGATGGTCAGCGTGCCCGCCAGTTCCAGGCCGATCACCGCGAGCCGGAAGAAGGCGCTCAGCCAGTCGGCCTCAATGGTGATCATACCAGCCTCGCTTGCGGATATTGTTGAAGCTGTCGGTGGCGTGACAGGCATAGCATTGGTCGACGCGCGCCTTCGATCCGGCTGCGCGCTGCGAGACCATGCTGAAATGCTCCATGAAGTGACTCGGCGGCGCCTTGTGGCACTCGGCGCACTGCGTCGAATTGACCGATGGATGGCGGTAATTGGCGATCTTCCAGCTGTCGGTCTTGTGGCAGCTCGCGCAGTCGGTGCCGAACAGGCCCTGGTGCGGATCGCGGAACGCATGGCAGCTCGCGCAATTGAGCGCGGTCTCGGGGGTCAGGCTTCGAGTGTTTGTCGACATGCCCGCCAAAGGCTGCCGCCACTTCGCCATGTCGAGCAACGCGGCGTGATCCATGCGGATGATGCCGCGCTCTCCCTCATGTTCGACGTGGCAGGAGGTGCACTGCGTCGCTTTCGCGTGGAACTGCGTCGACTGCTTCGTCCCGAAATCGGTGCCCGCATGGCAGGTGAGACAGGTCCGGGTTTCGACGCCCTTGCCCGGCGTGTGGCAGGCCGTGCATTGGCCGGCAAAGGACTGGTGCGCGCTCGAGAGCGGGCCGGGCGAGACGAGCTGCGCCACCAGGCCGGCATCCCTCGGCGCGTCCGATCGCATCCGGATCGCGACCGCGGCGACCATCACCAGCAGGGCTGCGATGAAGACGGCGTAGGAAAGACGCTGCCAGCTCATAGCCAGCGCAGCCCGTAATAGATCGCCGCGCCGACGTGGAGCGCGAGCAGCGCGAAGATGAGACAGCCCAGCAGGATGTGCAGGAACCGCCACCGCGCGAACAGGGTGTTGGTTGCCTCTTCGGCACGGATCGCGAATTCGGTATCGGCCAGCGCTGCGGCGATCCCCGCCTTGTCCTCGGGGCGCTGGCCCGCGGACGCATCCCCGGCGACGAACAGATAGCGCTTCCAGCCCGACAGCGGCGGGGCTGCGGTATCGGCCTGCGTCGGCGCCGCCGGCTCCTCGAGGAAGGCGGCGCGAAGCGAGGCCAGTTCTGACCTGCGTCCGCGCAGCGCCCGACCAAGCTGGGCAAGCAGGTAGCGGCCGATGAAGCCGGTGATGACCGTCATCAGCAGGAGGACGGTCAGAAGCAGGCCGACCGGGCTTTCGAGCTTGTGCGCGGCGTGGACCAGACCCAGGATCGGCGCCAGCACGCCGGCATAGATGTGGATGGCGAGCAGGGTTGGCTTGCTGACGACCCGGGAGAGCGCCTTGTCGACCCAGGCGATGTGCTTGGCCGCGACATAAGGAAGCGTCAGCAGCATCAGCACGAGCGCTGCGATCCCGATGATCCCGCCGGCCAGGCTACCCGGAAAGCGGGGCGACACATGCACGAGATAGCCGAACGGGAACAGCAGCAGGAACGCGACCAGCAGGCCCACGGCAATGTCGCTGCGTTCGCGCATCAGGCTTCGACCACGAGCGGCGTGCCCGTCCCCTTCGCCTGGCACGCGAGCACATAGCCTTGCGCCTTGTCGGCGGGCGCAAGGCCGGATTCGACCTCCATCGTCACTTCGCCCTGCAGCAGCTTGACCACGCAGGCGCCGCATGTGCCCGCACGGCATGCATAGGGGATCTCGACGCCCGCGCCCTCGGCCGCCTCCAGCACGGTCTCGTCCGCGGGCAAGGCCGCCGACACCCCCGACACGGAGAAGGTCACCGTGCTCGGCGCCACCTCGGCGCTCGGGGCCGGCTTATCCGCTGGCGGGGGCGCGGGCTTGACCTCGAGATCCTCGTGGTCGGCCGGCAGCGAGGCCGGACCGAACGCCTCGGTGTGCAGCTGCGCTTCGGGGACGCCGAGTTCCGCCAGCACGCCGCGCATCGCGCCCATCATCGCCGGCGGGCCGCACATATGGATGCGCCGGCTCGCGATCTCCGGCACCGCGGCCAGGATCATCTCGCGCGTGATCGGCCCTTCGGGGCCCATCCAGACGGTGCCGGGCGCGCGCTGCATCGCGGCGACGACATGGAGGTTGGGAAAACGGCGTTCGAGCCGCTCGAGCTCGTCGCGGAACACGAATTCCTCGGTCGACCGTGCGCCGTAGAAGAAGAAGATATCACCCTTCCACGCGGTGTCGGTGAGATAGCGCAGCACCGACATCATCGGGGTGATGCCGACCCCGCCCGCGATCAGCACGATGCTCTGGGCATCCGTTCCCGTGAAGGTGAAGGCGCCGAACGGTCCGCTGACCTTCAGCAGATCGTCGGCGACGACCTTGTCGTGCAGGTATCGCGAGACCACGCCCTGCTCCTCGCGCTTGACCGTCAGTTCGACATAGGCCCGCTGGGTCGGCGAAGAGGCGATCGTGTAGGAACGGCGCGCGGTCTTGCCCGCTTCGGGCTCTACCTCGACCTGCAGGAACTGGCCCGGCAGGAAGTCGAACGGCAGCCGGTCGGCGGTCGGGTCCGCGAGCCGGAAGGTCAGCACGCTCGGCGTCTCTCGCACGATCTGGACCACGCGCAGCTGCCCCGCCCAGCTTTTGGGCTTGCGCAGCGACGCCCCAGCGGGTGCGGCCGCATTGCTCGGCGCGAGCCCGGCGCTGTCGGCAACGGGTGCAGGCGCGGGCGCAACCCTGGTAGCGGGAGGGGCAGCCTTCGGCTCCGGCTTTGCTGGAACCTTGGCGGTGGCGACACCGCCGGCGATCGCCCCGATCCGCCGCAGGCGGAAGATCTGCAGCGCGATAAGCGTGGCGCTCACCAGCCCCAGGAACAGCATGAGAAGGAGGTGCGAGGGCGAGATGCCGAACCAGTGATCGGCATGGCCGGGCGCGGCCTGGTCGATGTCGAGCTGATCGCGCAGCCAGGCAAGCCCGACCTCCCGGGGCGGCTGCAAGCCCCCGATCGCGCCCTGCGCGGCGGTGCCGGAGCGGAACAGGTCGGTTCCCTCGCGCAGGCGCCGCGCCGCATCGAGCCGGGCCGAGACCGTGGTCGCACGCGCGCCGTCGGCCGAGGCGGCGTTGATCATCGCCAGACCCGTGCTTACCCGTTCGCCGGCCTGCGCAGCGACCCGCTGCCTTGCCGCTTCGTCAAGCGCGGGAAAGGCGAGCAGCTGCGAGATGAAGCCGGTCCGGCGCGATTCGTGGCCGTGCTCATTCTCCCCTTCCCCATTGATCATGCGATCCATCATGGGGTTCATCATCTTCGCCATGTTCGACGACCCCGGCTCTGCCGGTGCGGACATGCCCCCGCCGGCCGGCATGCCTGCGCCATGATGCGCGGCATGATCCTCGCCCTCCTGCGCGCCCGCGCTCGCGGACAGGCTGAGAGCGATTGCGCAGCCGAGGCTCAAGCGTCGAAGGCTGATCCGCCTGGACATCCTCATCCCCTTAGTGTGCGAGCCTACATATCCTTCATCGGCATCGCCGCATTGCCCGGCGCGGGATCGGGTGCCGGCGCGGTCTGGTTGCCGGCCCCGGCGCGCATCGCGTCATGGTCCATCGCCTGACGGTGATGCCGCTCCATCTCGGCCTGGTTGCTCATCGCGTCCATCGGCGCCGCGTCTGCAGCGTTGCCGCTGTCGGTCAGGACCGGGGTGGCGGCGACGCTGTTCGCCGCGGGCGGCACCGTCTGGTCGGCCTGGCGGTCGCAGCCCGAAAGCGCGAGCGCCAGCAACAGGCTTCCGCCGACAAGTGGAAGGGCTTTCTTCGCATGGTCGATCATGGCTTTGCTCCTTGGCTTGAAAACTGTGTCCGGGCGCCATCCCTGGCGTCCGGACCGGCTCATTGCGCGCTGCGCAGAATCCGGAGACACCGGTCGTGCGAGAGGTTCATCGGGTTGCGCCCCTGCCCCTTCATCTCGCCATGATCATGCGGCGTCTGGAGACCCATATTGCCCTCCATCGCCCGGCAACTCTCGACCTGCGCCGAGGTCGGCCGCGTGGTCACACAGGCGCCTAGAAGCAGCGCCGGCGTGAGGACGGCGATCAAACGCATTTTCTTCATGACAAAACCCCTTTCGCTCGTGGTGATCGTTCGTCCTGCGCTGCCTGATGTTTCTTGTTATGCTGCTGGTCTTTCCGCCGCGCCGTCAGGAAGGCGAGGATCGGGCAATCGGAGACCGGCACTTCGCCCGGGCATTCGTCGGCGAGCATCCGCAGCATGTCGCGGATATCCGACAGGCGCTCGAGCCGGGCTTCGGCGTCCGCGATCTTGGCAAGCGTGATATCGAGCACGGCCTGGGCATGCGCGGTGTCCGACGCCCTGAGCGCCAGCAGCTGCCGGGCCTGTTCGAGTGTGAAACCAAGCTCCTGCGCCGAGCGGATGAAATTGACGCGCTCGAGGTCGGTCGCGTCGTAGAGCCTGTAGCCCGCTGCCGTGCGCGCGGGCTCGCGCAGCAGGCCCATCCGCTCATAATAGCGGATCGTATCCCGCCCCACGCCTGCGGCCGCGGCCAGTTCGCCGATCTTGAAATTGCCCATGTCATCCGCTCGATCATGCCGGTAGGACCATGGTCCAGGGTCAAGCGGTTTCGCCTCGATCCCGAACGGTCCGTTGCCGCCGGCAACCCGCTGCCCCGATGCCTCGCATCAGGGCAGCGTGTGCCGCCGGGCCACCGGCGCGTCAGTTCTTGCGAAGCTCGACGATGTCGTGCTTGGCAGGCGTACCGTCGGCGACGGACACATGCGCGAAGTGATCATCGAAGATATGATCGATCGTCACATGGCCGACGAGCTGGCGGTGATAGGTCGGCGCCACGCCCTTGGGCGGACCCGGATGGGTCACGACGCGATAGACCTCGAGCTTCTGGCCGACCTCGGCGCCATCGGCCTTGCCGATGCAGACGACCGTGCCGTTGCTGCCCGTGTCGACGATCGAGCCGCGCATGAACAAGCTGTGCCCGATGCCCTGGGCCATAGCGGGGACGGCAGCAAGCATCGAAATGCCGGCAAGCCCGACCATGAGAGTTTTTCTGACCATATTCACCTCCTTGGATGGTAAGCCACCGCCCGGACCTGCCGGGGGGAAGAGCGTCTCTTCAGGCTTGGGACTACGGTCCCGGGTCCAGCCTCGATATACGTAGAGGCCGCAGCCGGTCTTCTTCCCCGGGCCAGATCTTTATTGACGCGGAGTTGACGGAATCAGCCGTCAGCACTTCAAAACCCGCGCGGCGCGAGACTTTGGTTGGCTGCGCCAGCGAAACCCGCTAGATATCGAGGCTCGTGAAACGCCTGCTCGCCCTTCTGCTCGTCATCGGAGCGCTGTCCGGTCTCTTCGGAGCCCAGATGGCGGCCGCGCACAGCGTGCCGCAGGCGGCAGGCGCGCCGCTGGCCAAGGGCATGGATGCAGACTGCATGGCAATGATGGCCAAGCAGCAGCCTGCGCCCAGCGAAAAGCCCTGCAAGGGCCTGACGCTCGATTGCATCGCCGCGATGGGGTGCGTGATCCCGCTGGTCGCAGCGGACCTGGCAGGCGGCGTTGCGCCTGCGCGTCTCTACGACGCGCCCAGCTTCTGGACGACCGACACGATATTGACCGGCAAGGCGGTTGCGCCCGAGCCGGATCCTCCCACCAGCCTTGCCTGATTGAACGAGCACGGGCTGCGCGCATCGATCGATGCGTGCGCGCCCGGTTTCCTTCTTTTCAGTCAAAGGTTTTCGTGATGATCAAACTGCTTCCGGCCGCCCTTGTGGCGGCCCTCAGTCTCGCCGCGCCTGCGCTTGCAACCGACGCGAGCCGCACGCCGCAAGGCCATTGGGAATGGCGGTCGGCGCCGCAATATGGTCCGCGGGCGACTGGCCCTGCGCGTGTCCGCATATGGGTGCCCGACAGCCGGGACATGGCCAGCTGCGATTGCGCGATGATGCAGGCAAGCGCCGCCGACTGCATGCGCGGCGCAGTCAGGTCGGACAAGGGCTAAACCCGCTCCGGAGCGGCGCGTCACATCTTGGCGCGCCGCCTCTGTCATGAGGGGATGATATCCATGATCATGATGCCGAGGCGCGCTGTGCGACGCCTGTTGCTCTCTATCGGTGCGACGCTTGCGAGCGCCTGGGCCGTGCCGGTGTCGGCCGGCCCGCTCACCTACGAGCAGGCAGTGAGGCTCGCTGCCGCCAACGCGCCAAGCCTCAAGGCGCGCGCGGCGGCGACAGCCGGCGCCCGCTCTTCGGCGGTCGCGGCCGATCGCCTGCCCGATCCGACGCTCGACCTGGGCCTGCAGAACTTCCCGGTGAGCGGCCCCAATGCCGGCAGCTTCACGCGCGACGATTTCACTATGGCGACGATCGGGTTCAGCCAGACCTTCCCCAATCTCGCCAAGCGCCATGCACGCGCCGCGCGCGCCGCGGCCGATATCGGTATCGCCGAGGCGGGCGAGCTGGTCGAAGGCCGCAACGTGCGGCTCGAGACCGCCCTCGCCTGGGTCGATCTCTATTATGGAGAACGCCGGCTCCGGCAGCTCGACCTGCTCGATGCCAGCCTCGACGACCTGCAGAAGACCGTGACCGCACGCCTGGCGTCGGGCAGCGCGCGCCCGAGCCAGGCGCTCGAGCCCGACCAGCTCCGCGCCGCCATCGCCGATCGCCGCGCCGAGATGGCTGCGGTGGTGGCGCAGGCGCGGGCCCGGCTCGCGCGCTATACCGGCGACCCCGACCCGCAGGCGACGGGCGACCCGCCGATGCTCGATGTCGATCCGATCCGGCTGCGGGCCGGGATCGATGCGCTTCCCGCCCTGCGCGCGCAGGACGCGCGGATCGCAGTCGCCGAAGCGGACGTGCGTCTCGCGCGCGCCGACAAGCGCCCCGACTGGAAGGTCGGCGTCACCTATGGCCGGCGCGATCCCATGTACGGCGACATGGCCTCGGTCGGCGTGTCGATCGACCTGCCGCTGTTCGCCGGCAAGCGCCAGAACCCCAGGATCGCTGCAAGCGAGAGCCTTGCGCAAGGGGGTCGGTTCGACCGCGAGGCGATCCGCCGCGAGCTGGTGGCGCAGCTCGACGCCGATCTCGCAGACCATGCCATGCATCTCTCCCGGTTGCGCAATGCCCGCGAGACGCTGGTGCCACTCGCCAGGCACCGCGCCGACCTCGACCGCGACAGCTATGGCGCCGGCAAGCTCGACCTTGGCGCCGCGCTGCTCACGACGCTCGGGCTCGCGGAGGCCGAGGTCGAGGCGCTCAACCGCGAAGCCGACGTCGCGCGCGACGCGGTCCGCATCACTATCACCTATGGGGAGGAGCGGCCATGACGCTCGATAAATCCGCGCTGCGCTGGGGCGCATCGATCCTGGCTGTCGCGCTGCTGGCCGGCGGCACAGGCTATTGGGCTGGCCATCGCCAGGCACCGCAATCGGAGGCGACCACGCCCGCCGGGGCAGGCAAAGTCCTTTACTGGTACGATCCGATGTTCCCCAACCAGAAGTTCGACAAGCCCGGCAAGTCGCCCTTCATGGATATGCAGCTCGTGCCGCGATACGCGGACGGAGGAAGCGCCGGCGCGGCCCCCACGGTCGCCGTCGATCCCGCCGCGCGGCAGAGCCTGGGATTGCGGGTCGTCGCGGCGAAGATGGGCAGCCTTGCCTCGGCCCTCGAGGTCACCGGCACGATCGACTTCAACCAGCGCGACGTCGCCGTCATCCAGGCGCGTTCGGGCGGGTTCGTGAGCCGCGTCTATGCGCGAGCGCCCGGGGACGTGGTCCGCGCCGGCGCGCCGATCGCGGACCTGCTCCTGCCCGAATGGGGCGGCGCGCAGACCGAATATCTGAGCGTCAGGCGGCTCGGCAAGCCCGACCTCACCGCGGCCGCGCGCCAGCGACTGCGGCTGATGGGCATGTCCGACGGCCTCATCGCCAGCGTCGAGCGGAGCGGACGCCCGAACGGCGTGGTGACGATCACGACGCCGATCTCGGGCACGATCCAGACGCTCGACGCCCGTGCCGGCGTGACGCTCGCCATGGGCCAGACGCTCGCCCAGGTAAGCGGGCTCGGCACCGTCTGGCTCAATGCCGCGGTGCCCGAAGCGCGCGCGGGCGATGTCCGGGTCGGCCAGAATGCCAGCACCACGCTGGCGGGCTTCCCCGGCGAGCGCTTCGCCGGCCGGGTGATCGCGATCCTGCCGACCACGCAGGCCGACAGCCGCACGCTCACCGTGCGGATCGAGCTGCCCAACCGGGACGGCCGGTTGCGGCCGGGCATGTTCGCCAGCGTCGCGCTTGGCGGCGATGCCAAGCCGGCGCTGCTGGTGCCGAGCGAAGCGGTGATCCGCACGGGCAGGCGCACGCTCGTCATGCTGGCCGCAGGCGACGGGCGCTATCATCCCGCCGAGGTCCGCATCGGCCGCGAGGCAGGCGGCGAGACCGAGATCCTTGCCGGCCTGTCGCCCGGCGAGAACGTCGTCGTCTCGGGGCAGTTCCTGATCGATTCCGAGGCGAGCCTGTCGGGAATCGAGGCGCGGCCGATCGGCGGCGGTGCGGCATCGGCGACCATCGCCGCGCCGGCGTCGAAAGCCACGCTGTACGAGACGACGGGCAAGATCGAGCGGATCACGGCCAATTCGGTGACGCTCAGCCACGAGCCCGTTCCCGCGCTCGACTGGCCGGCGATGACGATGACCTTCGCGCTCGCCAATCCGGGCATCGCGCGCGGCTTCAAGGCGGGTGACCGGGTCCGGTTCGGGTTCGACCGGCCCCCGGCGGGACCGACGCTGCGGCATATGGCGAAGGTGGCGGGCCAGTGATCGCCCATCTCATCCGCTGGTCGGTGAGGAACCGCTTCTTCGTCGTGCTCGGCATGCTCGCGCTGGTCGGCGCGGGCCTGTGGGCGGTGCGCTCGACCCCGATCGACGCGCTGCCCGATCTTTCCGACGTGCAGGTCGTGATCCGCACTTCCTATCCGGGTCAGGCGCCGCAGATCGTCGAGAACCAGATCACCTATCCGCTCACCACCACCATGCTGTCGGTGCCCGGCGCCAAGACGGTGCGCGGCTATTCCTTCTTCGGCGACAGCTTCGTCTATGTGATCTTCGAGGACGGCACCGATCTCTACTGGGCGCGCAGCCGCGTGCTCGAATATCTCAACCAGGTCCAGGGTCGGTTGCCGGCCAGCGCCCGCAGCGCGCTCGGGCCGGACGCGACCGGGGTCGGCTGGGTCTATGAATATGCGCTGGTCGACCGCACCGGCCGGCACGATCTCTCGCAGCTTCGCGGGTTGCAGGACTGGTTCCTGCGCTACGAGCTGAAGACCGTGACCGGTGTGGCCGAAGTCGCCAGCATCGGCGGCATGGTCAAGCAGTACCAGGTGCTGCTCGATCCGGTGAAGCTCGCGGCCTACGGCGTAACCCACGCCCAGGCAGTGCAGGCGATCAGCCAAGCCAATCAGGAAGCCGGCGGCTCGGTGCTGGAAATGGCCGAGGCCGAATATATGGTCCGCGCCTCGGGCTATCTGAAAACGCTCGACGATTTCCGGGCAATCCCGCTCAAGACTGCGGCGGGCGGCGTGCCCGTCCGGCTCGGCGATGTCGCCACGATCCAGGTCGGCCCCGAGATGCGGCGCGGCATCGCCGAACTGAACGGCGAAGGCGAGGTCGCCGGCGGCGTCGTTATTCTTCGGTCAGGCAAGAACGCCCGTGAGACCATCGCGGCGGTCAAGGACAAGCTCGCCGATCTCAGGAAAAGCCTGCCGCCGGGCGTCGAGGTGGTCACGGTCTATGACCGCTCGCAGCTGATCGATCGCGCGGTCGAGAACCTCACCCGCAAGCTGGTCGAGGAGTTCATCGTCGTCGCATTGGTCTGCGCCCTGTTCCTCTGGCACGTCCGCTCGGCGCTGGTCGCGATCCTGACCTTGCCGCTCGGTGTGCTGGCCGCGTTCGTCGTAATGCGGTTCCAGGGGGTGAACGCCAACATCATGTCGCTGGGCGGCATCGCCATCGCCATCGGCGCGATGGTGGATGCGGCGGTCGTCATGATCGAGAACGCCCACAAGAGGATCGAACGCTGGGAGCAGGATCACCCGGACAGACATCTCGATGGCGAGATGCGCTGGATCGTCGTCACCGAGGCGGCGGCCGAGGTCGGGCCGGCGCTGTTCTTCAGCCTGCTGATCATCACGCTGTCGTTCATTCCGGTCTTCACCCTGGAGGCGCAGGAAGGCCGGCTGTTCGCGCCGCTCGCCTTCACCAAGACCTATGCGATGGGCGCGGCCGCGATCCTGTCGGTGACCCTGGTGCCGATCCTGATGGGCTGGCTGATCCGGGGCCGCATTCCGGCCGAGCAGGCCAATCCGGTCAATCGCTGGCTCACCAATATCTACCGGCCCGCGATCGACTGGACGATGAAGCGGCCCAAGGCAGTGCTGCTGATCGCGGCTCTGGTGTTCGCCACCACGGCCTGGCCGCTCAGCCGGCTCGGCGGCGAGTTCATGCCCAATCTCGACGAGGGCGACCTGCTCTACATGCCCTCGGCGCTGCCGGGCCTCTCGGCCGCCAAGGCGAGTGAGCTGCTCCAGCAGACCGACCGCCTGATCAAGACCGTGCCCGAAGTCGAAAGCGTGTTCGGCAAGGCCGGCCGCGCCGAGACCGCGACCGATCCCGCGCCGCTCGAAATGTTCGAGACGACGATCCAATTCAAGCCCCGCGACCAGTGGCGGTCGGGCATGACGCCCGAACGCCTTGTCGACGAGCTCGATCGCCGGGTGAAGCTTCCGGGTCTCGCCAATATCTGGGTGCCGCCGATCCGCAACCGCATCGACATGCTCGCGACGGGCATCAAGAGCCCGATCGGGGTCAAGGTGTCGGGCAGTGACCTCGCCGAGCTCGACCGCATCGCGCATGATG
This sequence comes from Sphingobium chlorophenolicum, assembly GCF_000722875.1. GTDB lineage: Bacteria > Pseudomonadota > Alphaproteobacteria > Sphingomonadales > Sphingomonadaceae > Sphingobium > Sphingobium chlorophenolicum. The sequence continues at coordinate 14,666 of NZ_JFHR01000007.1, read as the reverse complement.
TCGAGACCGTGGCCAGGAGCGTGCCCGGCGTCAGCTCGGCGCTCGCCGAGCGGCTGACCGGCGGACGCTATGTCGATGTCGACATAGACCGCGCCGCCGCCGCGCGGTTCGGGCTCAACATCGCCGACGTCCAGGCCATCGTCTCCGGCGCGATCGGCGGCGAGACGATCGGCGAGACGGTCGAGGGCCTCGCCCGCTACCCGATCAGCGTGCGCTATCCGCGCGAATTGCGCGACAGCCTCGACGGGCTGCGGGGGCTACCGATCCTGACGCCCGCGGGCCAGCAGATCACCCTCGGCACGGTCGCCAATGTCACGATCGCCGAAGGGCCGCCGATGCTCAAGACCGAGAATGCCCGGCCCTCGACCTGGGTCTATGTCGATGTGCGCGGGCGCGATCTCGCCTCGGTGGTTGGCGATCTGCAACGCGCGGTGGCGAGACAGGTTCGGCTCTCGCCGGGGGTCAGCATCGCCTATTCGGGCCAGTTCGAATATCTCGAGCGCGCAGTCGACCGGTTGAAGCTGGTCGTGCCCGCGACGCTGCTGATCATCTTCGTGCTGCTCTACCTGATCTTCGGCCGCTTCGACGAGGCTGCGCTGATCATGGGCACGCTGCCGTTCGCGCTGACCGGCGGCATCTGGACGCTCTATCTGCTGGGGTTCAACCAGTCGGTTGCCACCGGGGTCGGGTTCATCGCGCTCGCCGGCATCTCCGCCGAGTTCGGGGTGGTGATGCTGATCTATCTCAAGAACGCGCTGGCGGAGCACACCGCAAATCCGGACGCCGCCGAAGTCGAGGCCGCCGTGCGCGAAGGCGCGCTGCTGCGCGTCCGTCCCAAGGCGATGACGGTGGCGGTGATCCTGGCCGGCCTGCTGCCGATCCTGCTGGGATCAGGCGCGGGTTCGGAGGTCATGAGCCGGATTGCCGCGCCGATGATCGGCGGCATGCTGACCGCGCCCTTGCTCTCAATGTTCGTCCTGCCCGCCGCCTATCTGCTGTTGCGCCGGCCCAAGACCGATCCCATCCCTCAACCCGTTTCATCATGAAGGAGAAGACGATGAACCATGCACGACTGACCATTGCCCTCGGCCTCGCCGCCCTGACTGCCGCGTGCGGCAAGAAGGCGGAGGCCCCCGTTGCGACTGAGACCAACGAGGCGCCGCCCGCCGCGACCATGAGCGGCGACATGGGCAACATGTCGATGGCGCCTGACGCGAACGCCGCGATCAAGGCCAAGGGCCATGGCACCGTCACCGCGATCGACAAGGCGGCAGGCACGATCACGCTCGATCATGGTCCGATCCCGGAGGCCAAGTGGCCCGCGATGACGATGGCGTTCAAGGCCGCGCCGTCGATCACCGATGCGGTCAAGGTCGGCGACAAGGTCGATTTCGACCTCTCGCTCAAGGGCAGCGATGGCGAGGTCACCGCGATCGCAAAGCAGTGATCCGCTAAGTTCGACCGGAAAAAGCTGGTTGCGTCGCCGCTCCCGGGCGGCGACGCCCGTGCCGGCCGTCTGCCTGGCTGTGCGCCCGGTCGACGGTTGCGACCGGCAACGCCCAATGCCAGCGGCGTTTCCCTGCGCGATCACCGACAATTTGAGCACGCTTCGCGGATCGCACATTGAACGTGCAAGCCGCCCTTGCTCGCGATAGCCTGAACGGCAAGGAGCCCAGTTTAGATGACCCAGCCAGTATGACCTTGTTACCCGCGACACATCATGATCTCGTGAGCGAGCTTGTCCGTCGTTGGCGAGACGATCCCGGCGCCACCTATCGCTCCTGGTTTCTGTGGGACGAACGGCTGAAAAACTTCCGCTCCATCCGTCGCGGGCTGCAGCAGGTGGTCGCAGAAATCGAAAGTGGGCGGTTCGGCGTCGCCTATCGCGGCTCGTCACTGGAAACGGTTGTCCACTCGATCGCCGAACAGCGGCAGATCTTCAAGGGCGCCGACCATGCCTGGCTGTGGAAGCCCAAGCTGCGCATTCCAGACATCTACGAAAGCCCGGACAACCAGCGGGCGTTCGGTCGCCTGCTCGACAATTGCTCGTGCTGCGATACCGCCGAGGAGATCATCAGCCACATCCGCAGCATAGACGCGCTCAAGATCAAGGGGCTGGGGCCGGCGGCGGCCAACCTGCTCTATTTCCTTCACCCGACGCTGGTGCCGCCCTTCAATACCGCGATCGTCAAGGGCTACAATGCCGTCACCGGCGCCAAGGTGAAGCTCGGGTCATGGGATCATTTTCTCGCCATGCGCGCCGGCATCCTCGACCTCAACGACCGTTACCGCGAGTTGCTCTCCAACGATCTCGGCGCGATCGGCGGACTGTTGTTCGACATTGGCTCGGGCCGCTATCCCGCGCCACCGCTGGAGGATGACGCAACGGCGGCCGACGACTGGCTCGGCAGATTGGAACATGCCAGAGCGGAGGCAAGCCGGCTCGACAAGACAGCCGCCGCGCAGGGCGAAACCGATCGCACGCACGCCGAAATCCAGGCCTGGCTGCGCGACCTCGGCCATGCCCTCGGTTACGATGTGTGGATCGCCGCCAATGACCGCGGTCGACTTCACGCTGGCTGCCCGCTTGGACAGGGATGCCTCGAGCGCCTTCCAGACGCCATTGCGACCTCTCCCGGAGCGGACTCGATCCGCCTCATCGACGTGTTGTGGCTGGCGAAGGGTGGCGACGGCGTCGCCGCCGCGTTCGAGGTTGAACATTCGACCTCGATCTACTCGGGGATCGTGCGCATGCTCGATCTGGCGCTGTCGGGGAGCGATCTGCACGCTGCCGCCGGGCTATTCCTGGTCGCACCGAATGCGCGCGAGCAGGACGTTCGCGCGCAACTCCGTCGCCCGGCTTTCAGCCGTATTGCCGATCTCGACTTCGCCTATCTGCCCTATGGCGAGCTGGAGAGAAACAGGGACGCGATCGCTCGTTTTGGAACGGGATTGAAGGCCATCAAGGCGATCTCAAGCCCCCTTCCCTGAAAGGGGGCGTTTGCGGGAGGGGGCGGAATCCTACGCCAAGCTCGCCCAGATAGCCGGCGCGAGATCTTACTTGTTGCTGCCTTCTACGGTCGCGCCAGAAAGGCGACGGCTCAGTTCTATCCGGTGATGGCTACGCATTTTGAAGGTGTCTGGCCCAACGCGCCGATACTCAATGAAGCCGAGAGAACGCCAAAATCGCTCTGCCGCTTCATTCGCTTCCAGCACGGCCAACCGAATCTCTGTGGCACCTCTCGCAGCGGCCCAGCTTTCGACCGTCGAGTAAATTGAGCGTCCGACGCCACGACCACGCTGTGCGGCATCTACGATCATGAAGCCGAGATACCATGTGCCATCACGCGGATAATCGCGGAGGATGGCCGCGATTGCATATAGGCCGCCAGGCCCCTTCCATCCCAGGACAGCTTGATTGTGGGCGCTCTTTTCGGGCGGCACATCGGAGAAAAGCTCGCGAGCATCGTCCAGCGTGGGCGCGGCCCCGTCCTGCAACAGGAAATAGTCGCTGCAACGGTTGTACAGGTCTGCAACGTCTGCGGCGTCCGCTTGGGTAAGTTTGATCGGGGCTCCCGTCATCATCATCGCGTTTTGGCAGCAAGCACGCGCTGACCGTAATCCCGGAGTTCCCCGTTGGGACCGACATAGCGGTAGAGAGTGACGCGCTCGATCCCGAGTTCCTTGCAGAGGTCGGAAACGGACGTGTCGCGTTGGGCCATAGCAGCCTGAGCGAGCCGCACCTGGGCCTTGGAGAGGGCGAACTTGCGGCCACCCTTGCGTCCCCGCGCGCGGGCAGCGGCCAGGCCAGCCATGGTGCGCTCGCGGATCATATCCCGCTCAAACTCCGCCAGTGTGGCAAAAATGCCGAACACCATCCGGCCCGATGGCGTCGTGGTGTCGATCTGCGCGCCCTTGCCGGTGAGCACCCGCAGACCGATACCGCGATCCGACAGATTCTGCACCGTGCTGACCAGGTGGGTGAGCGTTCGGCCGAGCCGGTCGAGCTTCCAAACGATGAGGACATCGCCGTCGCGCAACGATTTCAGGCAGGCGGCAAGACCGGGGCGATCATCACGGCTACCGGATGCACGATCATCATAGATATTGCCTGGCTCGACACCGGCAGCGCGAAGGGCATCGTGCTGCAGGTCGAGCGACTGCGAGCCGTCGGCTTTGGACACGCGGGCGTAGCCGATCAGCATGGATCACAAACGAAGGTTTGAGGCGGTGACGAACATGAGCACATAAGATTGGGCTATTGTGTATCTTAACCAGCATCTCAATCAAGCTATCTCAAACCGTAGCTCGGAAAGAATAAGGAGCATGTATGCCGCGTCGCGTGACCCTGACCGATCGACAGCGCGAGGCGCTGCTTCACTTGCCGGTCGATCAAGGTGAGCTGCTGCGGCACTATACCCTCAGCGATGAGGATCTCGGGCATATCCGCCAGCGCCGGCGCGCCCACAATCGTTTTGGCTTCGCGCTGCAACTGTGCGTCCTGCGCTACCCGGGCCGGGTGCTCGCTCCTGGCGAGTTGATCCCGGCGCAGGTATCGGATTTCATCGCGGCCCAGCTCGGCCTGACCAGCGACGATCTACTCCTCTATGCCGCGCGCGAGGAGACCCGGCACGAGCATCTGGCGGACCTTCGCCGAATCTACGGCTATCGCTCCTTTTCGGGGCGGGGCGCACGGGATTTGCGCGAATGGATCGCTCGGGAAGCCGAGGCGGCGACATCGAATGAGGATCTTGCCCGTCGCTTCGTTGCGGAGTGTCGCCGCACCCGCACGATCCTTCCCGGCTCCTCGACGATCGAGCGCCTTTGCGCCGATGCGCTGGTTGAGGCCGAGCGCCGGATCGAGGATCTTATCGCCCATCGCATCACGCCAACCCTGAGCGAGAATTTGGCTCACCTGTTGGAGGATACGGTGGATGGTCGCGTCACGCGCTTCGTATGGCTGCGACAGTTCGAGGTTGGCGCAAATTCAGCAGCCGCTAACCGGCTGATGGATCGACTGGAATATCTTCAAAGGTTCGATCTTCCGGCGGATTTGCTGGACGGCGTGCCGGCGCATCGTGTGACCCGGCTTCGCCGGCAGGGCGAGCGCTATTACGCCGACGGCATGCGTGATCTGCCCGAAGACAGGCGGCTTGCGATCCTCGCTGTCTGCACCCTGGAATGGCGGTCATCGCTGGCCGATGTCATCGTGGAGACCCACGATCGCATCGTAGGCCGTCTCTATCGGGCCTCCGAACGCCTTTGCAACACCAGGATCGCCGACGAAAAGGCGGCCGTTCGGGACACGCTGAAGTCCTTTGCCGAAATCGGTGGTGCTTTGCTTGGAGCGCAGGACGATGGCACGGCCCTGGACGGGATAATCGCCACCGGGCCTGGCTGGGAACGGTTCAGAACCCTTGTCGGCGTCACCTCAAGGTTTGTTCGCCAGACAACGATTTCTCGGACATAAGCGGAACATGGGCTACGCTACACGCTTCAACCGCGCCATTGGCTCGTTGAGTGGGTGGAATTCACCTGCTGGAAGTCGCCTGGCCTGCTCCCAGAGGTAATCGCCGGTCAGACTGATGTGCGCCCAGCCCATCGGAGAAAGGTGCGCAAGCAGTGCCGCATCGAACGTCGTGCCGACAGCGTTGAGGTGCTGGGCGGCCCGGTCGAGATAGACCGTGTTCCAGTAGGAAATCGCCGCAATCAGCAGGTTCAGCCCAGATGCGCGAAATTCCTGATTTTCCAGCGAGCGATCGGTGAACCGACCCTGCCGGTTGGTATAGATGGCGGCGGCAAGCGTGTGCCTCGCCTCGCCTTTGTTGAGACCGGCCTGACAGGCACGTCGCAGTTCCGGTTGTTCAAGCCAATCGAGCGTGAACAAAGTGCGCTCGATACGGCCCAGTTCAGCCAATGCAAAATCCAGCCTGTTCTGGCGTTTGTAGGCGGCAAGTTTTCGCAAGATTACTGACGGCGCCACCGTGCCATCCTTGATTGAGGCGACAATCCTGACGATGTCATCCCAATCGGCCTCGATCGCTGCCGTTTTGATGGTGCGGCCCATCAGACTTTCGATGCCCTTGTATGTCGATGGCGCAGCGATCGAACCCAGCTTGCGGTCGCCAATATCGCGCAGCCGTGGCGCGAAGCGGAACCCGAGTAGGTGGCAGAGTGCGAAAACATGATCGGTGGCGCCGCCGGTATCGGTATAGTGCTCATGCAACGGAAGGTTGCCGGCGCCCAGGACAAGCCCGTCGAGCACGTAAGGCGCTTCACCTGCCGTCGCGGACATGATCCGTGATCCGAATGATGCGAAGTGATCGGAAAGGTGAGAATAGATTTTCACGCCAGGTTCGGCGCCATATTTGGCATTGACGTCCGCCGCCCCTGAACGGCTCCGCCCCGACCGGAAGAACTGGCCATCGGACGACGAACTGGTGCCAGCGCCCCAATGCCGCGCGAAGGGTAATTCGTGATGGGCTGAGATGATCATGGCCAGCGCGGCCTGATAGTTCTCGGGTGAAAGATACCAGTTGTGGGTCCATGCGAGTTGGGCATAGCTGACGCCTTCGCTGGCATTGGCCATCCGCTCCAGCCCGAGGTTGGTGCCATCAGCCAGAATTGCGGCGAGTACCGTGCTGGGGTTGTCGTGCTCCTTGCCTGAGCGCAGGTCACGGAATGCGTTCAAAAAACCAGTGCGTTCGGCGACTTCAAGCAGCAGCTCGGTGATGCGCACGCGGGGAAGCAGGGTATCGAGCTTGCGATCGAGGGCTTCAGCTTCCGGTGGGGTGACAGGCGGCATTTGCTGAAGCTTGAGCCGGTCTCGTTCGAGCGACACTCCCTCAAGCTTGTTTGTTTTCAACTGCTTGGCAAATCGGCGCAGCCGCCAGTCAAGATTTCGTGCCCGGTCAGCGAGGTAGGATGCAGCATTTGAATCGAACGGAAGCACATCCGCCACTTTGGCGGCGTCGCGCCGACCCAGCAAATAGGCATCGAAGCGCTGATAGTTGCGGGTTCCCTCGATCCATACATCACCGGCGCGCAAACGATCACGCAAGGTTGCCATGATCGCAATTTCATAACGTCGGCGGTCGATACGGCCGCTTTCGGTGATGAGACGCTTCCACTGCCGATTGGGGAATGGCAGTGGAACGCCATCGGGAAGGTCGCGCGACTTTCGTGTGTTCGCATCGCGAATGACATCGATGGCTTTGATCAGTGCCGTCCCTGTTCCAGACGCCTTGAAGGTGAAGGCGTCCAGAAATGCCGGGCTGAAACGCCGTAGCGTGGCGTAACGCTCGGTTGCCGTTACCAGTGCGTCCTCGCCGGCAAGATCAGCAAGGGCATCTACTTGGGCCTTTGCCGCAACAAGCCGGTGCCAGCCCACCGCTTCGTCAATCAATTCGAGCGGATCGCCGCCATTCTGGACAGCCTCATCAAGTGCTGTAATCGTGGCGCCAAACAGCCGCATGAGTTGCCCCACCGACTGAATACTATCTTGGTAGCGACGCTCGCGCCCACGCCGCGCGCGCGTGAACATGCCGCCGATAAGTCGGTCAAACATTTGGATCGCGGCATCGGCAAGTCTGGCCTCAAGGTCGATCACTGCGGCCGTCAACGTCGCCCGCCTGCGATTGACGCTGTAATCCGAAAGCAGGAATGCCGGTGCCACGCCGCCCTCGCGGACAAATTGGGCAAAGCGGAATTCCGGAATGGCGCCCCCAACTACCGGGTGGATACCTATGCCGCGAACATAGCGCAGGCGCTCAAGCAAGCCATTGATATTGGCCGCAGTCGGGGCTTCTTCGAAATTACGCAACCACGCCAGCGGTGTCATGCCGAAATCCGGGTTGTTGATTACGAGTTCGTCTAGCCGTGTCAGTTCAGCAGAGCTGAGGCCTTCGACGATTGCGGCTGCGCCAGCTTTGCGTGCGCGTGCCCGGCCAGCAAGACCGGCGCGTTCCAGTGTGTCGCCTGACGGAAGAATGAACCGCTCACCCTTCAGGCCAACCATGAGGGCGCGAACAATCGGTTCACCTCTGTCTGTATACTCGGCGGCTTGCGCGGCAAGATTCAGGGCAAGTGCCAGGTCGCCGCGTCGAAACGGGCGTATGCCAAGATAACGCGCCACGAGATCGGCATGATCGGTACGGGTTTGCGCGCGCTGACCATATGCAGAGAAGGAGGAAGGATCGACGAATAACTGTGCCGCGAGGTACTGAAGAATGACGTCGGGAAGCCCGATCTCGGGTTGCAGACCAAAGCCGGGATGTCGCATCAAAGCGATTTGTGCAGCCAGACCGAGGCGATTTGCTGGACCATAGCGGCGCCCAACCAATTCAACATCTTCCGCAGAAAGGGTATAATGCCCAATGATCGCGGTTTCTTGGACAGGAGGATCGAACAGGCGCCGGCGCTCGTCTCCGGTCAGAAGTCGGCGTCGTGCCATTTTGCTCTCCCGCTGAGGCGAATAACAAAATTGACACCAAAGCGGCTTGCACTGGAGGGAGGCCATTCGTTGCCGGTTGATCCCCGAGCAATCACCCGGCGCAGCAAGACAGTTTGGCGACATCCTTATCAAACGTTTGGGCCGCCAGTTTGAGGCCTTCCACAGTGGTCAGGTAAGGAAATATCGTTGCACCCAATTCCAGGGTGGTCATGCCGTGTTTGATCGCCAGCACCAGTGTCTGGATCGAATCCGCGCCTTCGGGTGCCATGATCTGGCCGCCCAGCAAACGGTCGTTCGCCTTGTCGGCAATCAGTTTGATGAGACCCCGCGTATCGCGTGCTGCCAGTGCCCTTGGCACAGCATCGAGCGGGAGCAGCGAAACCTTGATGTCCAGGCCTTGCGCCCGTGCTGTCGTTTCAGTGAGGCCGGCGCTGGCGACTTGCGGGTCGGTGAAGACGACGGATGGCATGGAGGAATTGTCGTAGCGGTATTGGTTGCCCGTCACCGCGTTGCGCGCGGCCAGTTTTGCGCCATAGGCGGCCATGTAGACGAACTGGTCCCGTCCCGTTACATCGCCCGCCGCGTAAATGCCTGGAACCGACGTTTCGAGGTGGTCATCGACGACGATTCCACCATTACGGGCAAGCACTATGCCGCGCTCCTCCAGCCCAAGCCCGTCGCTATTGGGTCGGCGTCCGGTGGCGATGAGCACCTGTTCCGCCGCGACGGTGTCACAATGCCCCTCGCAGGTCAATTCGACCCCGCTCTGTGTTTGGGCGATACGCTGATAGCCGACACCTGCGCAAACCCGCACGCCCTCGGCTTCCAAATAGTTTTTCAGCGCGGCACTCACTTCCGGGTCCATTTCGGGGAGCAGGCGGCTTCGGCAGCAGATGGTGACATCAACGCCCAGACGCGAAAACATCTGTCCCAGTTCTACCCCGATCACCCCGCCACCGATCACCAGCAGCGATTTGGGCAAGCGATCCAGCGCCAGCGCCGATGTGCTGGTTAGGTAGGGCACGCTGTCCATCCCCGGAATCGGCGGCACGGCGGCGTGCGCACCCATCGCCAATATGACCTTGCCGACCTTCATAGGCGCATCGCCGACAATCAGCGCACCATCGGCAAAGCGTGCCTTGCCCTCGATATAGCTCACACCGTCATAGGCGGGCAGCAGATCGACATATTTTTTTTGGCGCAGCGTCGTGACAAGATCGTCCTTCGACGCCGCCAATACGGACCAGTCATCCATCTGGACAGCGCCCCCAAGGCCGGGAAAGCGCGCGGCGGCAAGCCCACCATGCACCGCTTCGGCGGCGCGGATCAGCGTCTTGGAAGGAACGCAGCCAACATTGACACAGGTGCCGCCAATCGTGCCGTGACCGACGAGCGCCACTTTCGCGCCCAGATCGGCAGCGGCGATCGCGGCGGAGAACCCGGCAGAACCCGCGCCGATGACGGCCACGTCAAATCCTTCCTGCCCGGGGCGGTTGCAACAGTCGTTCATTGCTTATCGCTTTCTTGAGGCGCTGGCGGCGCCCCGCTCAGTTTTGAATAGCGCGCGCCGGATAACCCGCGTTGGTTGATGCAGCGGCAATCGCAGCAGCATTGGTGCGGCGCGGGTTATAGGTTGCGCGCGCGGTCTTGGCTGCGAAATCGACCGTGACCGCCGTTACCCCGGCGACGCCTTCCATCGCCTTCTTCACGGTGATCGGGCAGGTGGCGCAGGTCATGTTCTCTATGGCAAAGGTGGTTTGCTTCTGAGCGGTTGCGGTAGCCGCGGGGCGATCTTGCGCCGTGCCACTAACTGCATAGGCGACCCCGCCGCCAGCCATAGCCAGCACGGCCATAGCGATACATACTGTCTTTTTCATGGGTATTTCCTTTCAATAGAACCAGGGTGCCCACCAGTCGATGGTGAGCGCCAGGATGGCGACGGCAAGGCCCAGCCACAGCACCGCCTTGGTGGTCCAAGCCGATTGTGGACGAGCGCAGTAGGAACCGTCTTCACAGGGCGGTTTCGGCTTGAAATAGACATGCCAGAAGCCGTAGCCGAGCAGCGCGAGCGTTACGCCTGCGACATAGGGCTTGTAAGGTTCGAGCGCCGTCAGGTTGGCGATCCACGCGCCGGAAATTCCGAGCATAACCAACAGTAGCGGGACGACGCAGCAAGCCGAGGCGAGCCCCGCGCCGATCAATGCGCCCGCCGCAACCCAGTTTGCCTGCTTCGGCTCGTGGTTTTCGGTGAGGGCTGGCTGTCCCGCTTCCGGCGTTGAGACCATGGCTTGAATCCCTTGTTCCAACTGAGTGATTCGCAGTGTAGGCTCTGTAGCCACTACAGACTCAAGAGGTATTTTCATGGAGCAACAGGTCGGCATCTTGCGTGCCCAGCTTGCCCGGAAAACAGGCTGCAATCTCGAAACCATCCGCTATTACGAGAAGGTGGGATTGCTGCCGGGGCCGCCTCGCAGTTCCAACGGCTACCGCGTCTATTCGCCGGAACTGGTGCAAAGGTTGCAGTTCATCCTGCGCGCGCGCGACCTTGGCTATGCAATGGATGAGATACGGTCATTGTTGTCGCTCACCGATACCGGTGCACAAACCTGCGCGGAGGTTATGGCGAGAACCGAACTCCACCTTGAAGATGTCCGCCGCCGCATTGCAGATTTGCAGAAGATAGAGGTGACGCTGGCGACCACGTTAGCCAGATGCACTGGAGATGACGTTGCCGAATGTCCCATCCTGGAAGCACTCCAGTTTTTACCCCATCAAGGCAATTGACGCCATCTTTGAGGGATTTGATTTTGTGATGTCAGCTTGGAGTATAGCCTAACCGGACGTCAGGGCGCTACCGCGGTTTCTGTCAGATTAGGGTACTAAACGGAATTTGTTGACGAATGTCGTTGCGTATCATAGATTTCAACCTGACATTTTGATGGAGAGAGTGCGCAGTGAAGGGGCAACGGATCGGCTATGTCCGGGTCAGCACGTTCGATCAGAATGTGGATCGCCAATTGGAAGGTCAGTCGCTCGATCGGACCTTCACCGACAAGGCATCGGGCAAGGACGTCAACCGCCCCCAGCTTGAGGCTCTGCTCACTTTCGCCCGCGAAGGCGATACCGTCGTCGTCCACAGCATGGATCGGTTGGCCCGCAATCTGGATGACCTGCGCAAGCTGGTCCAGGGCCTCACCAAGCGAGGTATCCGGATCGAGTTTGAGAAGGAAAGCCTGTCCTTCTCGGGGGAGGACTCCCCGATGGCCAATCTGATGCTCTCGGTCATGGGTGCGTTTGCTGAGTTCGAGCGCGCCCTGATCCGCGAACGGCAACGCGAAGGCATTGCGATCGCTCGGCAGCGCGGCGCCTATCGGGGGCGGAAACGGTCGCTCTCGGATGAGATGATTGCCGATCTGCACCGCCGCGTTGCCGCCGGTGAACGCAAGGCGACCATCGCGCGCGACATGGGCATCAGCCGCGAAACCCTCTACCAGTACCTTCGCGCCGCTGCCTGACACCAATGTTCACATTATGTCCGGAAAATCGTTGTTCAGCGTACAAAGCTTGAGGTGACGCCTTGTCGCCACGGCCTCCGCGCTGACCAACGTGCTCGCGGCCGACCCGCTCAGCCGTGTGCTGGACGGCTATCACCGTTTCCGCCTCTACGCGCCCAGGATGCTGCGCCTGCTCGACATGCAGGCGGCGCCGATCGCCACGCCTCTTCTGGCGGCCGTTGCGATGCTGCGTAACGGGATCAAGGTCGATCCGCCGGTGGATTTTCTACGTCCCAACTCGAAATGGCATCGTCATCTTCGCGCTGAGCCCAGCGGCGACCACCGGCTTTGGGAAATCGCGGTGCTGTTCCACATCCGCGACGCCTTCCGGTCCGGTGACATATGGTTGGCGGGATCGCGCCGCTATGGCGACCTCAAGCAGCTTCTGGTCCCGCCACAGGCGATAGAGCAGACCGCGCGGCTCGCCGTGCCGCTGCGACCCGGCGAAGGGCTGGCCGAGCGCAGGGCTCGACTGGATACACGGCTGAAGGAGTTTGGCCGCGCGGCGCGAACCGGCACGATCCCAGGCGGCATCATCGAGAACGGCAAGCTGCACATCGACAAGCTGAGGGCCGACACGCCCGAAGGGGCCGAGGATCTCGTGCTCGATCTCTATCAACAGCTCCCGCCCGCGAGGATCACCGATCTGTTGCTGGAAGTCGATGAGCGAACCGGATTTTCCGAGGCGTTCACGCATCTGCGCACCGGCGCGCCCTGCAGCGACCGGATCGGCCTGATGAACGTGTTGCTGGCGGAAGGCGTCAATCTCGGTTTGCGCAAGATGGCGGCGGCGACCAACACGCACAGCTTCTGGGAATTGCTGCGGATCGCGCGCTGGCATGTCGAAGGCAGCGCCTATGATCGGGCGCTCGCCATGATCGTGGAGGCCCACGCCGCCCTGCCCATGGCCGCCTTCTGGGGACAAGGGCAATCGGCATCCAGCGACGGGCAGTTCTTCCTTGCTACCGAGCAGGGCGAGGCGATGAATCTGATCAACGCGAAATATGGCAACGTCCCGGGCCTCAAGGGATACAGCCATGTGTCCGATCAATATGCGCCGTTCGCAACCCAGGTGATCCCGGCAACGGTCAGCGAGGCTCCCTATATCCTGGACGGGCTGCTCATGAATGACGCGGGCCGCCGCGTTCGCCAGCATTTTGCCGACACGGGCGGCTTCACCGATCATGTGTTCGCCGCCTGCGCCTTGCTCGGCTACAGGTTCGCCCCCCGTATCCGCGATCTCCCTCAGAAAAGACTCTATGCCTTCACGCCCAACGCGACGCCGGCCAATGTGCGAGCGCTGGTCGGAGGTAAGATCAATGAACCGCTCATCGAGCGCAACTGGCCCGACATCCTGCGCATCATGGCGACGATCGCAGCGGGGATCGTCGCCCCCAGCCAGATTCTTCGCAAGCTCGCCTCTTACCCGCGCCAGAATGAGCTGGCCCTCGCATTGCGAGAGGTGGGCCGCATCGAGCGAACCCTGTTCATGATCGACTGGATTCTTGATGCCGGCCTCCAGCGCCAGGCTCAGATCGGCCTCAACAAGGGTGAGGCCCACCACGCCCTAAAGCGCGCCATCAGCTTCCACCGCCGAGGTGAAATCCGGGATCGATCCGGCGAAGGCCAGCACTATCGCATCGCCGGAATGAACCTGCTCGCCGCCATCATCATATTCTGGAACACCATGAAGCTCGGCGAGGTCGTCAATACCCGGGCCGCCAGCGGTACCCATATCGCGCCTGATCTACTCGCCCACGTCTCGCCGTTGGGATGGGAACACATCAATCTAACCGGGGAATATCGCTGGCCCAAATCCTTAGCGTAGGATTCCGCCCCCTCCCGCAAACGCCCCCTACGATTGAGAAGCGCGGCGGAATCTCTTAGATTGATCGCTGGAGGCTTTGTTCGCGGAGACGCGCACATTGCCTTCTTTTCGTTTTAGGAAGCGCTGCCCTAAGCGACAGAAGCCAGAGCTTTGACAATGCGGCATTCCGCGATGGAGCCGACCATGTATCTTGATCCTATCGGTGCAGACACGCGATGATGGCGGTCACGACGGCGGTGGTTTCCGCGACGTCGCGCACCCTCACTGTGTCGAGGCCGATTTCAGCAGCGGGATAGTCATTCCCACCGGGGAATATCGCATCCCCAATGAACAGCATCCCGTCGAGCGGGACACCGCTCTCGGCACTCAGGCGCTTCAGGCCATAGCCCTTGTCGATCCCTGCTCTGGTCACGTCGATCGATGTCGTGCCACCGAGATTGATCGAGAGCTCCGGCAGCTTCGCGCGCAACGTGGCCTGCAACGCGGTCCTCTTCTTTCGGTCAGGATCCCACGCTTCCTTTTCCTTCAGCGGCGCTGCCTGCCCCAGGCCCGAAAAGGTGATCTGGCTGCCCCGGTCCTCGATCCGTTCGCCCCAGATACGTTCGTCGGCGAGACCGGCATCGGTCAGCGCCTGATCGAAGGCCGTGCGGATCTTCGCCTTCTCCGCGTCGTCGAACAGTTCGGCATAGACCGCGCGCCAAGCGCCATTGATGAACCGATAGAGTTTCGTGCCTGTGGTCGGCATCAACCAGAGACGGTCGAGCGCGACGCCGGCAGGAAGGCGCGAGGCGATCTGCTTTTCGAACTGCGGCCAGTCCCCGCCCGAGATCAC
>NZ_JFHR01000006.1 GCF_000722875.1 Sphingobium chlorophenolicum | reverse complement strand
TCGCGCCCATCAAATCTTTGACGGCCGCTATCGATGGTCTATTCTCATTCCTGGTCATGGTGGGGCTCCATTGGGGTTGGCGACTTTGAACATCACCAGCCTGCCATGGCCGCTCAAATCCTCAATGGATTTTGCAGAACATCCCGCACACTACCAGCCAGGGGTGAGTTCAACATGGGTCACTTCTCAGTGGAAATATCGGCCCTTCCCGGGTCAACTCTCAGTGGCAATCAACAAATAAGCGTTCTTGCTAAGATGGCCCACGCCCTCGGCGTTCATCCCAGCATCTTGCTTTTGGACGGTCGTTAATTATAGCCGTAGCGATGAATAGCGATGGATTTAGAGAGTTTCTGTTGAACGTTCATGATCCGGACATGAGCGAAATGACTGCTAGCTCCATCATTGCGCGATGCCGTAGACTGGAAAGGGCGTTGTCGATCGAACTTGATAGCGTACCGGACGTGCAGGCTCTTTGCAGTGCTGTATCGAAGGTGTCTGGCTTAAAGAATGTGCAATCTGACTTGAGATCGGCTCTCAGGCGGTATCATGACTTCAAGGCTAGAACTGCCATCTAATAGATTGCATGTCGAACGAATTTAGAGGCGCTGCGGTCCTAAGAAGACGCGCAATCGTTCAGCAAGGTCTGGCTGTTGGAGCTGGCATTCCCACACCGTCATCACTTGCCATCCCTCCGATTCTAACTGAGTGATATTATTCATATCCCTTTCCGTGTTCCTGCGTAGCTTGGGCACCCAATAAGCTTGGTTCGACTTTGGTATCCGAGCTTTTGTGCATGATGGGGCGGCGTGGGAATGCCAAAAACAGCCGTGAACGAAGATTACCATCCGTCGTTTCGAAAATACGATGTCTGGTTTTCCCGGAAGATTGGCGTGAAGGCGGAAACGATACCCGAGCTTGTGCAGAATTCTCCTGACAGTGTGCTCTGGCTTGGTGTTCTTATGGCGGATGAGAGCCATTCTTGCGGAGCGTTGTTCAGGCGACAGCGTGTCCGGCATGGCTCTAAAATCGGATGGCGGGCATTTTTGCTCTAGCTAGCCACCTCATCCATGGCGAAATACGCTTGGGATATGGCGGTTGCCAAAGTGGCAGCCAGCACCGGCGGCACGGCATTTCCTACCTGAGTGAACTGTCGCGCTGTAGGTCCGAGAAAGACAAAATCATCTGGAAAAGTTTGCAGGCGAGCACATTCGCGGACGCTAAGCGTCCGAGGTATTTCAGGATGCAAATGTGATCGGCCACCGCCGTTCGTCCCGCCCGCGATCACTGTTTTCGATGGCAATGTGGGGTCGAGACGGTCGACCCGACCTAATTGATCGCGTTGACCATAGCCGAGGCGCATGTAACGCTCGATCGATCCTGCTTTATGCGACCGTGTCTCATGGTTGGGCAAGCCGACTGGAACCTGACTAAGTACGCTCGCGCACCCGACATGCGGCATGGCGGCGGGTAAGTTAAACTCACCATTGGTGCGCGACCCAACCACGAATAGGCGTTCTCTGAACTGCGGAACGCCATAATCGGCGGCATTGAGAGCAGTCGGATCATTCACGACATAGCCCGCTTCTTCGAGAAGCTCGATCGCAGCAGCTAATTGTTCGCCGCCATCAAGATCGCGAAGGCCCGGGACGTTTTCTACGATAAAGACCTTCGGCTTGAAGCGGATGATGAGGCGCACGTAGTCGAATAGAAGGTTGCCGTTTTTTTCATGGGCAAAGCCGACCCGCTTGAAGTTTTCTCCAGCCCTGGAGAACCTTTGGTTGGCCGCAATGCTGAACGGCTGACAAGGGGGGCCGCCGATGAAGACGCCTTCAAATGGCGCGTCGATCAGCGGCTCAAGGTTTTGCACAACTTCCTCGTATTTTGACACGTCGCCGCTGCCGAATGGAGGGCCAAAGACCTTCCAGGTGGGCCGGTTCTTGCGCAGGGTGCGGCAAAATATCTCATTATGCTCGAATGCAGCGACGTTATCGAACCCGATCTGTTCGAATCCGAGGTCCATGCCGCCGCAGCCGGTGAAGAAGCTTACCAGCGGGACCTTCTTTACCAGCTTCGGGAAATCGGTGAGTCGGGTAGGCGCTCCACCGGACCATTTTTTTTCTCTGGACCGTTCATAGACGAGGTCGTCATAGCTCCAGCCGGCATCCCCCAGTACGCTAGCCAGATCGCCTTCTGTGCCCTCGGCGGCCCTGATTAAATTCAGCTGTTGACCATACTCATCCTGTTCGATCCGAGCCTTGGGTTGCGCAGCTGTCATGTGTCGTTCCTTAAATTTCTGGCCTCGTCATAGACGGCACGAGCCTCCTCAGCGTCCGCGAAATCCTTCTTGCCCTTAGCCTTCAGCCACTGCGTGTAGAAGCGGTGGACGGCGCGATGGCAGGTCGGGCAGACAGCGACCAAGTCCCCTAAGACCGTGCCGTCCTTGTCGGACCTCGTGCCAGAACAAAGCGGTAACACGTGGTGGATGTCAAGTACACGATCTGACCAGGGAAATTCGTTGTTTGTGTCCCGGTCGCAGAAGTCGCACGTGGTAGTCGGGTTTCTGTCGAAAAAGGCTTTGCGGATCGCTGAGTTGCGTTCGAGGACGATGTGGGTCTTCTCGACCCGTGTGCCCTCGGTGAAGCCCGCCTCGACGGTCTCGTCAAAGAGCGAACTCGACTGCTCAAGGTCAAGGTCGGCGATCGAAGATGCGAACAAATCCGCTAAACCGACGAGTTCACTCTCTCGATCGTCGGCTCCAATGTCACGGATGCCGTTCAACGAACCGAAGATCGACGAAAAGTCGACATTCAGCGACACTGTGACATCCTTAGAATTGAAGTTTAGATAAGATAATGGGCTGAGTACAAGGATGCTCTCGCGCGCTTGGCGAACCAAGTCCCTCTCAGCATTAGTTAGGTTGCCCGGCAACGTCCATGCCTTACTGGCAATCTTGAAGAAGGCTGAGACATCCTCATCCCCGTTGAAACCGGTCTGTGAGTATGCCGCTATGATCTCTTCGTAGCTGGACGTATCGATGCCGGAGTTTGCCCGGATCAGCAGGAATTTGAGTGCGAAGACGAGGGGAAACTTCGGATCAGTAGTGGGTTCCCACTCCTGGGAAAAGGCTGGGTCGGGATCGGTGAACGATTGAGCCCAGAAATGGAAGAAATCGTCGGACGTTACCTGACCATCTTGCGCCAAAAGATGGGCAACCGTCGTCGGCACGGCAGGCGTGTTTCGGCCACCCGGCTGCGTTACGATGCGCATCAAACGGAAGGTGCGCCCATAATTACGCCATGGCTGCTCGTACCCAACCTTTATTGGAGGGTAACCGATGCCTGTGGCAGCGCCCAAATCAGCATGGCCTGCCGCCGCGAGATCATTCGCGACAGCGAATTTCGCGTGTTTGCGAATTTGATCGAAGGAATAGTATCCTAGTCGTCCTTGGTCAAAGCGCCACATGGGTGAGAGGTAGCAAAGGCCCCAAAGGCAGTCCAGACCGCTCCATAAATAGGATAAGGAAATCGGTGCTCGCGGCGGCGTTTACGGTGTTCAACCGGTGCTCGTAGGAGGCGTCGGAGGCGAAGCGTCGCTGCTGCGATCCATAAAAGCATCAAAACAAAGAGAAAATATGGTGAGCCCTACTGGATTCGAACCAGTGACCTACTGATTAAAAGTCAGTTGCTCTACCGACTGAGCTAAGGGCCCTCATACGCTGGGGTCCGCACGCACTAGAGGCGGCGATGCGGCTGGTCAACCTCCAGAAATCGCTTTTCGCAGGCGGAATCGCAAATGGCGCATGGAAAGCCCCGATACCGGGTCGCGCCATTCCGGCGCGACCGCGCAAAGCGGCGTCAGCACGAAGTCCCGATCCCGGAAAGTCGGATGCGGGATATGCAGCGAACGGCTGTCCCAGCGCCCGCCGGACCAGAGGATGATGTCGATATCCAGACGCCTTGCCCCCCAGCGCATGAACCGCTGGCGTCCCAGGCCGCGCTCGACCGCCTGCAAGTGCAGCAGCATCGCCTCAGGCGGCAGGTGGCTCTCCACCAGCACCGCGCCATTGGCGAAAATCCGCCGCGACGGCCCCAGCGGCGGCGTCTTCATGATCGGAGCGACCGCCAGAACCGTGCCCAGTTCCGCGATCCTGCCTACCGCCTCCTGCAGCAAGCGCTCAGGCGTCAGCCGGGCCGACAGCGGCCGGTTCGATCCCAATGCGAGCGCATAGATATGACGAATGCTTGTCTTCACCATCCGACAGCGCCTATCGCGTCGTCATGACGCTGCAAAGCCCTATCCCGCAAAGCGAACCGCCGCACGACTGTCCGCTTTGCCCACGCCTCGTGGCCTTTCGCGGCGAAAACCGGGTGGAGCATCCCGACTGGTGGAATGCGCCGGTTCCGGTCTTCGGCGATCCGTTGGGCAGGATAGCGATCATCGGCCTTGCGCCCGGCAAGATGGGCGCGAACCGCACCGGCCGGCCCTTTACCGGCGATTATGCCGGCGACCTGCTTTACGCGACGCTCGGCAAATTCGGCCTGACGGAAGGAACCTATGAAGCGCGAGCGGACGACGGGCTGAAATTGCGTAACGCCATCATCCTCAACGCCGTCAAATGCCTGCCGCCGCAGAACAAGCCGCTGCCGGAGGAAGTCCATAATTGCCGCGCCTTCCTGAAACCGGCGGTCGCGGCCTTGCCCCATGCGCAGGTCTTCGTCGCGCTGGGCCAGATCGCGCACCAGTCGGCGGTGAAGGCGCTGGGCGGCAAGCTGCCCAAGGCGCGCTTCGCCCATCTGGCCGAGCATCGCATGCCCAGCGGCAAGATCCTGATCGATAGCTATCATTGCTCGCGCTACAACCAGAATACCGGCCGCCTGACAGCGGACATGTTCGAAGCCGTATTCGAACGGGCGGTGGCGCTCAGCGAATGAGATAGTCGAGATAGATCCCGTCCGGCGGCCCGTCGAGCGCCGCCATCATCGGCGCCAACACGCCCTTGTCCAGACTTCCCGCGGCTGCCTTGTGCGCGTCGATATCGACCCATTGCTCGATCAGGACGAAGCGCCGTTCATTGCCGATGTCCCGCAGCAATTCCACGCCTTCGCAGCCCGGCACCGGCCGAACCGCATCGGCCAGCGTCCGCAAGGCGGTTTCCAGCGCGGCGTCCATGCCTTCCTTCGCATGCATGATATAGTGGCGGGCAACGGTCATCCTTTTTCTCCTGCTGCTTTGTCAAATATCCTGGGCGATCCGCGCATAAAGCTCCGGCCGCCGGTCGCGAAAGAAGCCCATGCCCGCCCGGTGCATCCTGGCCTGCTCCAGGTCCAGCGTCGCCACCAGTGCGCCATTGTCCTTCGCGCCTGCCTCCGCCGCGAAATCGCCCCACTGGTCGGCGATGAAGCTGTGGCCGTAGAATTTCTGGCCGTCCTCTTCCCCGATGCGATTGGCGGCGATCACCGGCATGCAGTTGCTGACCGCGTGGCCGATCATGGCGCGCCGCCACATGCGGCTGGTGTCGAGGTCGGCATCATAGGGCTCCGATCCGATGGCGGTCGGGTAGAAGAGCATCTCCGCGCCCATCAGCGCCATCACCCGCGCCGTTTCGGGATACCATTGGTCCCAGCATATGCCGACGCCGACGGTGCCGAACTTCGTCTGCCACACTTTGAAGCCGCTATTGCCGGGACGGAAATAATATTTCTCCTCATAGCCCGGCCCATCGGGAATGTGGCTCTTGCGATAGACGCCCATAATCTCGCCCTCATCGTCGATCATGGCGAGCGAGTTGTAATAATGATGCCCGTCCCGCTCGAAGAAGCTGGCGGGGATATAGACGCCTTCCGCCTTGGCCACCTTGCGCATTTCCTGCACCGCGGGATGCTCGTCCAGGGGGAGGGCGTTGGCGAACAGCGCTTCATCCTCGACCTTGCAGAAATAGGGGCCTTCGAACAATTCGGGCGGCAGGACGATCCTCGCGCCCCGCGCAGCCGCCTTCACGACATGGCCCGCGACCATTTCGATATTGTCCGCCCTGTCGTCCGAAAAGGCGAGCTGGAGCGCGGCGACGGTGACTTTGGTCATGTTCGAAACCCTGGAATCGGATGCCCGTGCGGGCGGCCATGCTGAGGAGATAGAGCAGGATCGCGACCGCGCAACCCTGCGATCAACGCCCGCTCAGGCGGACGGCATCTGCTGGCTGCAACAATGGAAGCTGCCGCCGCCTGAGAGAATGGCGTCGCTGCGCAGTCCGATGATCTCCCGGCCGGGGAAGAAGGGCCTGAACGCGTCCAGCGCCGCCTGATCGTTGGGCTGGCCATAGATGGGGACGATGACGGCTGCGTTGCCGATGGCGAAATTCATGTAGCTGGCCGGAATGACCTCACCATCCACGACCACGCGTCCGGGGGAGGGGATGGACGCCACCTCCACGCCGAAGGCCTTGGCTCGCGCCCGCGCATCGGCATAGATGGCCGCATTGAGGTCATCCTCCGTACTGGCTTCGGGCAGCGCCAGCACGCCCGGCGCCACGAAGCGGGCCAGATTGTCGACATGGCCGTCGGTGTGATCGTTCAGCAATCCGTCGCCTAGCCACAGCATGTCGGAAAGCCCCAGCGATCCGGCCAGCAATGTTTCAATCTTCCCCCGGTCCAGTTCCGGGTTGCGATTGGGATTGAGCAGGCATTGCTCGGTCGTCACGAACAGCCCGTTGCCGTCGGTGTCGACCGCGCCCCCTTCGAACACCCAATGTTGGGTCGAGGTGGGCAGGCCCGTCGTCGCCGCCAGCCGCGCGCCGATATCCTCATCGCCCGGCATCTGATATTTGCCGCCCCAGCCGTTGAAGCCGAAATCCACCAGCGCCCGCTCGTTGCCCCGCTTCACCGCGATGGGGGCGGTGTCGCGCAGCCATACATCGCCCAGCTTTTGCACGATGACGGTGACGCCCGGCGCGACCAGCCCGCGGGCAACATCCGCGTCGCGCTCATGGGCGCAGACGAGCCGTACTTCCTCACCCTTGCCATCGGCATGGAGCGCGCTGGCGAAATCCGCGATCTGCCGCCGCGCATCGTCGAAAGCGCCGGGCCATTCCTGCGGATTGGTGGGAAAGCCGATCCAGGTCCAGTCATGCGGCGCCCATTCGGCGGGCATACGGAAAGTCATGGGCTTGGCTCCTGTTTGCGGCGTGTCCACCGCGCCCTCTACAGGATCGCGCACCGCATTCCAGAGGTATTATGGCGAATGGCGGGGAAGGGTGGGAAGCGGACCCATCCTATTCCTCCCCATCGGGAGATGGGGAGGGGGACCAGCCGGAGGCTGGTGGAGGGGAAGATACGCAGGTCACGCCATTTCCCCTCCACCACTCGCTTCGCGAGCGGTCCCCCTCCCCACGCTGCGCGTAGGGAGGATTGGGAGCGTCCGCTAATGTTCACAAGTGCCGCAAAAGGCCGTCACTTCCCCGCCCGGCTCTTGTCGCGAATGGCGCGGAATTCGTCGCCGGGCATCCAATTGGGCCAATCGGTCGTGTTCGCCAGCGCCCGCCCGACATCATAATAAAGCTTCAGGTCCGCCTTCACGCCGCTCCAGTCCCATTTGGGATCATATTCGTCCTTGGGGCCGTGATAATGATGCTCTTCATAATCCTTGGCCGCCTTCGCGCCCGCCGCAGGGCCGCCTTTCACCAGATCCTGCCCGCCCTCGAAATAGAGCATCGGCACGCCATGCTTGGCGAAGCTGAAATGGTCGGAGCGGTAGTAAAATCCCTTTTCCGGCGTCGGCTCCAGGCTGGCGACCCGCTTCTGCGAGGCGAGCGCCCGGTCCAGATAGGCGTCGAGTTGCGACTTGCCCTTGCCGATCACCACGACATTCTTGGCGACCCCGGCCATGCTGAGCGCGTCCATATTGACCCCGCCCACCGTCTGCCCAAGCGGGAAGACCGGATGATTGCCATAATAGGCCGATCCCAGCAGCCCCGACTCCTCCGCCGTCACGGCCAGAAAGACCTGGCTGCGGTCGGTCGCCCCGGCCTTCACATTCGCCTCTGCCAGCGCCACCAGAGCCGCCGTTCCGGTGGCGTTGTCGATGGCCCCGTTGCAGATGTCGTCCCCATCCGGCGCTGCCTCGCAATGGCCCAGATGGTCCCAATGTGCCGCATAAAGCACATATTCCCCGGGTCGCGTCTTGCCGGGGAACAGGGCGACGACATTCTTCGAACTATGCTTGCGAATGGCATTGTCGAAGGAGACGCTGGCCTTCACGCCCTTCAGCGGCACCGCCCTGAACCCGCGTTTCTTCGCCGCCGCCATCAGGGCGTCAAGGTTCAGCCCCGCGCTGGCCATCAGGGCGGCCGCCTTGTCCTTCCGGATCCAGCCGATGGCGGCGGACTGGTCGGCATTGCCGTTGGCGCTGTCCGCTACATGCTGCGCGCCGGTCCAGCTCGACTGCACGACATTCCACCCATAGGCGGCGGGCATGGTGTCATGCACGATGATCGCCGCCGCCGCGCCCTGCCGCGCCGCTTCCTCGAACTTGTAGGTCCAGCGGCCATAATAGGTCATCGCCCGCCCGTTGAACGGCCCGCGCAGCGTCGGCGTCTGGTAATCGGGATCGTTCACCAGGATGACGACCGTCTTGCCCTTCACGTTCACGCCCGCATAGTCGTTCCACTTCTTCTCCGGCGCGTTGATGCCATAGCCGACGAAGACGACGGGGCTGTCCTTCACCTCGATATGCGGTTGCCCGGTGCGATAGGTGGCGACCACCATTTCCGGGCCGTAATTGGCCGAAACCGCGCTCTTGCCCCCGGTGAACCGCAGCGGCGACACATTCTTCGCGTCGATCTCCACCAGCGGCACGTCCTGGAACCAGCTACCCTTGTTGCCGGGCTTCAGCCCCAGCGCCTCGAACCGCTGGACCAGATAGGCGAGGGTCTTTTCCTCCCCCACCGTCCCCGGCGCGCGCCCTTCATAAGCGTCGGAGGAGATTTCCTTCACCACCTCCTTCACCGTGTCGATGGAAGGGCCGCCGTCGGAAGACGCGGCAATCGCGCTGCCACTGGCAAGGGCGAGAAGAGAGGTCAGGAAAAGCGCGCGCATGGCAAGGCCTTTGAAAAGACGGCGAATGGTCCTTTGATGCCAGTTGGCCGCGTGTCAAACAAGGGTGAGGGCGCAAACAAAAAAGGCGGCCCCGAAGGACCGCCTTTCCGTACTTCGTAAGACCGAAATCTTAGCGCGAATAGAATTCGACCACCAGATTCGGTTCCATCTTCACCGGATAGGGCACCTCGTCCAGCGACGGAACGCGGACATAGGTGATCTTCGCGGCGCCATCGGGCGACACATAGTCGGGAATGTCGCGCTCAGGCAGGCTCTGCGCTTCCAGAACCAGCGCCATTTCCTGCGCCTTCTTGCCCAGGGTGATCTCGTCGCCCGGCTTCACCAGACGGCTGGCGATGTTGCACTTCACGCCGTTCACATAGATGTGGCCGTGCGAAACGATCTGACGGGCCGAAAAGATGGTCGGCGCGAACTTGGCGCGGTACACGACGGCGTCCAGGCGGCGCTCCAGCAGGCCGATCAGGTTCTGACCGGTGTCGCCCTTCATGCGGGCCGCCTCGATATAGCTCTTCTTGAACTGCTTTTCGGTGATGTCGCCGTAATAGCCCTTCAGCTTCTGCTTGGCGCGGAGCTGGATGCCATAGTCGGACATCTTGCCCTTGCGGCGCTGGCCGTGCTGGCCGGGGCCGTACTCGCGCTTGTTGACCGGGCTCTTGGGGCGACCCCAGATATTCTCGCCCATGCGGCGGTCGAGTTTATACTTGGCGCTGGAACGCTTCGACATGATAATTCCTTAACAACTGCTTTTAACGTTTGTTCACCCTTCTGATCCGAAAACCGGTTCCCACTTTTCGGGAAGGGTGAATGTTTCCCCGGTATCGCCTACGATCCATATTTCAGGGGCAGGGCCACCGTTTCACCGGGATACGGGGCCAATCGCGAAGCGGCGCCTATGACGAAGCGATGACGTGATGTCAACCCTCGACAGCGCCTGTTTCCGGGCTTAGTCAGCGGGCCATGAACCCCGAAAGCTACACGACCATGGCTCAGGTCCGCGCAGGCGTGGACGAAATCGACCGCCAGCTTGTCGCCCTGCTCGACCAGCGCTTCGCCCATATGCGCGCCGCCGCCCGGATCAAGCCAGAGCGCGGCGCCGTCCGCGACGAAGTGCGGAAGGCCGAGGTGATCGCAAATGCTCGCGCTGAGGCGGAACGGTTGGGTGCGCCGGGCGATGTGATCGCCGACCTGTGGGATCGGCTGGTCGAAGCCTCGATCGCCTATGAGATGAGCGAGTTCGATAGCCTCAAGGGCTGACGTGCTCCTGCGAAGGCAGGAGCCCAGTTCAACGGCAGGAACGCATTGCGCTTAGCGGGATCGCGGATTGCCTAGCGCCGACAAGACTCCGCGCAGGGTCCGGACCTCCAGATGGTTCCAGCCCGGCTTGGTCAGCAGATTGCGCAAGGTCCGCTTGGTCGCGGGCGCCCGATCCGGCGGGAAGAAATAGCCCGCGCCTTCCAGCAGCGTCTCGAACTGCCCGATCATCCCCTCCAGCTCTACCTGTGGAGCCGGTTCGCCCAGATCGACCACAGTGGGTTGCTCCAGCGAAGCCTGTTTCGACCATTCATAGGCGCACAGGATCACCGCCTGTGCCAGGTTGAGCGACCCGAATTCCGGATTGATCGGCACGGTCAATATCTTCCGCGCCAGCGCCACATCCTCGGTCTCCAGCCCCGACCGCTCCGGCCCGAACACATAGGCGGAGCGTCCGGCGGCGGCATGGATTTCCCGTGCGGCTTCTTCTGGCGTCACGACGGGCTTGGTCACGCCCCGCTTGCGCACGGTGGTGGCATAGACATGGGCGCAATCCGCCACCGCATCGGCCAGCGTTTCAAAGACCTCAGCCTTGTCCAGCACGACATCCGCGCCAGCCGCCGACGGCCCCGCATCCGGATTGGGCCAGCCGTCGCGCGGCGATACCAGCCGCATCTCGACCAGCCCGAAATTCAGCATGGCCCGCGCCGCCTTGCCGATATTCTCGCCAAGCTGGGGGCGAACGAGGACGATGACGGGGGGAGGGGAGGCAATTTTATCCATAATTTCGTTCACCGGGGCCGTGACTCCAACTCCATCCTCCGTTCGCCCTGAGCGAAGTCGAAGGGTCTTGCTGAGCGAAGGCGAAGAATGGGATATCGAAGCTTTCTTCAGCTTTTCCCAATTGCCCGCAATGAGCGCTTCCTTCTTCTTGCGGGACCAGCCCTTGATCTGGAGTTCCGCCGCCAACGCTTCCGCGCGGCTTGCGAATTCCGCCGACCACATCAGTTCGACCGGCAGCCGGTCGGACGTGTAGCCTTTTATGGAACCGGACTGATGCTGCGCGACCCGCGTTTCGAGGTCGTCACTATGGCCCGTATAATAGGAGCCGTCCGAGCATCGCAATATATAGGTGTAGAAAGCCATTGGCGGATCAGCGGCCTCGCTCCGCTCGGCAGGGCCCTTCGACTTCGCTCAGGGCGAGCGGGGCGGGGTCAATCACTCCCGACTTCCTTCACGGTCGAGGCGAAATCCTCGAAGTCCCGTGCATCGGTGAAGTCCTTGTACACGCTTGCGAAGCGGATATAGGCGACGCTGTCCAGGCGTTTCAGCCCGTCCATCACCATCTCCCCAATCGCCCGCGCCGGAACTTCGCCATCGCCGGACGTCTCCAACTGCCGCTGGATGCCGGAAATCAGCTTTTCCAGACGGCTGGGGTCTATCGGCCGCTTCCGGCACGCGATGCCGATCGACCGCGCCAGCTTGTCGCGGTCGAAGGCTTCCTTGCGCCCCTCGCTCTTCACCACCCAGATGTCGCGAAGCTGTATCCGTTCGAAGGTGGTGAAGCGCGCGCCGCAGGCTTCGCACTGGCGCCGACGGCGGATGGCGGCGCCATCCTCCGTCGGGCGGCTGTCCTTCACCTGACTGTCGTCATGGGCGCAAAAGGGGCAGCGCAAGCGACCTTATCCTTCGTAGATCGGGAAACGGGCGCAGAGGGCAGAGACGCGCTCCCGCACATTGGCTTCGACCGCCGCATCGCCATGCTCGCCATGATCGCGCAGCCCTTCCAGAACGTCAGCGATCATGTCGCCAATCGCCTCGAACTCCGCCACGCCAAACCCGCGGGTCGTGCCTGCGGGCGAACCCACGCGGATACCGCTGGTCTTGGTCGGCGGCAACGGGTCGCCCGGCACGCCATTCTTGTTGCAGGTGATGAAGCTGCGCTCCAGCGCCTCGTCCGCATCCTTGCCTGAAATGCCGTAGGGACGCAGGTCGATCAGCGCCAGATGCGTGTCCGTGCCGCCCGAAACCACGGCCAGCCCGCGCTGCTCCAGCTTGGCGGCAAGCGCCTGGGCGTTGGCGACGATGGCCTGGGCATAGGTCTTGAACTCAGGCCGCAGCGCTTCGCCGAAGGCGACCGCCTTCGCCGCGATCACATGCATCAGCGGACCGCCCTGAAGGCCGGGGAACACCGCCGAATTGATCTTCTTCGCAATGGCTTCGTCATCGGTCAGGATCATGCCGCCACGCGGTCCGCGCAGCGTCTTGTGCGTGGTCGTGGTCACGATATGGGCATGGCCGAAGGGCGTCGGATGCGCCCCGCCAGCCACCAGACCCGCGAAATGCGCCATGTCGACCATCAGCAGCGCGCCGACCTTGTCCGCAATCGCCCGGAAGCGCGCGAAGTCCAGATGACGCGGATAGGCCGAACCGCCCGCGATGATCAGCGTCGGCTTGGCCGCGACCGCCTGGGCCTCCAGCGCGTCATAGTCGATCACATGCGTGTCTTCGCGCACGCCATATTGCACGGCATTATACCATTTGCCCGACAGCGCGGGCTTTGCGCCATGCGTCAGGTGCCCGCCCGCGTCCAGCGACAGGCCCATGATGGTGTCGCCCGGCTTGGTAAGCGCCAGCATCACCGCGCCGTTCGCCTGCGCGCCCGAATGGGGCTGCACGTTGACGTAGCCGCAGTTGAAGATCTGCTTGGCCCGGTCGATGGCCAACTGCTCGACCTCATCCGACGGCGCGCAGCCCTGATAATAGCGCTTGCCCGGATAGCCTTCCGCATATTTGTTGGTGAAGACCGAACCCTGCGCCTCCAGCACCGCCTTCGACACGATATTTTCCGAAGCGATCAGTTCGATCTGGTTCTGCTCGCGCTTCAGCTCATGGGTGACGCCCGCGAAGACTGCCGGATCGGCATCGGCCAGGCTGCGCGTGAAATAGCCTTCCGAACGGATGTCGGAAAGATGGTCGATGGTTGCGGTGCTCATAGGGCAGGCTCCTTAAAGCGCGGGCTGGGAGAGTTTATCGACGCGGCCGGCATGGCGGCCACCGCCGAAATCGGTGGATAGGAAAGCGGCGACGCAGGCTTTCGCCATGTCCACGCCGGTCAGGCGCGCGCCAAGGGCGAGGACGTTGGCGTCATTATGCTCCCGCGAAAGCGCGGCGGACAGCGGTTCCGACACCAGGGCGCAGCGGCAGGCGGGGTTGCGGTTCACGGCGATGGAGATGCCGATGCCCGATCCGCAGAGCGCGATGCCCCGCTCCGCCGCGCCGGACGCGACCGCCGCGGCGAGCTTGTAGCCGAAATCGGGATAATCCACCCGATCGGCCGTCGCCGGACCCAGATCGTCGACATCATGCCCTTCGGCGCGCAGCCAATCGGCGAGTTCCGCCTTCAGGTCCACGGCGGCATGGTCGGAAGCGAGGGCTATTTTCAAATGCCGGTTGTCCAATCACTCAAAAAGTTGATTCGTTTCCCGCGCCTCATAGGAGGTGAACCGCGATATTGCCACAGTCCACCCGCCCACCTATGGCCTGCTTCATGGCTGGCACGATTTTATCCATATTGATGCTTGCGGGCATCGCTCTCACCGGCGGGGGCATCTACGCCATCGTCAGGAAGGGCGACCGCAAGCGCGGCGCGTTGATGATCGTCGCGGGGCTGGTGATGTTCGCCAATGTGGCCATCACCGCCATTCCGGGTCCGGACTTGCAAGTGCTGGAAAACAGCCGCTAGGCCCGCCGAGCCACCGCCGTCAGCAAATCCGTCTGGGTGATCAGGCCGCGCAGCATCCGGTCGTCATCCACCACGATTGCCTCGCGCCGTCCTCCGCCGGTCAGCGGTCGAAGCAGCGCCGCCACCGGCGTGTCGGCATGGACGACATAGGGCGCTGAAGCGATGTCGCGCACCTGCTCGCCCTGCCGCGCCAGATCCAGCGGGCCGACCACGCCCTGCACGCGCCCGGCCTTGTCCAGCACCGGCAAGGACAATAGCCGCCGGAGGTGGAGCAGTTCCCGCGCCTCGGCCACCGGCTGGCCTTCGCGTACGGAGATGACGTCGCGGGACATGATCTCGCCGCAGGTCAGCCGGCCATGCGCCCGCTCGGCGGCGCGCATCTCCGCTTCGTGCAGCACCACCTGCAGGTCGGCGGCATCCACGTCCAGCGCGTCGCCATAGGCATGCAACGCATCCTCGATATCCTGTTCCGACGGCGTGCGCAGTATGGGTGCGGGGTCGCTGGTGTCATGCGCGCTGGGCGCCCTGGGCACGATATGGGGATAATTATGCCCGGCTATCCGGTGGAAGATGATCGCGACGATCACGAGCAGCGCGGTATTCATCCCGATCGGCACGAAGGCGAACATATAGGCTGGCGGGCCATGGGCAGCCCCCAGCACCGTCGACAGCGCGATGGCTCCGCCCGGAGGATGCAGGCAGCGGAAGAGCGACATCGCGCCAATCGCGCAACCCACGGCCAATGCGGCGGCGACGGTCTGATCGGGGACCAGATTCGCCACGCCGATCCCGACCAAAGCCGATACCACATTGCCGCCGACGACCGACCAGGGCTGGGCCAGCGGGCTGGCCGGGACGGCAAAGAGCAGCACCGCCGAGGCCCCCATCGGCGCGATCAGCAACGGATGGGCGATGCCGTTCCCCAGCATCAGCCCGCAGAGCAGGCCGGTAATGGCGATCCCGCCAATCGCCCCGCTCGCCGCCTTCAACCGGTCCATAAAGCCCGGCCCAGCAGGCGCGGGTATGAAGGCGCTGTAATAGCGGCTCCAGATCAGCCGGACATCATTCTTCTGCTCACTCATCGCGGTTTGCGGCTAAAGCCCGGCGCCCATAAGACCAAGCGCAAAATTCCTCAGTCGCCTCAATCCTGACTTCACCGCAACGGCTCAAAAAGAAAAAGGGGCCGCCGAAGCAGCCCCAAATCCTCAAATTCGAACCGGGATCAACGGATCGGCGAATCCGGCGACAGCCGCATGTCGAGATAATTGTCGACCGACTTCATCAACTGATCCAGTTCATGTTCGAAAAAGTGGTTCGCGCCACGGATTTCGTCGTGATGGATGGTGATGCCCTTCTGGGTGCGCAGCTTGTCGACCAGTTTCTGCACGGCGCTGGCGGTCACGACCTCGTCGGCCGTCCCCTGCACGATGATGCCCGAAGAGGGGCAGGGCGCCAGGAAGGAGAAATCATACATGTTCGCGGGCGGCGCGACCGAAATGAAGCCCCGGATTTCCGGCCGCCGCATCAGCAACTGCATGCCGATCCACGCGCCAAAGGAGAAGCCCGCGATCCAGGTGGTCTGCGCCTCCGGATGGAAGCTCTGCACCCAGTCGAGCGCGGCGGCGGCATCCGACAACTCGCCGATGCCGTTGTCGAACGTGCCCTGGCTGCGGCCGACGCCGCGGAAGTTGAACCGCAACACCGCAAAACCGCGCCGCACGAACGTCTTGTAGAGCGCCTGGGTGATCCGGTCGTTCATCGTGCCGCCGCCCTGCGGGTGCGGGTGCAGGATCATCGCGACGGGCGCGCGGGGACGGGGCGGGGGGCTGAAGCGGCCTTCGAGGCGACCTTCGGGACCGGGGAAAATAACGTCGGGCATGGCACCTGTTATGGTTCTGGGCGGCCCAACCCGAAACAGGGCGAGCCGCGAATGGAGAGGGCGCAAAAGCCAGTGCTGGCGCTGCGCGACAGACCGCCTATATAGAAGTCGCCACCATTTCCGCAATCAATGAGTGTTTCCTGTCCGTGGCTTCCAACCGTCTCTATCTGGATCACGCCGCCACCACGCCCATCCTGCCCCAGGCGAAGGCGGCGATGGTCGGGGCGCTGGAAAGCTGGTCCAACCCGTCCAGCCCGCATGGCGACGGCCGCGCCGCCCGCGCCGCGCTGGAGGATGCCCGCCGCCGCATCGGCGCGGCGCTGGGCTGGGACGGCCAGATCATCTTCACCTCCGGCGCCAGCGAAGCCATCGCCATCGGGCTGGGCCGCGCCAAGACAGGCCGCATCCTGACATCGCCTGTCGAACATGATTCGGTCCTGCGCGTCACGCCAGGAGCCGGGCGTCTGGAAGTCACGTCAGATGGTCTCGCCACTCTCTCCCCCGTTCGGGCTGAGCCTGTCGAAGCCCTGCACTTCCCTTCCGAAGAAAAGGGAGGCCCTTCGACAAGCTCAGGGCGAACGGACGAAAGGGTTCTGCTCGCCATCCAGCACGTCAACAACGAAACCGGCGTCATCCAGCCCCTCGACGCCATCGACCGCGAGGGCGTCATTCTCTTCGCGGACTGCGCCCAGAGCGCCGCCAAACTCCCGCTCCCCGATGCCGATATGATCGCCGTCAGCGCCCATAAATTCGGCGGCCCGCCCGGCGTCGGCGCGCTGCTGATCAAAGACCTCACCCTGATCGACCCCAGCGGCGGCCAGGAGCAGGGCTACCGCTCCGGCACTGAAAACCTGCCCGCCATTCTTGCCATGGCGGCGGCGCTGGAAGCCCGGACCGACTGGCTCCCCAAGGCCGCCACGCTTCGCGCCAAGCTCGACGCCGCCATCGAAGCGTCCGGCGGCCGGATCGTCGCCCGAAACGCCCCGCGCATCCCCAATATCGCGAGCTACCGCATGCCTGGCCTGTCCGCCCGCGCCCAGCTCATCCAATTCGACCTGGCGGGCATTTCCGTTTCGGCGGGCAGCGCCTGCTCCTCCGGCTCGCTCAAGACCAGCCATGTCCTGGGCGCCATGGGCTGGGACGAAGCGGAGGCGAGCGAAGTCATTCGGGTGAGTTTTGGTCCCGCGACCGATGAAGCCGACATAGACCGCTTCATCGATGCCTGGACCAAGATGGCTGCTCGCGCCTGATGACCATCTATCTCGACTATCAGGCGACGACGCCGCTCGCGCCCGAAGCCTTCGACGCGATGGTCCCGCTGCTCCGCGACCAGTTCGCCAATCCCCACAGCCCGCACCGGCTGGGCCGCGCCGCCACCGCGCAGGTCGAGGTGGCCCGCGCTGAAATCCTGAAACTCCTTCCCGAAGGCGGCCGCCTGCTCTTCACCTCCGGCGCGACCGAAGCACTGAATATGGCGATACAGGGCGCGCCCGAAGGCGGCATCGTCACCATCGCCACCGAACATGCCGCCGTCCTCGACACGGTGGAGGCCCAAGGCAGGACGGGGCGCGCCGTCACCATACTCCCCGTCGGTCCCGATGGACTGATCGACCTCGATCAAGCCGCAAAAGCCATCCGCCCCGGCGTCGCGCTGGTCGCCGCCATGCTTGTCAATAACGAGATCGGCGTCATTCAGCCCATCGCGCAACTGGCGGAACTCGCTCATCGGGCAGGCGCCCTGTTCCTGTGCGACGCGGTGCAGGGCTATGGCCGCATCCCCATCCCGCCCCAATGCGACATGGTCGCGATCAGCGCCCACAAGATTCACGGCCCCAAGGGGATCGGCGCGCTCTGGCTCCGCGACGGCGTAACCCTCACCCCCATCATCCACGGCGGCGGTCAGGAGGGCGGATTGCGTTCCGGTACCCTCTCACCAGCCCTCTGCGCCGGATTCGCCGCCGCCGCCCGCCTGATGCGCGAGCGGGCCGAAGCCGACCGCGCCCATGTGGATATGCTGTGGCTGGCGGCGCGTAAACTCTTCTTCCAATGGACCCTCAACGGCAGCGAAACCCACCGTTATCACGGCAATCTCAACCTCCGCCGCGCCGGAGTCGACGGCGCGCGGCTGTTGTCGGAATGCCGCGATGTCGCTTTTTCGCTCGGTAGTGCTTGCGCAAGCGGGTCCGGGAGGCCTAGCCATGTGCTGCGCGCACTCGGCCTTTCAGACGCGGAGGCGCGTGGATCGGTGCGGATCGGCTTCGGCCGATACACGACGCTGACCGAACTGGAGGATGCCGCGGGTATAATGAACAAGGCAGCCCAAATATGGGCGCCATGACAAAGCGGGGAACGTCGCATCATGACAAGGGTCATCTTCATCAGCGCGGATGGGGAGAATAAACAGGAAGTCGAAGCACCGGCCGGATCGGTGCTGCTGGATATCGCCCAGGCCGCCGGACAGCCGCTGGAGGGCACTTGCGAAGGGCAGATGGCCTGCTCCACCTGCCACGTCATCGTCGACGCCGCCGATTTCCCCAAGCTCAAGAAGGCGAGCGAGGATGAAGAGGATATGCTGGACCTCGCCGCCGCCGCGACGCGCACCAGCCGCCTGTCCTGCCAGATCGTGCTGGACGAGAAGCTGGAAAGCCTGACCGTCCGCATCCCTGGCGAATCCTACAATATGCAGGGGATGTAGCTCTTGCCCAGACGCATGCTCCTTGCGGCCCTGCTGCTCGCCGGCCCGGCATCGGCGCAGCAGGAAGCGCCGCGCCAGTCGCTGCTGCCGCCGCCGCCCCGCTATATGGTGAGCGAATCCGCCATGAAGTCGGTTCGCAATCCCAAGGAGATCGAAAGCGAAAGCGGCGGTCGCCTGGGCGTGGCGCTGGTCGACAGCAAGGGCGCGCTGATCCTTGGCTTCAACCGCGACGAGCGTTTCGCCATGTGTTCGACCTTCAAGGCTCCGCTCGCCGCGGCCGTCCTGTCCGGTGCGGAAGGCAATAAATTCGGGCTGGAAGGCCAGATCGGCTTCACCAAGGCCGATCTGCTCGACCATGCCCCGGTGGTCAAGAAGAACGCCAGGCGCGGCCGCATGTCGATGGAGGAACTGGCCGCCGCCGCCGTGGAGGTCAGCGACAACAGCGCCGCCAACCTGCTGCTGCCGATGATCGGCGGCCCGGAAGGCTTCACCCGATATGTTCGCGCCCATGGCGACAATGTGACGCGCCTCGACCGCACCGAACCGGCGCTCAACGAAAATGCCGAGGGCGACGAGCGCGACACCACCAGCCCCGCCGCCATGGCCGGGTTGATGCGCCGCCTGATCTTCACTGATTTGAAGCCGGAAAGCGCCGCCAGGCTGCGCGGCTGGCTGAACGCCAGCAGCACGGGCGGCAACCGCATCAAGGCGGGACTGCCCAAGGACTGGACCTCCGGCAGCAAGACCGGAACATGCGGCACCGCCTATAATGACGTCGCGCTGGTGAAGGCGCCTTCGGGCGAGGAATATATACTCGCCATCTATCTCGACCGACCCACGGTCGATGCGAAGGCTGCCGAGGCCGCCATAGCCGAAACCGCCCGCGCTGCATTGGATTTCGTCGGCAAGGCGCAAAAGACGGGGTTGGAGTAGGCCGGTAAGGAAAGCAATGTGCTCCTGCGCAGGAGCACGGGAAGCGCTTATCCGGCCGATCCCTTAACCCCTTGCCATCCCCCCCGCCTTTCGCCATATGCCGCGCCGGGAGTCGGGCGGACGTAGTCGTCGCGAACCTGGTCAGGTCCTGACGGAAGCAGCCACAGTGATTTCGCTGCGGGTCGTTCCGGCTCCCACCTCCATAAAACCCCGTTCGGGCCCAGCCTGTCGAACCCCGCGTCTTCTTTCGATATTGAAACGAAGGAGGCTTCCCTTCGGGTCGCCAAGCCGCGCACGAACGGCTAGAAGATTCGAATGTCCGATTCCCCCCAGCCCTATCGCGTCCTTGCGCGCAAATATCGCCCGCGCAATTTCCGGGAACTGATCGGGCAGGACGCCATGGTCCAGACGCTGGCCAATGCGATCCGCCGGGGACGGCTGGCCCACGCCTTCCTGATGACCGGCGTGCGCGGCGTGGGGAAAACCTCCACCGCCCGCCTGATCGCGAAAGCATTGAACTGCATCGGCTCGGACGGGCAGGGCGGCCCGACCATCGATCCCTGCGGCGTCTGTGAACCCTGCATGGCGATTGCGGAGGGCCGCCATATCGACGTGGTCGAAATGGACGCCGCCAGCCACACCGGCGTCGACGATGTGCGGGAAATCATAGAGGCGGTGCGCTATGCCGCCGTCTCCGCCCGCTACAAGATCTACATCATCGACGAAGTTCACATGCTCTCGAAGAACGCGTTCAACGCACTTCTCAAGACGCTGGAGGAACCCCCGGCCCATGTGAAATTCCTCTTCGCCACGACCGAAGTGAACAAGG
Source organism: Sphingobium chlorophenolicum (assembly GCF_000722875.1). Taxonomy (GTDB): domain Bacteria; phylum Pseudomonadota; class Alphaproteobacteria; order Sphingomonadales; family Sphingomonadaceae; genus Sphingobium; species Sphingobium chlorophenolicum. The sequence goes on along the minus strand of NZ_JFHR01000006.1, from coordinate 149,972 downwards.
TGCCGGTGACGGTCCTCTCCCGCTGCCAGCGCTTCGACCTGCGCCGCATTCCGGCGGAACTGCTGGCCGCCCACTTCGCTCATGTGGTCGAGGCAGAGGCGGTCGCCGCCGAGCCTGATGCCCTGGCCCTCATCGCACAGGCCGCCGAAGGCTCGGCCCGCGACGGTCTATCGATCCTCGATCAGGCCATCGCCCATGCGGAAATGGGCGAAGGCGCGCCGCTCGTCACCGCCGCGCAGGTGCGCGACATGCTGGGCCTGTCGGATAGAGGCGCAACCCGCCGCCTGCTCGGACTGCTGCTGGAGGGGGACACCGGCGCGCTGCTGGGCGCGGTGCGCGACCAATATGCGCTGGGCGTGGAACCGCTCTCCCTGATGCGCGGCCTGCTCGAACTGGTCCACGCTGTCACGCTGGTGAAGGCTGGCCGCGACATCGCCAATCCCGGCCAGTCCGCCGAGGAACGGGAGGCGCTGGCCGATTGGGCCTCGCAACTGGGCTTCGCGCCGCTCCACCGCCTCTGGCAGCTTCTGCTCAAGGGCCATGATGAGGTGGCCAGCGCCGTGCTTCCCATCGAAAGCTGCGAAATGGCGCTGCTCCGCGTGATGCACGCCGCGACCATGCCCGATCCGGGCGAGGTCGCCCGCCTGCTCCGCGAAGGCGCGCCCGCCGCCGCGGCCCCAGGCCAGACGTCGCAATCGGTCCCGTCAGACGCCCCATCCGCGCAGCTTCCCGCCAGTTTCGAAGATCTGATCGAACTGCTCTACCGCCGGGGCAGGGGGCAATTGTCCCAGCATCTCAAGGATTGCGCGGGCCTTTCCCACTATGCGCCGCCCCTGCTGGAAATCCGCCTGACCGACCCCTGGCATGGTGAGGGCGATTTTTTCCGCGAAACGGCGCGGGCGCTGAAAGACATTACCGGCGTCCATTGGCAGGTGCGGCAGGCCGAAGGCCCGGTGGCGCCCACCCTGATGGAGCAGGAAAACCGGCAGCGCGAAGACGCCCGCGCCGCCATCATGGAAACCCCGGTGGTCAAGGCGGCGTTGACTGCCTTCCCCGATGCAGAGCTTAGCGATGAGCTTGAACAATGGAGCGCAGAGCGATGAAAGATTTGAATGAAATTCTGGGAATGGCCAGCCGCGTGCAGGAGGAACTGCAACGCGCCCAGGACAATCTCGACAAGCTGGAGGTCGAGGGCAGCGCGGGCGGTGGCCTGGTGAAGGTCCGCGCCTCGGCCAAGGGCCGCATCCTGGGCGTCGCCATCGACGACAGCCTGCTCGCTCCCAGCGAAAAGCAGATGCTGGAGGATTTGATCACCGCCGCGTTCAACGATGCGCGCAAGAAGGCGGACGAAGTCTCCAACGCCGAAATGGGCAAGATGACCGCCGGGCTGCCGCTGCCGCCGGGCTTCAAGCTGCCTTTCTGAGACAAAATTGCGGCAGGATCAGCGCTTATTCATCATTGCGATCCTACAAGCCATGATTGAACGATGCGGCGACTCTCCCCATAAAGACGATGAACCGCATCATTGGGCTGAATGACCGCCCCGGAGAGTGAATGACTACGCAATATCCCCTTCTTCCCCTGCGCGACATCGTCGTCTTCCCGCAGATGATCGTGCCGCTGTTCGTGGGCCGCGACAAAAGCGTGTCCGCGCTCGAAGCGGCGATGGAGGGCGACAAGGAAATCTTCCTCGTTTCCCAGCTCGATCCCGCAGAGGATGATCCGGGTCAGGATTCGCTCTACGATACCGGCGTCATCGCGGTGGTGCTGCAACTGCTGAAACTGCCCGACGGCACCGTCCGCGTGCTGGTGGAGGGCAAGCAGCGCGCGCGCCTCGACGGTCTCAGCCCGGCCGAAGGGCATATGAACGCGAACGTGAGCGCGGTCGAGGAACTGCCCGCCGAAGGACCGGAAGCCGCCGCGCTGATGCGTTCGGTCGCCGAACAGTTCGAAAATTACGCCAAGCTCAACAAGAAGCTGCCCGCCGAAACCCCGGTGCAGTTGCGCGAGATCGAGGATGCAGGTCGCCTGGCCGACGCCATCGCCGCCAACATCAACGTCAAGGTCGCCGACAAGCAGTCGCTGCTGGTCGAGGCCGATCCGGTCAAGCGGCTGGAGATGGTCTTCGCCTTCATGGAGGGCGAACTGGGCGTGCTCCAGGTCGAAAAGAAGATTCGCGGCCGCGTGAAGCGGCAGATGGAGAAGACCCAGCGCGAATATTATCTGAACGAGCAGTTGAAGGCGATCCAGCGCGAACTGGGCAATGGCGAGGGCGAGGAAGGCGACGAACTCGCCGAACTGACCGAGAAGATCGCCAAGGCCAAGCTGAGCAAGGAAGCCCGCGCCAAGGCGACGGCGGAACTGAAGAAGCTCAAGGGCATGCAGCCCATGTCCGCCGAAGCGACGGTGGTGCGCAACTATCTCGACGTGCTGCTCGGCCTGCCCTGGGGCAAGAAGGGCAAGGTCAAGACCGACCTCAAAAAGGCGCAGGCGATCCTGGACGAGGATCATTTCGCGCTGGAGAAGGTCAAGGACCGGATCATCGAATATCTCGCCGTGCAGGCGCGCACCAACAAGCTGAAAGGCCCGATCCTGTGCCTCGTCGGCCCGCCGGGCGTCGGCAAGACGTCGCTCGGCCGCAGCATCGCCAAGGCGACGGGCCGCGAATTCGTGCGCCAGTCGCTGGGCGGCGTGCGCGACGAAGCGGAAATCCGGGGCCACAGGCGGACCTATATCGGCTCGCTGCCGGGCAAGATCGTCACCAACCTCAAGAAGGCCGGGACGATGAACCCGCTCTTCCTGCTGGATGAGATCGACAAGCTGGGCCAGGATTTCCGAGGCGATCCGGCCTCCGCGCTGCTGGAAGTGCTGGACCCCGAACAGAACAGCAAGTTCCAGGATCATTATCTGGAGATCGATGTCGATCTTTCAGACGTGATGTTTGTGACGACCGCCAACTCCCTGAATTTGCCTCAGCCCTTGCTCGACCGCATGGAGATCATCCGGCTGGAAGGCTATACCGAGGACGAGAAGGTGGAGATCGCGCAGCGGCACCTGCTGCCCAAGCAGATCGACGCCCACGGCCTCAAGGAAGGCGAACTTGACGTCACCGAGGAAGCGGTCCGCGACCTGATCCGCTATTATACCCGCGAAGCCGGCGTCCGCACGCTGGAGCGCGAAGTGGCGCGCCTCGCTCGCAAGGCGCTGCGCAAGATCCTCGAAGGCGCCTATGACAAGGTGACGATCACGCCGGACAATCTGGCCGACTATGCCGGGGTGCGGAAATTCCGCCACGGCGTGGGCGAGGAGGAGCATCAGATCGGCGCTGTGACGGGCCTGGCCTGGACCGAGGTGGGCGGCGAACTGCTGACGATCGAGGCCGTGACCGTGCCCGGCAAGGGCGCGATCAGGACCACCGGCAAGCTGGGCGAGGTCATGAACGAGTCCGTGCAGGCGGCCTTCTCCTATGTGAAGGCGCGCTCGCCCGGTTACGGGATCAAGCCCAGCATCTTCACCCGCAAGGACATCCACATCCACCTTCCCGAAGGCGCGGTGCCTAAGGATGGTCCGTCGGCGGGCATCGGCATGGTCACGACCATCGTGTCGACGCTGACCGGCATTCCGGTGCACAAGGATGTGGCGATGACTGGCGAAGTGACGCTGCGCGGTCGCGTACTTCCTATTGGCGGCCTCAAGGAAAAGCTGCTCGCGGCGCTGCGCGGCGGCATCAAGACGGTGCTGATCCCGGCCGAGAATGAGAAGGATCTCGCGGAGATTCCGGCCAATATCAAGGAAGGGCTGGAGATCGTTCCCGTGTCCCATGTGGACGAGGTGCTGGCTCGCGCCCTGGTGACAAAGCCGGAGGCGATCGCCTGGACCGAGGAAGACGATCTCGCCGCCCAGCCGAGTCCCGCCCAAGGGCGCGACGGGGAAGCCTCCATCCGGCACTGACACGACCGGCGAACGCCCGTTTCGACGGCTATTCGGCAGGGTTTTCACCGAAAATCTCGCCTGAGTAGCCGTCGATGCAGCTTTCCCTTTGACAAGCCCCGAAAGCTGGGCCTTATTGCCCCGCCTACGCCGCGATTCCTAAGTTATCCAAACAGCTAGAAGGGGGTTCCCAAGGCATGAACAAGCAGGATCTTATCGGCGCTGTCGCTGAAAGCAGCGGCCTTTCCAAGAGCGACGCCAGCAAGGCGGTAGAGGGCGTTTTCGACGCGATCACCGGCGCGCTGAAGAAGGGCGACGAAGTGCGCCTGGTCGGTTTCGGCACTTTCTCCGTTTCTCAGCGCAAGGCCTCTACCGGTCGCAACCCGCGCACCGGCGAAACGATGACGATCAAGGCTTCCGCCCAGCCGAAGTTCAAGGCGGGCAAGGGTCTGAAGGACTCGGTCAACTAAGGATTTTTGGGGCGCTCTTCCAACGAAGGGCGCCCATTCCGTTCTTTTGAGCCGGCGTCGCGGTTGGCGGAAGTTTTTAAGGAGAGAATGGCGCAGCGACAGGAAGGTCCACTTCGATGCGCGCGCTGATTTCGAGAGGCGTGAAAAGGGGCGGGGGCGCGAAGCTCTTCGCCCCTTTTCTCTTTTATTTTTCCCTCGCGCCATTTTCCGCATGCACCCGCTTGACGGCGCGGGATGGGCCGCATATGTGGCCCTTCTCTCAGGGGCACGGCCCCTTGTGGCGATCGTAGCTCAGTTGGTTAGAGCGCCGGTTTGTGGTACCGGAGGTCGCGGGTTCGGATCCCGTCGATCGCCCCATTTTCTTCCCAGTCCCGTGACAATCGGGCTTCGCATGAAGCCCTGCGGCCTCTATAGCCCGCTCATGGATGAAGCGCGCGACAAGGGCCTGACCCTCAATCCGAAATATGACCGGGACGGCCTGATCACTGCCGCCGTCACCGATGTGGACAGCGGCGAACTGCTGATGGTCGCGCATATGAATGCGGAGGCGCTGAAGCTCACCGTCGACACCGGCCTCGCTCATTTCTGGTCGCGCAGCCGCCAGTCCCTCTGGAAGAAGGGCGAGACGTCGGGCCATATGCTGGAAGTCCGCGATATCCGCATCGATTGCGACCAGGATGCGGTCTGGGTGAAGGCGGTTCCGGCCGGTCCCACCTGCCACACGGGTGCGCGCTCCTGCTTCTTCCGCCGCATCGGCCCGGAAGGCCTTACGCCTGTCGATGCGGCTGACTAATCTTTTTGCGCTGTTGCTGCTCGCGGCCTGTCAGCGCGAGGCCGCGTCCGCGCCGGGTTCGCATGAAACAGGCATCCAGACCGGCTCCGGCCTGGAACGCGCCGCCATCGAAACCGGCGTGATCGCGGACGCGGCGAAGCTGCCTGCCATCGGCCTCTACCAACGCAATCATGAGGCTGGCCGCGACGCCTTCTGCGTGATCCCGGCCCGGAACGGCGACTATCGCTTCGGCCTGGAGGCGACCTTCGGCGAGGATCAGAGCTGCGCGGGCAGGGGCACGGCCCGGCGGGCGGGCGACAAGCTGATCCTCAACTTTTCTCGCACCGACCATTGCATCGTCGTGGCGCAATATGACGGCGACCAGATATCGCTGCCCGGCGTGGTCGACATGAAATGCGCGGACGTCTGCAAGGGGCGCGGCACGCTCGAAGGCGTCAGCTTTCCCCGCATGGCGAGCGACGCGGCTGCGGCCCTCCAGGCCCGAGACGGAAGCGGCGATCCCCTATGCCAGCCTGATTAGGTTAGGCCGTATCTCAGCTTGCCTGGCTGGTATCCAGCATCCTGCCGTTGGTGATGACCACCAGGTCGCCCAGCTTCGCCACGCCGAACAGCTTCTTCGCGAAAGCCTTGGGCACGCCGATGCAGCCATGGGTGGCGCTGCCCCATTGCACGTCGCTGCCGTGGATCGCCACGCCGTCGCTGGTCAGCCGCAGCGTATAGGGCATGGGCGCGTTGTTGTAGGTGCTGGAATAATGATCCGCATCCTTCTGGATGATCGGAAAGGCGCCGAGCGGGCTGGGCTTGTCGTCTGCGCCATAGAGGATGACCGCCGATCCGATTTCATAGCCTGCGCGGAAGACGGACAGGGTCTGGGCCTTGAGGTCGACGGTGACGATCAGCGGCCCCTTTGCAGGCGCGCCGCCCTCGTCCCATACATAATCGCCATGGCGGAAGGGACCGTCGATGGGCAGCACGCGCTTCACCATCAACGCATGCGGATCGACCGCCACGGGCTGGGCGCGGGTGCGTTCGACAGGCTTGGCGGGTTTGGCTTCCGGCTTGGCCTGAACGACCTTAACGACCTTGGCCTGGATTGGCGGCAGATCGCTGCCGCGGCCCATGGACAGGCCCAGCAGCAGCGCCACCGCCGCCACGCCGCCGCCGATGGCCAGCTTCACCCCTGTCGAAACCTGTCGCGCCATGAACCGTCCGCCCTGCTGTCATTCCCGCCTTCGCGGGAATGACGTTCTCACCAGTCAAGTAACAGCCCGTCTCATAAAAAGGTTAAGCATCACCCCTCGCGCTCGACCTCAGCGGCGGCGATGGCGGTCAGGTTCAATATGCCCCGCGCCGTGACGCCCGGCGTCAGCACATGGATCGGCTGGGCCAGCCCCACCAGCATCGGCCCCACCGTCGGCGAACTGGACGAAGCCGACAGCGCCGTCAGCGTGATGTTCGCCGCGTCCAGATTGGGCATGACCAGCAGATTGGCGGACCCTTCGAAGCGAGAATCCGGGATCAGCCGCTCGCGCAGCCCCTGGCTCAACGCCGCGTCGGCATGCATTTCCCCCTCGACCATCAATTCGGGCGCGGCCTGTTTCACCAACTTGAACGCCTCCCGCATCTTGCGGGCGCTGGGCGAATGGGACGCCCCGAAATTGGAATGGGACAGCAAGGCGACACGTGGCGTCAGCCCGAAATGCTTGAGTTCCGTCGCCCCCAGCAGCGCCATTTCGGCGATCTGATCCGGCGTCGGATCGGGCACCATATGGGTGTCGGTGATGAACAGCGCGCCCGCATCCAGGATCAGCCCCGACAGCGCATAGACGCGGCTGCTGCCCGGCGTGCGGTCGATGATGCGCATCGCATGTTCGACCTCGCCCCAATAATCGCTGTTGCCGCCGACCAGCGCGGCGTCGACCCGCCCGGTGCGCAGCAGCATCGCGGCGGTGACGCTGGGCCGGCGGTAGACGTGACGCACCACCTCCGCCCCGGACACGCCCTTGCGCGCAGCGACGGCGCGATAGCCCTCGACCAGCTCGCCCATCAACAGATGGTCGGTTTCCGGGTCGACCACCTCGACATCGCGGTCCAGTTGGAACCGCAGGCCCATGTCCGGCAGCTTCTGTTCCAATATGCGCCGCCGCGCCACGATCACCGGGCGGACGATGCCTTCGTCCAGCGCGTCCTGGATGGCGCGCAACACCCGCTCATCCTCGCCTTCCCCATAGGCGATGCGGCGTTGGGCGCCACGGGCCGCCTCGAACACCGGCAGCATCAGTTGCGCGGAGCGGGCGTTCTGCTGCGTCAACTGCCGCTTATAGGCTTCCAGATCGAGATGCTTCTTGGCGACGCCGCTGTCCATCGCCGCCTTTGCCACGGCGCAGGCGATCTCCGCGATCAGCCGGGGGTCGAACGGCGTGGGGATGATATAGTCCGGCCCGAACGCCAGCTTGCGCCCGCCATAGGCCTGCGCGACGCTGTCATGCGCGGGCATGCGGGCCAGGTTGGCGATGGCGTCGGCGGCGGCGACCTTCATCGCCTCGTTGATTTCGGTCGCCCGCGCATCCAGCGCCCCCCGGAAAATATAGGGGAAGCAGAGGACATTGTTGACCTGATTGGGATAGTCCGACCGCCCCGTCGCGATGATGGCGTCGGGCCGCGCTTCCCGTGCCGCTTCCGGACGGATTTCCGGCTCCGGATTGGCGAGCGCGAAGATCAGCGGATTGGGCGCCATCAACGGCAGCCATTCCGGCTTCAGCACGCCCGGCGCGGACAGGCCCAGGAACAGGTTCGCCCCCGGCAGCACGTCGGGCAGGGTGCGCGCATTGGTGGTGCGGGCATAGCGGGCCATGTTGGGCAACATGCCCTCCCGCCCCGAATGGATGACCCCGTCCTTGTCGGTCAGCGTCACATTCTCGATAGGCAGTCCCATCGACACCAGCAGATCGACGCAGGCCAGCGCCGCCGCCCCTGCGCCAGACGTCACCAGCTTTGCATCCGCCAGCGTCTTCCCCTGCAACACCAGCGCGTTGCGCACCGCCGCCGCGACGACGATGGCGGTGCCATGCTGGTCGTCGTGGAAGACGGGGATGTTCATCCGCTTCTTCAACTCCGCCTCTATGGCGAAGCATTCGGGCGCCTTGATATCCTCCAGATTGATGCCGCCGAAGGTCGGTTCCAGCAGGGCGACGGCCTCGATGAACTTTTCCGGGTCGGTGGTGTCGACCTCTATGTCGAACACGTCGATGTCGGCGAATTTCTTGAAGAGGACGGCCTTGCCCTCCATCACCGGCTTGGAGGCCAGCGCGCCGATCGCGCCCAGCCCCAGCACCGCCGTCCCGTTGGAGATCACCGCGACCAGATTGCCGCGCGCGGTATAGTCCATCGCCTTTTCGGGATCTTCGGCAATGTCGACGCAGGGCGCGGCGACGCCGGGCGAATAGGCCAGCGCCAGGTCGCGCTGGTTGACCATGCGCTTGGTCGGTTCGATCCTCAGCTTTCCGGGTTGCGGATAGCGGTGATAGTCCAGTGCTGCGCGGCGGGTATTGTCGTCCATGAAATGCCTCTAGAGTTGCTTTTCCGCAGGGGCAATGCCCGACCGTTCCCAGGGCGGGCGGGGGGCATAGAGTCCGGTCAGGAAATCGATGAAGCTGCTGATGGCGAGCGGCGGAACATTTTGCGGCAAATGAACGGCATAGAGGCCGACATCCGCCGATCCTTCATGATCCGGCATGATCTGGCGAATATCGCCGCTTTCCAGCGCGTCGCTCACGTCCCAGAGCGAGCGTAGCGCGATTCCCATGCCCGAAAGCGCCAGTTCGCGCACCATTTCGCTGCTGTTGGTGCGGACATGGCTGCTGCCCTCCACCGTGACCGCGCCCCTGGGGCCGATCAGTCGCCAGGGCAATTGCCCCTCCGCCGCGAGCAGGCGGTGCCGCTTGAGGCCGGAAATTCCGTGCGGCGTTCCGAACCGGTCCAGATAGCTGGGGGCGGCGCACAACACCCGCCGGTTGGTGGCCAGCCTGTGCGCGGCCAGTCCCGGCCCCGGATCGGCGGTGATGCGGATGGCCAGGTCCGCCCGCGTCGCCAGCAGGTCGGCATAATCGTCCGACAGGTCGATCTGCAGCCGCACCTTGGGATGCGCCTCCAGGAACTGCGCCAGATGGGGCGCGACATGCATCCGCCCGAAGGATGTCGGCGCGGTCACCCTCAACGTTCCCGCCGCCTCCGCCGATGCGCCGGACACGCGTCGTTCCGCTTCGTCCAGCGCCGCCAATATGCCGCGCAAATCCTCATGCAGCCTTTCGCCCGCGGGCGTCAGCGCCAGGCGTCGCGTGGTGCGGTGAATCAGCCGCGTCCCCAGCCGATCCTCCAGCCGCACCAGCCGCTTCGACACCATGGCGGGGGAGATGTTCAGCCGCCGCCCGGCCGCCGCCATGCCCCCTTCATCCACGATGGTCGCGAACAGATCATAATCCGGGTCCATCATTTTTGTTTCACCAGAGGAAAATCTGAATTCGAATAATGGCCTCTACACGCCATAATGCGATCCGTCTATGGTCCGCCGCAAAGGAGATCATCCCATGACCAGCATGACAGAGCGCGCAGGCCTGAAGGTCGCGCCGCAACTCGCCGCCTTCATCGAGGAGCGCGCGCTTCCCGGCACCGGCATTGACGCCGACGCATTCTGGCAGGGCACTGCCGCGATCTTCGCGAAATTCGCCCCGGAAAACGCCGCCCTGCTCGCCCGGCGCGATGCGATCCAGGCGGAGATCGACGCCTGGCATCAGGGAAGGGCGGGGCAGCCCTTCGACAGCGCGGCCTATCAGGCCTTCCTGCGCCAGATCGATTATCTCGTCCCCGAACCCGCGCCGTTCCAGATCGGCAGCGAGAATGTCGACGATGAAGTCGCCCGTCTGGCCGGGCCGCAACTCGTCGTCCCCATCCTCAACGCCCGCTTCCTGCTGAACGCCGCCAATGCGCGCTGGGGCAGCCTGTACGACGCGCTCTACGGGACTGACGCGCTGCCCGGCGCGCCTTCGGGCAAGGGGTACGACCCGGCGCGCGGCGCGCAGGTCATCGCCTGGGCCAAGGCATTTCTGGACCGCGCCGTCCCGCTGAAGGGGCATGCGGGCTGGTCCGACATCGTCCGGCTACATGTCTGGAACGGCGAACTGCACCTGCATATCAAGGACGGGCACGGCGTCGTGGCGACCAGCTTGGACCAGGCGGATGGCTTCGTCGGCTATCGCGGCGCTCCGGAAGATCCCACGGCGATCCTGCTGCGCCATAACGGCCTGCATATCGAACTGGTCATCGACCGTTCGCACCCCATTGGCGGCGGCGATCCGGCGGGCATAGCCGACATCATCCTGGAATCCGCGCTCACCACCATCTGCGATCTGGAGGATTCGGTCGCCGCCGTCGACGCGGATGACAAGGTCGCCGCCTATTCCAACTGGCTGGGCCTGATGCAGGGCAATCTTGTCGACACGTTCGAGAAGAACGGCGCGATGATGACCCGCGCCCTCAATCCCGACCGCAGCTATGTCGCGCCCAAGGGCGGCGTCTTCACCCTGCCGGGGCGCAGCCTGCTGTTCGTCCGCAATGTCGGCCATCTGATGACCACGCCCGCCGTCCTGCTGGCCGATGGCGCGCAAGCCCCCGAAGGCATAGTCGACGGCATCGTCACCAGCCTGATCGCCCTGCACGATCTGAAGCGGGAAGGGGGCAACAGCCGCGCCGGCAGCGTCTATATCGTCAAGCCCAAGATGCACGGGCCGGAGGAAGTCGGCTTCACCAACCGCCTGTTCGACGCCATCGAAGACCTGCTGGGCCTCAGCCGCCATACGCTGAAGGTCGGCGTCATGGATGAGGAACGCCGCACCTCCGCCAACCTCGCCGCCTGCATCGCGGCGGTGAAAGACCGCATCGTCTTCATCAACACCGGCTTCCTCGACCGCACGGGCGACGAGATGCACACGTCGATGCGCGCCGGTCCCATGATCCGCAAGGGCGAGATGAAGACCAGCGACTGGATCACGGCCTATGAGGATCGCAATGTCCAGATCGGCCTCGCCTGCGGCCTGTCGGGCCGCGCCCAGATCGGCAAGGGCATGTGGGCCGCGCCGGACCGCATGGCCGACATGCTCGACCAGAAGATCGTCCATCCCACCAGCGGCGCCAACACCGCCTGGGTTCCGTCCCCCACGGCGGCGACGCTGCATGCGACTCACTATCACAGCGTCGACGTCTTCGCCCGCCAGGATGAGCGCGCGAAGGAAGCCATCGCCCCGCTCGACAAGCTGCTGACGATCCCCGTCGCGCAGGGCCGCAACTGGTCGGATGAGGAAATCGCCCAGGAACTGGACAATAATGCGCAGGGCATCCTGGGCTATGTCGTCCGCTGGATCGATCAGGGCGTCGGCTGCTCGAAGGTTCCCGACATCCACGACATTGGCCTGATGGAAGACCGCGCCACGCTGCGCATTTCCTCGCAGCATATGGCGAACTGGTTGCTCCACGGCGTCTGCACGGCGGAACAGGTCGATGCCGCCTTCACCCGCATGGCCGCCAAGGTCGACGCCCAAAATGCAGGTGACCCGCTCTACACGCCGATGAGCGGCAATCCGGAAGGCCTAGCATGGCAAGCCGCCCGTGCCCTGGTCTTCGAAGGCGTCAGCCAACCCAACGGCTACACCGAACCCCTGCTCCACAAATATAGAGCCTTGGCGAAGGCCCTCTAAAAAATCCTCCCCATCGCAAGATGGGGAGGGAGACCGCTCGCGAAGCGAGGGGTGGAGGGGAAATGCGCGACATCAGCCATATCCCCGCCACCCATCCCACTCCGCCACCCCCTCAACCGGATATTCCGATAAACGACGAAAAGCCCCGCTTGTGCGTTGGAGCGCTTCCCACTAAATCGCGCGCATGACTTCGACCAACGACATTCGCCGCTCCTTCCTCGACTATTTCGGGGCCAACGGCCACACCATCGTTCCGTCCGCCCCTCTGGTGCCGCACAACGACCCGACGCTGATGTTCGTCAATGCGGGCATGGTGCCGTTCAAGAATGTCTTCACGGGCCTCGAATCCCGGCCTTATTCCACCGCGACCAGCAGCCAGAAATCGGTCCGCGCCGGGGGCAAGCATAACGACCTCGACAATGTCGGCTACACGGCGCGCCACCATACTTTCTTCGAAATGCTGGGCAATTTCAGCTTCGGCGACTATTTCAAGGAACAGGCGATTACCCACGCCTGGACCCTGCTGACGAAGGAATGGGGCCTTCCGGCGGAAAAGCTGACGGCGACGGTTTACCACACGGACGACGAAGCCTTCGACCTGTGGAAGAAGATCGCGGGCCTGCCCGAAGAACGGATCATCCGCATCCCCACCAAGGATAATTTCTGGGCGATGGGCGACAGTGGCCCCTGCGGTCCCTGTTCGGAAATCTTCTACGATCATGGCGACCATATCTGGGGCGGCCCTCCGGGAAGCCCGGAGGAGGATGGCGACCGCTTCGTCGAAATCTGGAACCTCGTCTTCATGCAATATGAGCAGGAAGCGAACGAGATCGTCAGCGAACTGCCCAAGCCCAGCATCGACACCGGCATGGGGCTGGAGCGCATCGCGGCGGTGCTGCAAGGCGTCCACAATAATTACGACACCGACACGTTCAAGGCGCTGATCGAGGAATCCGGCGCGCTGACCAGGACCGCCACCGACGGCGAGCATCAGGCCAGCCACCGCGTCATCGCGGATCATCTGCGCTCCACCAGCTTCCTGATCGCGGACGGCGTGTTGCCCGCGAACGAGGGCCGCGGCTATGTCCTGCGCCGCATCATGCGCCGCGCCATGCGCCACGCGCACATCATCGGATCGAAGGAGCCGTTGATGCATCGCCTGGTGCCCAGCCTCGTCTCCGAAATGGGCGGCGCCTATCAGGAACTGGTCCGCGCCCAGCCGTTGATCGAGGAAACCCTGCTGCGCGAGGAAACCCGCTTCCGCCAGACGCTGGAAAAGGGGCTGAAACTGCTCGACGAAGCGACCGGCGACCTCAGCGAAGGCGGCACGCTGCCGGGCGAAACCGCGTTCAAGCTCTACGACACCTATGGCTTCCCTTACGACCTGACCGAGGACGCGCTGCGCTCGCGCGGCCTCGGCGTCGACCGCGACGGCTTCGACAAGGCGATGGCCGAACAAAAGGCTGCCGCCCGCGCCGCGTGGAAGGGATCGGGTGAAAAGGCGTCGGACGAAATCTGGTTCGACATCGCGGAAAAGACCGGCAACACCGAATTCATCGGCTACAACTCGACCGAGGGCGAGGGCGAGGTCGTGGCAATCGTCAAGGACGGTGTGAACTTCGACAGCGCAAGCGCGGGTGAGACGGTCCTGATCGTCACCAACCAGACGCCTTTCTACGGCGAAAGCGGCGGCCAGATGGGCGACGCGGGCACGATCAGTTCGCAATCCGGCCTCGTCGCGGATGTGGAAGACACAGCCAAGCCGCTCGGTCGCCTGCATGCCCATAGGGCGAAGATCGGCGCCGGCAGCGTCAAGGTGGGCGACACGGTTCACCTCAGTGTCGACGTGAACCGCCGCGACCGCATTCGCGCCAACCACAGCGCCACCCATTTGCTGCACGCGGCGCTGCGCAACCGGCTCGGCGCGCATGTCACGCAAAAGGGCAGCCTCGTCGCGCCGGATCGCCTGCGCTTCGACTTCTCCCATCCCGAAGCGCTGACCCATAGCCAGATCGCCGCCATCGAAGCCGATGTGAACGAACAGGTCCGCCACAATGAAGCGGTGACGACCCGCCTGATGACCCCCAACGACGCGATCCAGGCGGGGGCCATGGCCCTGTTCGGCGAAAAATATGGCGACGAAGTTCGCGTCCTTTCCATGGGGAAGGGGGATGCGCACAGCTATTCGGTCGAACTGTGCGGCGGCACCCATGTCCGCGCCACGGGCGATATCGCGGTCTTCAAGATCATCTCGGAATCGGCGGTTTCCAGCGGCGTGCGCCGTATCGAGGCGCTGACCGGCGAGGCGGCGCGCCTCTGGCTCTCCGACCGCGAGGATCGGCTGCGCCAGTCCGCCGCCTCGCTCAAGACGACGCCGGAGGAAGTGCCCGCCCGTATTGCCGCTTTGGTCGAACAGAGCCGCAAGCTCGAACGCGAACTGGCCGAAGCGAAGAAGGCGCTGGCGCTCGGCGGCGGCGGCTCCGCCCAGGCCGCCGGTCCTGAGAAAGTCGGCTCGGTGAATTTCATCGGCCAGGTCATCGACGGCCTCGATCCCAAGGAACTGCGCGGCCTGGTCGATCAGAACAAGGCGACCCTGGGCAGCGGCGTCTCCGCTGTCCTTGCCGTGGTCGACGGTCGCGCAACCATCGCCGTCGGCGTCACCGACGACCTTGTGGGAACGATCAGCGCCGTCAATCTGGTCCGCGCAGGCGTGGAAGCGCTTGGCGGCAAGGGCGGTGGCGGCCGCCCGGACATGGCCCAGGGCGGCGGCCCCGAAGGCGACAAGGCCGAAGCCGCGATTGAGGCGGTCAAGGCGGCCCTCGCCAACGTCCCGGCCTGATCGCTTCCCTATCGCCTGAGAGGCTCTTTGCAATAGTCCTCACCCTGAACTTGTTTCGGGGGCTATTTCTCCGCATTGAGCCTTGGCTTATGGGAGAGAAATGGATGCTGAAACGAATTCAGCATGGCGATGGAGAAGAGGCCAGCCATGGACCTGCCCGCGATTCTCGCTGACATCGTCGCCCAGGCCGCGATCCGGGAAGATCGCGGCACGGTCGCCAGCTACATCCCGGAACTGGCGAAGGTCGATCCCGGCCAGTTCGGCATCACCATAGCCACCGCCGATGGCCGCCTGATCGAAGGCGGAGATTCCGGCACGGGCTTTTCCATCCAGTCCATCTCCAAGGTCTTCGCCCTGACCCTCGCGCTCGGCAAGGTCGGGGACCAGCTTTGGGAGAGGGTAGGGCGGGAACCCTCCGGCAACGCCTTCAACTCCATCGTTCAACTGGAGCAGGAAAGGGGTATCCCGCGAAATCCCTTCATCAACGCAGGCGCCATCGTCGTGGCGGACGTCAATCTGGGCGGCCATCAACCCCGCGTCGCCATCGGTGAAATGCTCCGCTTCGTTCGCTATCTTGCCGGGGACGACGGCATCGCCATCAACGAAACCGTCGCCGCTTCCGAAACCGCGACCGGTTTCCGCAACATGGCCCTCGCCAATTACATGCGCGCCTTCGGTAATGTCAGGCATCCAGTCGATCTGGTGCTCGGCACTTATTTTCACCAATGCGCCATCGAAATGAACTGTCGCCAACTCGCCCTGGCCGGACGCTATCTGATGCTCGACGGCCAGCATCCGGAGGGCGGGCGGGTCGTTTCGTCCAGCCGGGCCAAGCGGATCAACGCGCTGATGCTGACTTGCGGCCATTATGACGCATCGGGCGATTTCGCCTTCCGCGTCGGCATTCCCGGCAAATCGGGCGTGGGCGGCGGCATATTGGCGGTTGTCCCTGGTCGCGCCTCCATCGCGGTCTGGTCTCCCGGCCTGAATGAAAGCGGTAACAGCCAACTCGGCACATTGGCACTGGAGGAACTGGCTCGCCGCACCGGCTGGTCAGTATTCAGCCCGCTGCAGGAGGCCTAAGGCACCTCGTCCTGCCGCAGCCGCCGCAGCTTGGGCGCGGTTTCCATCTGCGCCGCGTCCTTGATGTCCATGCGCAGGTCTTCCCGCGTCTGGTGGATGGAGGCGATCACCGGCCCCATCGCCACGCCCAGATCGACCAGCGCCGTTTCGGCCAGTTGCAGGGAGCTTTCCAGCGTCTCCGGAACCGCGTCGCTCGCCCCCGCCCGATAGAGTTGCGCCGCATGATCGGTATCCCTGGCGCGCGCGATGATGGGCAGGTCGGGCACCCAGCCGCGCACGCGCTTCGTCACCCGCACCGACAGGACAGGATCGTCCATCGTCAGGATCAGCGCCCTGGCATGCCCCAGCCGCAGCTTGTCGAGCATCTCTGTCCGCGACACGTCGCCGAACAGGATGGGGTAGCCTGCGCGGCGGGCTTCCGCGACGACGTCGGGGTCTGATTCCACAACGATGAAGCGCTGCTTGTGCAGGGTGAGCAAGTCGCAGACCATCCGGCCCACGCGCCCGAAGCCGATGACGACGGCCGCCGCCTCCGCCTGATCTTCGCCGATTTCCGAAGCCTCTTCCCCCAGCGCCATTTCCAGTCGCCGGGCGATATCATGGCCCAGCCGCGCCAGCAGCGGCGTGATGGTAAGCCCGATCGCCGTCACGATCTGCCAGAATGCGGCGGTGGAGGGCAATATCAACTGCGCTGCCGCTGCCGCGGAAAGCACAATGAGGGTGGTTTCCGACGGGCTGGACATCAGCACGCCGACCTCCAGCGCGACCCCTTTCCTCGCTCCGGATATATACAGCAGCGCCGCCGTCACGACGGTCTTGGCCAGTACGACGCCCACCATCGCCAATATGAGGTTGGGCCAGTTGGCCAGGATGACGCGCACATCCAGTCCCATGCCCACAGTGATCAAGAAGACGCCCAGCGCCAGCCCCTTGAACGGCGCGGTCATCACCTCGACCTCGCCATGATAGTCGGTTTCGGCGATCAGCAATCCCGCCAGAAGTGCGCCGACGATGGGTGACAGGCCCGCAATGGATGTCGCCATGCTGGAGATGATGACCACCAGCAGGCTGGCGGCCAGGAATACTTCAGGGCTCTTGGTGCGCGCCGCCTGGCTGAAAATATGCGGCAGGCAGATGCGACCCAGGACCAGCATGACGACGATGGTGATGCCGCTCTTGAGAAGCGTGTCGGCCAGTTCGCTCCAGGGGCCGTCAGGGCTGGCAGCGACGGAGGGAGCCAGCGCGCCCAGCATGAAGATGATGGGGACGAGCGCCAGATCCTCGAAAAGCAGCATGGAAAAGGCCGCGCGGCCGACGGCGCTCTGCGTGCCCACCATCGGCAGCACGACCGCCGTCGAGGACAGCGCCAGCGCAAGGCCAAGGCCGAAGGCTCCGGCGGGTGCCTGACCGAGAAAGTAAAGGCCAAGTGAAATAAGTGTAGCACCACCGATCAATTCTGCGGCGCTGACCCCGAATACTTGGGTTCGCATGGTCCAGAGGCGGCGGAAACTTAATTCCAGCCCGATGGAGAATAGGAGCAGAATGACACCAAGTTCGGCGAAGGGTTCTATCGCCGCCCTGTTGGAGATGGTCACATGATAGAGCCAGGGATATTGGCCGACCAGCGCGCCCAGCCCGGACGGACCCACGGCCAGGCCGACAAGGATGAAGCCGATGACCGGGCTGATGCGGAACCGGGCGAAACCCGGAATGACCAGTCCGGCCGCTCCCAGGATGACGAGGGAATCGCTGAAACTTTGTGGATTGATTGCGCCGGCCATGGCCGATCATCGCCATAAAAGCCGCGGATATCCAGCGATAAGGTCGGGACCGGGCAAATATGTCCCCGGAAGAAGCCCTGGTGCGGACGGCGGGACTTGAACCCGCATTCCCAGGGGGAGGCGGATTTTAAGTCCGCTGCGTCTACCGATTTCGCCACGTCCGCTCAGGCCGTTACCCCCTGAAGGCTAACGACACGGAGGTCAAGGATGTGGTTGAGTCAGACGGCGGCTTTCGCGTTCAACCTTTCCCGCATTTCCTTTCCCGGCTTGAAATAGGGAACGCGCTTGGCATCTACCGGAACCTGCTCCCCAGTCCGAGGATTCCGTCCTGTCCGCGCATCGCGCGCCCGTGTCGTGAACGCGCCGAAGCCGCGCAACTCCACGCGCCCGCCGGTTGAAAGGCGATCGACAATTTCTTTGAAGAAAAGATCGACGATCCTTTCGACTTCCTGGAGGTTGAGGTTTTGGTTTTCCTCAGCCAATTTCTGTATCAGTTCCGAGCGTATCATTGGTCCTCCAGACTCCCCCTTCTGGTTCCCACTTTATTTATAATGAATCCTCATGGCTGTGACAATCGGCCAATATCGGTACGACTTTCTCATTTTGGGAATAGAAAAAGCCCGCTGGAGCAAAGTTCCAGCGGGCCATATTACTTAAGTTAGATATCGAAGGAGATCAGCCTTCGCTCTTCGCCTTCAGCGCTTCGCCCAGGATGTCGCCCAGCGACGCGCCGCTGTCGGACGAACCATATTGCGCGACGGCCTGCTTCTCTTCGGCGATCTGCATCGCCTTGACGGAGAAGGTCGGCTTCTTGGCGCGGTCGAAACCGGTGACCATGGCGTCGAACTTCTGACCGACCTGGAAGCGCTCCGGACGCTGCTCGTCGCGGTCGCGGCCAAGGTCGCTGCGCTTGATGAAGCCGGCGGCGCCGTCTTCGCCAGCCTGGACTTCCAGACCGCCGTCGCGCACTTCCAGAACGGTCACGGTGACGATCGCGTTCTTGTTCAGGCCAGCAGCAGCAGCAGCGGTGCCGCCAGCGGCCGGGCCGCCACGCTCAAGCTGCTTCATGCCAAGGCTGATGCGTTCCTTCTCGACGTCGATGTCGAGAACGACGGCCTGAACCGTCTCGCCCTTGCGGTGCAGGGCCAGCGCGTCCTCGCCCGAAATGCCCCATGCGATGTCCGACATGTGGACCATGCCGTCCACGTCGCCGTCCAGGCCGATGAACAGACCGAATTCGGTCGCGTTCTTGACTTCGCCCTCGACGGTCGACCCGATCGGGTGACGTTCGGCAAAGCTGTCCCAGGGGTTGTTCTGGGCCTGCTTGAGGCCGAGCGAGATGCGGCGCTTTTCGGGATCGACTTCCAGGACGATGACGTCGACTTCCTGGCTGGTCGAAACGATCTTGCCGGGGTGGACGTTCTTCTTGGTCCAGGACATTTCCGAAACGTGGACCAGGCCTTCGATGCCGGCTTCCAGTTCGACGAACGCACCATATTCGGTGATGTTCGTGACGCGGCCCGACAGCTTCGCGCCGACGGGGTACTTGGCGGCGGCGCCTTCCCACGGATCGCTCTCAAGCTGCTTCATGCCCAGGCTGATGCGCTGGGTGTCGCGGTTGATGCGGATGATCTGCACGCGGACGGTGTCGCCGATGTTGATCATCTCGTTCGGGTGGTTGATGCGCTTGTACGACAGGTCGGTGACGTGCAGCAGGCCGTCGATGCCGCCCAGATCGACGAACGCGCCGTAGTCGGTGATGTTCTTGACCACGCCCTCGATGATCTGGCCCTCGGCCAGCGTCTGGATGAGGCCGCTGCGCTGTTCGGCGCGGGTTTCTTCCAGGATGGCGCGGCGCGACACGACGATGTTGCCGCGGCGGCGATCCATCTTCAGGATCTGGAAGGGCTGCGGAATGTCCATCAGTGGGGTGACGTCGCGAACCGGACGAATATCGACCTGCGAGCCGGGCAGGAACGCCACGGCGCCGTCCAGGTCGACGGTGAAACCGCCCTTGACGCGGCCGAAGATGACGCCTTCGACGCGGGCATTTTCGGTGAATTCGGATTCCAGCTTGTCCCAGGCGGCTTCGCGGCGGGCGCGGTCGCGGGACAGCATGGCTTCGCCATGGGCGTTTTCGACGCGGTCGACATAGACTTCGACTTCGTCGCCGACCTTCAGGTCAGCCTTCTGACCGGGCGCGGCGAATTCGCGCAGCGGCACGCGGCCTTCCGACTTCAGGCCGACGTCGATCAGCGCCATGTCGTTTTCGATGCCGGTAACGGTGCCCTTGACGACGCGGCCTTCGAAGCCGCCATCCTCACCACCGAGAGAATCATTGAGAAGCGCGGCGAAATCGTCGCGCGAGGGGAATGCCGTAGAGGCCATGTGTAAGTCCTTCACTCGTCATTGCTGGCCTACCGGTTGTATCCGGTGGTCTTTCAGGCCCAACCGCCCGCGCGGCCGAATACCGCGTGGACATCCGTTCGGCCGTGACGAGTCGACGCCCCGTGGAAAAGCAAAAAGGGCGCATGGGAATCCCCAAGCGCCGTCATCGCGTCAGGCCTGTCGCCGACGTTCCAACTGGGCGTCCACCAGAGCAATGGCCTGCTGGACGGCCGCGTCTATAGTCAAATTGCTGGTGTCGAGCAAGTCTGCTCCATCGGCCACGCGCAACGGGGCGTGATCGCGGCTCATGTCGCGGGTGTCGCGGGCCTGGATATCCGCGATCAGGCTGTCCATGTCCGGGTGGCCGCCATGCGAAAGGGCGTCGTCATAGCGGCGCTGGGCGCGGACATGGACGCTGGCGGTGACGAATATCTTGGCGTCGGCGTCGGGCGCGATGACCGTTGCGATATCGCGCCCGTCTAGGATCGCGCCGCCTGGCTGGGTCGCGAAGTCGCGCTGGCGTTTCACCAACGCCTGGCGGACGCTCTGGTGGATTGAGACGCGGGAAGCCAGGGAGCCGACCGCTTCGCTGCGCAGCGCGGGATCGGCCAGGACGCCATCCTTGAAGGCGCAGGCGGCCAGAGCATCGGCCTCATGATCCGGATCGCCGCCGGTCTTCAGCACGGCCAGGCCGACCGCCCGATAGAGCAGGCCGGTGTCGAGCACGGGCAGCCCGTAGTGACGGCCGAGCGCCTTGGCGATGGTGCCCTTGCCCGATGCTGCGGGGCCGTCGACGGCGATGATCATGATGCTTTGCCTTTCCGCAGCGCTTTGGCGAGGCCGATGAGCGCGATGAACGCCCAAACGATTTCCAATGCCATCGAGGCGACGTTGAAATGAACCGTCAGCGAATAGATGAGCAGCAGCGCGCCGAACAGGTTCAGCAGGTTGAAAAGGGTGAAATTCAGCACCTTCGCCATGTTGCTGTAGGCATAGGCGATGACCATCAGGCCGCTGCCGATCAGGCCTATGATATTGGCGAGGTCGAACGTCATGCCATGGCCCCCAATGTCCGCAGCAGGCCGGTGAAACCGGGGAAGCTGGTCGCGACAGGGCGCATGTCGTCGATGGTGACGCCTTTCTTCGACACGAGGCCCGCGACGGCGAAGCTCATGGCGATGCGGTGATCGAGGCTGGTGGCGATGGGGCCGCCGCCGGGCAGGAGAGCGCCGCCGCTGCCGTCTATGACGATGCCGTCCTCCAATTCCTCCACCGTCACGCCGATGGCGCGCAGGCCCGCAGCCATGGTGGCGATGCGATCCGATTCCTTGACGCGCAATTCCTCCAGGCCGCGGAAGGTGCTGCGCCCCTCTGCGAAGGCGGCGGCGATGAAGGCCACGGGATATTCGTCGATCATCGATGGCGCGCGCGCCGGATCGGGTTCCACGCCTTTGAGAGCGGACGCGGTGATGACGAGGTCGCCAACCGGCTCGCCGCCGACTTCGCGGGGATTTTCGATGGCGATGTCGCCGCCCATTTCGCGCAGCAGGTCGATGAGGCCAGCGCGGGTCGCGTTGAGGCCGACATTGGCGATGGTGACCTTCGACCCCGGAACCAGCAGTGCCGCGACCATCGGGAAGGCGGCGGAGGAGGGGTCGCCGGGAACCGTGATCGATTGCGGGCGGAGTTCCGCCTCGCCCCTGAGGGTGATGATGCGGGTGCCGTCGGCTTCGGTTTCGACATGAAGGTCAGCGCCGAAGCCCTTGAGCATGCGTTCGCTATGGTCGCGGGTCGGGATCGGTTCGACCACGCGGGTGATGCCGGGGGCGTTGAGGCCTGCGAGCAGGATCGCCGATTTGACCTGCGCCGATGCGACGGGAAGGCGATAGTCGAGCGGCACCGCCGGGCATGACCCGCGCATGGTGAGCGGCAGGCGGTCGCCGGGACTGGTCGTGAAGCTGGCGCCCATGCGGGACAGCGGTTCCGTGACGCGGGCCATGGGGCGCTTGCTGAGCGAGGCGTCGCCCACGAAGGTAGCGGTGATCGCATGGCTGGCGACCAGGCCCATTAGCAGGCGGGTTGAGGTGCCGCTATTGCCCATGTCGAGCGCACTTGTCGGCTGGAGCAGGCCGCCGACGCCCACGCCATGGATATGCCAGATGCCGTCCGCGTCCTTGCGGATGTCCGCGCCCATCGCCCGCATGGCGGCGGCGGTGGACAGGACATCCTCCCCCTCCAGCAGGCCTTCGACATGACTTTCGCCCACGGCCAGCGCGGAAAGCATCAGCGAGCGGTGCGAAATGCTCTTGTCGCCCGGCACGCTAATCGTGCCGGAAAGCGCAGGTGCCGCGGTGAAAGTCATGGGGGTCGGTTGGTCGGAAGAAGCGGTCACGGGTCAATCCGTCTGCAAAACTTGAAAAAATGCGCCCGGCTTTTGACAGGGCGGTTTCGCTATGGCAAGGCGCCGTCTCTTCGCGGGCGACCTTCGTCGTGCCGCGTAATCTCTGTTTTGAGCACTCGCAAGAAGGACAAGGCCGGACATGGTCAAGGCTGAATGGGGCACGAAGCGTACCTGCCCGAAATGCGCCACGCGCTTCTACGACCTGGGCAAGGATGACCCGGTCACCTGCATCAACTGCGGCACCGCCTGGGAACCCGAACCGGTGCTGAAGTCGAAGCAGCCGCTGCCCTATGAGGAAGCGCCCAAGAAGGTCATCGAAACCGCCGACGGCGAGCATGAGACGGCGGACGACGATCTGGACCTGGATCTGGACGTGGATGACGACGGCGATTCGCCGGATAATGACGTCGATCTGGGCGGCGACGACGACTTGGGCGTCGACGCTGGCGGAGACGATGGCGACGACGACAATTAATTGAATTTTGTGCTTGCCAAGGAGTTCGCCGCCACCTAATGGCAGCGGCCTCCGAGGCGCCGCCCCAACGGCGCCGACACTGGAAAACGGGGCCTTAGCTCAGCTGGGAGAGCGCCTGCATGGCATGCAGGAGGTCAGCGGTTCGATCCCGCTAGGCTCCACCAGTTTTTCGGGAACAGAAAATGTCCGGGGGACATTTTCCCGAAAAACTCCCGAGCGCAAGCGAGGGGTGTGGCGAGGTTGTTCCCAATCTCGATCAACACGCCCAGATGCTGCGCAAAGGATGTCCAGACATAAGGCCGACGGTTTTGATGCCGGACGTGGCCTGATCCATTGGGATGCGGTATGATGCCGCGCAACGATGGGGCCTTAGCTCAGCTGGGAGAGCGCCTGCATGGCATGCAGGAGGTCAGCGGTTCGATCCCGCTAGGCTCCACCAATTTCCCAAACTCCTGAGTGCAGGCAAGTGCTGTCTCCCCCTGATATTGTTAGTCGCGGGTCTGTTGGTCTGTGGCTGGTTGAATTCCTCCCTGCGCGCAGCGTGGGGAGGGAGACCGGCCGAAGGCTGGTGGAGGGGAAGGGGCGCGACCTGCGCATCTTCCCCTCCGTCAGCGCTTCGCGCTGTTGAACGGAGGCGCGTGACTCCGTTCAACTCCCCATCTAACGATGGGGAGGAATAGGATAGGTCCGTTTTCCACCCAATATTGGCCTTCTCGCGATGGCGAGAACTTAATGATGGACTTGTAGTGGCGCGCTATGCCGGCTGAACGAAGCTGTCCATGACCCGCTTGCGCCCTGCGGTTTCGAAATCGATCTCCAGCTTGTTGCCTTCAATCTCCGCTACCGTGCCGTAGCCGAATTTCTGGTGGAAGACGCGCAGGCCGACGCTCATGTCATCGCGGCCCTTGTTGCCCAGCGAAACGGCGGAGGCGCGGGCTTCGACGATGCGGACGGGTTCCTTCACGAACTGGCCGCTTTGCTGGGCGCGTTGCCAGCCGGGGCCGCGGCCGCTGCCGCGCTGGACATTGGCGAAGGGATCGGCTTTTTCCGACCAGTTGGCGCGCCAGAGCGAGGCGCCGCCGGACATGCTGCTTTCCTCCTCCATATGTTCGGGCGGCAGTTCGCCGACGAAGCGGGAGGGGATGGAACTGGTCCACTGGCCATAGATGCGGCGGTTGGCGGCATGGAGGATGAGGCACATTTTCCGCGCCCGCGTGATCGCGACATAGGCGAGGCGGCGTTCCTCCTCCAACGAATTGAGGCCGCCTTCGTCCAGAGCGCGCTGGGAAGGGAAAATGCCTTCTTCCCAGCCCGCCAGGAACACGGTGTCGAACTCCAGGCCCTTGGCGGCATGGATGGTCATGATTGTGATCTTGCGTTCGTCCGCTTGCGCTTCATTGTCCATGACCAGCGACACATGTTCCAGGAACGCGCCCAGTGTCTCATATTCCTCCATGGCGCGGGTGAGTTCGTTGAGGTTCTCCAGCCTTCCCGCGCTTTCGGCGGTACGCTCGGCCTGGAGCATGGCGGTATAGCCGCTTTCGTCCAATATCTGCCGGGCGAGTTCCGCATGGGGCAATTGCGTGGCGCGGTCGCGCCAGCGGGCGAGGTCGCCGATGAAGGCGCCCAGCGACCGGCGGGCCTGCGGCGTCATCTCATCCGTGTCGAGGATGCGGGCGGCGGCGAGGGCCAGCGGTATGCTTTCGGCGCGGGCGAGGCGGTGGAGTTTCTCGACCGCCTTGTCGCCCAGGCCGCGTTTGGGGACGTTGACGATCCGTTCGAAGGCGAGGTCGTCGGCTGGCTGGTTGACGAGGCGCAGATAGGCCAGCGCGTCGCGGATTTCGGCCCGTTCGTAGAAGCGGAAGCCGCCGACGATGCGATAAGGCAGGCCGATCTGGATGAAGCGGTCTTCGAACTCGCGGGTCTGGTGCTGGGCGCGGACGAGGATGGCGACTTCGTCCAGCGATCCCCCGTTGCGTTCGATCGATTCGATTTCGTCGCCGACGCGGCGCGCTTCCTCCGGGCCGTCCCATATGCCGATGACGCGGACCTTTTCGCCCACGTCGATGTCGGTCCAGAGCGTCTTGCCCAGACGATTGCCGTTTTCCGCGATCACGCCGGACGCCGCGCCCAGGATATGGGGGGTGGAGCGGTAATTTTGTTCGAGGCGGACGATCTTCGCGCCGGGAAAATCCTTTTCGAAGCGCAGGATATTGGCGACTTCCGCCCCGCGCCATGAATAGATGGACTGGTCGTCGTCGCCCACGCAGCAGATATTCTTGCGCGTCTGGGCGAGCAGGCGGAGCCAGAGATATTGGCTGGAGTTGGTGTCCTGATATTCGTCCACCATGATGTAGCGGAAACGCTGCTGATAGCTTTCCAGCACGTCGCGGTGGCGCTTCAATATGACCAGCACATGCAGCAGCAAGTCGCCGAAATCGCAGGCGTTCACGTCGCGCAGCCTGGACTGGTAGGCGGCGTAGAGCTTCTGGCCCCGGCCATTGGCATAGGCTTCGCTTTCGCCCGCGCCGATCTCCTCCGGGATCAGGCCCTTATTCTTCCACTGGTCGATGAGGCCGGCCAGTTGCCGGGCGGGCCATCGCTTTTCATCGATCCCTTCGGCCTGGATCAACTGCTTCATCAGCCGAAGCTGGTCGTCCGTGTCCAGGATGGTGAAGTTGGATTGCAGGCCGACCAGTTCGGCGTGACGGCGCAGCATCTTCGCGGCGATGGCGTGGAAGGTGCCCAGCCAGGGCATGCCCTCCACCGCCGGGCCGATCATACGGCCGACGCGTTCGCGCATTTCCCGCGCCGCCTTGTTGGTGAAGGTGACGGCCAGGATTTCCGACGGCCAGGCGCGGCGGGTGGCGATCAGATGGGCGAGGCGGGCGGTGAGCGCGGCGGTCTTGCCCGTGCCCGCTCCGGCAAGCACCAGCACCGGGCCTTCGGTGGTCAGCACGGCTTCCCGCTGCGGCGTGTTGAGGCCCTGCAAATAGGCTGGATCGTCGGGCGAGGGGGCGGGCAGGGTCATGGTTTCACAACTAGGGCGGGCGGCGGCGGGGAGCAAGGGCGAGAGGCCTTGCGGCTTCGGGGGATTTATGAGAACAAAAGGCGAATCATGCAAGGGGTAAAGCACATGATCACTGGACGGTGCCGATGCGGGGCAATCCATTATGAGGCGGTGGGAGAGCCATTTTTCAGCGCATTGTGCCATTGCGCCGATTGCCGGAAGAGCGCGGGCGCGCCGATGGTGGGCTGGGCCATGTTCCCCGAAGGGCGGTTGAAGGTGACCGGCGATCCGGTGCGATACCAGTCATCGGAGGATGTGGTGCGCGACTTTTGCGGTACTTGCGGGACGGGGTTGTTCTGGCGGAACACCGCATCCTATCCCGGCATGGTGGATATCCAGACGGCGACCCTGGATGATGAGGCGGCGCTCCCCCCGGCCGTTCATGTTCATTATGTGGAGGCCCTTCCGTGGATGGGCAAGGTGCATGAACTGCCGAAGTTCGACCGGTTGCCCAATAGCGGGGGTTAACAACAGGATCGTCTGGCGGCGCGCCGGGAACGGTTCGTCGCCATCATCGGAACGCTGACGCCTTGGCCCCGGTTCTTCCCTTCAGCCCAGATGGCAGAACGGGGCAAGAACAAGGAAAGGATGATCCCGATGAAATCGATCCTGTTGGCGGGTGCGGCCATATTGGCCTTCGGCACCGGTGTTACCGGCGTTGCGATTGCGCAAGGTGCGCCTGGTGCGACGCAGCCGCCCGCTACGAGTGCACCGCCCCCTCCTGATCAGGGCGCTACGCCTGCCACGCCGGCTTCTCCGGCCGAGCCGGGCACTGCTCCGGCTACCCCTGCGACGCCGGCCACGCCGCCGCCGGCCGCAGATCCGAATGCGGGGCAGCCTACGGGCGCGGTGCCGCCGGATACGGGGATGCAGCCCGCGTCTCCCGGAGTGCCGCGTGATCCGTCGGCTCCCGTGGGCAGTTCCGCCAATCCCGCGACGGTGGGCGGCAATATGACGCCGCCGCCGGCCGAGCAGAAGGATTATCCGCTGTGCAGCAAGACCGTGCAGGATAGCTGCATCAATCGGGGGGAAGCGGGTAAATCTAAGCGCAAGGCGCGCTGACGGCGGCGGGGCTGGGCAGGGCGGCGATGATGGCCGCCAGCCCGGCCTTTTCCCGTGCCGCATCGGCCAGGCTATGCTGGTCGAGGACGGCGAGGAAGGCGGCGGTGGCCGCCTTCAATATGGCTGAAAGGCCGCAGGCGGTGCGCAGGGCGCAGGAACCGCAGTCCGCCATGTTCATGTCGGGTTCCGAAAAGCGGACGACTTCGCCGATGCTGATCGCTTCGGGAGGGCGGGCGAGGGTGAAGCCGCCGCCGCGGCCGCGTTGGGTGTCGAGCAGGCCGCCCTGTCCCAGATGGTGGACGACCTTCATCAGATGATTGCGCGAAAGACCGTAGGCGTCGGCGATTTCCGGGATGGTGGCGCGGCCGGAGGGGGCCACGGCGAGGTGGATCAGGACGCGCAGGGCATAGTCGGTGTGGCGGGTCAATTGCATGAACGAATTGGTTAGGTGAACGGGGGTGGATTTTCAAACATTCATTCTATTTACATTTTAAAAGATGCAACGTAAATGCACCTTTATCGATTCCCGGAGGATCGAATCCAGAAGGAAGGTGCATAAATGACCCAGTTGACCGCCGACACCATTGCCATCGTCAAGGCTACCGCGCCCGCGCTGCGCAAGCATGGGGTGGAGATCACGACGGCCATGTATGCGCGGTTGTTTGAGGACGCGTCGATCAAGGACATGTTCGACCAGGCGGCGCAGGAAAGCGGCGAGCAGCCCAAGCGGCTGGCTGCGGCGATATTGGGCTATGCGGAGAATATCGACCGGTTGCAGGCGCTGGACGGCGCGGTGGCGCGGATGGTGCAGCGGCATGTCGAGACCGGGGTGAAGGCGGAGCATTATCCCAAGGTGGCGGAAGCCTTGCTGCCGGCCATTCGGGATGTGCTGGGGGCCGAGGTGGCGACTGATGCCGTGCTGGACGCCTGGGGGCAGGCCTATTGGTTTCTGGCCAATATCCTGATTGGCAAGGAAGCGCAGGCCTATGAGGATGCCGAGGCGGCTTGATGGGGTGGGCGTTGCGTTGCGCTTGCGGCGTTGCGCAGCCCCCTCTCCCCAGCCCTCTCTCCGGTGGGGAGAGGGAGTTTAGGGTGCGGCTCTTAGGAGGGTCAGGCGGGCTTTTCCGACGTCGCGGCTGGATTCGACGGTGAAGCCCTTGACTTCGACATCCTCGCGGCGGTCGGTTTCGATGCTGATCCAGGTGGCGGGGCCGGTCCAGCCCAGGCGGCTGAGCTTGTCCAGCGCGACCATGCCCGCGCCGCTATTATAGGGCGGGTCCATGAAGATCAGGTCCAGCGGCTTGCTCGCCGGGCCGAGGGACAGGACGCTGCTCTGGCGGATGTCGGGGCGGAGGCCCAGCCTGTCGCCATTGGCGCGGATCGCGTCGAGGGCGGCGCGGTCCTGTTCCACGAAGATGCAGCTTGCCGCGCCGCGCGAGAGCGCCTCATAGCCCAGCGCGCCGGAGCCTGCGAAGAAATCGCCTACCGCCAGCCCCTCGAACGAGCCGAGGCGGCTCAACAGCATGGAGAAGAGGGTTTCGCGAGTGCGGTCCGCCGTGGGGCGGGTGGCGTCGCCCTTCGGGGCGGTGAGGGGGCGGCCTCGCCATTGGCCTGATATGATTCTCATGGGGTGGCTCGCTGGAAGAAAGAAAAGCCCTTCGACATTCAAACGAGGCAAGTGACTCGTTTGAACAGGGCGAACGGAGGGTCTTCAGGGTTTTGGGATTTTCAGTCCCTTGCGGAAGACGATGAGGTCGTGCTGGCGGACTTCCTCCACCGCGCCGGAGGGCAGTTCGCCCAGGTGGAAGGGACCGTAGCTGGTGCGGATCAGGCGGCTTACCTGAAGGCCGAGATGTTCGAGGACGCGGCGGACTTCGCGGTTCTTGCCTTCGGTCAGGGTCATTTCGATCCACTGGTTGCGGCCGGTGCGGCGTTCCAGATTGGCCTCTATCTGACCGTAGCGGATGCCGTCTATCTCTATGCCTTCGAACAGGTCTTCGAGCTGGTTCTGGCTGATTTCGCCGAAGGCGCGAGCGCGGTAGGTGCGGGGCACGCCGGTCGAGGGGAGTTCCATCTGCCGCTTGAATTCGCCATCGGTGGTGAGCAGCAGCAGCCCTTCGGTCGTCATGTCCAGGCGGCCGATCGGCATGACGCGGGGCAGGTCGGCGGGCAGCTTGTCATAGATGGTCGGGCGGCCGCGTGGGTCGCGTTCCGTGGTGAGGAAGCCGGACGGTTTGTGGAAAAGGAACAGGCGCGCGGGCGCGGGTGCGGCGATGGGGACGCCGTCGACGGCGACGCCGTGAAGCGAGATCAGCAGCGTTGCCGGGGTGGTGACGACTTCACCGTCCAGCGTGACGCGCCCCTCCTCTATGATCCGTTCGACCTCCCGCCGGGAAGCGACGCCTGCGCGGGCGAGCAGTTTCGCAATGCGCTGCGGTTCGTTCTTGCCGCTGGCGGCGGCGGCTGCGCGGGCCGGATGCGGGTTGGCGGGTTTGGCGGGGGCGGTCTTCGCCTTCCTGAATGGGGGGCGGGCCGGGCGCGAACCGGAGGGGTTTGGGCCGCCTGTTTTGAAGTCGCCGGGACGCCTGGGACCGCCGGGGCCTGACCGGCGCGGCGGTCCAGATTTTTTTGGCGGTTCCAACGACGAGTTCCTTTTCAAAACGGGACGGCACACCCATATCAGACATGCCAGTTAGTGACGAATGGTGCTGTCCGGGCGCCTGTGCGCCGAGATATGAGAAACCCTGTACGGGCGCCACGCGTTGGTCGGCTGAATGGCGCAAATGGGGCGGATCGGCAAATGTTTTTCGGGCTGGTAAAAGGGGAAATCGGGGCTGGCGGACGCCGCAAGGCCATTCGCACCGTGCTGGTGGTGGAGGATGAGCCGCTGGTCGCATTCGACAATGAACATGTGTTGGAGACGGCGGGCTATCGGGTGGCCGCGACCGTCGATGATTATGCCCATGCCGTCAGCGTGATCGAGGAAGAGAGCGTCGATCTGGTGATCGCGGACGTGACGCTGCATGGCGAGCGGACCGGGATCGATCTGGCGCGCTTTGCCGCCGGGCGGGGCGTGGCGGTGCTGTTCGTGACCGGGGCTTGTCCGGTGGATGCGCGGGAGATGGCTTTGGGATGTCTGGCCAAGCCCTATGCGCCGCGGGATCTGCTGGGGGCGGTGGCGGTCGTGGATGCGTTGTTGCGGGGGAAGGAATTGCCGCGCTTTCCGGATGGGTTGCATTTGTTTGGGGATTTGGGGTGAGCGTGGGATTGGTCGAGAGGTTCGATCCCCCCTCATCCAACTTCGCCTAACTCGCTGCGCGAGTAAGGCTGCGTATCCTTCTCCCTCAAGGGAGAAGGTTTTTTTGGTGGTTGTTTGGGTGGGCTTTGGTCATATGGTGGTCAGGAACGACCATCGGGGCCATCGCATTTATGACTGAGATTGCAGGGGGCTGGCTGGATGCGGTGAAGCCCTATGTGCAGAAGGCGCCTTTGGGGGCCTTTTTTCTGGGGATTTCGTCGGGTTTTCCCTATGCGATGATCGGCGCGACGTTGACGACGCGGCTGGCGCAGGATGGGATCGACAAGAAGGCGGTGACGGCCTTCACTCTCGCTTTCCTCGTCTATAATCTGAAATTTCTCTGGGCCTGGGTGGTCGATGGCGTGCGTCTGCCCGTCATCGGGCGGTTGGGGCAGCGGGTTTCGTGGTTGATCGTCGCGGGGCTGCTGGTGATGGCGGCGGTGGCCAATCTGGCGCTGGTCGATCCCACTACGGGGCTGTTGCAGACGGCCTATGCGGCGATATTGGTCGGGGCGGCCGGGGCGACGTTCGACATCGTGATCGACGCCTATCGGATCGAGACTTTGAAGCCGGAGCAACTGGGCGTCGGGTCGGGCATGTCGCAATATGGCTGGCGGATCGGGTCGGTCGCGGCGGGGGCGCTGGCTCTGGTGCTGGCGGCGCGGATCGGGTGGCATGGGGCCTATCTGGCCTGCGCGGTCTTTGCCCTGCCCGCGATGCTGACCGGGCTGGTGCTGGGCGAGCCGGAGCGGCATCGCGAACCGACGGCGCGGCGTGGAATGAGTGAAGTGTGGCAGTCGATTGCCGGGCCGCTGGTCGAGTTTTTCCGGCGGCGCGGGGCGTGGCTGGTGCTGCTGTTCATCCTGCTGCACAAGATCGGGGATACGCTGGCGAACCTGACCTTCCGCCTGTTGTTCGACGATATGGGCTATAGCAATGACGAGATCGCCATCTACGACGTGGGGATCGGTTTCTGGGCCTATCTGATCGGGATTTTCGTGGGCGGCGTGCTTTATGCGCGGCTGGGGATGAAGCGGTCGGTGCTGGTCAGCCTGTTGCTGATGGGCGTGTCCAATTTCAGCTTCGCGCTGCTGGCGGCGCTGGGGAAGAGCAATTGGGGCATGGCGGGGGCCATCGGGTTCGAGAATTTCGCCAGCGGGATCGGTGGGGTGACGGTGGTCGCTTACTTCTCCGCCTTGTGCGACCTGCGCTTTACCGCCGCCCAATATGCGCTGATTTCGGCGGCGGCGAGCATCGTCGGGCGGTTCCTGACCGGGACCACGGCGGGCGCGATGATCGAGCGGTTCGGATATGTCGACTTCTACCTGCTGACCACGGCGCTGGCGGTGCCGGGGATCGTCCTGTTCTGGCTGATGATGCGGGCGGGGTTGATCGACGCCAGTGTCGGGACGGCGGCGAGCGATCAGCCCGCCGCGTAGAGGTCCAGCGGGCGGCCCAGGTCGTTATGGGCCTGGGCGACGGCTTGCAGGCAGGTGAGCGCGCCCAGCGCATGATCGTTGCCGAGCAGGGCGGCGACATCGTCATAGGCGGCGCGGGGGCTGCGCAGGGCGCCGCCGATGGCCTGCATCATCAGCGCTTCGTCGGATGTCATGCGGGAGCAGCAGCAGGGGGCGATCAATATCTTGCGGCTGGAGGTGCGGGCCAGTTCCAGCATCATGGCGCGCATCAGCACCAGTGGGCGGCGATAGCTGCGGCCGAACGCGCCCAGCATGGCGTTGGCGGCATGGGCGTCGTTGACGCCCGCCGTCGCCATGCGGCGCATGACATAGAGGAACAACCGGTTGCCGTAGCCGCCGGGGAGGGGGCGGGGCTGATCGAGGGTGGGCTGTCCGTGCGCCATGCGTTCGTACCTTCTGCCTTGTCGTTGCAGGCATAAGGTACGCTATTGCGAGTCAATCGCAAGAAAATTCAGTCGGGAAATTGACCGTTCAGCCGCAAAATCTCTCCGGCGAGGTAGAGGGAGCCTGCGATCAGCAGCTTTGACGCGGGATTGGCGTGGGCGGCGACGGCGGCAATGGCGTCCTCAGGCCCCTCATGGGCGGTGCAGGGGATGCCCCAAAGGTCGGCGATAGCGGCGAATCGCTCCGGCGGGTGGTGGTCGTGACCGGGGACCGGAACGGCGTGGATATGGGCGATGCGGCCCGCGAAGGGGAGCAGGAAGGCTTCCATATCCTTGTTCGACAGCATGCCGATGATGAGGTCCAGTTTTTGCCCCTCCAGCCGTTCGCTGGTGAAGAAGGCGCTGATCGCTTCGCCCGCCCCGGCATTGTGGCCGCCGTCCAGCCAGGCTTCGGCGTCTTCGGGCAGCGGGGCGAGGAGGGGGCCATGGTCCAGCCGTTGCAGGCGGGCGGGCCAGTGCGCCCAGAGGGGGGCGGCCTTGAGCGCGGCTTCGCTGACGGGGACGACGTTTTGATGGCGCAGCATGGCGAAGGCGAGGGCGGCGTTGTGGATCTGGTGCGCGCCGGACAGGCGGGGCAGCGGGGCGTCGATATGCCCCTGATCGTCGCGATAATGGAGGCGGTCGCGATAGGCGGCGGCGTCCCAGCTTTCGCCCATGGCGAACCATTGGGTGCGGTTGCGGGCGGCGGCGTCCAGCATCACGGGGAAGAGGGCGTCGGCGTAGCGTTGCGTCACCAGGGGCGCGCCGGGCTTGGCGATGCCTGCCTTTTCGGCGGCGATTTCCTTGAGAGTGTCGCCGAGGAAGCTTTGGTGGTCCAGGCCGAGTTGGGCGATGCCGCAGATGACCGGCTTTTCGATGATGTTGGTGGCGTCCAGGCGGCCGCCCAGGCCCACTTCGACGATGCAGGCGTCGGCGGGATGTTCCGCGAAGGCGAGGAAGGCGGCGGCGGCGGTGACTTCGAAGAAGCTGGCGCCGATCCCCTCCGCCACGTCGAGGACGCGGGAGAGATAGGCGGCGAGGGCTTCGTCGGAGATGAGGGTGCCGCCCAGGCGGATGCGTTCGTTGAAGCGGACGAGATGGGGGGAGGTGAAGACGTGGACGCTCCGGCCGTCCGCTTCGAGCGCGGCGCGCAGGAAGGCGCAGGTGGAGCCCTTGCCGTTGGTGCCCGCGACGTGGAAGACCGGCGGCAGGGCGCGGTGCGGGTTGCCGAGGCGGTCAAGGAGCTGGGTGATGCGCTCCAGCCCCAGCATGTCGGCGCCGGGCGACAGGGTGGCGAGGCGGTCTAGCTGGGCCTGGACGCCGGGGTCGTCGGATACGGCATGGTCGGGCATGGCTTTTTACGCGGCGGCGCGGGGGGTGAGGTAGCCGATCACCCTGGCGAGCGTGTCGCGGAGTTCGGTGCGGTGGACCACCATGTCGAGCATGCCGTGCTCCAGCAGATATTCGGCGCGCTGGAAGCCCTCCGGCAATTTCTCGCGGATGGTGCTTTCGATGACGCGCTGGCCCGCGAAGCCGATGAGGGCGTTGGGTTCGGCGATCTGGATGTCGCCCAGCATCGCGTAGCTGGCCGTGACGCCGCCTGTCGTCGGGTCGGTGAGGACAACGATATAGGGCAGGCCCGCGGCGTGGAGCTTGCGGATCGCTACGGTCGAGCGGGGCATCTGCATTAGGGACAATATGCCCTCCTGCATGCGGGCGCCGCCGGCTGCGGTGAAGATCACATAGGGGCATTTATGGGCGATGGCTTCGTTGACGCCCTGGATGAAAGCGGCGCCCACGCCCATGCCCATGGA
Organism: Sphingobium chlorophenolicum; assembly: GCF_000722875.1. Taxonomy (GTDB): domain Bacteria; phylum Pseudomonadota; class Alphaproteobacteria; order Sphingomonadales; family Sphingomonadaceae; genus Sphingobium; species Sphingobium chlorophenolicum. Next base: position 115,919 of record NZ_JFHR01000006.1, on the reverse strand, counting down.
GCCGCCCATATAGGCGAAATTCTGGACGCCCATGACCAGCGGCACGTCGTCGATCGCGCCGCGCGCGTTGATGAGCGCGTCCTGATCGCCGGTGGCGGCGCGGGCGGCCTTTATGCGGTCGGGATAGCGTTTGGAATCGCGGAATTTGAGCGGATCTTCCTGCACCTGCGGGGTGGGGAGCAGGATGAATCCGGCGTCGAGTATATGTTCGAACCGTTCCGACGGGCCGATGCGGCCGTGATGGTCGCAGCGGGGGCAGACCGAGAGATTATCTTCCCATTCCTTGATGAAGATCATCTCCGCGCAGGAGGGGCATTTGTGCCACAGCGTTTCGGCGGTGGTTTCCTTCTTCGCCATGAAAGGCAGCGCGTTGCGGACGCGGTTGATCCAGCTCATGCGGCGGTCTCCCGGAAATGAGGGCTGTTGGCGTTGAGGGCGTCGCGCAGGGCGGCGACGAAATCCTTGACGAAGGGCGCGGCGGCGTTGCCGTGCGAGCCGATGATGTCGACGATGGCCGAACCCACCACCACGCCGTCGGCAACGCGGCCGATGGCGGCGGCCTGATCGGCGGAGCGGACGCCGAAACCGACCGCTATGGGCAGGTCGGTGGCGGCCTTGAGTTTCGCGACGGCCTGTTCGACGGCGGCTTGCGCGGCCTGCTGCTTGCCGGTGATGCCCGCGACGGCGACATGGTAGAGGAAGCCGCTGGCGCCGTTCAGCACGGCGGGCAGGCGGGCCGCGTCGGTGGTCGGGGTAGCGAGGCGGATCAGGTGGATGCCCGCTGCACGCAGGGCGGGGCCGATTTCGGCGTCCTCCTCCGGCGGGACATCGACGCAGATGACGCCGTCGACGCCTGCGGCCTTGCACTGGTCGGCGAACCAGTCGGGGCCGCGCGCGAGCATGGTGTTGGCATAGCCCATCAGCACCAGCGGGATGTCCGGGTGTCGGACGCGGAAGGCGGCGGCGAGGGCGAAGATGTCCTTCGTCTTCGTGCCGGAACCCAGGCTGCGCAGGTTGGCGAGTTCGATCGCCGGGCCGTCCGCCATCGGATCGGTGAAGGGCATGCCGAGTTCGATGATGTCGGCGCCGCCCTCCACCAGCGCGTCGAGGATCGCGGGGGTGTCGGCCGCTGTCGGGTCGCCCGCCGTCACGAAGGTGATGAGGGCGGCGCGGCTGCGCGATTTGCAGGCGGCGAAGCGGGTGGCGAGGCGGTCAGCGGTCACAATGAATTCCCAACATCCGTTCGCCCGGAGCCTGAAGAGAAGTGGAGGGCTTCGACAAGCTCAGCCCGAACGGGTGTGGGGTGGGTGCGCAGAGCGGAGCGGTCATATTTCCACTCCCAGGGCGCTGGCCACGGTGAAGATGTCCTTGTCGCCGCGGCCGGAGAGGTTGACGATGAGGATTTGGTCCGCGTCCAGCGTTGGCGCGACCTTTTCCGCGCTGGCGACCGCGTGGGCGGATTCCAGGGCGGGGATGATGCCTTCGAGCGCGGAGAGCTTCTGGAAGCTGGCCAGGGCTTCGTCGTCGGTGATCGGCATATAGTCGACCCGGCCGATTTCGTGCAGCCAGCTATGTTCCGGGCCGATGCCGGGATAGTCGAGACCCGCCGAAATGCTGTGCGCTTCGGTGATCTGGCCGTCCTCGTCCTGGAGCAGATAGGTGCGGTTGCCGTGGAGGATGCCGGACTTGCCGCCAGCCAGCGAAGCGGCGTGCTTGCCATTCAGCCCTTCGCCCGCCGCTTCGACGCCGATCATCTTGACGTCGGCATCGTCCAGGAAGGGGTGGAACAGGCCGATGGCGTTGGAGCCGCCGCCGACCGGTGCGATCAGCATGTCGGGCAGGCGGCCTTCCAGTTCCAATATCTGTTCGCGGGCTTCCCGGCCGATGATCGACTGGAAGTCGCGGACCAGTTCGGGATAGGGGTGCGGGCCTGCCGCCGTGCCGATGATGTAGAAAGTGTCGTGAACGTTCGACACCCAATGGCGCAGGGCGTCGTTCATTGCGTCCTTGAGGGTTTGCGAGCCGGAGACGACCGGGATCACCTCCGCGCCGAGCAGTTTCATGCGGAAGACGTTGGGCTTTTGCCGTTCGACATCCTTCGCGCCCATGAAAATCTTGCATTCCATGCCGAACAGGGCGGCGACGGTCGCGGTGGCGACGCCGTGCTGGCCCGCGCCGGTTTCGGCGATCACCTTCTTCTTGCCCATGCGGCGGGCGAGCAGCGCCTGGCCGATGCAATTGTTGATCTTGTGCGCGCCAGTGTGGTTCAGTTCCTCGCGCTTGAGGTAGATTTTCGCGCCTTTTCCGGCCGGGGCTTCGGCGCGGAGGGCTTCGGTCAGGCGCTGCGCATAATAAAGCGGGTTGGGGCGGCCGACATAGCTGCGCAGCAATTCGGCGAATTCGGCTTCGAAAGCGGGGTCTTGCCGGGCTTCCTTATAGACCTTCTCCAGCTCCAGGATCAGCGGCATCAGCGTTTCGGCGACATAGCGGCCGCCGAAGGAGCCGAAATGGCCGGAGGAGTCGGGCTGCGAGCGCAGGCTGTTGGCCAAGGTAGCGGGCAGGGTGATGGTGTTGGTCATCGGATCAATCTCGTCAGGCAAATGGGATCACTTCTTGGGTGCAAGCAAGTGATCAACGCCATCGTGTGCTGGTTAGCCGCCTCATGAGGATGCCGCATTGCAGAAGGCCATGATCTTGTCCACACTCTTGATGCCCGGCGCGCTTTCGACGCCGGAGGAAACATCGACCAGCGGGGCGTTGGTGATGCGGATGGCTTCTGCGACATTGTCGATGCCAAGGCCGCCGGACAGGCCCCATGGGACCGATATGGGGACGCCGCGCAGCAGCGTCCAGTCGAAGCGCAGGCCCATGCCGCCGGGAAGGGCCGCGCCGTCCGGGGTCTTGGCATCGAAAAGGAGGAGGTCGGCGGCGCCGCCATAGGTTTTGGCGGCGTCTATGTCGGCGCGGGTCTTGACGGAGATGGCTTTCCAGACGGGGAGGTTGAAGCGCTGGCGGATGGCGGCGGCGCGTTCGGGGCTTTCCTTGCCGTGGAGTTGGAGCGCGGTCAGGGCGTCGGTGGCGGTGAGTTCGGTCAGGACTTCGTCGGTGGGGTCGACGAGGATGGCGACGCGTTCGATATGGGTCGGGACCAGCGCGGCGAGGGCGCGCAGTTGGTCGGTTTCGATATAGCGGGGGCTTTTGGGGAAGAAGTTGAAGCCGAGATGGGTCGCGCCTGCCCTGATCGAGGCGCCGACGGTGTCGGGGGTGGAGAGGCCGCAGATTTTGATGGCGAGTCGGGACATGGAGGGGCTTTAGCGGGTGTTGGGGGGAGTGAGAACTGTTGTTGGATGTGGGGGCATGTGCTTCGATACGAGGCTTCGACAAGCTCAGCCTCTACTCAGCACGAACGGAGGGGGCTTCTCCTGTTCCTCCCCATCGGGAGATGGGGAGGGGGACCATGCGAAGCATGGTGGAGGGGAATGGGGCACGACCTCCGAATTTCCCCTCCACCACTCGCTTCGCGAGCGGTCCCCCTCCCCACGCTGCGCGTAGGGAGGATTTTTAGTTGGCTAGGTGGTGAGGTCCATGTCGTGGAGGGCGAGCCATTGGTCGGCGTGGTCGATGCAGGCTTGGCCGAGGAAGGCGTCGACCTGATCCATGATCTGGTCGTCCGTCAGGGTCGCCGGGTCCAGGGGGGCGTGCCAGTGGACGCGGAAGTGCGGACCCTGGGTGCGGATCATGTAGAAGGGCAGGAATTTCGCGCCGACCTTTCGGGCGAGGCGCAGGGCGACGGACAGGTTGCCGGACGGCGGCAGGGCGCGGCCGAAGCGGGGGAACCACACCTGACGGTCGCGGCGTTCGTCCAGCAATATATAGAGGGTGGCGCGGTCTTTGGTGGTGAGGTGTTTGAGGATGGCGCGGGCGGCGCCGTCTCCGGTGATCGCTTCGCCCATATAGCTGGAGCGGGCGCGCTTGAGTTGGGCCGCCTGCTCTGGATTTTCCGGCGGGTCGTAGACGCCCAGGCCGGGGCGGTCGGTGGACGCCTTGATATGGGCGGCGAGCAAATCCCAATTGCCGACATGGACGGCCAGCGCGATCAGCGGGCCGGGGCCGTCGAGCACTTGTTGATAGCCTGCGACGTCTTCGACCGTGATATGGTTGTTTTCGATCAGCCGGTCGATGTTGGTGAGTTCGGCCATGGTGCGGCCAAGGTTGAACCAGCGGCGGGTGAGGAGGGCTTCGCTGGTTGCCGTGTCGAGATCGGGGCGGAGGATGGCGAGGTTGGCGCGGGCGCGTCGGTCGCGCAATTTCATGCTCTTGCGCGCGACGTTCACGGATAGCCAGCCGCCAAGCCAGGAGGCGATGGACGCGGGGAGGAGGCGGAGCAGGCTGAAGAGAAAGGGGTTGGAGAGCATCGCCTGCCGTCATACAGCAGCGGTCGGGGCGGTAAAGGGCTTGGGTTTGCAATGAGTTTCGCTTTTGCGCTGTGGATGCTGTTGCAGGGGCTGAGCCTGTTGGGGGTGCTGAATTATTGGCGGCATCTGCCGGTGGATCGTCAGGAAGAGGCGCCGGAGGGCGTCGTGCTGCTGTTGTCGGTGCGGGATGATTGGGACGGTGGGGCGGCGCTGATCGCGCGGTTGAAGGCGCAGACGGCGCGGTTTCGGTTGGTGATTGCGACTTCTGGCGGATGTGCCGCGGCGGAGGCTTTGGCGGCGCGTGAGGGGGGCTGGGTGCAGGTCGTCCGGGCGGGCGTCGCGGACGATGAGGGGCAGAAGGTTCATAAGTTGCGGGCGGCTTTGCGGGCTTTGCGGCCGGAGGATCGCTGGCTGGTGTTCGTGGATGCGGATATTCTGCCTCCGGCGCGGTTGGTGGGGCGGTTGCTCTTTCCTCTGGTGCGGGGGAAGGCGGATATCGTGACCGGTTATCGGCTGTTGCTGCCGGAGGCGCGGGTGGGCGCGGCTCTGGTGGGGGCGGTGGAGATGCAGTTGGCGACCTTGCCGCGGGCGGCGAGTGCGACCATGCCGTGGGGCGGGGCGATGGCCTTGACGCGGGAGGTGGCGGAGCGGCTGGACCTGGATGCGGCGCTGGCTGGGCGATTGTCCGACGATATGGCGATTGGGCTGGCCGGGTGGCGGGGGAAGCTGCGGTTGCGGCCGGTGCGGGATTTGCTGGTGGCTTGTCCGTTGGAGGGGGCGGGGGCCTTTGGTTTCGGGGTGCGGCAATATCGGCATATCGTGACCAATAGTGGCGGGATGTGGGGGATTGCGGCCCTTGTGGTGGCGGTGCAGGCTTTTGGGTGGGTCTGGGCTTTGGGTTGGGGTGGCTGGAGTGCGGTGGCCTTGGGTTATGGGGCGGCTTTGGCGCGGGTTTTGGTGCGGCGGCGGATTGTCGCGGCGGTGGTGGAGCCGGGGCAGGCGGGGGGGGCCGGGCGGTCGCTCTGGTGGGATTTGCTGGCGCCGTTCGCGGTGTGCTGGGCGCATCTGGGGATGCAGGTGGTGGCGGTTTGCTCGAGCCGGATCAGGTGGGGCGGGTTCGATTATTGGGTGAAGCGCGGGAAGGTCGTGCGGATGGAGAGGGTGGGATGACCGCTTTGATATCCCGGATTTTGCTTTGTTTTTTGCTGGTCGGTTCGCTTGTGGGGGAGGTGCGGGCTGGTGTTGGGCCGGCGGTTGTTCAGGCAGGGCGGGTGACGGATGAGGCCGGGCTTTTCACGGACGAGCAGAAGCGGGTGCTTTCCGAGAAATTGGAGAGGTTGGAGCAATCGACCCGGCATCAGATGGTGATCGTTACTGTCTCTTCCCTGGGTGGGGCGGAGATTGGGGTTTTTACGACGGCGCTGGGGAATGAATGGGGGATTGGGCGCAAGGGTCATGATGATGGTGTTGTTGTGTTGGTGGCGCCGCAGGAGCAGTTGGCGCAGATTTCGGTGGGATATGGGCTGGAAGCGGTTTTGCCGGATGAGCTTTGCCAGAGCATCATGAATGAGCGGATGATCCCTCGCTTTCGGGAGGGGGATTTATTTGGTGGGGTTGATGCTGGGGTGGATGCTTTGATTGAGCGGTTGGATTGATGGGGTAGAGGTGATTGGGCATTAGCTGCCACTAATTCCTCCCTGCGCGAAGCGTGGAGGAGGGGAAATGGCGTGACCTGCGTATCTTCCCCTCCACCAGCCTTCGGCCGGTCCCCCTCCCCATCTATCGATGGGGAGGAATAGGATAGGTCAGCTTTCCATCCACTCCGGACGGTATGGGGAAAGGGGCGGTGGTTAGAAGCCTGCCGGGAAGAGGTGTTTGCCCTGTTCGTCCAGGCGCAGGACGACCTTGCCTGCGACCGCGCTCAGCGGGAGGTCGGCGTAGAGGTGGGGGAAGAGGGCGCCGCCGCGTGATTCTTCCCATTTGATCGCTTCGCCGAAGGGGGCGAGGTCGATCATCAGCATCACCAGATTGTCCTGACCCGCGAAATGTTTGGCGGCGGTTTCGGCGGCCTGTTGACGGGTGGACATGTGGATATAGCCGTCCTGAAGATCGACGGGCGCGCCCTTGAACGTGCCGTCGGCCTTCAGTTGGTCATACTGATCCTTCGTCAGTATCTTGTAGGCGAAGAGGTCGGTCACGCCTCCGGCGCTGCCGTTTCCGCCGTGTCTTCGGCTTCGTCGCTTTCCTCGATCTTCGCGGCGCTGACGACATGTTCGTCGTCGGACACGTTGAACAGGCGCACGCCCGCCGAGCTGCGGCCGATGACGCGCAGGCTGTCCAGGCCCATGCGGATCAGCTTGGCCTGGTCGGTCACCAGCATCAACTGGTCGGCCTGGCTGGCGGGGAAGCTGGCGACGACCGGGCCGTTGCGGCCGATATTGTCGATGTTGGTGATGCCCTGGCCGCCGCGACCGGTGCGGCGATATTCATAGGCGGAGGACAGCTTGCCATAGCCGTTGGCGCAGACGGTCAGGATGAACTGTTCGCGCTCCTTCATCACAGCGAACATGTCCTGATTCTGCATTTCCCCTTCCTTTTCCGGCTTCCACGGGGCGAAGCGCAGATATTCCTCGCGCTGGTCCTGATCGGCGCCGGAGCGGTGGAGGATGGAGAGGGAGATGACCTCATCGTCGCCCTTGAGCGTCATGCCGCGCACACCGGTCGAGGTGCGGCTCTGGAATTCGCGCACGTCGGTGGCCTGGAAGCGGATTGCCTTGCCCTGGCGGGTGGCGAGCAGGACGTCATCCTCTTCGGTCAGCAACGCGACGCCGATCAGCCGATCCTCGCTGTCGTCGTCGAAACGCATCGCGATCTTGCCGTTGGAGGGGATGTTGGCGAAGGCGTCCATGCTGTTGCGGCGGACCGTGCCGTTCGCGGTGGCGAACATGACGTGCAGATCCTTCCAGCTATCCTCATCCTCCGGCAGGGGCAGGACGGTCTGGATCGTTTCGCCGGGGCCGAGCGGGAGCAGGTTCACCATCGGGCGGCCGCGCGTGGCGGGACCGCCTTCGGGCAGGCGCCAGACCTTGAGACGATAGACCTTGCCCGCCGTCGAGAAGAAGAGGACCGGCGTGTGGGTGGAGGTCACGAACAATTCGGTGATCGCGTCCTCATCCTTGGTGGCCATGCCGGAGCGGCCCTTGCCGCCGCGCGCCTGTGCGCGGAAGCTTTCGAGCGGGGTGCGCTTGATATAGCCCTGCACGGTGACGGTGACGACCATCTCCTCACGCTCGATCAGGTCTTCGTCGTCGATGCCGTCGGCGGCGGCGGTGATTTCCGACAGGCGCGGGGTGGCGAAGTCGCGCTCGATCGCCTCGAACTCCTCGCGCATGACAGCGTAGAGTTTGACCCGGTCGCCAAGGATGGCGAGATATTCGGCGATGGCGGCGGCCAGTTCGGCCAGTTCGTTGCCGATCTCATCCCGGCCGAGCGCGGTCAGGCGGTGCAGCCGCAGGTCCAGGATGGCGCGGACCTGCGTGTCGGACAGGCGATAGGTGTCGCCGGACGCTTCGGTCTCGATGGCTTCGACCAGTTTCAGGTAAGGCGCGATTTCCGCCACCGGCCAGTCGCGGGCGAGCAAGGTTTCGCGGGCCTCTGCCGGACTGGCCGAACCCCGGATGATGCGGACGACTTCATCCAGGTTGGTGACCGCGATGACGAGGCCCAGCAAGATATGGGCGCGGTCGCGGGCCTTGTTCAGTTCATATTTGGTGCGGCGGGTGATGACCTCTTCGCGGAAGCGGACGAACGCTTCGATAATGTCGCGGATGTTGAGCAATTCCGGGCGGCCGCCGCGAATGGCGAGCATGTTGGCCGGGAAGCTCGACTGGGCGGGGGTGTTGCGCCAGAGCTGGTTGAGCACGACTTCCGGTGTGGCGTCGCGCTTCAGGTCCATGACGATGCGCACGCCTTCGCGGCTCGATTCGTCGCGAATGTCGCTGATGCCCTCGATCCGCTTGTCCTTGGCGGCTTCGGCGATCTTTTCGACCAGGCCGTTCTTGCCGACCTGATAGGGGATGGCGGTGAGCACGATGGAGCGGCGGTCGCCGCGCCCCTCCTCCACCACATGGCGCGAGCGCATCATGATGGAGCCGCGTCCGGTATGATAGGCGCTGCGCGCGCCCGACTGGCCCAGGATCAGCGGCGCGGTCGGGAAATCGGGGCCGGGGACGATCTGGATCAGTTCGTCGACCGTGATGCCGGTGTTGTCGATATAGGCGAGGCAGGCGCGGATCACTTCGCCAAGGTTATGCGGCGGGATGTTGGTCGCCATGCCGACCGCGATGCCGCCCGCGCCGTTGACCAGCAGGTTGGGGAAGCGCGCGGGCAGAACCTGCGGTTCGCTTTCCGAGGCATCGTAGTTCGGCTGGAAGTCGACCGTATCCTTGTCGAGATCGTCCAGCAGGGCGTTCGTCACCTTGGCCAGGCGCGCTTCGGTGTAGCGCATGGCCGCCGGCGGATCGGGGTCCATGGAACCGAAATTGCCCTGGCCGTCGATCAGCGGCACGCGCATCGACCAGTCCTGCGTCATGCGCGCCAATGCGTCGTAGATCGCGCTGTCGCCATGCGGGTGATATTTACCGATCACGTCGCCGACGATGCGGGCCGACTTGCGATAGGGTTTGTTGTGGGTGAAGCCCGATTCATGGGCGGAAAAGAGAATGCGGCGGTGCACTGGCTTCAACCCGTCGCGCACGTCCGGCAGGGCGCGGGCGACGATGACCGACATGGCATAGTCGAGATAGCTCGCCTTCATCTCCTCCACGATGGAGATGGGGCTGATGTCCGAAGGGTCGGCGAGGGCAGTCTCGTCGGTCAAATCGATTCTCTTTTTGGTGAATGTATGTTGTGGACCATGCACTAGCGGAGCGAAACAAATCTGTCACCCCTCGCGCGCGCACGCGCAAAGGCATGAGATGCGTGCCGGGCGCGGCGGATCGTTTCCGGGGGGCTGACAGGCGGTTAACTGGTGCATATAGATCGTTCAAACGTTATTCACGCGCCGACCCCTAATCGGCGTCAAGCAAAGGCCGCCTGTCCCCCGGGCGCAGAGGAGAAGATGAACATGCGTTTTGTTACCCCCGTGGCGCTCGCGCTGACCCTGGCGCTGGCCGGCGGCGCCGTTTCGGCTCCGGCCTTCGCGGCCAAGAAGGAAGAGAAGAAGGGCGGCGGCCTGAAGCTGAACGTGTCGCCCGACGTCATCAAGGCGTTGCAGACCGCTCAGCAGGCCGCGGAGAAGCAGGATTTCGCGGCTGCCAAGGCGGCGCTGGCCGATGCGGACAGCAAGGCGAAGTCGAACGACGACAAATATCAGATCGGCGCGATCAAGCTGAACACCTCCATCGCCAGCAAGGACACGGCGATGCAGAGCGAGGGGCTGACCCAGATGCTGGACAGCGGCCTGACCCCGCCGGAGCAGGCCGGGCAGTTCAACGCGGTGGCCGCCGAACAGGCGTTGCAGGCGAAGAATTACGATCTGGCGATCACCCGCGCCAAGGCGGCGGGCGCCGCGGGTTACAAGCCCGAAGCGGTCAACGTGACGCTGGCCCAGGCCTATTTCGGCAAGGCGGGCACAGCCAATCCCTCCGTCGAACCGCAGCGCAGCCTGAACCAGCAGGGTCTGGCCGCGCTGAAGGCGGCTGCCGACGCCACCAAGGCGGCGGGCGGTCAGGTGCCGCCGCAATGGTATCAGATCGGCGTCAGCCGCGCCGCGACGGCCAAGCTGCCGGAAGTCACCGAATGGGCGAAGTCCGCCTATCAGGCGGCCCCCAATGGCGAGAATCTGCGCACGCTGGTTCGCCTGTTCCAGCAGGCCAATCCCACCATCTCCAACCGCGAGAATCTGGACGTGCTGCGCCTGATGGCGACGTCCGGCGGGCTGGTGCTGGCGCAGGATTATCTGGAATATGCCGAAATGGCGTCCAAGACCGGTATTTACGGCGAAGTGAAGTCGGCGATCGACGCGGGCCGCAGCAAGGGCGTGCTGAACGCCAGCCAGGGCGGCGACCTGTATCAGCCCGCCGTGGCGAAGATGGCGGGCGACAAGGGTTCGCTGGGTTCGGCCGAGGCTGATGCGCGCAAGGCCGCCACCGGCAAGATCGCGGCGGCGACCGCGGACGCCTATCTGGGCTATGGCGACTATGCCAAGGCGGTAGCGATGTTCGAACTCGCCAAGCAGAAGGGCGGCGTCGACGCGGACGAGATCAACACCCGCATGGGCATCGCCAAGGCGCTGGGCGGCGACAATGCGTCGGCCAAGGCGGCCTTCCAGTCGGTGCAGGCCGGTTCGCGCAAGCAGGTGGCCGATCTGTGGCTGGCCTATCTGGCGACCAAGGGCTGATTTTGCCTGATATGAGGCGCGCTGCCCGTCAGGGGCGGCGCGCCTTTCTGTCTTCGAACATGATGAACGATCTGGCCAGGGCCAGGCGACAAGGGGGATGGCTGACATGGCCATGATGCGACATTCGATTCCGACCTTTGGGCTTTTGGTTGGGGCGGCTTTGCTGACCTCCACGCCGGCCGTCGCGAAGAAGCCGGTTGCCGTTGGCCCTGTGATCCAGATGTCGGACAGCTTCCGCGCCGCGACCCAGGCGGCGGACGGCGCGATCAAGGCGGGCAATGTCGCCGCCGCGCAGACGCAGATTTCCGGGCTGATGCCGGTCAGCGATTTCGAATCCTATGTGGCGGCAGGTCTGCGGTTCGAACTGGCGGTGCTGAAGGTCGACCGGCAGGCGCAGCGCGTTGCGTTGAACGACATGTTCAAGACTTCTTCCGTGCCGAAGGGGGACATGCCGCGCCTGCGCTATATTGCGGGTTATCTGTCCTTCGTCGTCGGCAATTATGACGATGCGACCGCGCAGCTCGATTACGCCAAAACGCTGGGGTACGACCCGATCGACGCCACCATGTTGCGCGCCGACATCGCGCTGCGGCGGAACAAGGCGAAGGATGCGCGGGCCTATGTGCAGGAGGCGCTGGCGCGGCAGCGGACGGCGGGGCAGCCGATCCCGGCGGCCTGGTATGACCGGGCGATCTCCATGGCCTATCAGGCGGGGGATTGGACCGATGTGGGCGCGCTCTATCGCGAGCGGCTGAGCCATTATGATTCGGCGGGCGAGTGGCGGTCGGCGCTGGCCAATTATCTGAGCGCGCCGGGCATGGACGCGCAGGTGCAGTTGGATCTTTATCGCTTGCAGGCGGCCAATGGCGCGATGGCGAGCGAGCGCGACTATCAGGCTTATGCGCAACTGGCCGACAAGACGGGCTATAGCGCGGAGACCAAGGCGATCATCGAGGCCGGGCGCTCTTCGGGCAAGCTGACGCCGACGCAGGCGGTGACGGCGCAGCTCATGAAATCCGCGACGCCCAAGGCGGCCAAGGAGATCGCGGCACTGCCCGCTGCGGTGAAGAAGGCTGCGGCGGCCAAGGACGGATCGGCGGCGATGGCGGTGGGGGATACCTATTTCTCGCTTGCCCAGTTCGCGCAGGCCGTGGGGCAATATCGGCTGGCGCTGAGCAAGGGCGGGGTCGATGCGAACAAGGCCAATGCCCGGCTGGGCGTGGCGCTTGCGCGGTCCGGCGATCTGGCGGGCGCTAAGGCGGCGCTGGGGCAGGTGACGGGGGGGAATTGGGCGAATGTCGCGGGATTCTGGTCGGTTTGGGTGGATCAGCAGAGCCGGAAGACGGCGTTTACGCCGGTGGTGGTGACGCCCGCGAGTTGAGGTGATGGCGGGTTTTGGCCAATGGCGGTCACTCTCCGTTCGTCCTGAGTAGCATTGAGCTTGTCGAAATGGCGTATCGAAGGACCGCGCAGACCCTTCGATACGGGCCTTCGACTTCGCTCAGTCCCTACTCAGGGCGAACGGAGGAGAGAAAGCGGACTGACTGCCATCCACCCCTCGCCGCCCTCAAACCGGGAGGGGAACGCCTGGCATGTTCTTCGACGTGCGGATGGTAAGGGACGTCTTCACGCTCACCACATTGGGGGCGGGGGTCAGTTTCGAGGTTAGGAATTGCTGGAAGCTCTGCAAATCCTTCGCCACGACCTTCAATATGAAGTCGATCTCGCCGTTCAGCATATAGCATTCGCGCACTTCCGGCAGGGTGGCGATATGGTCCTCGAACGCCTTCAGGTCCGCCTCGGCCTGGCTTTTCAGGCTGACCATGGCGAAGACCGTGATGGTGTAGCCCAGCATCGATGGGTTCACCACGGCATGGTAGGAATTGATGGCGCCGCTTTCCTCCAGCGCGCGGACGCGGCGCAGGCAGGGGGGAGCGGTCAGGCCCACCTTGCGGGCCAGCTCCACATTGGTCATCCTGCCGTCGCCCTGCAATTCGCCCAGGATCTGGAGGTCGATGTCGTCAATATTGGGGCCGGCCATTATTCCGCTTATTTCCTTGCCTGTTAATATCGCGTTATCATAATAATATTTCAGAGCAATGCAATTGTCCCACTATGCGACGTTCGCATAAGAACCCATTTGCGTCCCTTCCCCTTTGGTCCGGGAAGCATTATTCCTGTGTAACGATATCGCCGGCTGATGCCGGAAATGGGGAATTTGCGTGCGCTTCAACGATCTTATGCAGACGGTACTCGCCGGGGAAGGCCGAAGCGGCCTGGGTGCGGTGACGCTGTGGCGGCAATGCGTTGATCTGCTGGCGCAAAATGACCGGCATGACCGGTCGGCCCTGTCGGATGCCGAGCGCGGGGCGCTACTGGAGCGGCTGAACGGGCTGCTGCCCAAGCTGTCGGAAACGCAGCGGATCGCCACCGTGGTGGAACTGGGCGGGCGGCTGCGGTCGCCGAGTCTGATCGAATTTTTCGCCAATGACCGGCCAGCGATCGCGGCGGCCGCCATGTCCCGCGCCCGCCTGCCCGATGCGGCTTGGGTGGAGATGTTGCCGCGCCTGACGCCGACGGCGCGGGGCGTGTTGCGGTCGCGGCGCGACCTGGGGGAAGAGACGTTGCAGGGGTTGGCCGCCTTTGGCGCGACCGATCTGGTGCTGACCAGCGATGCGGAGGTCGAGCAGGAGGATATGCTGCTGACCGAGGCGATGATCGTGCAGGCCGATCCGCCCGCCGCGCCGCAGCCGGAGGAAGTTGTCGAGGAGGACGCGGCCGAGGAGGTTGGGGAGGGGCGGAGCCAGATCCGCAATCTGGTCGACCGGATCGCGCGCTTCACCAGTGCCCGCCGGGCTGGCGAGGAAGAGGAGCAGCCGCAGCGCGCCGCCGTGGCGGGGCCGCGTGCCTTCGCCTTCGAGACGGATGCGGCGGGGACCATCGTCTGGATCGACCAGGGGCCGCGGGCGGCGTTGATCGGGCTTGCGCTCAACGAGACGGCGCTGGAAGGCGGCAGCGGGCCGGACGGGCATGTCGCGGGTGCCTTCATGCGGCGCAGCGGGTTCCAGAATGGCCGCTACACCATCATGGGCGGGACGATGGCGGGCGAGTGGCGCCTGTCGGCGACGCCCTTTTTCGATCCGCGATCCGGCCGGTTTCAGGGCTATCGCGGGCAGGCGCGGCGGCCTTTCCTGCATGAGGTCGCGTCCGAGCCGCGTGCCGAATCCGTGGCGATTGCGGGGCTTTCCGCCGATTCGATCCGGCAACTGGTGCATGAATTGCGCACGCCCCTGAACGCCATTTTGGGCTTTGCCGAGATTATCGAGCAGGAACTGTTCGGTCCGGCGGGGCTTCAATATCGCGATATGGCGGGCAAGATCGCGGTGGATGCGCGGCATTTGCTGACGGCGTTCGACGATCTGGACCTGGCGGCGCGGGTTGCGCGGGGGGAAGGCGGGGAGGCGCCGCGCTCGGTCGATCCGGCGTTGCTGGTGACGCAGGTTTCGGCGCGCTTCCGCGAGCAGGGCGACAGCGCGCAGATCGACATCGCCATGGGACGCGACCTGCCGATGGTGCGGATCGACCCGGTGCAGGGCGAGCGCATGGTGCAGCATCTGCTGCGCACGCTGATTTCCGTGTCGCCTGCGGGAGAGGCGTTGACCGGGGCCTGCTGGTATCAGCCCGACGGAGCCGATGGGCGCGTGGTGCTGGCCATCGACCGGCCGTCATCACTGACGGGGATGGAAGAGGATCGATTGCTCGATCCGGGCTATATGCCGGACGGGAATTGGGCGGATGGGCCTTTGCTGGGGCTGGGTTTTTCGCTACGGCTGATCCGCAGTCTGGCCACGGGATGCGGCGGCGCGCTGGAGATTGAGCCGGGCCGTTTCCTGCTGGCCGTGCCTGCCCTGACCGAAACCGAGGATGCGGTCGGCAGCGCCTGATTTCTGCTTAGGGAAACCCTATCGCAACCAAATCGGGTTAGCGATGGCGGGATGACCAGCTTTTCCCATGATGGCGGCCTGCTGCGCATGCCTGCGGCGGAGGACAGGATCGCGTTCGATCCGGCATTTGGCACGCGGTTCATGCTGTTCGTGGATACGGAGGAGGAGTTCGACTGGAACGCGCCCTTCCGCAGGACCGGCCATGGCGTGACGGCGCTGGACGGCATGGCGCGGGGGCAGGCCTATTTCGCGGCGGCGGGGGTGAAGCCGGTTTATGTGACCGACTATCCGGTGGTCGACAGCGATGCGGCGGCGGAGATGATGGGGCGCTGGCTGGCGGATGGCGCGGCGGATGTCGGCGCGCATCTCCATCCCTGGGTCAATCCGCCGCATGTCGAGGAAGTGACGGCGGCCAACAGCTATGTGGGGTTCCTGCCGGAAGCGGTGGAGCGGGCGAAGCTGGAGGCGTTGTGCCAGAGGATCGCGGAGCGCTTTGGCGCGCGGCCGGTCGCTTATCGGGCGGGGCGCTATGGCGTGGGGCCGAACAGTGCGCGCCTGCTGGAGGAGGCGGGGTTCCGGCTGGACAGTTCGGTGCGCGGGCGGTTCGATTATAGCGGGCAATATGGGCCGGATTTTCAGGGTTTGCCGCAATATCCCTATTGGGCGGGGCCGGGGCGGAGGCTGGTGGAACTGCCGCTTTCGACGGCCTTTGTCGGTTGGTTGCGAGGGGGCGGGGAGCGGCTCTATCGCGTGGCGCAGCGCATGGGGCCTGTCGCGGGCGCGCTGGCGCGGGCGCGGATGCTGAGCCGGATACCGCTGACGCCGGAGGGGATCGCGCCGCAGGAGGCGATTGCCGCCATCGATGCGTTGATCGGGGAGGGCGTGCCTGTGCTGAATTTCAGTTTCCACTCCCCAACGTTGGAGCCGGGCCATACGCCCTATGTTCGCGACGAAGCGGACCGGACGGCTTTTTATCGCTGGTGGGATAAGGTGCTGGGCCATCTGGACCGGCGGAATGTCCGGGCGGTGACGCTGGATCAATTGCTGGGCGCGGTTCAGCCGCACGGACGGGCTTGCCAAGCGGCCTGATGCTGCCTATCCGGGCACGAAGGTGGGGCCTGTAGCTCAATGGTTAGAGCTGGCCGCTCATAACGGCTAGGTTGCGGGTTCGAGTCCTGCCGGGCCCACCAAATCCCCGCTTTGCCGCTATCGCCCGGATGACACTTTGCGCGATTTTCTTATTTTGTGAGAGATAAGGTTGGGCGGCAAATTGCCTCCTGGAAGGGGACGACGTAACGTCGTCGGCGGTATTTCACATTCCAGGGCAGGGAAATCTTGAGCAATTTCGAACGGACGGCCGCGGCCTTGCGGGCTGCTTATGACGGCGAGGCGATTGCCCCGTTGCGCGGCGTGCTGGAACCCACCGACGCTGCGGGTGCATATGCGGTGCAGGCGATCAACACCCGTTACTGGAGGGAGGCGGGCCGTCGCATCGTCGGGCGCAAGATCGGGCTGACCGCCAAGGCGGTGCAGGCGCAGCTTGGCGTCGATCAGCCGGATTTCGGGGTGTTGTTCGCTGATATGGAGATTGCCGACGGAGGCGTGCTGCCGGCGTCGAAGGCGATCCAGCCCAAGGCTGAGGCCGAGATTGCCCTGATATTGGGCCGCGATCTGGACGATGTGGACGCCACCGTCGAAACCGTGGCCGCAGCGGTGGAGCATGTCGCGGCGGCCATCGAGATCGTGGACAGCCGTATCGCCGACTGGAAGATCAGCTTTGCCGATACGGTCGCCGATAATGGCTCCTCCGCCTTCTTCGTGCTGGGGCAGGAGCGCAAGGGGCTGGCCGGGCTGGATCTCTATAGCTGCGGCATGGTGCTGGAGGTTAATGGGGCGGTGGCTTCGCTGGGCGCCGGCGCGGCCTGCCTCGGCCATCCGTTGAATGCCGCCGTCTGGCTGGCGCGTACCATGGCGGGTCTTGGCGAGCCGTTGCGGGCCGGGGATATAGTGCTGACCGGGGCGCTGGGGCCGATGGTGGCGCTCAATCCTGGCGACTCTGTGGTCGCCAGGATTGGCGGGTTGGGGACGGCTTCTTTCCGCGTGGTTTAAAAATTCATGCCGACCGCGATGCCGTAGCGGCGCGGTTCCAGCGTGAAGATGTTCGTGAACAGGCCCGAAGGCTGGTCGGACACGTACAGGCCGGTGATCGCGTTGCTGTTCGTCAGATTCTGCACGAAGGCGCGGGCGAACCAGCGGTCGTCCCGGCCGTTGAGCTGCATCTGGGCGTTCAGGATGACGTAGCTGGGGATGCGGTTGGCGTTGCCGTTGAACACCGATCCATAGCTGCCGCCGGTCAGGATGGCGTCGATGCGGGGCACCAGGGTCATCCCGTTTCCGCCCAGGTCGACGCTATATTGCGCGCCTGCCGAAACCTTGAAATTGGGGGCCTGGGGCAGCCGGTTGCCGCGCAGGTTCACCGGATTGCCGTCGGTCAGGACCGTCACCCCGCTGGCCCCCGTTCCCCCCGCGCTGGCGACGTAGGAGGCCAGGACCGAACAGACGCCGTAGGCGCCGGTCGCGCCGTTCAGGCCGCTGGCCGCCGGGAAGGGCGTGGTCCCCTGCAACCCCGCCCCCGGCCGGAACATGGGGCGTCCGGTCGACTGGTTGATGACGCGGCCCGCGTTGATCTCTCCATTCACGAAGTTGACGAAATTGTTCGCCGCCGCCGCGTTTCCGGCGGTGTTGGGCAGGACCGTGCAGTTGGAGCCGTTCGCGATATCCTTCACGATGACGGCGTCGCTGCGCCCGCCCGACGGATCGCGGGGGTTGGTGATATAACGGTCCGACGATACTTTGGTGTGCAGGTAGCTGGCGTTGATGTTCACCGTCAGGGCGGGAATGGGCTTGGCGATCGCCTCCAGCTCCACGCCGTAGATGTCCGCGTCGACATTGTCGTTCACGCTGGTGCGGCTGACGATGCGGCTGAGTTGCAGCCCCTTATATTGATAGTAGAAGGCGGAGGCGTTGAAGCGCAGCGTGCCGTTCAGGAAGCTGTTCTTCGTTCCGATTTCGAAAGCGTTCACGAATTCCGGTTCGAAACTGTCCGAAATGCTGAAGATCGGCAGCAGCGGCGGGTTGATGCCGCCCGATTTATAGCCCCGCGAATAGGATGCGTAGAGCAGGTTCCTGGGCGTGATCTGGAAATCCAGCACGGCGCGGCCGGTGAATTCGCTGAATGTCGCGTTGCGCAATTGCACCGGCTGGATGCCCGGCCGTCCGGCGTCGGCGTCATAGGCGGCGAAATAGGGAGAGTCGAAGGCGTTCGCCGTGCCGTAGGGAACGGGGAAGGAAATGACGGTGTTGCGCGCCCGATTGGACTTGCTGTCATGATTGTAGCGCAGGCCCGCCGTGAATTTCAGCCGGTCGTCGAGGTCGATATAGCCTTCGCCGAACAGGCCGTAGGATTTGAGCTGGAAGATCTGCGAATTATTTTTGACATAGGGCGATGCCAGGAAAACGGTGGGATAGGTGACGGGCTGGCCCGCCGCCTGTTGCGCGCCCTGCTGGCCGAGCGAGGTCAGCACGCCCAGCACACCCGCCGCATAATCGACGTTGAAGGCGTTCACATTATAGTCGGCGTTGCGGTTGCGGTAATTGCTGTAGATGCCGCCGACCAGGAAGTTGAAGGGGCCGTCGAACTTGCTGGATAGGATGGCTTCGCCGGTATAGGCGCGGCCGAACAGGCTGGTGCGGTCGAAATCCTGCGGCGTGGCGGCGCAAAGCTTGTGCCCGCCATAGGCGCCGGTGGCGCTGTCGTCCACGACCGAGGTGCAGTAGGGGCCTGCCGGACCGTTGGGGATCAGCGCCGCCGCCACCTGGCCGAACTGCGCCAGCGAGGGGCCCGCTACGCCGTTGCCATAGGCCTGGAGCGTCGTGAGGCCCGGCAGCATGCGCGCCGCGTTGTTGACGCTGAGATTATAATCCTGCGACGCGGCGGTGCGGGTGCGCTGATATTGGCCCGACACGCGCAGGGTGACGGGGCCGAAATCATGTTCGATCCGCAACTGGGCCTGAATCTCGTCGGAGAAGAAGGTGGGATGGAAATCGGTGTTCACGGTCCTGGGATCGGAGATCAGCGGATTTCCAAGGTTCGCGTCGGGGCCGTAGAGGCTGCCCAGGGCGAGCGCGCCGATGCCGGGGCCGCCCTGCATCGTCAGATATTCGCGGGACGTGAGCGTGCCGCCGAACGTCGCGTTGCCGTTCGTATAATCGTTGCCGAGACGGCCGGGCAGGCAGCCCAGCACGCCGGTGGGGTCGCGCAGGCACTTCTGCTTCTGGATGCGCAGGCGGTTGTCGCGCTCATGGAAATAATAGCCGACAAGGTCGATGGTGGTCGAACTGGACGGTTCCCAGCGGACCGATCCGCGAACGGCGTAGATGTCGCGACCGTCCAGATGCGATCCGTCGTAGAGATTCTTCGTATAGCCGTCGCGCTTGACGTAGATGCCCGCGACGCGGACGCCCAGAGTATCGGTCAGGGGCACGTTCAACATGCCCTTCACCTTCTTCGAATCATAATTGCCATATTCGAATTCGCCCGACGCGTGGATGCCGTTCAGGTCCGGTCTCGCGGTGATGAAATTGACCACGCCGGAGGTTGCGTTGCGGCCGAAGAGGGTGCCCTGCGGTCCGCGCAGCACCTCGACCCGTTCCAGGTCGAAATATTCGACTTCGAACAGGCGGGTGTCGAACAGGGGCAGGTCGTTGCTGGTGATGCCGGTCGCGCTGTCGCAACTGCTGCCGACGCACAGGTCGCCGATGCCGCGGATCGTGAAGCTGGACTTCGAGAAATTATTCTTGGTGAAGATCGTGTTGGGCAGCGAAAGCTGAAGGTCGAGCGAATTGTCGATCTGCTGCTGCTTGAGCGATTCCGATGTGAAGGCGCTGACGGAGATGGGGACGCTTTGCAGCGACTGGCTTTCGCGCTGGGCCGTGACCACGATGTCGGGCATGGTGGCGGGCGGCGGCGCAGGCTGCTGCTGCGCCAGCGCGCCGGACGACGCCATCAGGCCGGCCAAGGATGCGCCGAATAGCAGGCTGGCGCGCGTTCCGATAAATTTCGTGGTCATTTTTCTGTCCCCTCCTGGCCTTTTGCGATGGGCGGTTGTTGCCCTGTCCATCTGCGAGTCCATTTCTCAATGAACGATATATATTATTTTGATCGCTGTTACGAATAAATATCGATATTATTTTTCAGGTCAAGCGGCGCCGGTATCGGAATGCGCTGCCATCGTAGAAAAGGGCGTCGACGCCCGGTTCGGAAACATGCACCACGCATAGGCGCGGCGCATGTTTCGGTCGTTCGACCGTTATTTGCGGCGGCGGACGGTGTTGGTCAGCGTGCCGATGCCGTCGATCTCCAGCGTGACCTCATCCCCGTCTTCGAGGAAGCGGTCATGTTCCAGGCCGCAGCCATTATCCATCGTGCCGGAGCCGAGAAGCTCGCCCGGATGGAGCGTTTCGCCGCGAGAGACATAGGCGATGATATCTTCGAACCGGTGCAGCATGACGCTGTTGGACCCTTCCGCCCACAATTCGCCGTTGACGAAGGCGCGCATCCGGATGTCGTGAACGTCGGGAAATTCGTCCGGCGTCACGATGCAAGGGCCGATCACGTTGCTGCGGTCGAAATCCTTGCCCTTGGCCGGGCCCATCATGCCGGGCATTTCCGCCATCTGGGCGTCGCGGGCGGAAAAATCGTTGAAGATCGTATAGCCGAATATGTGGGCGGCGGCATTATCCGCGGAAATGTCGACGCCGGGGCGGCCGATGACGATCGCCAGTTCCAGTTCGAAATCCATATATTGGCTGTAGCTGGGCCAGAGGATTTCCGTGCCGGGGCCGACAACTGTCAGAGGGTTGCCCTTATGGTAGATCGCCTTTTCCAGATAGAGGGCCGGTATCTCCGTCAGCGGGGGAACGGCGGGTGCGGACGCTCCCGCCAGCTTCGCGCCCAGGCGCTGCATGCCTGCATAGGATTGGCGGATATGGCCGGGGAAGGTGAAGAAGTCGCGAATCGATTGCGGGCGCGGCAAGGGGGCCAGCAGGCGGACGGCGTCGGCGGAGACGATGTGCCCGTCCGTTTCCAGCAGGCGGCGCGCTTCGTCCAGGCCCGCTTCCCCGGATTCGATCAGGGCCTGCATGCTTTTGAACCAGGCGGGGTCTCCGCGTCCTGAGGCGGAGCTTGC
Source organism: Sphingobium chlorophenolicum (assembly GCF_000722875.1). GTDB lineage: Bacteria > Pseudomonadota > Alphaproteobacteria > Sphingomonadales > Sphingomonadaceae > Sphingobium > Sphingobium chlorophenolicum. The sequence goes on along the minus strand of NZ_JFHR01000006.1, from coordinate 94,912 downwards.
TTCGGTCAGATTCTTGATCCCGCCGATGCCGACCAGCGCGCCCACATAGGTGCCGTCCGACTGTTCAAAGGTCACGAATCGCATATTTCCTCCTGATTTGAATCGTCATATATTTATCGATATTTTTATGTAATGACGATATCTAATGTGATTATCAAGCTAAATGGCGGGAAGGAAAAAGGGTGTGATCGATCGCGTGGCGTTGTTGGGCACGGGACTGATGGGTGAGCCGATGGCCCGGAATCTGGTTCGGGCGGGGTACGCGCTGAGCGTCTGGAACCGGACGCAAGCCAAGGCGGCGGCGCTGGCCGACGAGGGCGCGGCGGTGGCGGAAACGGCGCGCATGTGCGTGGCGGATGCGGATGTCGTGATCTTCATGCTGAGCGACGGGCCGACCTGCGACCGGCTGCTGTTCGATGAGGATTCGGGCGGCGTGGCCGGGGCGATCAAGCCGGGCGCGACGGTCGTCATGATGAGTTCCATCGCCCCCGATTCGGCGAGGCGGCAGGCGGAGCGGCTGGCGGCGCTGGGCGTGGACTATATCGACGCGCCGGTGTCGGGCGGGGAGCGCGGGGCCATCAAGGCCAGCCTCACCATCTTCGCGGGCGGCGCTCCGGAAATCGTCGAGAGGATGAGTCCGCTGCTGGGCGCGCTGGGCCGGGTCAATCTGGTGGGCGGGGTTGGGAGCGGGCAGTTGGTCAAGCTCGCCAACCAGATGATCGTCGGGATCACCATAGAGGCGGTCGCGGAGGCGCTGCTGCTGATCGAGCGCGGCGGCGGACGACCGGCGGCGGCCTTCGCGGCGCTGGAGGGCGGGTTCGCCGATTCCACCGTCCTGCGCCAGCATGGCGCGCGCATGGTGAGCGGCGATCATGTGCCCGGCGGCACCGTCGCCACCCAGCTCAAGGATCTGCGCATGGCGACCGCCATGGCCGCCGACCTCGGCCTTTCGCTGCCTTTGCTGAGCGAAGCGGAGGCCATGTTCAGGCAGGCCGCCAGCGGGCCTGACGCTGCCCTGGACCACAGCGCCGTCCACCGCACGCTGCGCGGGCTGCAACCAGCCGAAATCCAATCCTGAAAGTGACCAATCCTGAAAGGGGAGTGAGTATGAAGATCAGCGCCAGCATATCGATGATGTTTCGGGAGGTGCCGATCCTCGACCGGTTCGCCGCCGCCGCGAAGGCGGGCTTCGACGGGGTCGAGATACAGGTGATCGATGAGGGCGATCCGGTCGAGATGGCCGGGGCGGCCCGCGCCGCCGGAATGCCGGTCGTGCTGATCAACCTGCCGCTCGGCGATCTGTTCGTCGGCGGTGTGGGTCTGTCGGGGGTGCCCGGCCGGGAGATGGAATTTGACGAAGCGGCCGAGCGGGGGCTGCGCGCCGCTGGCATATTGGGCGCGCGTTTCGTCCATATCGGGCCGTCCCGCATTCCGTCCGGCCATGGCAGGGAGGAATGTCTGGAGACCTACCGGCGGAATGCCGCCAGCGCGCTGGACCTTGCGGCGCGCCTGGCCCCCGATGCCGTGTTGCTGGCCGAGCCGATGAACCGGGTGGAGATGCCCGATGCCCTGTTCGCGTCCATCGATGAGGCGGCGGACATGGTTCGCGCCATCGGCGATGCGCGTTTCGGGCTGCTGTTCGATCTTTATCATATCGCCATGAACGGCGACGACATCGCGCGGGCATGGACGTCGCACGGATGGTTGGCGCCGCATGTCCAGTTTTCCGATGCTCCGGGCCGGAACGAGCCGGGCACGGGATCGATCGACTTCGCCGCTGCTTTCGCGCTTCTGCGGGCTTCGGGCTATGGCGGCTGGTATGGGGCGGAATATCGTCCGGCGGGCGCGACGGCGGCCGGGCTGGAGTGGATCGACGGGATGCGCGGCATCGTCGCCTGATCATGCGGGGCGGCGTGGAGGGGATTGCCTCCACGCCGCCTTTTAGGCTGTATCGACATTCAGTTCTGGCGGCCTGCAAATGGCGCTTTCCCGCGCTTCCGGTGCTCACGTACTTTTAGTACGCTGCGCGCCGGGTCACGAAAAACCACCATTTTCGGCTCGCCATCTTCTGAATGTCGATACAGCCTAGTTCAGATCGCCCGTCCGCTCTGGCCCCAATAGGCTTCGCGCAGGCGGCGCTTGAAGATCTTGCCCGAATCCTCGCGGGGCAGGCTGGCGGCGAATTCCACCACCTTGGGTATCTTGTAGCGGGACAGCGTGTCGGCGAGCCTTGTCCTGATGCCCGCGGCGTCGAGCGAGGCTTCATCGTCAGGTTCGACATAGGCGCATACCGCCTCGCCGAATTCCGCGTCCGGTATGCCGAAGACCGCGCAGTCGCGCACGCCGCCGATGGTCAGCAGCGCCGCCTCCACCTCCGCCGGATAGATGTTGACGCCGCCCGATATGATCATGTCGCGGCGGCGGTCGCACAGGAAGAGGAAGCCGTCCTCATCGATCCAGCCGATGTCACCGACCGTGACGAAGCCCGCCCGTTCGATCTCCGATTTCTCGTCGTCGCGACCGTGATAGGAGAAATCGGGCACCGACCGGGAATGGACGTAGATGTCGCCGATGGCGCCCGGTTCGACATCCTTCCCATCCTCCCCGATGGCGCGCATCGTCACGCCGGGGAGCGCCCGGCCCACCGTGCCCGGCTTCGCCAGCGCTTCGGCGGAACCATGGCCGGTGACGAGGCCCGTTTCGGTCGATCCATAATATTCGTGGATGACCGGTCCCCACCAGTCGATCATCTGCCGCTTGATCTCCATGGGGCAGGGGGCTGCGCCGTGGACCACGAACTTCAGGGAGGATATGTCATATTTCGCCCGCACGTCGGGCGGCAGCTTCAGCAGCCGGACGAACATGGTGGGAACCATGTGCATGTGCGTGATGCGATGTTCCTGCACCAGCGCCAGCAATTCCTCCGCATCGAAGCGGGGTTCGAGCACGATCCTTTCCGCCAGTTCGGTCGACACCAGGCCGTATGCGTTCGGCGCGGAATGGTACATCGGGCCGGTCATGAGCACCCGGAGCGGCTGGCTGGGGTCCAGCCCATAGCCCGCCACCGCGACCTCTGCCTGGGCGGCGAGATGTTCGGGCTGGAACGGCCTGCGCCGCACGCCCTTGGGCTTTCCGGTGGTGCCGCTGGTGTAGATGAGGGAGGATGCGCCGCCCGGTCCACGCGGCGGTGCGGGCGTGCTGTCGTCCGGTAGCCAGGCGTCCCATGCGGTCGCCTCCGCCAGAGGGGCCGAAGGGGTAAGGCCGTAGGCGGCGGTGATTTCGGGCGGGGTCGGCACGGCGACCAGCGTCCGTCCCGCCAGTTGACCGGCGAGCGGAGCGGCCAGATCGTCATGCGCGATCAGCAGCTTCGCGCCGCTGTCATCCAGGATATAGCCTATCTCGTCCGGCGTCGCGTGCCAGTTGATCGGCATGGCGAAGGCGCCGATCCAGCGCGCCGCAAGGCTGGCGGAGAAAAAGGCGAAATCGTTGCGCAGCAGGAGCGCGACGGCGTCCCCCGGCTTGACGCCGCTGGACAGCATGGCGGCGGCGGCGCGCTCTATCTGCCGGTCCAGCGCGGCGGGGGGAAGGTTCCGGCTTCCGGAAATGAGGGTGGCGGTCGTCATCTGCGCACTCCATGAATGGGGATCGATATTCTGCGGTCGGCCGAACGGGTCGGCGTCAGGCCGGCGATTGGCGGCGGTAGACCGGCTTAGGGATGCGGCGCGTACAGGCCCGCATTCACGGCGAGGCGCTGCGCCACCGCCCCCAGCATGTCCAGCGTGGGGGTCTCCAGACCCGCCGCCCTGGCGAAGGCTATGGGCGCGCGGACGAGCGCGTCGATCTCCAGCGCCCGGCCGAGCAGGAAATCCTGGAGCAGCGAAGGCTTGTGATCGGGGGCGCGATAGCCGGGCGGCATGGGTGGGATGGCATATCCCTGCGCTCCGGCGATAGCCCCGGCTTCGCCGATCAGTCTGGGCACCAGATCCTTGAAGATCGGGTCTTCGACCGCTTCCCGCGCCGTCTGGCCGGTGATCATGCAGAGGACCGAGACCGTCATGTTCGCCAGCAGCTTGCGCCAGAGCATTTCCCGGACGTCGCCATTGGGGGGGCTGGCGAGGTCAGCGTCGCTCAGCACCTGCCGCAACCTGCCGATGCGGTCGCTTTCGGAACGGTCGGGCTCGCCGATGATGAGGGCGTTATGTTCGGGGGAATCGTTGCGGATCACGCCCGTTTCGAGCACCTCGTTGGACGAGAAGATGACGCCGCCGATGGTCCTTTGAATGCCGATGTGGCGTTCCAGTTGCCCTTCGGGGTCCAGCCAGTCGAGGCGCGGGAGTTTTTCCGACGGCGGCAGGCCGTGCGTGTACCACCAGGGAATGCCGTTCTGGGCGAAGATGACCGGCGTGTCGGGGCCGAGCAGGGGTTGAACGCCCTCCGCCAGCGCGCCGAGGGAAGAGGATTTGAGCGTGCTGATCACCAGATCCTGCGGCCCCAGTTCCGCCGCGTCGTCAGAGGCGCTGACGTTGACGTTCAGGCGATCCGTCCCCGTAAGAAGGGTCAATCCCTTCGACCGGATGGCCGCCAATGCCGCGCCGCGCACGACGACCGATACGTCATGACCGGCGGCCGCCAGCCTGGCGGCGAAATGGCCGCCGACGGCCCCGGCTCCATAGATCGCTATTTTCATCGGCTGCATGCCATGCGGGCAATCATCGTCGAACGGTCAATGGCGGTCGCCATCGGATCGACAATATGGCGGTGGATCATCACTGTCTCCAATATTCATTCGACTGGAAGGGGTTTCCGTCATTCCTTGCGGATTCTGACGCCCTCGACGGTCGGCGCGTCGCATCGGGCCGCGCTTCACGAGCCTATGGTCCCATCGCCGGTCCGCCGGTTCAATTTATCGATATTATATCAATATATCGGTTGTCAATCGATGTTCCGGCATGTTATCGATATTTGTAAATGGAGGATGAAGAATGGATGGAAGAGCGACAGGCGCGGCGAACCCGGACATCAGGCTTTTCGGAGAGACGGGCGAGGCGGAGGGCGCTGGCGAGCTTCGCCATGGCTGGCCGATCATCCTGGTCGCCTTCCTGAGCATCACCGTCGGCATCAGCAGCACCTTCCTCTTTTCGACCGGCCTGTTCCTGAAGCCCGTGGCCGACGCGTTCGGCTGGGGGCGCGGGACCGTCAGCGTCGCGCCGTTCGTGGCATCCATGCTGACGGCGCTGTGCGCGCCTGTCGTGGGCCGTTATGTGGACCGGCTGGGCGTGCTGCCGGTTCTGCTTCCCTCCCTGATCGGGCTGGCCGTCGGTTTGCTGCTGCTGGGCGCGCTGACCGCCAATTTCATCTCCTATGTGGCGTTGATGGCGCTGGTCGCGCTGCTGGGCGCGGGGACCGCCGCGCCGGTCATCACCAAGATGATCATCGCCGGATTCAAGCGCCACAGGGGGCTGGCGCTGGGGCTTTCGCTGGCGGGGTCGGGGCTGGGCGGGGGGCTTCTTCCCTTGATCCTGACGCCGATCATCACCACGCATGGCTGGCGCGCAGGCTATATGGCCCTTGCGGCCGTGGAACTGGCGGGATTTGCCGTCATCGGCGTGCTGGTCTGGTTCTGGCGGCGGACCATCCTGCCGCCCGCCCGTCCGACCGGCGTCCGTCCTGCCGCGCAGGAAGCCGCCGCCGGGCGTGACGGACCATCGTTGCTGCGGGACCGCACTTTCCTGCTGCTGGCGGGCGCATTCTTCCTGTCGGCCTGGGGCATCCTTACGACCGTGGTGCATTTCGTGCCGATGCTGACCGACGCGGGCGTCGATCCCACGCGGGCCGCGGGCATGGCGGGGACGATCGGCGCGGCGCTGATCATCGGCCGAATCGTCGTCGGTTACCTGCTGGACAGGCTGCCCGCGGTCAGGCTGGCGCAATGCCTGTTCGCGATGGTCGCGGCGGGGATGCTGGCGCTGGTCGCGGGCGGCGCGGAAGTCGCGCTGGTCGCGGCGGTGGCGGCGGGAATCGGCATCGGTTCGGAAAACGACATCATGTCCTTCCTGGTCGGCCGCTATTATGCGACCAGCCGCTTCGGCTCCGTGAACGGGGCGCTCTTTGCCGTATTCCTGATCGGCGGGTCCATCGGCCCGGCCGTATCGGGATATATGTTCGACGCGACCGGGGCCTATACGCTGGCCCTGCTGGTTTCGGCGGGCGCGCTGATTTCGGCCGCGCTGCTGCTGTTCGCGCTGCCGAAGTTGCCATCACCCGCGGATGCCCGCTAAGCGGTCCGCAAGACTTGCCCATCCTGCAACCACATGCGATCCTGAAACCGACATGCCCAACGACCAAATGAAAACCAACCCCGCCGAAACCGCCTTCGCCACGCATACGGAGGCGGCGGCGCGCCTGTTGTCGGATGCGATCCTTTCCGGCGACATCGCACCGGGCGCCAGGCTCAACATCCGGGCGCTTTCCGAAGGAACCGGCCTGGGGCCGACGCCGATCCGGGAAGCGCTGGCCAATCTGGCCGGGCGGGGCCTTGTGACCTTCGCCGGGCAGCGAGGGTTTCGCGTGGTGCCGGTCAGTCCGGAGGATCTGGAATCCATCATGACGGCGCGCACCGTCGTGGAGCAGGGCGCGCTGACCCTGTCGATGGCGCGGGGCACCGAGGAATGGGAGGTGGAGGTCGTCGCCAGCCTGCACAGGCTGAAGATGTTCACCGACAATCCGCCCGCCGATCTGGAAACGCGGATCGAAACTTTCGAACGGGTGCACTGGCGCTTTCACCTGGCGCTGATCGCGGCATGCGGTTCGGACCATCTGATTGCCATCTATCGCGATCTATATGAGCAGACCCGCCGATACCGTTCGCTGATGTTCAAGTCGGACGCGGACGCAGGCGACGCTTATGAGAAGCATGGCCAGCTCGCCCAATATTGCCTTTCGCGCGACAAGGATCGCGCGCTGGAGGTTCTGTCGGGGCATAACAATATATTGCTCAATACGATCTACGAGCGTTAGTGAGCGACGTCATGCTGAAACAAATTCAGCATGACGATTAGAATGAAGCTGGCGCCAATCGTACGAAATAGCTGAATGTGGATGCAGCCTAGGCGGCGTGGACAAATTCAAGACTCGCCGGACTGAGTGATTTGGGTGGAAAACGGACCTATCCTATTCCTCCCCATCGAGAGATGGGGAGGGGGACCGCGCGTAAGCGTGGTGGAGGGGAAGATACGCAGGTCACGCCATTTCCCCTCCACCATCGGCTGCGCCGACGGTCCCCCACGCTTCGCGTAGGGAGGAATTGTGTCCGCCATTGGCCATCTCCCGACATTCCGAATTTGTCCACGCGGCCTAGGCTTCGCCTGCCGCTACTGCGCGCTGGATTTTGCGTGGGCGTGTAAGGTTCGTCCTTCATTCCGACGGGTGCGCGAAATGGGAGGCAGTTGCGTTTTGTGCAACGCAAAAATTTTGCTTGCGACTCGCGCGAATCGGTGACAGCTTCCCTTTCGTCGAAGCAGGGGCGCTTCGACGCTCTGGTCGAACCCGCCGATGACGGTAAGGTTCGGCTCCGGTTCGTAAAAGAGCCGATTTGGCAATGACGCCGCCCGGACAGGTCTGAAAGAGACCTTTGTCCCGGCGGCTTTTTTATTGGTTTTCCGCTGGCGGCATGGATGTCGCCGGGCGGCCTTCAACATCAACTTTCGAGCGCCGGACTGGCTTCCGGCGATGGCCGGTTGCGCCCTTTCGCGCAGCGGCGACGATCATCAGGGAAGGACTTTCGGAATGGCAGAGGGGGATAATCCGGACAGCGTCAGCCGGCGCGGATTGATCAAGACGACCGGCACGGCGGCGCTGTTCGCTGCGGTGCAGCAGGCCTTTCCCTCGGGCGCTTTCGCGGCGGGTTCCGGGCCGGAGGTTACGGGCGCGAAGCTGGGCTTCATCGCGTTGACCGACGCGGCGCCGCTGATCATCGCCAAGGAACTGGGTTTCTTCGCCAAATATGGCATGCCCGACGTGCAGGTGGCGAAGCAGGCAAGCTGGGGCGCGACCCGCGACAATCTGGTGCTGGGCAGCGCGGGCGGCGGCATCGACGGCGCGCATATCCTGACGCCCATGCCCTATCTGCTGACGCTGGGCGCCATCGGCAAGGCGACGCCGATGAGCATCCTCGCCCGTCTGAACGTCAACGGCCAGGCGATCTCGGTTTCGAAGGAATATCTGGGCGCCAAGGCGGACCTGAACGCGGGCAAGATGAAGGGCGTGATCGCCCAGCGGAAGGGCGCGGGCAAGAAGATCACCATGGCCATGACCTTCCCCGGCGGCACGCATGACCTGTGGCTGCGCTACTGGCTGGCGGCCGGTGGGATCGACCCGGACAAGGATGTGGAACTGATCACCGTGCCGCCGCCGCAGATGGTGGCGAACATGAAGGCCGACACGATGGACGCCTTCTGCGTGGGCGAGCCGTGGAACGACCAGTTGGTCGCGCAGCAGCTTGGCTACACCGCCGTTTCGACCGGCCAGATGTGGATGAACCATCCCGAAAAAAGCTTCGCCATGCGGTCAGACTGGGTGGCGAAATATCCCAAGGCGGCGCAGGCGATCACCGCCGCGATCATCGAGGCGCAGCGCTGGGCCGACAATCCGGGCAATATCACCCGGCTGGCGGGCACGATTGCGGGACGCGACTATCTGAAATGCCCGATCACCGACATTGCCGACCGCTTGCAGGGCAATTTCAACATGGGCGACGGGCGCAAATTCCCGAACGCGGCCTTCAAGATGAAGTTCTTCGCGGGCTATGCGTCCTTCCCCTACAAGAGCCATGACCTCTGGTTCCTGACCGAGAACCAGCGTTGGGGCAAGCTGCCCATGACGCTCGACACCAAGGGCACCATCGCCAAGGTCAACCGCTCCGACATCTGGCGCAAGGCCGCCGCGATGCTGGGCGGGAAGGGCCCGGCCAGCGACAGCCGCGGCGTTGAGAAATTCTTCGACGGCAAGACGTTCGATCCCGCCAATCCCAAGGCCTATCTCGCCAGCCTGGCGATCAAGCGGGCCTGATGAGCAAGGCCAGATGAGCAAGGAGAACAGCATGGCGTCGCCATCGCCCAGCAAAAATGGTGGACCGTCGGCTTCGGCCGGCGGGACGCCCACCGAATTGGGGGTTATCGTGCCCTATCCCGAAGAGGCCATCGCCCGCCGCAGTTTCGAGCCGGTGGCCGCGCCCGTGCATCCGCTGGTGCGGATCGCCCGATCCATGGCGGCGAGCGCGCTGCCGACCGTGGTGATGATCGCGGGGCTGCTGGCCTTCTGGCAATTGCTCTGCGGATCGCCGAGCGCGGCTTTCCCAAGCCCGCTTGCCGTCTGGGAACAGAGCCATGACGTCATCATGCATCCGTTCAAGGGCGTGGACATCGGCCTTACCCATTTCAGCATTCAGGATGGCGGCGATGTCGGCATTGCCGGGCATGTGCTGACCAGCCTGAGCCGCGTACTGATCGGCTACAGCATCGCGGCGGTGATCGGCGTGGCGCTGGGCATATTGATCGGGCAGAGCGTTTTCGCTTTCCGGGCGCTCGATCCGCTGTTCCAGGTGCTGCGCACCGTGCCGCCGCTGGCCTGGCTGCCGATCAGCCTCGCCATCTTTCAGCAGGCGCAGCCTTCCGCCATCTTCCTGATCTTCATCACCGCGATCTGGCCGGTCATATTGAACACGGCGGCGGGCGTTCAGACCATTCCGGCGGCCTATCGCAACGTCGCCAAGGTGCTGGCGCTCAATCCGGTCGAATATTTCGTGCGGATCATGTTGCCCGCCACCGTGCCGCACATGTTCACCGGCCTGCGCATCGGCGTCGGCATGAGCTGGCTGGCCATCGTGGCGGCCGAGATGGTGCAGGGCGGCACCGGCGTCGGCTTCTTCATCTGGGACAGCTACAACAGCTCGCTGCTGACCGACACCATCGTCGCGCTGATCTGGATCGGCATGGTGGGCTTCGCGCTGGACCGCATCGTCGCCTTTGCGGGCCGCATCATCGGCCGCGCAGGCTGAGCAGGGGAGGGCATTTTCATGAAACAGCGCAGCTATCTCGCGCTTGAGGGCATCACCGTCGAATTCCCGACCAAGGCGGGGCGCTTCTGCGCGCTCGACGGGATCGACCTGGAGGTGGAGAAGGGCCAGTTCGTGGCGCTGATCGGCCATTCGGGTTGCGGCAAGTCGACGCTGCTCAATGCCGTGGCCGGGCTGGTCAAGCCGACGCGAGGGGCGATCTTCCTCGATGGGGAAGTGGTCGACGCGCCGGGGCCTGACCGGGCGGTGGTCTTTCAGGACCATAGCCTGCTGCCCTGGCTGACGGTCGAGGAGAATGTGCGGCTGGCGGTCGACAAGACGGCGGGCGGCAAGAACAAGGCCGAGCGCAAGGATTGGGTCATGCACAATCTGGAACTGGTCCAGATGGCCCACGCCGCCGCCAAGCGCCCCGGCGAACTGTCCGGCGGCATGAAGCAGCGCGTCGGCATCGCCCGCGCCATATCGATGAACCCGCGCGTCCTGCTGATGGATGAGCCGTTCGGCGCGCTGGACGCGCTGACGCGGGCGGCGTTGCAGGATGTGGTCATGGATTTGCAGGCGCGGCTCAACAACACGGTGCTGATGATCACCCATGACGTCGACGAGGCGGTTCTGCTGGCCGACCGGGTCGTCATGATGACCAACGGCCCGGCGGCGCGGATCGGCGAGGACCGGGCCGTGACGCTGGCGCGGCCCCGCAACCGGCTGGAGGCCATAGACGCGCCTGAATATGCGGAGGCGCGCTCCGCCGTCATCCACTTCCTGCACGAGCGTTACCGCAATCCGGCGACGCTTGCCGCCTGAAATCCAGAAAAGACGAGGGGATGCCCTGAAAAGGCCCAGAAAAGCCATCGGGAGCAAATGAAGGGGGATTTATGGGTAAGGTTTCATTTCTGTTGTCGGCGTCGGTCCTGACCGCAATCGCGGCGCCGGCACTGGCGCAGGATATCGTGTTCAAGCCGATCGTCGAGGCGCGGCTGCGCTACGAGACGGTCGATCAGGCCGGTCCGGCGCCGCTCAGCAGCAGCCGCGACGCCCAGTCCGTGACGATGCGGTTGCGCGCTGGCGGCGAGATTTCGAAGGGGCCCTGGGCCTTCCTGGCGGAAGCCGAGGGCACGCTGGCCATCGACGAGGATTATAATAGCGGCGTCAATGGGAAGACGCTCTATCCCATCGTCGCCGATCCGGAGACGGTCGAGGCCAACCGGGTGCAGATCCAGTACCGCACCAAGCCGCTGGTCGTGACCGTGGGCCGTCAGCGGATCAACCTGGACGACCAGCGTTTCGTCGGTTCGGTTGCATGGCGGCAGAATGAGCAGACATTCGATGCGGTGCGCGTCGAATATATGGGCGTGAAGAACCTGAAGGTCGACCTGACCTATGCGATTTCGGCGCGCACCATCTGGGGCGTGGACGGCGGCAAGTTCGGTTCGACCAACCGGCCGACGCAGATCGACGGCGACAATATCTTCGCCAATATTTCCTACAAGACGAAGCTGGGGACGCTGACCGGCTTCGCCTATCTGGTGGATGAGGATGAGGCGGTGGCCGCGCTACGGCGCAACAGCAGCCAGACCTATGGCCTGCGCTTCATGGGCTCGCGGCCGCTGACGAAGAAGGTGAAGCTCAGCTACCTCGCCAGCTATGCGCGGCAGAGCGACTATGCAACCAATCCTGTCGACTATTCGGCGGACTTCGTCACGGCGGAACTCGCGCTGGATGTTGCCGCCTTCAAGCTGACGGGCGGTTATGAACTGCTGGGGTCGGATGCAGGCGCGACCGGGATCGCGGGCGGTTTCGCCTTCCAGACGCCCTTCGCCACGCTGCACAAGTTCAACGGCTGGGCGGACAAGTTCCTGACGACGCCGGGAACGGGCATTCAGGACTATTATGCCGGGGCCGCCTATACCGTGCCGAAGGTCGGCAAGGCGGGGCCGCTGGTGGCGTCCTTCACCTTCCACCGCTTCAGCAGCGACCGTCTGTCTATCCATTATGGCGACGAATATAATGCGCAGGTGACGCTCAAGCTGAACAAGCATCTGAGCGCGCTCGTCAAATATGCGGATTATCAGCGCAAGGGGATCGCCAGCTATACCGGCGATGCCGATACGAAGAAGTTCTGGGCGCAGATCGACTACGCGTTCTGAGTTGCGACGGCGGGGCGGCGACGCCCTGTCCCAAGCGCCATCGCCGCCGGTTCGCGGAAAAACCGGCGGCGGTGGCGTTTGTCCTTTTTGGAACTGCCGTTCGTTGGGCAGCGTGGACAAATTCAGGACTCGCCGGACCGGGTGATTTTGGGTGGAAAACGGACCTATCCTATTCCTCCCCATCGAGAGATGGGGAGGGGGACCGCGCGTAAGCGTGGTGGAGGGGAAGATACGCAGGTCACGCCATTTCCCCTCCACCATCGGCTGCGCCGACGGTCCCCCTCCCTACGCTTCGCGTAGGGAGGAATTGTGTCCGCAATTGGCCATTCCCCGACATTTCAAATTGGTCCACGCGGCCCGATGGGCGTGGCGGAACATCTGCCGGGCCTGGACAGTTGGAGGAGGAACGAAACGGAAGAGGATGGGTCAGATGGGCAAAGGCATATTGCTGTGGCTGCTGGGCGTGCCCATTCCCATCATCATCATTTTGTGGCTGCTGTTCCGCTGACATCCGTCGCGGCCGCGCAAGGCGTCGGATTTCTGCGAAAAGGGTGAAATCTCACGGTCGCCAGAAGGTGGTCGGGGAGACAGGATTCGAACCTGCGACATCCTGCTCCCAAAGCAGGCGCGCTACCAGACTGCGCTACTCCCCGGCGCTCGCGGGCCTTAGCGGTGAAGCAACCGGCGCGTCAATCTTGCTTTTGTGCCTTTCGCCGTTCGCCGCATAGAAAAAGGGCGGATCGTACAAGACGATCCGCCCTTTCGAAAATCTCGCTGAAGCGAAGATTATTCGGCGTTCGCGGCGTTGCCAGCGACGTTCGCAGCGTTCGCGGCGTTGTCGGCAGCGTTCGCGGCGTTGTCAGCAGCGTTAGCGGCGTTCTCGACAACGTTCTCAACAACAGCGTTCGAAGCGTTCGCGGTCTCGTTGGCCGGCTTCTCACCGCAAGCGGCGAGGGCCATCAGGCCGGCCGAAGCGAAAACAACAGCGATCTTCTTCATTGTGTACGGCTCCCATAGCATTTTGCCGCGTCGCCACTCAAAAAATCGTGACTTACGCGAGCGACCCGCATTAACGTGTGCGCTGCACAAATCAATGCTTTTCTGCGTCGGTGAAGCGACAGAATCACGCGACAAGCAGTTGTCTACAATAAAAGTTCAGTTAATGCCTAGCTTTTCCGGCGCATTCGCGGTTTCGAAAAGTGCAACTGCCCAGGCGGCGACATTTTGCCGGAGCTGCGCCGGATCGATCTTGTCCAGCGTGTCGTCCGGCGTGTGGTGGATGTCGAAATAGCGGGTGCCGTCCTGCTGGAGGTCGATCACCGGGACGCCCGCCTTCACCAGCGGTTCTATGTCGGAGCCGCCCCCTGCGGGGAGGCGGCTGGCGCCGACGCCAAGCGGGGCCAGGCCCGCGGCGATGCGTCGGGCGAGCGCCTCATGCCCCTGCGGCAGCTTGAAATCTACGCGCCAGACGCGATCCGCGCCGAAGTCCGATTCCATCGTCATGGCGTGGGCTTCCTTGCCATGGGCGTCGAAATAGGCGCGGCCGCCATTGCCGCCGACCTCCTCCGCGCCCGCCATCAGCAGGCGGATGGTGCGGCGGAGCGGCCCGGCCTTGGCGGCCTGGAGGGCGGCGGCCGCGATGATGCCGCAGCCCGCGCCATCGTCTATCGCGCCGGTGCCCAGATCCCAACTGTCGAGGTGGCAGGCGGCGACGACGATGCCCGCGCCCGGATCGCTGCCGGGGATTTCGGCGATGACGTTGCCCGACGGCTGGTCCTTCAGCATTTTGGAGGTGAGCGTCAGGTGCAGGCGCACTGGCTGTCCCCGCAAGACCATGCGGGCAAGCTGTTCGGCGTCCGGCACGCTGAGCGCGGCGGCGGGGATGGGCTTCACGCCGTCTGCCCACATCTGGACGCCGGTATGCGGCTGGCGGTGGTTGTCGGTGCCGATGGAGCGGATCACTATGGCGATGGCGCCCTTTTTCGACGCGATGCTTGGCCCCTGGCGGCGGGCGGCGCCGGAAATGCCGTAGGAACTGCCGTCCTGGGTTGGGCGCATGGCGTGGCTGACGAAGGCGATCTTGCCGGTCAGGCTGCCTTCCGGAGCGGCTTCCAGGTCGGCCAGGGTGGGGAAATAGGCGACTTCGCCCTCTATGCCCTTTTCCGGGGTGGAGGCGCTGTTGCCCAGCGCGGCCAGGACCAGATTTTGCGGGAAGGGCGATATCACGCGGGCTTCGTCGCGGCCGCGCAGCCAGACGGGCATGGCGTAGGGTTCGGCGCGGACGTTGGAGAAGCCGAGGCTTTTCAGCTTCGCCACCGTCCAGTCGCGGGCGCGGGCCTCCTGCGGGGTGCCGGCCGGGCGGGGGCCGACTTCGGTGGTCAGGCCCTCGGTGAAATCCATCGCGACCGTGTCCGTCAGGGCGGTGGCGCGAATCGCATCGACGCTGGACGGCGCGGCCAGCAGGGGGGAAGGGGTGAGGATGCTGCCGAGGAGGAGGGCGGCCAGCGTGCCCGGTCGGATTTTCTGCATGGATGAAGGCTTAGCGGGGCATCCCCCATTTGCCAACGCGTTCCGCCTCCGCTAACCCGGCGCGGATTTCCAACGATTATCCTTTCGGAGCCGCTTCAAGCCATGTCCGCCTCGTCCCAATACGCCTTCGTCATGAAGAGCATGACCAAGAGTTTTCCCGGCGCCGCCAAGCCGGTGCTCAACCAGATCAACCTGCAATTCTATCGCGGGGCGAAGATCGGCATCGTCGGCCCCAACGGCGCGGGCAAGTCGACCCTGATGAAGATCATGGCGGGCATCGACACCGATTATAGCGGCGAGGCCTGGCCGGGCGAGAATATCACGGTCGGCTATCTGCCGCAGGAGCCGCAGTTGGACCCCAGCAAGACGGTTCTCGAAAACGTCAAGGACGGGGCGCGGGAGATTGCGGACAAGCTGGACCGCTTCAACGAGATCAGCATGATCATGGCCGATCCGCCGGAGGACGTCGATTTCGACGCGCTGATGGAGGAAATGGGCACGTTGCAGGAGCAGATCGACGCGGTCGACGGCTGGACGCTCGACAATCAGCTTGAGATCGCGATGGAAGCGCTGCGCTGTCCGCCGTCGGATTGGGCAGTGGACAGCCTGTCGGGCGGTGAGAAGCGCCGCATCGCGCTGACCCGCCTGCTGATCCAGAAGCCGGATATCCTGCTGCTCGACGAACCGACCAACCATCTGGATGCCGAGAGCGTCGAATGGCTGGAAAACCACCTGAAGGAATATGCGGGCGCGGTGCTGATGATCACCCACGACCGCTATTTCCTCGACAATGTGGTCGGCTGGATCCTGGAACTCGATCGCGGGAAATATTTTCCCTATGAGGGCAACTACTCCACCTATCTGGAGAAGAAGTCGAAGCGCCTGGAGCAGGAAGACCGCGAGGCGACCGGTCGCCAGAAGGCGATCAACGACGAGCTGGAATGGATCAGGGCCGGCACCAAGGGCCGACAGACCAAGTCCAAGGCGCGCATCAAGAAGTTCGAGGAACTGGTCGCCAGCCAGGAAAACCGCACCCCCGGCAAGGCGCAGATCGTCATCCAGGTGCCGGAGCGTCTGGGCGGCAAGGTGATCGAGGCGAAGAATATCTCGAAGGCCTATGGCGACAAGCTGCTGTTCGAAAACCTCTCCTTCATGCTGCCGCCGGGCGGCATCGTCGGCGTGATCGGGCCGAACGGCGCGGGCAAGTCGACTTTGTTCAAGCTGATCACCGGGCAGGAACAGCCCGATTCTGGCGAGATCGACATCGGTTCGACCGTGCGTCTGGGCTATGTCGACCAGAGCCGCGATCATCTCGACGCTTCGAAGAATGTCTGGGAGGAAGTGTCGGACGGCCTGGATTATGTGAAGGTCAACGGGCACGACATGTCGACGCGGGCCTATGTCGGCGCCTTCAACTTCAAGGGGCAGGACCAGCAGAAGAATGTCGGTAAGCTGTCGGGCGGTGAGCGCAATCGCGTGCATATCGCCAAGATGCTGAAGAAGGGCGGCAATGTGCTGCTGCTCGACGAACCGACCAACGATCTTGACGTCGAAACGCTGGCGGCGCTGGAAGAAGCCATCGAGAATTTCGCGGGCTGCGCGGTGGTGATCAGCCACGACCGCTTCTTCCTTGACCGTTTGGCGACGCATATCCTGGCGTTCGAGGGCGACAGCCATGTCGAATGGTTCGAGGGCAATTTCGCCATGTATGAAGAGGATAAGCGGCGTCGCCTGGGCGATGCGGCGGATCGTCCTACGCGGCTCGCCTACAAGAAGCTGACCCGCTGAGTTAGCAGTGCGGTGCGGGGGCGAGGATGAGCATGCAATGATTGCAATCCTCGTTTCTTATTTCGCACTTGCAAAATGATATGGTGCAGTGCACATAGAGAGGGCCTTTCAGGCATCCTCTCCTAAAACTTTCAGGCCGGTCCCCTGGGGATCGGCCTTTTTTTTGTGCGGAATGCGAGGAGTGACATCAATTCCTCCCTACGCGGAGCGTGGGGAGGGGGACCGCCGCCGAAGGCGGTGGTGGAGGGAAATTCGGAGGTCGTGCCCCATTCCCCTCCACCACGCTTCGCGCGGTCCCCTCCCCATCTTCCGATGGGGAGGAATAGAAGCGCCTTTTGCTGTCGCCAGCCCCGTGGCGCTTCAGTCAGCAGGTAGGCCGCTTCTGAAAGGATGCGAGTCCCTCGACATCCACAACCGCCGCATCAATCCGCGTCACATGCGCCGCGGGAGGCCCCTCATGGGCGAGGGCGATGAATTGTTCCACCGCTTCCTCGGCCCCTTCCACCAGCGCTTCGACGCTGCCGTCCATGCGGTTGCGGACCCAGCCCGCGAGGCCAAGGCTGTTCGCCCTTTCCACGGCCCAGTTGCGGTAGAACACGCCCTGCACCCGGCCAAGGATCGTCAGATGCCGGGCGATGACGGCCATCAATGCACCCGCTTGATCCAGGTCTGGCCGTCGCGGCTTTCCACCTTGAAATTCTTGATCGAGCGGACGAGGTCCGACAGGCGCTTGAAACCGTAATTGCGCGTGTCGAAGCTGGAACGGTTGCCCGCAAGCTGGCCCACTTCGCTTAAGCGGGCAAAGCCCTGATCGTCGCGCTTCACCGCATTATAGGCGTCGATCAGCAGCTTGACGAGGTCGGGCGCGACCTCCGTGCCGCCGGGGGCTTCAGCTTCGGCATCGGCTTCGTCGCTCGGAACCTCCTGCTCGACCGGCGCTTCCCGCGCACTGGTCAGCGCGCCCACGTCGATGAAGCGGGTGCAGGCGCTGCGGAAGGCTTGCGGCGTCTTGTCCGTCCCGAAGCCGTAGACCGGCAGCCCCTCCTGCCGGATGCGGGTGACGAGCGGGGTGAAATCGCTGTCGCTCGACATCAGGCCGAAACCGGTGACGCGGCCCGACGCCATCAAGTCCATGGCGTCGATGGTCATCTTCATGTCGGTGGCGTTCTTGCCCTTGGTGAGGTCGAACTGCTGCTGCGTCTCTATGGCCTGGGTCACGGCCTGCCGCGCCCAGCCCTTGAGCGCGGGCTTGCTCCAATTGCCGTAGGCGCGGCGGATATTGACGGTGCCCAGTTCCGCCAGCACCGTCAGCACCGGATCGAAATGATCGGCGGAAACATTGTCGGCGTCGATCAGCAGGGCAATGTTGCCGCTGGGGATCGGCGCCGTCATGTCAGGCGTCCAGCGGCGCGGGATGGAATTCGCCGCTTGCCTCGTCCAGCAGGTGGAGCTGGCCGTCGGCGATGGCGAAGAAGGCGCCGACCAGCTTGAGTTCGCCCTGGCGTTCCTTGACTCGGACGCAGGGGAAGGTGCGCAGATTGGCGAGGCTGACCTTCACCCCTTCATGTTCCATGGCGCGTTCGGCGTTGCGGCTGCGGTCGTCGCCGAAGCGCTCCACGACCTTTTCCCGCGCTTCGTCCAGCAATTCGATCCAGTTGTGGATGAAGCCGCCTTCACCCGGAGGCGCGTCCTTCAGCGAATGGCTGAGCGCCGCCTTGCAGCCGCCGCATTTGCCATGGCCCATGACGACAATCTCGCCCACCTTCAGCACCTGGACGGCGAATTCCAGCGCAGCCGACACGCCATGGCGGCCGGGATTGGTTTCGAAGGGCGGCACCAGCGCGGCGACGTTGCGGACCACGAAAATCTCGCCGGGGCTGGTGTCGAAGATCTGCGCGGGATCGACTCGGCTGTCGGAACAGGCGATCACCATGACGCGGGGGCTTTGCCCTTCACTGAGTTCGTCCCATCGCCCGCGCTGCTGGGTCCAGCCGGTGTTGCGGAAGCGGCGATAGCCGGCGAGCATATCAGCGAAATCAGTCATGCGCTGGTCTGTGCCGAACAATGATGGGGCTGGCAAGAGCGCGCTTGCATCGCTATCTGGGGCGCATGAACGATATCGCCCCTGCCAATCGCCCCGAACGCGTTCGCAAGCCCGACTGGATTCGCGTGAAGGCGCCGACCAGCCCCGGCTATCATGAGACGCGCAAGCTGATGCGGGCGAAGGGGCTTGCGACGGTGTGCGAGGAAGCGGCCTGCCCGAATATCGGCGAGTGCTGGACCAAGAAACACGCCACCGTGATGATTTTGGGCGATGTCTGCACGCGGGCCTGCGCCTTTTGCAACGTCAAGACCGGCATGCCGCGCAAGGTCGATCCCAATGAGCCGCAGAATCTGGCCGATGCCTGCGCGGAGATGGGGCTGGAACATATCGTCATCACCTCGGTCGACCGCGACGACCTGCCCGATGGCGGCGCTTCGCAGTTCGTGAAGGTGATCGAGGCGCTGCGCCGCACGACTCCGGACACGACCATCGAAATCCTGACGCCGGATTTCCGCAACAAGCATGAGCGGGCCGTCGAGATGATCGTCGCGGCGCGGCCGGACGTCTATAATCACAATCTGGAGACGGTGCCTCGGCTCTATCCGACCATCCGGCCCGGTGCGCGCTATTATGCGTCGCTGCGGCTGCTGGAGACGGTGAAGAAGCTGGACCCGTCGATCTTCACCAAGTCGGGGGTCATGCTGGGCCTGGGCGAGGAACGGCTGGAGGTTCATCAGGTGATGGACGACATGCGCTCCGCCGACATCGACTTCCTGACCATGGGGCAATATCTCCAGCCCACGCCCAAGCACGCCAAGGTAATGGAATTCGTCACTCCGGCGGCATTCAACGCCTATGCGGCGATTGCGCGGGCCAAGGGCTTTTTGCAGGTGGCTTCCAGCCCGCTCACGCGGTCCAGCTATCATGCGGGCAAGGATTTCGCCGAAATGCGCGCCGCTCGCGAGGCGCAACTGGCGAAGGCCGTCAAGTAAGCTCCATGCCCAAGCATAACGAAACAAGGCCGCTTCCCTACACGCCCGAACAGATGTTCGACCTGGTCGCGAATGTGGAGGCCTATCCCGAATTCCTGCCCTGGGTCAGCGCGATCCGGGTGCGGTCCGACAGCGAGTCGGAAATGGTCGCGGACATGATCGTCGGCTTCAAGGGGATCAAGGAGAGCTTCACCTCCCGCGTGCACAAGCATCGGCCGGACCATGTGCGGGTCGATTATCTCGACGGGCCGTTGAAGCATCTCCACAATGAATGGAATTTCCGCGACGACGGCAAGGGCGGGGTGCTTGTGGATTTCGAGGTCGAGTTCGAATTCAAGAACCGGCTGTTCGAAATGCTGGCGGGCCAGATGTTCGACAAGGCGCTGCGCAAGATGATCGGCGCGTTCGAGACCCGCGCCGCTGAACTTTACGGCGCGGACGAGTCGGGCAGCAGCAGTTCGAGCGCGCAAAGCGCCGCCTGAAGGCGCACGCCGCCCCGGCCAGTATCCCCGAAATGATGCATGTCGGCCACGATCTTGTCGGGGCTGGCGCCGCGTTCGGCGCGGGCGAAGACGACGGTGCCGACGGGCTTTTGTTCCGAACCGCCGCCGGGTCCGGCTATGCCGGTGATGGCGACGGCGACATTGGCGTGGCTCTTGGTGAGCGCGCCCTGCGCCATGGCCCAGGCGGTGGCGATGGAAACCGCGCCGAAGGTTTCGATGACATCCTGCGAAACTTTTAGAAGTTCGCTCTTCATATCATTGGAATAAGTGATGAAACCGGCTTCAAACACTTCCGAGGAACCGGCAATCTCCGTCAGCGCGGCGGAGACGAGGCCGCCGGTGCAGCTTTCCGCCACGGCGATGGTGCGACCGGCGCGGCGGTTGGCGATGATGACGCGTTCGGCCAGTTCGACCAGCGGCGCGGGAAGGATGTTATCGGGCATGGCGATCAGAATAGCGCGGGGAGGGAGAGGGTGGCAACAGCCTGTGCGGCGATGCCTTCGCGGCGTCCGGCAAAGCCCAGCCGCTCGGTCGTGGTCGCCTTCACGCTGATCCGGTCGAGCGACAGGCCCAGTATTTCCGCGATCCGGTCCCGCATCGCGTCCCGATGCGGGCCAATTTTCGGTGCTTCACAGATCAGCGTCAGGTCGACATGTTCGATGAAGCCGTCCCGTTTTGCGACGCGCTCCGCCGCATATTCCAGGAACCGGGAGGAAGCGACTCCGCGCCATTGCGGGTCGGAAGGCGGGAAATGGCTGCCGATGTCGCCATCCGCCAGCGCGCCGAGCAGCGCGTCGACCAGAGCGTGGATCGCCACGTCAGCGTCGCTATGGCCAGCAAGGCCCCGATCATGGGGAATGCGGACGCCGCAGAGCCACAGCTCCTCTTCGGGCGCGAGCCGGTGGACGTCATAGCCCATGCCGGTTCGGATGCTGCGTGCCGTGCCCAGCCGGGCCTCGGCGCGGAGGAAATCTTCGGCGTAGGTCAATTTTTCCAGCCTTTCGTCGCCAGCGACCAATATGACGTCATGGCCCGCATGGCGCATGATCTGGGCATCGTCGGTTGCTTCCCTTGCGCTGTCCCAGGCCCGGTGGGCGGTCAGGATCGCGTCGAAATGGAAGGCCTGCGGGGTCTGGACGCGGGCCAGCCCGTTACGGTCCACGATATTCCCGGCGCGGTCCGCTTCGTTCCTGACGAGCGTGTCCGTGACGGGCAGGGTGGGGATCGCTCCGGGTGCCTCAGCCAAGGCGGAGAGCAGCCGGTCGATCACCGCACCGGGTAGAAATGGACGGGCCGCATCATGGATGAGGATGCGCGCCGCGCTGCCGGTGGATGCGATATGCTCCAGCCCTGCGCGGACCGATCCGCGACGGCTGTCTGCGCCCTGGACGATGGCCGCGACCGGGCGGTCCCCGATGGCTTTGCGCGCTTCGACTTCCTGACCGGGGCCGATGACGAGGATGATGGAGTCGATGGCCGGGTGCCGGGCCAGCGCATCGACCGCATGGGCCAGGACGGGCTTGCCGCCGATCAGCCGGAATTGCTTGGCAATGTCGCCGCCTGCGCGGCTGCCCTGTCCTGCTGCGACCAGCAATGCGACGCTTTTGTCTGTCATGGCCGCGCCTGTATCGCAGCATGGAGCGGATCGCCAGACCCGGCTTGCTTGCCGTTGGCCCGGAATTCGGCTAAGGGCTGCCTGTTTTTTAGGCAGTGATGGTTTGATGCAGACGCTTTCTCCGATTTCCATTGGTCCCGTGACGATCGACATGCCGGTCGTGCTGGCCCCGATGACGGGCGTGACGGACATGCCGTTCCGCACGCTGGTGCGGCGTTACGGCTCCGGCCTCAACGTGACGGAGATGATCGCCACGGCAGCGATGATTCGCGAGACGCGCCAGTCCTTGCAGAAGGCCGCCTGGCATCCGCTGGAGGAACCGGTGTCGATGCAGTTGGCCGGTTGCTCACCCGCCGAAATGGCGGAAGCGGCGAAGCTGAACGCGGATCGCGGCGCTGCGATCATCGACATCAATATGGGCTGTCCGGTGAAGAAGGTCGTGAACGGCGATGCGGGCAGCGCATTGATGCGCGACCTGCCGCTGGCGGCTTCGCTGATCGAGGCGACGGTGAAGGCAGTGGACGTGCCCGTCACGGTCAAGATGCGCATGGGCTGGGACCATGCCAGCCTGAACGCGCCGGAACTGGCCCGGATCGCGGAGGATCTGGGCGCGAAGCTGATCACGGTGCATGGCCGCACCCGCTGCCAGATGTACAAGGGATCGGCGGACTGGGCTTTCGTGCGGAACGTCAAGGAGGCCGTGTCGCTGCCGGTGATCGTCAATGGCGACATCTGTTCCATCGACGACGCGGAAACCGCGCTTGAGCAGAGCGGCGCGGACGGCGTGATGATCGGGCGGGGCGCCTATGGGCGGCCGTGGCTGATCGGTCAGGTGATGCACTGGTTCCGCACCGGGGAGCGGCTGGCCGATCCCTCGCTGGAAGAGCAATATCGTGTGATTACAGAACATTATCGCGCAATGCTGGAACATTATGACAATCATACCGGCGTCAACATGGCCCGCAAGCATATCGGCTGGTACACCAAGGGCCTGCCGGGTTCGGCCGAATTCCGCAACGCCGTGAACCAGGAGCCGGAAGGCGATGTCGTGCTGGACATGCTGGCGGGTTTCTACGAACCGCTGATCGCCGACGATGGGCTGGTCGAGACGCGCAAGGCGGCATGACGGCGGATATGACGACCATCCCGCCGCTTCGATCGGAACAGGATGGGCCGGCGCTTTCCGAATTGATGACGGCGCTGCCGGTGGCGACGCTAGTCGTGCGGCCGGACAACAGCATTGCCGACGCCAATGTGCGGGCGGAAACGCTGCTGAACATGGCGCGTTCGGCCATTGTCGGCAGTGACGTGTCGCGCACGATCCGCATGGCCGACATGGGCGCGCGCTTCGACATATGGCACAGCAACAAGCCGATCTCGGCCTATGACGTTCGCGTCCATGCCGGGCGGACGGCGGAGATGGAGGTCGACCTGATGATCGCCCCCATCGTCGACCATGACGGCTGGCGCGTTGTGTCGATCCACAGCCAGAGCCAGGCGCGCAAGATCGGCCACCGCGGCACGGCTGGCGGCGCGAGGTCGGCCATGGGCGCGGCCGCGATCCTGGCGCATGAGATCAAGAACCCGCTGTCGGGCATCCGGGGCGCGGCGCAATTGCTGGAGTCCGGCAATGGCGGGCGGGATGCGGCGCTGACGCAACTCATCTGCAACGAGGTGGATCGCATCGCCGCGCTGATCGACCGGATGCAGGATTTCACCACCGACCGCACGCTGGAATGCCGCGCCGGGAACATCTATCCGCTGATCGACCGGGCTGCCAATATTGCCGCTGCCGGTTTTGCAAAAAATATCCGTATTATAAAGAGATATGACCCATCCCTGCCATTCGCCGTCATCAATGACGATGCGCTAGTGCAGGTGATGATCAACCTGCTGAAAAATGCGGCTGAGGCGCTGGAGCATACGGCCAAGCCGAAAATCCGGGTGGAGACGGCCTTTCGCCACGGCGTGTCTGTCGTGGTCGGGAAGGGGAAGGGCAGCGCCGTGCTGCCGATAGAGATATTGGTGGTGGATAATGGGCCGGGCGTGCCGGAACATATTCTCGACCATCTGTTCAACCCCTTCATCACCGGAAGGCGGGATGGGACGGGATTGGGGCTGGCGCTGGTAGACAAGCTGGTGCGCGACATGAACGGCTTCGTGCAATATTCGCGGGACAGGGAAGCGGGGGAATCGACCTTCCGCATCCTGCTGCCGATGGGAATGGGATGATGGCGGCGACAGGCGCGATTTTGGTGGTGGACGACGATCCGGCGATCTGCGTGGTCGTCGGCGAAGCGCTGCGGCGGCAGGGGTACAGGGTCAAGACGGCGGCCTCCATCCGGGAGCGCGGCGCGCTGCTGGACAGCTTTTCGCCCGACGTGCTGATCACCGACGTTATGCTGCCCGACGGCGACGGTCTGGACGGCATATCGGAGATTCTGGAGCGCAGACCCGCGCTCAGCATCATCATCCTGTCGGCGCAGAATACGTTGAACACCGCCATCCGCGCTACGGAAAAGGGCGCGTTCGAATATCTGCCCAAGCCCTTCGACCTCAACGAACTGACGCGGGCCGTCTCCGATGCCATCGGCGCGGGGAAGGGCGCGGATGAGGAAGCGTTCGACGCGGGCCTGCCGCATGACGGCCTGCCGCTGGTCGGGCGATCTCCCGCAATGCAGGAGGTGTATCGGACCATCGCCCGCGTGCTGTCGAACGACCTCAGCATATTGGTGCTGGGCGAATCCGGGACGGGCAAGGAATTGGTGGCGGAGGCGATCCACAGCCTTGGCCAGCGCCGGACCAAGCCCTTCGTGCCGATCAACATGGCCGCCATCCCGCGCGAATTGATCGAGGCGGAACTGTTCGGTTACGAAAAGGGCGCCTTCACCGGCGCCCATGCCCGCACCGCCGGCAAGTTCGAGCAGGCGCAGGGCGGCACCCTGTTCCTGGACGAAATCGGCGACATGCCGATGGAGGCGCAGACGCGGCTGCTGCGCGTCCTGCAGTCCGGTGAGGTGACCACCGTGGGCGGGTCGAAATCGGTGAAGGTCGATGTCCGCATCATCGCCGCGACCAACAAGGATTTGTCCAGGCTGATCGAGGAAAATCGTTTTCGGCAGGATCTGTACTACCGGCTGAACGTGGTGCCCGTGGCGCTCCCCGCGCTGCGTGAACGGCGGGAGGATGTGATCCTGCTCGCCCGCCATTTCCTGGATCGGGCCGCGCAGGACGGGCTGCCGCGCAAATCGCTGTCGGAGGATGCGGCGCAATTGCTGATGGCCTATCACTGGCCCGGCAATGTCCGCGAATTGCAGAATATGATGCAGCGGCTGGCGGTGCTGAGCCGGGAAAATGTGATCAACGCGGACCTGCTGCGTAACAGCCTGCCGCTGGACGCCGTGCCCGCCGACTATGCCGCCCCCGGCAATTTGCTGGGCCAGGCGGTGCGCGAATGGGCGAAGCGGCAGTTGGGCATCGGCCTCAGCCAGCCGAACCGCAACCTGCATGACGACCTGCTGGCCGTGGTCGAGCCGATATTGTTCCAGGAAACGCTGGCGAGCGTCGACGGGAATCAGATTCGGGCGGCGGGGCTGCTGGGCATCAACCGGAACACGTTGCGCAAGAAGCTGACCGACTATGGGCTGGACCCGTTGCAGCTTCGGATCGGCGATTGAAGGGCGGCGACGAACCGAAAGCGCTTTTCGACCGAAGGCCCGGCTACGGTCAATTACTGTGTTTGATCGGGCACAACAATGTTGTAACCAAGCCACTATGGAAGGCGCAGTGACTCTCCCCACGCGGGGCCGGGCATGGAAAAGGCATTTCCCCCTTTTCCTGCGTCGCCGCCTTGCCACGGTGGTGGAGGCGGTGACCCTTGTCCTGTTCCTGGGAATGGCGGGGATCACTTATTTCCTGCTGACGGGGCAGGGGCAAAGCTACACATTGCTGACGCCGCCGATCGTGGCGCTGCTGCTGGTCGCCAATCTGGTGCCTGCCATCGCGCTGCTGGTGCTGCTCGGGCGGCGGGTGGCGAAGCGGCGGGCCGCGCAATCGGCCATCGGCAGCGACGGGCAGTTGCACGTCCGGCTGGTGGCGATCTTCTCCATCGTCGCCAGCGTGCCGATGCTGCTGGTGGTGATCTTCGCATCGCTGCTGTTCCAATATGGCGTGCAATTCTGGTTTTCCGACAGTGCGCGGGGCATGCTGCAAAATGCGAGCGACCTGGCGCGGGGCTATTATGAGCAGAATCTGCGCGATGTCCGCGACGAGACCGTCACCATGGCGAGCGACCTGCGCGACTATCTGGCCCAGTCCAACGTCTCCAGCCCGCGCTTTGCCGAGGGCTATATCTATCAGGTGGTGACGCGGAAGCTGAACCGGTCCGCGATCATAGAGATCGGCAAGGACGGCGTGGCCCGCACGGCGGCGACGGTCGATCCGGAAAGCAGGCCGGTGTCGGAGATGCTGACGCCCGATGTGGTCAAGCGGCTGGCGTCGGGCGAGGATGTCGTCGTCGCCGCCAAACCGAACCAGATTGAGGCGGTGACGCTGCTCTATCCGAACGCGAAAATCTACCTCTACGCCACCCGCGATTCCGGCTCGACGGCGTTCAGCAATGTGGAACGGGCGCAGAAGGTGTTGTCGGATTACGACATTTTTGCCGCGCAATCCCGCGCCTTGCAGTTGCGCTTCAACATATTGCTGTTCGTGGGGTCGCTGCTGCTGGTGGGCGTGGCGGTCTATATCGCGCTCAAGGTGGCGGACTGGATGGTGCAACCGGTCAACGAGCTGGTGATGGCGGCGCGGCGGATCACGGCGGGCGATCTGTCCGCCCGCGTGACCAGCCCGCAGGCGCGGGACGAGATCGGAACGCTTGCGTCCGCCTTCAACCGCATGACCCAGCGGCTGGAGGCGCAGACGGGCGCCCTGGTGGCGGCGAACAGCCAGTTGGACGAGCGCCGCGCCTTTATCGAGGCGATTCTGTCGGGCGTGTCGGCGGGAGTGCTGTCGGTCGACCGGGACGGCATCGTCCTGCTGCTCAACAGTTCGGCGGCGGACATATTGGTGCGGGAGGGCGACGATCCGGTTGGACGGCCGCTGACCGAGGTGTCGCAGGAACTGGCGGCGCTGATCGCGTCCGATGAAGATGCCGGGATCGTGCAGATCAGGGCGCATGGCGACGTGCGGACGCTGGCGGTGAAGGTGTCGGAGGATGCTTCGCGCCATATCCTGACCTTCGACGACATCACCCAGCAATTGTCCGACCAGCGCCGCGCCGCCTGGTCCGACGTGGCGCGGCGCATCGCGCATGAGATCAAGAATCCGCTCACGCCCATCCAGCTTGCCGCCGAACGGTTGCAGCGCCGCTATGCCGGGGAGGTGACGAGCGACAAGGCGACCTTTACCCGCCTGACCGGCACCATCGTGCGGCAGGTGGGCGACCTGCGGCGGATCGTGGACGAATTCTCATCCTTCGCCCGCATGCCCAAGCCCGTGTTCCGGCGCGAGCGGTTGGACGACATCGCCCGGCATGCGCTGTTCCTGCATGAAGTCGCGCATCCGGATATCCGGTTCGAATATCATTCCGTCGACGCCGATGTGGAAATGGTCTGCGACCGTCGGCAATTGGGGCAGGCTCTCACCAACATCGTCAAGAATGCGGTGGAGGCGATAGAGCCCAAGCCCGCCGCCGACGATGGCCAGTGGCGCGGCCATGTGTGCATGACGGTGGAGCATGATGAGGGCCATCTGCTGATCGAGGTGCGGGACAACGGCATCGGCCTGCCCCCTGAACGCGAGCGCATATTGGAACCCTATATGACCACGCGGACCAAGGGCACGGGCCTGGGCCTGGCCATCGTCAAGAAGATCGTCGAGGAACATATGGGCGAAATCCGCTTCGACGATGCCGAGGGGGGAGGGGCGCGGGTGACTTTGCGCTTCCCGGTCGCGGCGCTGGAAAAACTGGAAGAGGGGCAGGTGATCGCCTTGCCCCATGGGAAAACTCCTGGAAAAGTGACGGCCAATGGCGCTTGATATTCTGATAGTCGACGACGAAGAGGACATTCGCGATCTGGTCGCGGGCGTGCTGGAGGATGAAGGCTTCACCACCCGCACCGCCGCCAACAGCGACAGCGCGATAGAGGCGCTGGATTCGCGGCGGCCTTCGCTGGTGCTGCTGGACGTGTGGTTGCAGGGGTCGAAGCTGGACGGACTGGAACTGCTGGATGAGATCAAGCGGCGGGACGCCAGCATTCCGGTGCTGATGATATCCGGCCACGGCAATATCGACACCGCCGTCGCCGCCATCCGCAAGGGCGCGGCGGATTTCATCGAAAAGCCGTTCGAGGCGGATCGGCTGCTCCATCTGGTGTCGCGGGCGACCGAGACGGAGCGACTGCGGCGGGAAAATCAGGTGCTGCGCGCCCGTTTCGGGCAGGATGACGAACTGACCGGCACGTCGGCGGCCGTCAATGCCGTGCGGGCGACGATCAAGAAGGTGGCGGGCACCGGCAGCCGCGTGCTGATCTCCGGCCCGGCGGGCGTCGGCAAGGAAGTCGCGGCGCGCATGCTGCATAGCTGGAGCGGGCGGGCCGACGCGCCCTTCATCATCGTCGCCGCGGCCCGCATGGACCCGGATCGCGTCGAGGAAGAATTGTTCGGCGTCGAAGATCCCAGCGGCCTGGTTCGTCCCGGCTATCTGGAGCAGGCCCATGGCGGCACGCTCTATCTGGACGAAATCGCCGACATGCCGCTGACGACGCAGGCGAAGATATTGCGCGTGCTGACCGACCAGAGCTTCACCCGCGTCGGCGGGCAGCGGCAGGTGAAGGTGGATGTGCGCGTCATTTCCTCGACCGCGCTCAACCTGGCGACGGAGATTGAGGAGCGGAGGTTCCGCGAAGACCTCTTCTATCGGCTGAACGTGGTGCCGCTGGTGATCCCGCCTTTGGCCGAGCGGCGGGACGATATTCCGCCGCTGGTCGAACATTATCTCGCCCGCTTTGCCGCGGAACGTCGGGTGCCGCCGCCGGAAATCGCCAGCGACGCCATGGCCGCGTTGCAGGCCAATGAATGGCCCGGCAACGTCCGGCAACTGCGCAATGTCATCGAACGCACGATGATCCTGGCGCCGGGCGAGCGGATCGGCCGGATCGAACTGGACATGCTGCCCGCCGAACTCACCAGCAACGGCGGTTCGGACGGGATGGGCCAGTCCGCGATCATGGGCGCGCCGCTGCGCGAGGCGCGGGAAAGTTTCGAGCGCGAATATCTGCGCATCCAGATCAGGCGCTTTTCCGGCAATATCTCCCGCACCGCCACCTTCATCGGCATGGAGCGTTCGGCGCTCCACCGGAAGCTGAAGCTGCTGGGGATCACCGACGGCAAGGACGGTTGATCGCAGAAGGGCGCCTTTTACCCATTGGAGGCATGGACGGCTCTTCGCAATTGCGGTAGGTTCCACCTGCTCCCGACAGGCGGGGGCAGGCAAGACACTCTGCTTAAGGGTGCGAGAGCGGGTAACGTCCCGCCAATAAAGGAATGGTGAAGACCATGGCCGACAAAGTGAACAACCTTCAAGACATCTTCCTGAACAGCCTGCGCAAGAGCAAGACGCCGGTGACCATGTTCCTGGTCAAGGGCGTGAAGTTGCAGGGCATCATCACCTGGTTCGACAATTTCTCCGTACTGCTGCGGCGGGACGGCCAGTCGCAACTGGTGTACAAGCATGCGATTTCCACCGTCATGCCCGCCCAGTCCATGGACCTGACCGATCTGCGCAAGGCCAGCGACGGCAACGGCAAGTCGAAGCTGCTCCAAGAAATCTTCCTGAGCGCGGTGCGCAAGTCCGGCAGCCCCGTCACCATGTTCCTGGTGAACGGCGTCATGCTGCAGGGCGAAATCGCCGCCTTCGACCTGTTCTGCATGTTGCTGGAACGGGACGGCATGGTCCAGCTCGTCTACAAACATGCCATCTCCACGGTGCAGCCTTTGCACAATCTCGACCTGACCGGTGAAGGTGAGGGCGAGGATTGATCGCTTTTTCTTGTCCCCGCCCGGTTTCCAATGAAGCCGGCCGGGGCCGGAAGTGTTAAGCACCCATGGCCGTATTCAACCGGGATTCCGCTGATGAAGTGTCGCGTGGCGCGCGCGCCATTGTCGTGCGCGCCGATGTCCACGGGCCGGAGCGCCGCGACAGCGACGCCCGGCTGGAGGAGGCGCGGGGCCTTGCCCTTGCAATCGGCATCGACGTGCGGGCGGCGCAGGCCTTCCGCGTGCGCGACCGCAAGCCCGCCACGCTGTTCGGGAGCGGGCAGGTGGACCAGATCGCGACGCTGGCGCGGATGGAAGAGGCCGAACTGGTCATCGTCGACAATGCGCTCAGTCCCGTGCAGCAGAGCAATCTGGAAAAGGCGACCGAGACCAAGGTGATCGACCGGACCGGCCTGATCCTGGAGATTTTCGGCGAGCGGGCGGCCACCAACGAAGGTCGGTTGCAGGTCGAACTGGCGCATCTGGACTATCAGGCGGGGCGGCTGGTGCGAAGCTGGACCCACCTGGAGCGGCAACGCGGCGGCTTCGGCTTCCTCGGCGGTCCCGGCGAAACGCAGATCGAGGCCGACCGGCGGATGATCCGCGACCGGATGGCGAAAATCCGCCGCGAACTGGATCAGGTGACGAAGACGCGGGGCCTTCATCGGGCGCGGCGGCAGCGGGCGCCCTGGCCAGTGATCGCGCTGGTCGGCTACACCAATGCGGGCAAGTCGACCTTGTTCAACCGGATGACCGGCGCTGACGTCATGGCCGAGGATCTGCTGTTCGCCACGCTCGATCCCACCATGCGGCAGATTGCCCTGCCGGGTCTGGACAAGGCTATATTGTCCGACACGGTGGGCTTCGTTTCGGACCTGCCGACGCAGTTGATCGCGGCCTTCCGCGCAACTCTGGAAGAAGTTCTGTCGGCCGATCTGATCGTCCATGTCCGCGACATCGCCCATCCCGACAGCGACGCTCAGCGCGATGACGTCATCGATGTGCTGAGTGAATTGGGCTTGGCCGGAGAACAAGCGCTGGAAGGCGAGGGCAATGACCCGCCACCGATCATCGAGGCGTGGAACAAGCTGGACCTGCTGAACGATGAAGCGGCGGTGCTGGCGCATGAGACGGCGGCGCGACGGGATGACGTCGTGATCCTGTCGGCTTTGACGGGCGAGGGGGTGGATGACCTCCAGCGGGCGATCAGCGCGCGGCTGACGTCGGGCGCGCAGGTGCATCAGTTGCGCGTGCCGGTGGCCGATGGCGCGGCGGTGGCGTGGCTGCACGAACATGGCGAAGTGATCGCCAGCCGGGCAGACGGCGAGGATATGCTGGTGGAAGTCCGGCTATCGGACTCTGCGCTGGCGCGGTTCCTCAAGCGGCGGGAAAGTTGAGAGCAGCCCGTATCAGGGCCTCTTCAACTGCTGCTTCGCCTGCTGCCAAAGGGCTTCCTTCTCATCGAGGGAAAGGGCAGGAAAACCGCCGCCAGCCAGATTTTCCATGACGCGGAAGCGCCGGTCGAACTTGGCGTTGGCGGCGCGCAGGGCAACTTCCGGATCAACCTTCAAATGGCGGGCGAGGTTGACGACGGCGAAGAGCAGATCGCCTATTTCCTCTTCCCGATCCGCCTGGGATTCCGCCGCCTGCACTTCGGCCAATTCCTCCTCGACCTTGTCGATGGCGCCAACCGTATCCGGCCAGTCGAAACCCGTGCGGGCCGCTCGCTTTTGAATCTTTTCGGCGCGGAGCAGGGCGGGCAGCGCAATCGCCACGCCCGCGAGCGCGCTGGGGTCGGGTTCCTTTTCGGCCCGTTCAGCCGCCTTGATCGCTTCCCACTGGGCATGGCCGTCCTCGCGGGCTGCACCTTCCTCGAAGACATGCGGGTGGCGGCGGATCATCTTTTCCGTGATGGCGTCGATCACGTCCTGCAACGCGAAATGACCGCCCTGTTCCGCCATGCAGCTGTGAAAGGCGACCTGGAGGAGCAGGTCGCCCAGCTCGTCGCGCAACGCCGCCATGTCGTTGCGCTCTATGGCGTCGGCGACCTCATAGGCTTCCTCGATCGTATAGGGCGCGATGCTGGCGAAATCCTGTTCGATGTCCCACGGGCAGCCGGTTTCCGGATCGCGAAGCCGCGCCATGACATTGGCAAGCGGCATGATGTCGGCGGGACTCGCTGTGCGGGAGGAAGACATGCAGAACCTTTGAGATGATAATGGGAAATAGGACGCTGAGGGGACAATGGCCAGCCTTGCCCGTCGGCATATATTAGTTCGATAATAAGGATTATGTTAAATATCTATCCATCAATCTTCCAATATCCGGCTGTGCCTCTGGGTATCCCGCATCCGGATATATACGATCAGCGAAATGCCGATCATCACCGTGACATAGACATAGAATGCCTGTTCCATGCCCATCTTCTTGAACCACAGCGCGACGAATTCCGCCGTCCCGCCAAACAAGGTGTTGGCCAGCGCATATGGCAGCGCCACGCCCAGCGCCCGGATATGGGCCGGAAAAAGCTCCGCCTTCACGACGGCGTTGATCGACGTGTAGCCGGTGACGATGATCAGCCCCGCCATCACGAGCAAGCCCGCCAGCAACGGGTCTTTGGTGACGGCTAATGTCGCGAAGATCGGATAAGTGCAGATAACGCCCAGCACGCCGAAACCGATCATCAACGGCTTGCGTCCGATGCGATCAGAAAGCGCGCCCGCAAGCGGTTGAATCATCATAAAAAGAAACAGCGTTATCCCATTGATCTGAGACGCTGTTTCCCGGCTAAGTCCGCTGGTATTGACCAGGAATTTCTGCATGTAGATGGAATAGGCGTAGAAGGCGATGGTACCGCCCGCCGTCAGCAGCATCACTGTCAAAGTTTCCCTGGGGTGCCGGGTTACCAGTTCGATGAAGCCCGATTTGGGCGCGCCCTCCGCCCTGGCGATGGCAAAGCTCTGCGTTTCGGAAAGGCCGCGCCGGAGCCAGAAGACGATGACGGCCAGCGCCCCGCCGATCAGGAACGGAATACGCCATCCCCAGGCGTCGAGTTCGGCTTCGCTCAACGTCGCCTGGAGCAGTAGCAGGACGCAAATGGCGACCAATTGCCCGGCGATCAGCGTGACATACTGAAAGCTGGAGTAAAAACCGCGCCGGTTGCGGCCCGCCATTTCGGACAGATAGGTCGCGCTGGCGCCATATTCGCCGCCGATGGAAAGCCCCTGCATCAGCCGGGCCAGCACCAGCAGCAACGGCGCCCCCACCCCGATTGTCGCGTAGGAAGGCGTGACCGCGATCAGCAGAGAGCCGGCGCACATCAACGCGACGGACAGGGTCAGGCCGCTCTTTCGCCCATGGCGGTCGGCATAGACGCCCATCAGCCAGGCGCCGATGGGCCGCATCAGGAAACCCACGGCGAAAATGCCCGCGGCGCTCAGCAACTGGGCCGTGCGATCTTCGCTGGGAAAGAAATGCTGGGCGAAATAAAGGGTGAAGGCGGAATAGGCATACCAGTCATACCATTCCACCAGATTGCCGGTGGAACCGCCGATAATGGCTTTCAGGCGCTGGCGCTGGTCGGGCGCGGCAATCGATGACGTCATGGGGTCAGCACCATTTCCTTATCCTGCACGCCCCAGCTTTTCAGCCGCGACAACATGTTCATGCCGATCACGTTCACGTCGCCGAAGGCGGGCGAAATGACGATATCCAGGTCGCTGGTGCGGATCGGGCCGATGACGAGCGTCGCGATGGTGGAGCGTTTGGCGTCGATCTTGCCGTTGGCGGTCATCATGCCGACGCCGGGAGCGTTCAGGTCGAAATTCAGGCCGGATCCGCGGGCGGACGCCATGGACAGGGCCGTGACGCTGGCGCCGCTGTCGATCAGGAAGCGGGTCGGGGTGCCGTTCACCATGGCTTCCACCCAATAATGGCCGTCGGGCGCGACGGGAATGCGCAACGCCTGCCCTTCAGCCAGCGCTGCGGGGATGGGCGGCGGCCCGCCATCGCTGGCCGAGGCTGCGGGCCTGTCCCCTTCCCCTTCCAGTCGGCTGGAAAACAGGCCGAATTTCTCCCCCGCCTTGAACAGGCCGAGCAGCGTGGCGAAGATGACGATCCACAGCATCGCCATCCGCATGAGGCCGCCCATCGGCGCGCGCCGGGCCAACAGGGCCGATCCGACCAGGACGAGCGCCAGCACATACCAGAGACTGGACATCGCCTGATCGCCATCCATGCCCCCACCCCCGCTTTCTAAGTCCCGCCCAATTCCGCCACCAGCCCGTCATAGCCCGGTTCGACCCCCGCCGGGAGAGTCCGGCATAGCGTAGCGTAGTCCATGCTCTGGTCCATATGGATCAATATGGCGCGCCGGGGCCGCACCGCCTGCACGGCGTCCAGCGTGAGCGCCAGATGCGCATGGGTGGGATGCGGCTTTTCCCGCAGCGCATCGACCACCCAGATGTCGAGATCGTCGTAAAGGGCCAGCATATCGGGCGTAATATCATGAAAATCAGTGGCATAGCCAATGGAGTGGCCATTATATGTGAAACGAAACCCGGTGGAGAAGATTTCGCCATGGGGCTGATCGGTGCAGGCGATGCCGATGTCCCCGATGCGCAGCCCGTCGGGCAAGGCATGGGCGTCGATCGTCGCATGATAACCATGCCGCCCCTCAAAGGCGTAGCCAAACCGTTCCCGCAGCAATTTCAGCGTCTGCGGGCGGGCATAGCCGGGCACCGGCGTGCCGCGATAGTGGTAGAGCTGACGCACATCGTCCAGTCCGTGACTGTGATCGGCATGGTCATGCGTCCACAGGATCGCATCGATCTGCACGACGTCCGCCGCCAGCAATTGGGCGCGCATGTCAGGCGAGGTGTCGATCAGCAGCCGCGTCGTCGGGCTTTCGACCAATATGGATGCGCGGGTGCGGCGGTTCTTCGGCTCCTGCGGATCGCAGGCGCCCCAGTCATTGCCGATCCGGGGAACGCCGGAGGAGGTGCCGCTGCCCAGGATGGTGAGCTTCAGGCTCATGCCGCCTTGCTGAACAGCGTGCGGAAATTGGCGGAGGTCGCTTCGGCCAGTTGCTCGACGCTTTCGCCCCGCAGATGGGCGAGGAAACGGGCGGTATCGGCCACGAAGGCGGGTTCGCAGGGCCTGCCGCGATGGGGCACGGGCGCCAGGAACGGCGAGTCCGTCTCGATCAGTAGCCGGTCGAGCGGCAGGCGCGCCGCTGTCTCCTGCAAATCCTTGGCACTCTTGAAGGTCACGATACCGGAAATGCTGATGTAGAAGCCCAGTTCCATCGCCGCATCGGCAAAGGCGCCGCTGGCGGTGAAACAGTGGATGACGCCGCCATAGGCCCCCTTCCCCATTTCATCGCGCATGATGGCCAGCGTATCCTCCTCCGCATCGCGGGTGTGGACGATCAGCGGCAGGCCGGTTTCGCGGGACGCCGCGATATGCGAACGGAAGCTGCGTTGCTGCCGTTCGCGGTCGCTATGGTCATAATAATAATCAAGGCCCGTTTCGCCTATGCCGACGATGCGCGGATGGGCGGCGCGTTCGACCAGCTTGGCGGTGTCGACATGGGGATGCTCGTCCGCTTCATGCGGGTGGATGCCGACGGTCGCCCAGACATCGGGTTCGCGCAGCGCCGTGCCCAGCACGTCGTCCCACTCGCTTTCGCGGGTGGCGATGTTGAGCATCAGGCCGACTCCGACACTCCGCGCCCGTTCAAGCACATTCTGCTGATCCTCGATCAACCCCTTGTAATTCAAATGGCAATGGCTGTCGATCAACATGACGTCACGCCTCTTCCGCAGGCAGTTCGAGGCGCGGGAAAAGCGGCTTGGGCGCGCCGAGTACGAAGCCCGAAGCGCGCAGCGTCGCATACCAACCGCTGCCGATGGCGGCATAATTCCGCCCGTGCCCTGCCACGCCCATCTGGTCCAGCAGGGCCGAGGCGCTGGCCGGAATCACCGGCTGGACGATGATGGCAAGATGCGCGATGGCCTCGTAGAGGGTTGCGAGCACGGCCTCCATCCGGGCGGGGTCGATCTTGCGGAGCGTCCAGGGGGCCTGCGCGTCGATATAGGCGTTGCAGGCGAAGACCGCCCGCATCCATGCTTCTATGGCGGTGGAGGGCGCAAGATCGGCCATGGCGGACTGGAAACTCTGTGCAGCCTCAGCGACGGTCTGGAGCAGGTCGCCGTCCACTTCCTGCGGCGCCGGTTCGGGCAGCCTGCCTTCGAGATTCTTGGCGATGAAGCTCAGCGTCCGCTGGGCAAGATTGCCGAAGCTGTTGGCGAGATCGCTGTTGGATCGGGCGACAATGGCTTCCGCGCTGTAGCTGCCGTCATTGCCGAAGGTGACTTCGGACAGCAGGAAATAGCGCAACTGGTCCACGCCGAAACGCTCCGCCAGTTCCATCGGATCGGCGACATTGCCGAGCGACTTGGACATCTTCTCCCCCCGGTTGAGGAGGAAGCCGTGCCCGAACACCTGTTTCGGCAAGGGCAGCTTCGCGCTCATCAGGAAGGCTGGCCAGTAAACCGTATGAAAACGCACGATATCCTTGCCGATAATATGCGTGATGTCGCCGCCTTGGGACCAATAGCGAGCCATGCGCTCCGCATCGTCCGGATAGCCGCAGCCGGTCAGATAATTGGTCAGCGCATCGACCCACACATACATGACATGGCCGTCGCTGCCTGGCACCTTCACGCCCCAGTCGAAGCTGGTGCGGGATACGCTGAGGTCCGAAAGACCGCCCTCGACAAAGCGCATGATCTCGTTGCGGCGGCTGTCGGGCTGAATGAAATCCGGCTGGCTGGTGTAAAGGTCCAGCAGCTTCTGCTGATAGGCGGACAGGCGGAAGAACCAGCTTTCCTCGACGGTCCATTCGACCGGCGTGCCCTGGGCCGATAGCTTCTGCCCGCCCTCCCCTTCGGTCAGTTCCTTTTCGTCGTAAAAGGCTTCGTCGCGGACCGAATACCAGCCCTCGTAACGACCGAGATAGAGGTCGCCATTGGCCTCCATCGCCTGCCAAATGGCCTGGCTGGCGCTGTGGTGATCCGGCTCGCTTGTGCGGATGAAGCGATCATAGCTGATATTCAGGCCATCGTTCATAGCCTTGAAATAGCTTGACATTTCATCGGCCAGTTCACGCGGCTCGATGCCCCGGTTGCGGGCTGTCTGGGCCATTTTCAGACCATGTTCGTCGGTGCCGGTCTGGAAGAAGACGTCGCGGTCCATCATCCGCTGGAAACGGGCGATCGCGTCGGTGG
Source organism: Sphingobium chlorophenolicum (assembly GCF_000722875.1). Taxonomy (GTDB): domain Bacteria; phylum Pseudomonadota; class Alphaproteobacteria; order Sphingomonadales; family Sphingomonadaceae; genus Sphingobium; species Sphingobium chlorophenolicum. Next base: position 57,896 of record NZ_JFHR01000006.1, on the reverse strand, counting down.
CGATCACTTCATAGGCGTGGCCGATATGCGGGCGGCCATTGGGGTAGCTGATGGCGGTGGTGATGGTATAGGGCTTGGACATGCGGCCTTCCCTAGCGGTTGTTCGCCCTTGCGCAAAGCCGCTTTTCAGCGCGCAAGCGCCGCGACATGCCCGGCCAGTTCGAACACCACCGCCCCCGGTTCCAGCGACAGGATGATCGCCCCGCCCGCAAGCTGCCGGGCAGCCTCCCAATGGTCGAGCGCCCGGCCGAGATCATTTCCCTGCCGTTGGCGAGCGGCCTCCGCGATGAAGGCGGGCGCGCGCTCCAGAAAGGCTTCATAGCGGGGCCGCGCCGCCTTCGACGCCAGCGCCTTGGCGAGGATAAGGCGTTGACGGTTGCCGGGGTCCCCATCGGCGGCGATGGCGGCCAGCGCCTGTTCGATATCCGCGATGTTCAGCCCCGCATAGCGGAGCGCCTTGCCCGGCGACCCCTCCCCCGCATGGATCAGCGCCTCCAGTTCCTTTGCGGGCAGCGTTTCGTCCGCGGCGCGCAATATGGAGCGCATCGCGTCATCACTCAGCGCGTCGAAGCGCAGCGTGCGGCAACGGGAACGGATGGTGGGAAGCAGGCGGCCCGGCGCATGGCTGACCAGCAGGAACAGCATGTCGGCGGGCGGTTCTTCCAGATTCTTGAGCAGCGCGTTGGCGGCCCCCCGCTCCAGATCGTCGGCGCTGTCGATCACCACGACCCGACGTGACGACATGGACGGGGCCGACTGGATCAGCCGCTGCAGGCCCCGGATCTGATCGACCGTGATGTTGCGCGCCGTGCCGCTCTCCTTTTCCAGGCAATAGAGATCGGCATAGTCGGGATGCGCATCGGCTTCGAACAGACGGCGGATCGGGTGATCCGGCGGCACGTCCAGCCCTTCGCCCGTGACCGGCGGTCCTGCGGCTTCTGCCAGCAGGCGCAGAGCCATGGCGCGGGCGAAGCCGGCCTTGCCGATGCCGCGTGGCCCGGCCAATATCCAGCCATGGTGCAACCGCCCGCTCCGCGCCGCGCCCAGCAATGTGCGCGCCTGCGAGTCATGACCCAGAAGCGACGTCATGGCAGCAGGCCTTGCAGGGCAAGCAGCAGCCGTTCCGTCACGGCCGCGCTGTCGCCGGACGCATCGACCGACAGAAAACGCGCCGGTTCCTGTTCGGCAAAGCGCGTGAAGGCGCTGGCAACCGCCCGATGAAAGGCCGGGTCACGCCCACCGATCCGGTCGGAGGCGTCGCCGTCGCGGGACCGGGCGCGCGCCGTCGCTTCCGCTTCGGGCAGGGTGAGGAAGAGGGTGCGGTCGGGCAGAAATCCCCCGCTGCCGATCCGGTGGAGCGCCAATATGTCAGCGTCGGTCAGATCGCCCATGCCCTGATAGGCCCGGCTGCTGTCCAGAAAGCGATCCGACAACACCCAGGCACCGCGATCCAGCGCAGGCCGGATCGTCTTTTCGACATGATCGGCGCGGGCGGCGGCGAACAACAACGCTTCGGCACGCGGGCTCCAGCGGTCTGCGCCGCCGGTCAGCAACAGGGCGCGAATGGCCTCCGCCCCCTCGCTGCCGCCCGGTTCGCGGGTCTCGACGACCTCCAGCCCGCGCAGGCGCAAGGCCGCGGCAAGCGCCCTGATCTGGGTCGACTTGCCCGCGCCCTCCCCGCCTTCCAGAGAAATGAAGCGACCCTGCGTCACCCGAAGAAGGACTTCAGCCCGTTCCAAAGGCGACCGAATATGCCCGCTTCGGACACGTCCTCACCCGCGACCAGCGGCAGGATCTGCGGCGGGGTGTCGGGGGTCGACACGATAAGCTGGGCGATCTTCTGTCCCTTGGCGATGGGCGCCTTGATCGGGCCGGTATAGGCGACCTTGACCGAAATGCCGGACGATGCGGCGCGGGGCAGCGTCACCGCCATATCCTGCGGCGCGACCAGCGCGACCTTGGTGACGCTGCCAAGCTGAACCTCGGCGGTTTCGACGGTCTGCCCCTTCTTGAACAGCGGCTGCGCCTTCCATGCGCGGAATCCCCAGTCCATGAAGCGCACGGATTCGGCAATGCGCTGATTGGCGCTGGTCAGCCCGGCGACGACCATCACCAGTCGGCGGCCCTCCTGCTCGGCCGATCCGGTGAAGCCATAGCCCGCTTCCTCGGTATGGCCGGTCTTCAGCCCGTCGGCGCCCGCCACCTTGCCCAATATGGGATTGCGATTGCCCTGCTCGATATCCGCGCCGCCCATCGTCTTGCCCCAGGTGAAGGCGCGGGTGGCGTAGAATTTCTTGTAGAGGCTGGGCGTCTCCTCGATCGTCGCTTCGGCCAGGCTGGCCAGGTCGGCGGCGGTCACATAGGTCACGCCCTCATCCGGCCAGCCGTTGCTGGTGCCGAAATTGCTGTTTTTCAGGCCAAGCCGCTTCGCTTCCTGGTTCATCAGCGCGACGAAGGCCTGCTCGGTCCCGGCAATGCCCTCCGCCAGCACTACGCAGGCGTCGTTGCCGGAGAGGGTGACGATGCCGTGCAGCAGATTTTCCACCGACACCTGCTCGCCGGGGGACAGGAACATGGTCGAACCGGCTTGCGGGCCGTGCCATTGCTGCCAGGTTTCCGGGCGGACGGTGAATTTCTGGTCGAGTTTCAGGTCGCCCTTCTGGATCAGGCGGAAGGCGACGTGGACCGTCATCATCTTCGCCATGGAGGCAGGCGGCATCCGCGTCTCGCCCCCCTTGTCATAGAGGACGGCGCCCGACGACAGATCCTTGAGATAAGCGATCGGCGCTTCGCTGGTATAGGGCGGCGCGGCGGCGGTCAGCGGCTGGGACAGCAGCCCGACGAAAAGGAGGGCGGCGACGGACTTCTTCATGCGGGACTGCCTTCGGACTGGTGGATTCTTGGAGTGCCTGACGCTTTCATTAGCCATGACAGGGCCGATCTCAAAGCGCTCTATTGCTTCACCGCATCGGCCAGCAGGCCGACCGACAGGGCGTAAAAGTTGGAGCAGTTATAATCGAGGATCGCCCGGTAATTGCTGGTGAGCAGATAGGCCGTCTTGCCGGGGCCGTCGGGTTCCAGCAGCGTCGCCAGCACCCTGTCGGCGGGCCAGCCGCCGCCGGTCGGGACGATCCCCATGCGCCGCCATTCGGCCATGCTGAGCCAGCGGCTGTGCCGGTTGAACACGCGGTCGCACCGGGCGGGCCTGGTGCGCGCCGCGATACTTGCGCGGTCGAGACCGGCGGGCACCGATACGGCGACGCCCCAGGGCTGGCCCCGCCGCCAACCGGCATGGACGAAATAATTGGCGATGGAGGCCAGCGCGTCGGCTTCGCTGTTCCAGATGTCGACCCGGCCGTCCCCGTCGCCATCCTTGCCCAGCCGCAGATAGACGCTGGGCAGGAATTGCGGATATCCGGTAGCCCCCGCCCAACTGCCGACCAGACGGCTGCGCGGGACGCCATTGTCCAGCATCTTGAGCGTCGCCAGCAGTTCCGGCTCGAATAGGGCGCGACGGCGCCCTTCGTAGGAGAGTGTCGCCAGCGAACGGATCAGGTCGAAATCCCCGGTATAGGAGCCGTAATTGGTTTCATGGCCATAGATGGCGACCATGATCTCCTCCGGCACGCCGGTTTCCGCCTCGATCCGGGCGAGCCGGGCGCGGTTGGCGATATAAGCGGTGCGGCCACGGCCGATGCGCGCCGCGTCGACATGCTGGCGGCGATAGGGTTCGAAATTGGGGATGGGCGCATAGGCGCCGCCGCCGGGCTGATTCTGGTCGAGCTGGACGACGCGGGGATTGGGCGTGAGGCCGGGAAACACGCTGTCCAGGGTCGCATCCCGAATTCCCAGCGCCCGTGCCCTGGGGCGGAGCGATTCCAGATAGGCGCGGAAGGCGGGGTCTTCCTGCGCCATCACGCTGTCCGCCGTCAGGCCGGCCGCCATTATCGCGGCCAGGCCCAGCAACAGCGACAGGATCGAAGAACGCATTGAAGAATCTCCCTATCCCCTTTTGTTGCACAGGGATGGCGTGGCGTGAATCCCCTTATTGGCGCTTCGCGTCATTCCAGCGGCGAAAGCGGGTTGCCGCGATTTTGCGCTTGGCATGGCCGCCCGGTTCGCTAGGAAGCGTGGCGACGGACAGGTGGCCGAGTGGTTTAAGGCAGCGGTCTTGAAAACCGCCGTGGGTTTACGCTCACCGTGGGTTCGAATCCCACCCTGTCCGCCACCCCCTCCATGAAATCGGCAAAATTGATCCCGGTTAAAGCGGAACGATTTTCCCGTGCTACTATCGGATCGCTTATCATCGGAGGTGATGATGTCTGTCGATACCGACGCCCGTTATCTGTTCCGGCGCGCGAAAGAAGAGGCCGCGAAAGCCGAGGCCGCGGTCAAACGGAGCGCTTCGTCGCAGGAAGTTGCGGCTCATCGCGAACTTGCGCTGCGCTACAAGGTCAGGGCCTTGGCGATGTCCTGCCCGGATCAGGTTCTGCACGACGCGATGGAAAGAGAGTCCTGACCGACTGGCGGGAACAGCCTGGATAGCGAATTAAAAAAAAAGCGCTCCCGGGCAAGGGATAGCCGGGAGCGCGACTTGTTTGCTGTCGGGCATCCAAATCGGCCCCTCCATAATGGAGGGAAAGCGGTTTGGCAATCTATCCGATGGTAGATAGCCCTGCTTTCCGTAACGGAAAGCTTTTGGCTGACGACACGTGCCCCTGGGGCAAAAAGCCCAATTGAAAATCCGCCCGCAATAGCGACATTTACGCCGTTGGCAGGATGGCATGGCGATGGATGATAAAGACGGGATTTCAATCGGGATTACGGCGGCGGAAGATGGCGGGCCATGGGTCCGGCGGTCGCCCATGGAGACCGGCCCCTTCGGCCGATGCCCGCGTTGCGGCAAGGGACATATCTTCCGCGGATTCCTGACGGTGCGCGATCATTGCGAGATTTGCGGGCTGAATTACGACTTTGCCGATCCGGCTGACGGGCCTGCGGTGTTCGTGCAATTGTTCGCCTGCGTGCCGGGCGTGGTGTTCATCATCATGTTGGAGATACTGGCCAGGCCGGGATTATGGGTGCATCTGGCGGTCGGCGTTCCGGTGCTGATCCTGACGACGGTCCTGCCGTTGCGGCCGATCAAGGGATGGCTGATCGCAGCGCAATATGTGAACAAGGCGCAGGAGGCCGGAACCGCCCAATTATGGGCGAAGTTGCATGGCGACCGGCCCCGCGACTAGTTCCGCACTTGCCGACCGAAATGGTCGAGGCGGGTCATGTGCCTCGCTTCAACCATTTCGGCTCACCATCTTCTGAAGGTCGATGCGGCTTAGCTGAGCGCGCCGTGGCAATGCTTGTATTTCTGGCCTGAACCGCAGGGGCATGGCGCGTTGCGGCTGATGTCCAGATTGGCGAATTCCCCGGCCTGACCACCGCCCACGGGCGGACGCGGCAGCGTCGTGGTGATGCCGCCGATCTGCCCGCCGTCGATGTCCGCGCTATTATCCTCGCCCGAAAACGGGTCGATATGCGTGGTGATGAAATCGGGCAGCACCGGCAGGTTGAATTCGGGCAGCGGCTCTTCCATGCGGAACTGGACGCGGGCGATGGAGCCGGTCACATCCTCGCGGATATTGCCCAGCATGCGCTCGAACAAGGCGAAGGCTTCCTGCTTATATTCGTTGATCGGCGTCTTCTGCGCATAGGCGCGTAGGTGCACGACCTGGCGGAGCGCGTCCAGGGTCGACAGATGCTCCTTCCAATGATGGTCCAGGCTCTGGAGCAGGATCGACTTTTCGATCATGTGCCAGTTTTCGGGATCGAGTTCCTTGACCTTGTCCGCCACGGCCGCGTCGGCGAGCGCGGTCAGCCGCTCCTCGATCATTTCCGGGTCGACATGATCTTCCGCCAGCCAGGCGTCGAAATCGGGTTCCAGGTTCAGCACCTCGGCCGTGCGGGCCTTCAGCCGATCCATGTCCCACTGTTCGGGATAGGTGCCCGGCGGGCAGGACGCGCCGACCAGATCGTTGACCGTCTCATGCCGCATGTCGGTGACGACATCGTCCACCGTCTCCGCATCCATGATGTCGCTGCGCTGTTCGTAGATGACCTTGCGCTGGTCGTTCATCACGTCGTCATATTCGACGACCTGCTTGCGGATGTCGTAGTTGCGCGCCTCGACCTTCTTCTGCGCGGTCTCGATGGCCTTGCTGAGCCACTTCGAAGGCGGCAGCGCCTCCCCATCCTCCAGGTTGGAGCGGATCATCTTGGCGAACATGGTGTCCGGCCCGAAGATGCGCATCAGATCGTCATCGAGGCTGAGGTAGAAGCGCGACAGGCCGGGATCGCCCTGACGGCCCGAACGGCCGCGTAGCTGGTTGTCGATGCGGCGGCTTTCATGCCGTTCGGTAGCCAGCACGAACAAACCACCGGCGGCGAGCACCTCGGCCTTTTCCGCCTCGATCTCCGCGTCGATGCGAGCGATGGCCGCTTCGCGCTCCGGCCCCTCCGGCACGTCGCGCAATTCGTCCTCGACACGCATCTCCAGGTTGCCGCCCAGCTTGATGTCGGTGCCGCGACCCGCCATGTTGGTGGCGATGGTGACGGCGCCCTTGCGGCCCGCCTGAGCGACGATATGCGCTTCGCTCTCATGGAAGCGGGCGTTCAGGACGGCGTGCTTGACGCCCTCCTGATTGAGGAATTCGGACAGCATTTCCGACTTTTCAATCGACACCGTGCCGACGAGGACCGGCTGGCCCTTTTCCTGATGCTCGCGAATGGTGCGGGCGATGCCGCGGAACTTGTCTTCCAGATTCTTGTAGAAGCTATCTTCCTCATCGACACGCTGCACCGGCCGGTTGGTCGGGATGGTGACAACGTTCATCTTGTAGATTTCGAAGAATTCGGTCGCTTCGGTAGCCGCCGTGCCGGTCATGCCGCCCAGCTTGGGATACATGCGGAAATAATTCTGGAAGGTGATGGAGGCCAGAGTCTGGTTCTCCGGCTCGATATTCACGCCTTCCTTGGCTTCCACCGCCTGGTGCAGGCCGTCCGACCAGCGGCGGCCGTCCATCATGCGGCCGGTGAACTCGTCGATGATGATGACCTTGCCGTCCTTGACGATATAATCGATGTCGCGGCGGAACATGGCGTTCGCGCGCAGCGCCTGATTGACGTGGTGGACGACGGCGGTGTTCTCGAAATCATAGAGGTTGGCGCCTTGCAGCAGCCCCGCCTCCTCCAGCATGCGCTCGATCTTCTCGGTCCCGTCCTCGGTCAAGGTGACGGTGCGCTGCTTCTCGTCCTTCTCATAATCGGCCTCGTCCAGCCGCTTCACGATGGCGTCGACGGCGACATACAGCTCCGACTTGTCGTCGGTCGGCCCCGAAATGATCAGCGGCGTGCGCGCTTCGTCGATCAGGATCGAGTCCACCTCGTCGACGATGGCGAAGTTGAAGGGCCGCTGCACCATCGATGCGCGGTCATACTTCATATTGTCGCGCAGATAATCGAAGCCAAGCTCGTTGTTCGTCGCATAGGTGATGTCGGCGTTATAAGCCTCGCGCCGCTGATCCTCCGACAGGTTCGGCACGATCACGCCGGTCGTCAGGCCCAGGAAACGATAGACCTGCCCCATCCACTCGCAGTCGCGGCTGGCCAGATAGTCGTTCACGGTGACGACGTGAACGCCCTTCCCCTCCAGCGCGTTGAGGTAGGTAGCTAGCGTCGCAACCAGCGTCTTACCCTCGCCCGTGCGCATTTCCGCGATTTCGCCGCGATGAAGCACGATGCCGCCGACCATCTGCACATCATAATGGCGCTGCCCCAAAGTCCGCTTCGCCGCCTCGCGCACGGTGGCGAAGGCTTCGGGCAACAGGTCGTCCAGCGTCTCGCCCTGCGCCAGCCGCTCGCGGAATCGCACGGTCTGCGCCACCAGTTCCTCGTCGGTCATGGCGGAGATGGTGGGTTCGAAAGACGCGATTTGTTCGACGGTCTTGCCCAGCGACTTCACATAGCGGTCGTTGGAGGAGCCGAAAATAGACTTGGCGAGTGCGCCGAACATGCAAGTTCCTGACAAAATGGGACGCATGCACCTTCAAGAAGACGCACACAGACATGCGCGGCGATTTAGGGGGCGGACAGGCGTTAGTCAATCAGAGCAGGCATGTCGGCAAGGCGCAAACAGGCGGATGACGGCCCCCAACAGCGGAAAGTCGCGTAGCGCGACTTTTCCTCCTACCCCCGCCGCTTGCCCTTCGCCGTTGACGGGCGGGCATATTGCGCTAAGCGACGGGCATGACCGAACGTTCGCCCCTTGCCCCCGCCGCTTTCCCCGACCTTCCGCCCATCGCGGGCGTCACGGCGCGCGTGGCGCGGGCGCGCTACAAGAATTGGGACAGGTGCGACCTCACCTATGTCGAACTGAGCGAAGGCACGGCGGTCGCCGGCGTCACGACGCAGAGCAAATGCCCCTCCCCCGAAGTCGAATGGTGCCGGGACGCGATTCCACTGGGATCGGCGCGCGCGCTGGTGGTGAATGCAGGCAACGCCAACGCCTTCACCGGCCATCGGGGCCGCGCCGCCGTGGAGGCCATCGCCGCCAAGGTCGCCAATCACCTCGACTGCCAGCCTTCGGATATCTTCATCTCCTCGACCGGCGTGATTGGCGTCCCACTGCCGGTGGACAAGGCCGAAGCCGGACTGGAAGCCGCCTTCACCGCCACCCCCTGCGGCTGGGAGGATGCGGCGACCACCATCGGCACGACCGACACCTATGCCAAGGGCGCCCATGCCGCCGCCATGATCGGCGGAACGCGGGTCGAACTGGTCGGCATCATCAAGGGCTCCGGCATGATCGCGCCGGATATGGCGACGATGCTGGGCTATATCTTCACCGACGCAGCCATCGATCCCAAGCTGTTGCAGCAGATGCTGTCCACCGCCAACAAGCGGACCTTCTCCTGCATCACGGTCGACAGCGACACGTCGACCAGCGATACGGTGCTGGCCTTCGCGACGGGCAAGGCGGGCAATGCGCCGCTGACCTCCATGGAGGATGCCGGGGCGGACGCCTTTGCGGCGGCCTTGGGCGATCTCTGCCGCCAGCTTGCGCATCTGGTGGTGCGCGACGGCGAGGGCGCGACCAAATTCGTGGAGATCACTGTCGAGGGCGCGGAAAGCGACGCCAGCGCGCATCGCATCGCCCTCTCCATCGCCAATTCGCCGCTGGTGAAGACGGCCATAGCGGGCGAGGACGCCAATTGGGGCCGCGTGGTCGCCGCCATCGGCAAGGCGGGCGAGCCCGCCGACCGGGACCGGCTCTCCATCCGCTTCGGCGCGACTCAGGTCGCTTCCGGCGGCCTGGCGGTCGAGGGCTATGACGAAGCACCAGTGGCCGCCCATCTGAAAGGGCAGGACATATTGATCGGCGTCGATCTGGGGCTGGGCGAAGGCAGGGCCACGGTTTGGACATGCGACCTGACCCACGGCTATATCTCGATCAACGCGGATTATCGTAGCTAAAGGTCTGGGCCTATGCCGACGGAATTGCACGAGCCTGTCGTCGCGCTGATGCGCGACGTGGCGCGGGACATCGTGATGCCGCGCTACCGGAATCTCGCCAGCCATGAGGTGAGCGAGAAGGCCGCCGACGATTTCGTCACCATCGCCGACAAGGAAAGCGAAATCCGGCTGGCCGAAGGGCTGTCCGCCATCCTGCCCGAAGCGGGCGTCATCGGGGAAGAGGCCTGCGCCGCCGATCCCGCCATATTGGACCGGGCAGGCGAAGGGCTGAACTGGATCGTCGATCCCATCGACGGCACCGGCAATTTCGCGGCGGGAAAGCCGCCCTTCGGCATCATCGTCGCGCTGGCCGATGCCGGGACGATTTTGGCCGGATGGATATTGGACCCGCTGACGGGCCGCCTGTGCCACGCGATTCTGGGCGCAGGCAGTCATATCGACGGGCAGCAGGTCCATGCGCGGGAAAGCGGCGAGGCGCTCCCCATAGCCGCGCTGGCCGTCTATTACATGACGGAGGAAGAGCGCGCCCACATCCAGCGCCAGTCGAAGGATCATTTCCGACTGGTCGACATCCCCCGCTGCGCCGCCGAACAATATCCGCGCTTGGTGCTGGGACAGAATGACGTTTCGGTCTTTTCGCGCACCCTGCCCTGGGACCATGCGGCGGGGACGCTGTTCCTGAATGAAGCGGGCGGACGATGCCAGCGGCTGGACGGATCGCCCTATGTCGTGGGCGATACGCGGCGCGGGTTGCTGGGGGCTTCATCCCCGCGCCTTTGGGATCTGGCGGCGGACCGGCTGCTACGCGGCTGATCCCGTCGACCCTAGGCAGCGTGGACAAATTCAAAACCCGCTGGACTGAGTGATGTGAGTGGGAAGCCGTCATCCCCCCTCCCGCAAGCGGGAGGGGGTTAGGGGGTGGGCTAGCGCGACATTCGTGTTGTTTTGCAACGGCTAAGTCAGAAGCTCGCTACGCTCGCGCCCACCCCTAGCCCCTCCCGCCTGCGGGAGGGGAATGTCTTGGGATGGCCATTTTCCGGCAATCCCGTGCTCACATACTTTTCATACGCCGCGTTGAAGCGAGGCACGTGACTCGCTTCAAGGGTCACGAGGGGAAGGGCCATTCAAACCCTTCCCACCGCCCATCAAAGAACGCTTTCGATCCAGCCCTTGAGCGCGCTCTTGGGCGCAGCGCCAACCTTCGTCGCGGCGGCCTCACCATTCTTGAACAAAATCATCGTCGGAATGCCGCGCACGCCATAACGGCCGGGCGCATCGGGATTCTCGTCGATATTGATCTTCGCGATGACGACCTTGTCAGCCAATTCTTCCGAAATCTCTTCCAGAGCCGGGCCGATCATCTTGCACGGACCGCACCATTCCGCCCAGAAATCGACCAGAACGGGCTTGTCCGCATCGATGACGTCTTGCTTGAAGCTCAGGTCGGTGACTGCCTTGGTAGCCATTTGGGTATCTCCTTAAGTTGGCAGCTATTTAGGATGGTGACGCATCCGTCTCAACAGGCGAAAGCGGCAAATTCTCCTGCGCGGACAAAAAGCCCGGCTTGTGCCGCGCCAGCAGGTCCAGCGGCAGGGTGATCAACCGGGGCGCGGCGGTGTAGAGCAATCCCGCCTCGATCCGGCGGCCGGGGAAGATCACCTGCAAGGCGGCGGCATAGGCGGCCATCTGCCGGATATGGGCCAGCGGCACCTCCTCCACGGCGAGCGGCGATATGCGGCCGGTCTTGAAATCGATCAGTTGCACCAGATCGTCCTCTATGCGCAGCCGGTCGACGGTTCCCGCGATCACCGCCTCCCCGACCACGGCGGCGATGGGCGCTTCGGCCAACGCATCCGGCCCGAACAGCGCGGCATATTGCGGGTCTTCGATCACGCGCAGCGCCTGTTCGATGACGTCATGCCGCCGCGCCGCATCGCCCAGCCCCTGCTGCGCCAGCCATTTGTCAGCGCGGGCGCGGCGGTCGTCGGGCGGCACATCGGCCAGCCGCTCGAACAACCGGTGCAGCCAGCGCCCTCGCTCCGCCGCATCCCGCATCGCCGGGGTAGGCGGCGGATAGGGCACATCATCCTCCACGGTCGCCGAAGGAGCGAGCGGGCGCGGCGGCCGGGCCTCCACAGGCGCAGGCTGGCGAAGCCATACAGGCTCGCCATGAACCGCGCCGTTCTCGGCAATATCCGGATCGGCCGCCTTGGGGGGCAATATCTCATGCCCCCGCCACCTGCGACGCGCGCCCCAAAGCGGATCGGCCTCCCACTCCGCATCAAGCGAGATCAGCGCCCCCTCGACGGCGGCATACCAGCTTTCCGGCTTGACCTCTCCCTTGGCGCGGGGGCCGAGCGATCCGGTCACGACCAGCCTCTCCTCCGCCCGCGTCAGCGCGACATAGAGCAGCCGCCAATGTTCGGCCCGTTCGACGGCGCTCGCCTCCTCGGCCACCTGCCCTATCGCGCCCTGCCGCTCCGCCTTGCGCGGCGCGATGATGGGCAGGCCGTTCCATTCCAGCGAATCGGCGCGATTTCCGGCGTCAGGGTCAAGACAGGCATCGGCCAGGATGACGATAGGGGCCTGCAACCCCTTAGCGCCATGCACCGTCAGCAGGCGGAGCATATCCCCTTGCGCGGCGGCATCGCGCACAATCTCCACCTCCCCCCGATCGAACCAGTCGATGAAGCGCTGGAGCGAGGGATAATCGTCATTCTCGAAGGCGAGAGCGGCGTTCAGCAATTCCTCGATCGGGTCGGCCGCCTCTGCGCCAAGCCGCTCGATCAGGCGGCGGCGGCCATCCATCGGGCCGGACAATATGGCTTCCAGATAGCGATAGGGCGTGGTGAAATCCGCCTGCCCCAACAAACCCCGCAAAGGCTCCAGCAGCGCGGCGTCCAGCGTCTGCGTCAGATGCTGCCACAATCCGGTGCGACGACCGATCAGGCGATCCATCAGCTCATCCTGCGTCCACCCGATCAGCGGCGACACCAGCAAAGCGGCCAAATTCAGATCATCTTCCGGCTGCACCGCGAAACGCAGCGCCGCCAGCAGGTCGCGCACCGCCAGCGGCGCGTTCAGGCGCAGCCGGTCGATGCCCGCCACCGCCACCTTCTCCTCATAAAGCCGCGCCACGATCAGCCGCGCCAGTTCGCTGCGGCGGCGGACCAGGATCATGATGTCGCCCGCCGTCACCGGGCGGCCCCGGCTCTCCAGCATCAGCCCCTCATCGATCCACTGCCCGATCTGGCGCGCGATGGTCTGCGCCAGCACCCGCTCCTGATCGGCGGCCCAATCCTCCTCCCCCTCCGCCTCGTCGGACAGGCCCGCGATCACCGGCTTCCACAGCAGAACTTCGCCGGGAAAGCGGTTCGCGCTGACATGCCGGACTTCGCCCGCCTCCAACCCGAAACGCTCGGCGCTCAGCGTCGCGATGGTGCGGTCGACCACATCCAGCACGGCGGGCGTGGACCGGAAGCTGCGTTCCAGCGATAGATCGTGGAAGAGATGCCCGGCCTGCCGCGCATCCCGTTCGAACAGGAATTGCGCCGCCGCAAAATTCTGGGGGCTGGTCCCCTGGAAGCCGAAGATAGCCTGCTTGAAATCGCCGACGGTGAAGATGGTGCGGACCTTCTGCCCCGGCTCCCACTCGCTGGTGAAAAATTCCTCAGCGATGCTCCTGACGATCCGCCATTGATCGGCATTGGTGTCCTGCGCCTCGTCCACCAGAATATGGTCGATCCGCTGATCCAGCTTGTAGCGTATCCAGTCGGCAATGCCCGGCTGGGACAGCAATTGTGCGGTATTGGCGATCAAGTCATTGAAATCGACCGCCCCCGCCAACTGCTTCGCCTCCGCATAGGACCGGGCATAGACGCGCCCTGCATGCAACCCCTTCGCCAATAGGATTGCATAGGCAGCCCGAACCCGAATCCCCAGCAATTCACCACATCGTTCATGCATTCGCGCAATGGCATCGCCATAGCCGTCCACCTGCGGCGCCCATCCCTTCGCGGTGGAGATGAGTTCGCCATCAACCTTCGCCCAAACGCCATGAAGATCGGTCAGCGCAGCCGCCCGCTCCGCCGGACCAAGATTCCGCCAGCGCGCTATCCGATCGCAACGCTCCAGCGCCCTGCCCGTGCCCCAATCCGCATTAGTCTGCGCGATCCACGATAGCGTGCGCATATCAAACAGCTCGTCCGCACACTGTTCCGTAATATGCGCGTCGATATCGCCTTCCGGCAGGCCCAGTTCCCGCAGCAGCCAGGGCGCGATATCTTCCGGCAAAGCCTCCAGCGCATCCAGCCGTGCCGCGCAGCGCAGCAGGAAATTCTCCGCCCCGCTCTCGCCCATCCGCAGGCTCAGCACCTGCAAAGCCTCGATCAGCGCCTCATCATCCCGCTGCTGCGCGACCACCGCCATGTCGGCCAATGTCTCGCGCGCCAGCCCCGCCTGCTCCCGCTGGTCGAGCGGCCGGAAACCGGGCGGCAGGTCGGCCTCCAGTGGGAAAGCCGTCAGCAATTGCTGGCAAAACCCATGGATCGTCTGGATACGCAGGCCTCCGCCGGTCGACTCCAGCACTTCGGCGAAGAGGCGGCGGGCGACATCCTGCATTTCCTGCCCATGATCCTCCCCCAGCGCCATCAGATCGGCGGCAAGGGCGGGGCCGCTCATCTGCACCCATGCGGCCAGCCGGTCATGGACGCGATCCGCCATTTCCGCCGCACCCGCCTTGGTGAAGGTGAGGCAGAGGATATTTTCCGGCCGTACCCCTTGCAACAGCAAGCGGAACACGCGGGCCGTCAGCACATGGGTCTTGCCCGTGCCCGCCGACGCCGACAGCCACACATGAGCGTCGGGCGCCGCCGCCTGCGCCTGAGCGCCCGCCAGCGGTTGCAGGGCCTTTGCCTTATTAGCCATCGTCGCGGCCATACCATTCCTCCAGCCGCATGAGCTGGTCATAATCGCCATAATTGGCGACTTCCGGGTTCACCTGCGCGTCGAAGGGCGCCGATCCGGTGAGCCAGGCGGCGACCATATCCTCGAACTGTGAATAGACCTGCGATGTGAAGTCGGCAGTGATGATCTTGTCCCGCTTGCCCAGCGGGTCGACCGGGCTTTCGCGATAGCCGAAGGCGTCGCCCTTCTTGGCGAGCGACCAATATTCGAAGCCGCCTGCGACCGGGGCCGCATGGGTGCCGGGAAAGCCGTCATGCTCCGCAATCAGTCCCAGCAGCCCGAGTTGCAGCGCATAGCCCGCCTTGACCTGCCGCGCGCTGGGCGGCTTGCCGGTCTTGTAATCGACGATGCCCAGCTTTCCGTCCGGCAACAGGTCGATGCGGTCGGCCTTGCCGGTCAGCGTCACCCCGGCGATCTCGGCCTGGCCTTCGATTTCAACCGAAAGGATTTTGCGCCCCGCCGCCAGATCGCTCGCCACCTCGGCGGCGATCCAGCGGATGGCTTCGATCAGGCGCGGCTGCCAAAGCGCCTTCAGCAACGGATGCACATCGGGCCGGTCGAACATCGCCCGCGCCCGCGCCTCCAGATCGGCAAGGTCGCTGCTGCCCGCCTCCGCCCATTGTTGCAGGATTTCATGCACTGCCGTGCCGCGCCACGCCGGTCCCGCATCAGCGTCCACCGGGTCGAACCGCGCCAGACGCAGGATGCGCTTGGCATAGAAGGCGTAGGGATCGGCCTTCAACCGGTCGACATCGGTGACGGGAATGACCTTCGGCCGCACCGATAGCGGCGGCACCGGCGCGGGGCGGCTGGCGGGCTTGTGCTCCGCCGCATGGTCGATAGACTGCGCCAGCGCGGCATAGCGGTCGGCGCTTTTCCATTGCGGCCCTGCCATAGCCTTCAACCGCAGCCAGAAGCGGGAGGCGACAGCCGGACCGCCCGATCCTCGCCGGGCGCGGGTGATCAGCACTTGCGGCGCGCCCAACGCGCTGGCGAAATCATGGGCGGCAAGGCCGATGCGGCTTTCCAGCCCCGGCAGGCCGATCTCCCGCCGGATGCGTGGGGCCAGCCAGGGGTCGGGCGCGGGCAGGCCCGGCCATGTCCCCTCATTAAGCCCACCCAGGATCATGAGGTCCGTCTGCACCAGCCGCGCTTCGATCAGGCCCAATATGGCGATGCGCGGATGCCCACCCTGCGGCGGGCGGACGGACACGCCGCCCAGAAGATGGTCGAACAGGGCAGGCAGGGCACGAATGTCTGCCTGACGCGGCCCTTCGCTGGCGGCATCCTCCATCTCGGCGAAGAGATCGGCGGCGGCATGGCCCTGATGCCCGGCCCAGACCGCATCATGCGACAGGCGACCGGCATGTTCGCGAATGGCCGCTAACTGCCCGGCAAAGTCGGGCGCGGCCAGAAAAGCCTGCTCCAACGGTTCCAGCAGGGCGCGAGCCTCCGCCCACCAGAGCCGCGTGCGGGTGCGCAGAACGCGCTGCCGGTCTTCGCCTTCCCGCTCCGCCAGCAACAGGTCGAGGCCGACGATACCCGCTTGCGGCCGTGGCCCGCGCAGCAGCAGGTCGAGCCCGCGCACCCCCTCCAGCCAGCCGAGCCGCTCCTCCCCCCGCATGACGAGCGGATGCTTGAGCAGGGTCAGCAGCGCGACCGGCGCGAACCGCTCCGCCAAAGCCTCCGCCATGGCGATCAGCAGGGTTCCGGGCGGCAGGCGGGACAGCGGTTGTCCTGCGGAATCGTCGGCCTCTATGCCCCAACGCCGCAGATGCGCCGACACGCGGGTCGCCAATTGCCGGTCCGGCGTCACCAGCGCGGCGGTGCGGCCCGGCGTCTCTACCGCTTCGCGCAGGGCGATGGCGATGGCCTGCGCTTCCTCTCCGGGCGTCGCGACTTCCAGCGCCTCCACCCCGGCTAGCGAACGGTCTGCGGTCTTCAAGTCGCGCCAGCGGCTAGTCAGGCGCGGCGGCAGCATGGCGTTGGAGATGTTGCGCCCCCTGACGGCGCGGGCGTCATGCTCGCTGCCCCAGCGCCAGAGCGCCACATCGTCGCGGGTCGCGCTCATGCGGTCGAGCAGCCGTTTCAGGGCATATTGCGGATGGGTTTCATGCCCCGCAGGCGCCCGGCCAGTCAGCGGATCGGCGTCAAAGGGACCGATGGCGTCCCACGCATCCCCATCCATCTCCTGATCCAGACCGGCAAAGACGACGGCCCCCTTGGGCAGCAGCGCGATCCGGCGCAACAGCCCGGCAATTGCCGGAGCCGTTGCCGACATGCCCGCGGCAATCACAAAACCTTCGGGAGGCGCCTTAGCCCAGCGCGCCGCGACCCGATCCAGCAGCCGGTTGCGCCGGTCCCCCAGATCGATGCAGCCAAGCCGCGCCAATTCCTGCGGCCATTGCGCCAGCAATATCCCGAACAGCCTGAGCGACGTCTGCCAATGCTGCGACAATTCGTCCGACAAAGTGAGGTCGGCCAGCACGGTGACGGACAGCCGCTCGACCTGAATCTGGTCCAGCACCGCGCCAAGCGCCTGGGCGAGCTTCAGCGCCTGCCCCGCGTCTATCGGATGCGCGGACGCCTGCTGCACCATGCGCGCCAGGATCATCTGGCGGCGCATCGGCGCTATGGCGGGGGGGACCGCCTCATCCTCCCCCAAGGGATCGAGCGCGCCGCCCACCTGTTCGCCCAGATCGGGATCGCCCAAGGCGACAAGGCGCGGCAGCAGCAGCCCGCCCCCCGATTTCCGCACGAAAGCGTCGCTGACCGAACGAATGGCGCGATTATTGGGCAGCAGGATCATGCCCTGCGCCAGCCTTATCGGATCGTCGCCATGCTGGGCGAGGACGCCCGCCACCAGCGCATCGGAAAAGGCGCGATGCGCGGGGATGTTGAACAGCGCCGGGCGGGTGCGATCACCCATAGGCCAGCATCGTCTCCACCACTGGAATGGCCTGCGGCGTGCCGACGTCGAACCACAGCCCCTGATGCGAAACGCCGTATAGCCGCCCCGCCTCTATCGCCCGGTTCCAGAAGATATTGGTGGAAAACACCTCCGACGGCGGATCGACCAGCAGGCTGGGCGACATGATCTGGACGCCGGTGAAGACGAAGGGCGCGACATGCGCGGTCTTGCGCCGCGTCAGGCGGCCGTCCGCATCCATGTGGAAATCGCCCGGTCCGCTGTGGCAATTGGCGCGGGCGAGCGGCACCAGCAGCAATAGCGCGTCCATCCGATCCGGGTCCCAGATCTTCCGCATCATGCCCAGCGTTTCCTGCGGCCCGTCGATCCACAGATTGTCGCTGTTCGCGCAGAAGAAGGGCGCGTCGCCCAACTGCTCCCTGGCGTGGATCAGCCCGCCGCCCGTTTCCAGCAACTTCTTCCGCTCATCGGAAATGGCGACAGTCATGCCGTTGCAGTGGGCCTGAAGATGCGCCTCGACCGTATCGGCCAGATAATGGACATTGACCACCACCTTGCGGATACCGCCCGCCGTCAGCCGGTCCAGCGCATGGTCCATCAGCGGCTTGCCCGCCACCTTGACCAGCGGCTTGGGGCGGGTCGCGGTCAGCGGGCGCATCCGCTTGCCCAGTCCGGCGGCCATCAGCATCGCGGTGTCGATCATGCGGGGGCGAATTCCTCTAACGCGTGATGGCGCTTGTCGGCGGGGATATTGGCCGCGAACCACGTCGCCACGGGCGCCAGCGCCGGATGGGCAAGGTCGCGCTCCAGCAAATCCCACATACGCGGCAGGAAGCTCAGGTAACGCGGCTTGCCGTCGCGTTTCCACAGGCGCGTGAAGATGCCGATGATCTTCGCATTCCTCTGCGCGCCCAACACGGCATAGGCGGCGTCGAAATCGGCGGGCGGGTTGGCGACGGCGCGATAATGGGCGAGCATCGCCGCCTCCAGCGCGGGCGACACGTCGCGCCGGGCATCCTGCAACAGCGAGACGAGATCATAGGCCGGATGTCCAGCCAGCGCGTCCTGAAAGTCGAGCAGACCCAGCCCGTGCGATTCCGCCCGGTCGATCAGCATGATATTTTCCGCATGATAATCGCGCAGCACCGTGACGACCGGGCTGGCCGATTGCTCCACGACCGGCAAGACCGCGTCCCATGCCGCGACATAGCCCGCCTCATCCACCGGCAGGCCAATGGCGGGGCAATACCATTCGGTCAGCAGGCCCGCTTCCCGCTGATAAACTTCACGGTCATAGGGCGGCACGTCGGCGGCAGGCAGGCGATGCAGGGCGGCGAGCAGGTCGACGGCGCGGCCATATACGTCGCGTTCCGCATCCGGCGCATCCTCGACATGTTCCTTGACGCGAAGGTCGCCGAAATCCTCGATCAGGACCAGCCCTTCGTCCAGATCCTGCGCCAATATCCGGGGCGCGGCAAAGCCCTTCTCCGTCAGATGCCGGGCAATGGCGATGAAGGGGCGCGGGTCTTCATGCGGCGGCGGGGCATCCATCAACACCGCCCTGCGCGCGCCGTCGATCACCCGGAAATAGCGGCGGAAGGACGCATCCCCGGCCAGCGGCACGATGGCGGCATGTTCCCACCCCGCCTGCGCGAGAAAGGCGGGAGCGGCGGCGGGCGGGATCATATCTGTGACCATCGCTCCGTCCAAGCGCCCGGCACGTCCGCTGTCAAGCGCCGAGCGCCGTCGGGTTCCATGCGGATGTGGAAGCGCAACGCATCGGGCCATGCACCTTCGCCCAGCCGGTCGGGCCATTCCACGATCAGCAGGCTGTCCATCAGATACTCATCCAGCGCCAGTTCCTCGGCTTCCTCCGGCCCGTCGAGCCGATAGAGGTCGACATGAGCAACCGGCAGGCGGACTTCCGGAATGTCATAGGGCTGGACGATGGCGAAGCTGGGGCTGGGCGCTTCCTCCTCCAATCCCAATCCTTCCAACAGGCCCCGCGCAAGCGTCGTCTTGCCCGCACCAAGCCCGCCTTCCAGCGCGATCACGTCGCCGATGCGGACGAGAGCGGCCAGCCGACGCCCGAACGCCAGCATCTCTCCCTCTCCGGAGAGGACGATCTCGCTCTCAGCCACGGGGCAGCTCGATCACGACCATGGTGCCCTGCCCCGGTTCCGACACCAGTTGCAGCGTCCCGCCATGCGCCTGCGCCAACTGCCGGGCCAGCGGCAGGCCGATCCCCGCCTTGCCGCCATTGCGCGCCTGCTCCGTCCGGGATGACGCGTCGAAGATCGTCGCCTGCCGCTTGGCGTCGATGCCCGGCCCATTGTCCGACACGACGAGACGCGCATTATCCACCGTCCCGTCGCCATGCAGCAGCACCCGGCCGCCCCGGCTGCAATATCGCACCGCATTTTCCAGCAGATGGTCCAGCGCCTGCCCGATCCGCCGCTTGTCGCCCTGTATCGTGCCCAGGCTGGTCTGGAGCGAGAGGGCCAGGTCTATCCCCTTGGCAGTGGCGTCGCCCTTAATCCGCGCCACGGCGTCGCGAGCCTCCGCCGCCAGGTCCACCGGCGCTTTCTCCACCGGCAGCATCCCCGCCTCGCCCTGGGTCAGGTCCAGCACATTGTCGATCAGCATCGAAAGCCGGTTGGTGCTCTGCAATATGCCGTCGACATATTCCTTGGCCGACGTGCTGAGTTCCCCCGCATAGCCCGCGCTCATCATCTCGGCGAAACCGGCGATGGTGGTCAGGGGCGTGCGCAGTTCGTAGCTCATATTGGTGACGAAGGCGGTCTTCACCTTGTCCGCCTGCTCCAGCGCGTCGTTGCGGTCGCGCAGCACCTGCTCCACGCGGCGACTATCGGTCACGTCCAGCATGGTGAACAGCGCATTGCCGTCCGGCAGCGGAATGGCGGCGAATTCGAATATGCGCCCGTCCGCGAAGCCGACATGGCCGACGCGCTGCTTGCGCTCCACCGTGGCGGCGCGCACCAGTTCGCGGACGAGGTTGCCCTGCTGCGGCTTAGCCAGCCGGGACTGGACCGTCCGCATCAGTTCGTCGATGCGCGGATGCTGGGCCAACAAATCCTCCGAAACATCCCAGATCGTCCGGAAACGACTGTTCCACAGGTGCAGACGGCCGTCGGAGGAAAAGACGCCGATGGATTCGAACAGATTGTCGAACGTCGCCGTGCGGACGCGGAGCAGCGTGTCGCGGGCGCTCGACAATTGAACCTGCTCGGTCCGATCCTCGAAGATCAGCAGCAGGCCGCCGTCGGGCAACGGCTGCGCATAGACGCGCAAATGGGTACCGTCCGCCAGCAGCCAATTTTCCTCGCGCGGATCGGGCGAGAGGAACCAGTCGCGCCGCTCCGCCCGCCATGCCGGGAAATCCCGGTTTTCGGGCAGACGCCGCGCCTCGCGCATTTGGTCCAGCACCCGTTCGAACGGCGGATTGTCGGACAGCCTTTCCTGGTCCAGCCCGAACAGGCTCATGAAGGGCTGGTTCCAGAAGCGCAGCGCCCGGTCGGACCCGAAGCGCGCCACGCCAGCGGACAGGCGATCCAGCAGGTCGCGCTGCGCCGCCTCCAGCCGCCGATGTTCGACGCGGGCCTGCTCCAGTTCATTCTGGTCCATGGCGAAACCGGCCACGCCCGCCGCGCCCAGCGGAACGTCGACCACGCGGATAGTCCGTCTTTCGCCGTCGATGGTCGCGGGAACCATGCGCTCGACAGGCGCGCCGTCGGTGAGGGTCTGAGCGGCGGCGGCCTGCGGCGTGAGGCCACCGACCGTCTCGACCAGTTCGGTGCCGTGGGCGATGACCTCGCGGGCGCTTTCGCCGTCCACGGCGCGGACATAGGCGGTGTTGACGAGGCTGAGCCGCATGTCCGCCGTGCGGTGCCACATCGGGAATGGCGCGGCCTCGACCAGCCCCGCCATCGCCTCCAGCGCCTCGCGCAATTGTTCGACCTTGCCCTTCAGCGACTGGATTTCCGACTGGCTGTCAGTCGCGTCGAATATCCAGAGCACGACGCCACCGCTTTCGGCCAGCACCGGCCCGGCGGGCGCGCCCCGCACCAGCAACAGTCGCGACGAATCGACGCCCCGCACCGCCAGGGCGAAGCTGCGCCCGGCGCGCTGGGCGGCGGCGATCTCCTGCGCCAGCGCAGCGGCGTCATCGGCTTCCAATCCTCCGTCGGGCGCGGTCAGTTCGGACAGGAAGGTCGGCCCGCGATCCTTGCCAAGCCATTTGGCGAGGCGGTCGGCGGCCTCCAGCCTGCCGTCGGGATGGACGACGATGGGCGCTGCGGGCGCGGATGCGAGCAGGACCGAGAGGCGGTCGAGCTTTCCCTGCGCCTGCATGCCCTCCCGCCGCCGCCGCTGGCCGCTCGACAGCGCCCAGACCGCCGCGCCCAGCCATGCAGCCAGCACGACGCCGAAGATCACGGCGGCAAGTGGGGTCAACGTCATTACGCCCTACTTCACCTTCATCGCGAAATATCTGCCCCCGTCCATGGTCTTGAGGGGACTAACCCAAGTCCGGCGCAGCGTGAAGCGCCGAGATGGAAGAATTATGCGTGGGGCTATGAAGCGACCCGTCCAAATCCTCCCCATCGGGAGATGGGGAGGGGGACCGCCGCTGAAAGCGGTGGTGGAGGGGAAGATACGCAGGTCGCGCCATTTCCCCTCCACCAGCCTTCGGCCGGTCCCCCTCCCCACGCTGCGCGTGGGGAGAAATTGATGTCCCACAAAAAAAGGGGAGGCAATCGCCTCCCCCTTCCCGTCCGCATCAGTAGCGGTAATGATCCGGCTTGAACGGCCCTTCCGCCGACACGCCGATATAGGCGGCCTGCTTCGGGGTCAGCTTCGACAGCTTCACGCCCAGCTTCTCCAGGTGGAGCGCGGCGACCTTCTCGTCCAGATGCTTGGGCAGGACATAGACTTCGTTCTGATAGGTGTCCGACTTGGTCCACAGTTCGATCTGCGCCAGCACCTGATTGGTGAAGGACGACGACATCACGAAGCTGGGATGGCCAGTAGCGCAGCCCAGGTTCACCAGACGGCCCTTGGCAAGAACGATGATCTTCTTGCCGTCAGGGAACTGAACTTCGTCCACCTGCGGCTTGATCTCGGTCCACTGCATGTTGTTGAGGCCGGCAATCTCGATCTCGCTGTCGAAATGGCCGATGTTGCAGACGATGGCCATATTCTTCATGGCGCGCATGTGATCGACGGTGATGACAGCTTCGTTGCCGGTCGCGGTGACGAAGATGTCGGCGCGGGTCGCCGCTTCCTCCATCGTCACGACTTCATAGCCCTCCATCGCCGCCTGCAGCGCGCAGATCGGATCGACTTCGGTGACCAGCACGCGAGCGCCTCCGTTGCGCAGCGAAGCAGCCGAACCCTTGCCAACGTCGCCGAAGCCCGCAACGCAGGCGACCTTACCGGCCAGCATGACGTCGGTGGCGCGACGGATGGCGTCCACCAGCGATTCCTTGCAGCCGTAGAGATTGTCGAATTTCGACTTGGTGACGCTGTCGTTGACGTTGATCGCCGGGAAAGGCAGCTTGCCCTTCTTCGCGAGTTCATACAGGCGATGGACGCCGGTGGTGGTCTCTTCCGACACACCCTTGATGGCGGCGACCGTCTTGGTCAGATAGCCAGGACGTTCGGCCAGGAAGCGCTTCAGCGTGGCGACGAAGATTTCCTCTTCCTCATTGCCCGGCGTGAACAATTCCTCCCCGGCCTCGACGCGCGCGCCCCACAGCGCGAACATGGTGGCGTCGCCGCCATCGTCCAGGATCATGTTGCAGACGGTGTCGCCCCAGTCGAAGATGCGGATGACATAGTCCCAATATTCTTCCAACGTCTCGCCCTTCACGGCGAAGACGGGAATGCCGCGCTGCGCGATGGCGGCGGCGGCATGGTCCTGGGTGGAGAAGATGTTGCACGATGCCCAGCGGATTTCCGCGCCCAGTTCGGCCAGCGTCTCGATCAGCACGGCGGTCTGGATCGTCATATGCAGCGAACCGGTTATACGCGCGCCCTTCAGCGGCTTGGCGGCGCCGAATTCGGCGCGCAGGGCCATCAGGCCCGGCATTTCGGTTTCGGCGATTTCGATTTCCTTGCGGCCGAAAGCGGCAAGGCTGATGTCGCGGATCACATAATCCTGCGCCTGGGTGGCGGGTGCGGTGGCCACGAGCGTGTCTCCATTGGTTAAGATGAGGCGACCGCTCGAACGAACGAACGAACGGCGGCGATGGGCTGCGCTTTACCAATCGCCGCCGTTCAAGGCAACTCAATATAAAGTTTTCTTTATGTCTTATTCCGCAAGCCCCCAATATCCTAATCCGCAGGGCCCCGCGATGCGACCTTCATCGGCTCATTATCGGCAATATCGTCGGATTTCTGGGTCTTTCCAGCCACGGCCACCACCACATCGCAGCGCGCGCCCGACAAATGCGGGCTGATCCCCGCGGCGTCGGCCAGTTCCAGCAGCGCCGATCGCGTCGGCGGCAAGGCGTTGGCCGCATCGGTGATCGACTGGAGGTCGCGGCAGGCAAGCCCCTCCGCTCCCGCGCCGTAGACGTTGGCCAGGCTGGTGACATAATTATCATAAGCGCCCAGCGCCCCCAACGGCCCGGCGGCGGAGCGGAAATGCTCGCGCAATTCGTCATTCACCTGCGTCAGCGCGTCGCGCTTTTCCCGGATGAGCCGGTTATAGCTGGCCAGGAAATTATTTCCCGTCGCCCGGCACCGCAGCGCCGACACCATCAGCATCATTTCGAAATCGCGGATTTGCGCTGCTTCCACGGCGGTCTGCTTCCAACAGGTCGCGGCTGTCGCCGGCGCAAGCGGCATCGTCGCGGCAAGCGCCGCTGCAATCAATTTCCTCATGGTTTGAACCCCCGTCCAATTGCCCGTGGATCAGGGTGCGCCCGTTCGGTTGCCGGAATCCCAATGGAAATCCTTAGCCGAATTTTACCGCAAATGGTTCAGTTACGCTGGGGAAACAAGCCGCCTCGATGGCCATGCCTTACGAAAGCGTATCGAAGCCCAGGTCAGGCCGACCCCGCGCCGCTGACCAGATGGGCGGCATCGACTCCGGCGGCGGCATAGGCGGCCGACCATTTCCGGTGGGTAGGCGTGTCGAACAGAAGGGCGGCGGTGCATTCGGTGGGAAACCAGCTTTCCCCGCTCATTTCCTCGTCAAGCTGTCCCGCGCCCCACCCGGCATAGCCCAGCGCCACCAGATAGCGACTCGGCCCCGTGCCCTCCGCGATGGCCTTCAATATTTCGAGCGAGCCCGACAGGCCCCAGCCGTCGCCCACCACGACCATGTCATGCCCCGTCCAGTCGAGCGAATGCAGCACGAAGCCGCGTCGGGGTTCAACCGGCCCGCCGCTCAGCACCGGCATGTCCGGCACGTCGCCCGGCTCGATATCGAAGCTTTCCAGCAGATCGTGCAGGGTGACGCCGTCAATCTCGTCGCTGACGGATATCCCCAGCGCGCCATTTTCATCATGCACGCACATGGCGATGACGCTATGGTCGAACCGCGCATCCTCCATGCCCGGCAGGGCAAGGAGAAACTGGCCGGCATAGGAGCGCGCTGTGGTCATGGGGCGACTATACGCCGCTCACCGCCTTTGCCAATGGCGAGCCGTCGCTTGGACGGGTCGGCGCGGCACATTCCTCCGCCGCCCCCTTGACAGAAGAGCGCGCTGCCCCAACCTGCGCCGCGTTCAAAAAGGCCAGGAGACAGGCAATGACCATTTCGAAGGGCGACCGCATCCCCAGCACCACTTTCGTCAAGATGACCGAGAACGGCCCCGAAAAGGTCGCTTCGGACGATTATTTCGCGGGCCGCACGGTCGCGCTCTTCTCCGTGCCGGGGGCGTTCACGCCGACCTGCTCGGCGCGCCACCTGCCGGGCTTTGTCGACAAGGCGGAGGATATCAAGGGCAAGGGCGTGGACGAAATCGCCTGCACCGCCGTCAACGACGCCTTCGTCATGGGCGCGTGGGGCAAGTCCGCCAATGCCGAAGGCAAGGTGACGATGCTGGCCGACGGCAATGCCGATTTCGCCAAGGCGGTGGGCCTCACCATGGACGGCAGCGGCTTTGGCATGGGCACGCGCGGCCAGCGTTTCTCGATGATCGTCAAGGACGGCGTCGTGAGCGAACTGAACGTCGAAGCGCCGGGCGACTTCAAGGTTTCGTCGGCGGAATATCTGCTCGACCAGATCTGATTTCCGGAGATGCGCGCCCGCTATTTGGGCGCGCATCTTTCTTCGGTCATATAAGTGCGTTACCAAGAGTCGATGACAAGAAGCATCGGCAGTGCGATCGTCGCTGAACTCGACGAAATTTATCGGAAATCCATCGAAAATCTCCGCGAGGCCATGCGCGCCTACGCCCGCGACGGCAGCGTGCCGCCGCCCGAAGCCGCGAGCGACCGCCGATTCTGCTATCCGGAACTGCGGATCACCCATCATGCGGAAACCGATGCGCCGCCGCCGGGCCGGTCCTTCGCCCGCCTGTCGAAGCCGGGGCAATATGTGACCACCGTGACCCGGCCCGCGATGTTCGGGGAATATCTGGCCGAACAGATCGACCTGCTGGTCCGCGATTATGGGGTGGAGGTCGAAACCGCGATCAGCGATCAGCAAATCCCCTTCCCCTATGTGCTGGACGGGCTGGACATCAGTGCCCTCGACGGCACGCCGCCGACCGAACTGGCGCGGCATTTTCCGGCGACCGAACTGGCGGAAATCGGCGACGAGATAGCGGACGGCCTGTTCACGCCGGATGCGGAGGGCGAAAGGCCGCTCGCCCTGTTCGACGGGCTGCGCACGGACTTCTCGCTTGCGCGCCTCAAACATTATACCGGCACGCCCGCCGAGCATGTGCAGCGCTATATATTGTTCACCAACTATCACCGCTATGTCGATGAATTCGTGGCCTGGGCCTGCGCCGAATTGCAGAGGGATGGGACGCGTTACACGGCGCTTTCGGGGGCGGGCGGCGTCTATGTGACGCCCGAAACGGCCGACCCTGCGCAGATGATCGCGGACAGCGCTTGGCGCAGGCATCAGATGCCAGCCTATCACCTGATCGCTCCGGACCGCAGCGGTATCACTTTGGTCAATATCGGTGTCGGCCCGTCCAACGCCAAGACGATCTGCGACCATCTGGCCGTGGTGCGGCCGGAGGCCTGGCTGATGATCGGCCATTGCGGCGGCCTGCGCCCCAGCCAGCGGATTGGCGATTATGTGCTGGCCCATGCCTATCTGCGCGACGACCATGTGCTGGACGAGATGCTGCCGCCGGAAATCCCGGTGCCCGCGATCGCAGAGGTGCAGGTCGCGCTCGCCAGGGCGGCGGAGGAAGTGCTGGGCGGCGGCGATAGGGAGGATTTCAAGCGCCGGCTGCGCA
Source organism: Sphingobium chlorophenolicum (assembly GCF_000722875.1). Lineage (GTDB taxonomy): Bacteria > Pseudomonadota > Alphaproteobacteria > Sphingomonadales > Sphingomonadaceae > Sphingobium > Sphingobium chlorophenolicum. The sequence goes on along the minus strand of NZ_JFHR01000006.1, from coordinate 31,031 downwards.
CCGGTACGGTCGTCACCACGGACGACCGTAATTGGGAACTGCGCTATTCCAGTTCCGCCTTGCGCTTCAGCCTGTCCCGCGCCGTCGGCATCGATATGGAATCGGCGACCATCGCGGCGCAGGGCTACCGTTTCCGCGTGCCTTATGGAACGCTGCTGTGCGTGTCGGACAAGCCGATCCATGGGGAATTGAAGCTGCCCGGACAGGCCAACCGATTTTATGAAGAGGCGATTGCGGGCCATTTGCGCGTGGGCCTGATGACCTGCGAACTGCTGCGGCAGGAAGGGCCGAAACTGCATAGTCGCAAGCTGCGGGCCTTCAACGAACCCCCATTTCGTTAAGGAAGGCCCTGTCCTAAAAACTCTTCCCCTCCTCCGTTCGGGCTGAGCCTGTCGAAGCCTCTTTCTTTTCAAGAAGTAAGGCCCTTCGACAAGCTCAGGGCGAACGGAGAAGAGTGAATGCCGGACAGTCAGGCCGTCAGAAAATCCACCATCGCCTGACCCAATTCCTTCCGGGTGACGGCGTTCATATGGTTCCCCGGAATTTCGACATAGCGCCCGTTGGGCAACAGATCGGCCAATTCCTGCGCCACGCCATTGTCCCGGTCGTCAGCGCCGCAGATCACCTCCGTCGGCTGCTGGAATCCGGCGATCACCTCCCTTGGCGTATCGACGAAAGTGTTGAGGATATTCAGCATCGCCACCGGATCTCCCTTGGTGGTCTTGAGGAAGGCCTCTGTCATCCACTCCGAAGTGCCGCGCTCGAACGTGCCGAGATTGGTCAGCACCTTGCGATAATAGCCCCCATTGTCCAGCGTCTGCACAAGCCCCCGCAGCCCCATGCCCGCCAATATGACCCTGCGCGGCGTTGCGCCCCGCGCCAGCATCCGCACGGTCGTCCGCGCGCCCAGCGAATAACCGCCCAGGTCATAGTCGGTCAGCCCAAGCTGCTCGACCAGCGCCAGCCCATCCTCCGTCAGCGCGTCGGGCGGATAGGCGGCGGCGTCATGCGGCTTGCCGCTCTCCCCATGGCCGCGCAGGTCAGGCAGGATCAGCCGAAACCCCGCCTCCACCAGCTTCGCGGCATGGCCATAGCGTATCCAGTTGGTCCAGGCGTTGGAGAAATAGCCATGGATCAGCACCAGGTCGCGCCCTTCGCCCACGACATGCACCGCAATCGGCAACCCGCCCAGACCTTCAATCTCCAGCTTTTCGATGGGAAGGTCGGACATGGGCGATACTCCTTGGCTAATCCGCGTCCGCCGATATGGCTTCCGCATGCCCTTGTCGAGTGGCGCGGAGCCAGATCAGCGCGGCCAGACTGCCGATCTGCGCCGCCGCCATATCCTTCTGCGGATCCCACATATCGCCCTGCTGGCCGTTATACCAGTCGGCCGTCTGCCCCGCCGCGACCACGCTCAACAGCCATTCGAAAATCTCGTAGATCGCGCCCACGAACCCCACTGCAACAAAGGCGAACGCCATGCTCCACCCCATGCGCATGACGCCATAGCGCCGCGCCGCCTCGGCAAAGGGCGCCGTCAGCAAGGCCCCGAAGGCGAAATGCACCAGCCGGTCGTAACCGTTGCGGGCAATGCCGAATGTGCCGGAAATATCATGCCCGCTGACCGCCCGCGCCCATGCATCATAAGGCACATAGGAATAAATATAGCGCCCGCCCAGCGTATGCAGCAGCAGGAAGAGAAGCATGCATCCCACCGACCCGTTCGACAAAGGCCAGCGGCGCAGCAACCATGGCGCGGCAAGGACGAGCAGGACCGTCGGCCCATGCTGGAGCGGTGCGAGTTCAGGATAGGGCTGATCGATATTGGCGGCGATGATGGCCGCGACCAGCAGAATGATCATCCGGCGCTGCGCGACTGGAAGGGCTTTCCAGACTGCCGCAGCGCCGGGGATCATGAAAAGGCCTCAGCCCTTCTTCAGGTGACGGCGGCCCAGCAGTTCCGCGATCTGCACGGCATTGAGCGCCGCGCCCTTGCGCAGATTGTCGCTGACGCACCACAGGTTCAGGCCATTGTCGATGGTCGAATCCTCGCGCACGCGGCTGATGAAGGTCGCATAGTCGCCCACGCACTCGACCGGGGTGACGTAACCGCCATCCTCGCGCTTGTCGACCAGCATCACGCCCGGCGCCTCGCGCAGGATATCCTGCGCTTCCTTGGCCGAAATTTCCTTCTCGAACTCAAGGTTGATCGCTTCGGAATGGCCGACGAACACCGGCACACGCACGCAAGTCGCCGTGACCTTCACCTTGGGATCGAGGATCTTCTTCGTTTCCGCGACCATCTTCCATTCTTCCTTGGTCGAACCGTCGTCCAGGAAAACGTCGATATGCGGGATCACGTTGAAGGCGATCTGCTTGGTGAACTTCTTGGGTTCCGCCGGATCGCCGACGAAGATGTTGCGCGACTGTTCGAACAGCTCGTCCATGCCCGCCTTGCCCGCGCCGGAAACCGATTGGTAGGTGGCGACGACGACACGCTTGATCGTCGCGGCGTCATGCAGCGGCTTCAGCGCCACGACCATCTGCGCGGTCGAGCAGTTCGGATTCGCGATGATGTTCTTCTTCTTATAGCCGTCGATGGCGTCCGGATTCACTTCGGGCACGATCAAAGGCACGTCCGGGTCCATGCGGTAGAGCGAGCTATTGTCGATCACCACGCAACCGGCCGCGGCCGCCTTGGGCGCATATTCCGCCGTCGGGCCGGAACCCGCGGCGAACAGGGCGATGTCCCAGCCGGTGAAGTCGAAATGCTCGATATTCTTGCATTTGAGCGTCTTGCCGGTGTCGCCGAAATCGATTTCGGTGCCCTGCGACCGGGGCGATGCGACCGCCGCGATCTCGTCAATAGGGAACTCGCGCTCGGCGAGAATGGTCAGCATCTCGCGGCCCACATTACCGGTGGCACCAACGACGACGACCTTGTAGCCCATGACTTAACACTCCACTCCATGCACAAATGCGGAGTGCGCGCCATAGCGGCATATCGCCGTTTGTCCAGCGGCAAGGGGTTTATTGCGCCAAAGCGGGGCTTCTTATCTCCGTTCTGCCGCTCCGAACATGGAAGCTTATTTTTCCGGCCCCGTCCCCTCCCGCGCCAGGAAATCCTCGATGGTCCGCCACAGATGCACGCTGACCCCTGGCCCGCCGACGCGATGGGTCTGGCCCGGATAGACCATCATCTCGAACGGCACGGCCGCCCCCTGCATCTTCGCAACCAGCGCGGTGGAGTTGTCGAACACCACATTGTCGTCCGACATGCCGTGGATCAGCAGCAGCGGGTCTTTGATCTTCACCGCCTCATCCACCGCGCCGGAAGCGGGATAGGCGCTCGGCCTGTCCTGCGGCCGTCCCAGATAGCGCTCGGTATAATGGGTGTCGTACAATTCCCACTTCGTCACCGGCGCGCCCGCCACCGCTGCCGAGAAAACCCCCGGCGCCTTCTCCAGCAGCTTCAGCGACATATAGCCCCCATAGGACCAGCCATAAGTCGCGATCCGACCGGCATCGACATAGGGCTGCGCTTTCAGCCACTCGACGCCCTTCAACTGATCGTCCACCTCGACCGTGCCCATGGCGCGGTAGATCTGGTCCTCGAACGCCTTGCCGCGATCCGGCGTGCCGCGATTGTCGACGGCAAAGACGATCCAACCCCGATCCACCAGATATTGGTAGATGGGCGAACCCCAGGAGTTCGTGACCTGCCGCCCCGCGCCCGGCCCCCCATAATGCAGCATGAAGACCGGATAGCGCTTCCCGGCCTCCAGCGGCGGCATCATGATGCGCGTATAAAGGATGGACCCGTCGGCTGCCTTGATCGTGCCGAACTTCGTCTTCGCATGGCTGGCGAGATAAGGCGCATAGGGATGATCGCCCCGGATCGCATTTTCCGACAGCCAGTTCAGTTGCTTCCCCGCGCTGTCGGCCAGATAGACCTGCCTGGGCTGATCCGCATTGCTGCGCGCGACGACGATGCGGCTCGCCGCTCCATCCATCACCGCGTCATTCCACCAGCCGGTCGCCGTCAATAGCCTCAGCGGTCCCGCCTTGGCGAGCGGCGCGGCATAAAGCTGCTGCTCCAACGGCGTTTCCCGGTTGCCGGTGAAATAGACGAGGCCCCTCCCCTCATCCACGCCCACCACGTCGCGCACTTCCCAATCGCCGCTGGTAAGCGCCGTCCACTTGCCGCCCCGCACATGGTATAGATGCCCATGGCCGGTCCTTTCCGACCACCATAGGAAACTGCCGTCCTTGAGCGGCGTGAAATTGTTGCTGAGGTTGATCCAGCTTTTCGCCTTCTCGGTCAGGATCACCCTGCTCCGGCCTGTCGCGGGATCGACCGCCAGCAGGTCCAGTATCTTCTGATCCCGGCTCTCGCGCTGGACATAGAATGTCCTGCCGTCCTTCGACCAGTCGACGCGGGCGAGGTAGATATCCCTTTCCGTTCCCAGATCGACCTTCACAGGCGCTCCGCCCTCCGGCTTCATCACATAAAGGTCGACCAGCGCATTGGGCGTCCCCGCCGCAGGATAGCGCTGCGCATAGACCTTTGTCCCCTCCCCGCCGATGGCGGTGCGGGTGACGGTGCCGACCGGACCTTCATCAACGCGCGCGACCGCGATCAGCCTGTCGTCCGGCGACCACCAATAGCCGGTCCGCCGGTCCATTTCCTCCTGCGCCACGAATTCGGCGACGCCCCAACTCACCGTATCGCTGGAACCCTGCGTCAACTGCTTGGCCGTCCCGCCCATCGGCTGGACGAAGAAATCGCCGCCCCGCACGAAGGACACGAAGCCGCCTTTGGGGCTGACCACGCCGTTCAGTTCGCCATCGGGCGTATCGGTGAGCCGCGTCACCTTCCCGTCCAGCGCCGCCAGATACAGGTCGCCATCGACCGGCACTAAGATGGATTTCCCGTCCGGCGCCCAGTCATAGCTGACGATGCCGCTATTGCCCGCCACGCTGCGGTCGCGTTCCCGCTGCATCTTCTCCGCCTCGGAAAGTTCCGCGCCGCTGCCGGTCTTCTTCGAATCGACCAGCATCCGCTCCGCGCCGGTCGACGTGTCCACCGCCCACAGGTCCAGCCGCTCCTTCTCATCGGCACGGGGTTTGAGCAGCGTCACCAGCTTGCCGTCGGGCGACAGCTTCAACGCTCTTGGCTGCGATCCCGACAGGTCAGGACTGGCGAACACCCGCTCCAGCGTCAGCTTTTCCTGCGCGTGAGCGGAAATGACGGAAAGCAACAGCGCGCCGACAGCCGCGCCGCTTTTCAGATATGGCGACATCTTCATCCCTTGCTTGGGCCACGGCAGAGCCACGGCACATGCCCGCGAAATTAGCGCGAGGTGGATGAAAAGATCAATGTTGGGAAATAATATTTCTCACCGTGGCCGCCCGGATTGTGGCGCGCAACAAGAATGAACCTGTAACTCCAGTCAGATTCGCGGAAAGCGCGCGATCAGCATTATGGCTGTACGGGTTTTGTACGAATAGCTGCCGGAAACAGACGTAAATTCCTGTTTCATTCTGCATTTTAGATTTTGCCTATTTGAGGCATCCGACCATTAAACCCCTTGGAAACAAGGAGAAAAATGGTGGGCGCGGCAGGGATTGAACCTGCGACCCCACCCGTGTGAAGGGTGTGCTCTACCGCTGAGCTACGCGCCCCCTGTAAGGAGGAAGCGGCCATTGGCATCCGGCGCGCCACCTGTCAAGCATGGCTCCAACCATTTTTCCGGAAATGGACTTATTCGCTCCAAAGGCGTTATAATCGAGCCGTTATCAAAAGGAGTGCATATCCCATGCGTCAAACCGTCGCCCTCGTCATCGCGGGGCTGCTTCTTTCCTCGCTGGCCGCCTGCAACACCGTGAAGGGTGCGGGCCGGGACATCGAATCCGTCGGCCGCGCCGGGGAAAAGGCCATCAACTGACCCGGCCGGATCGCCAGATCATTGGAGGATGCGGCCCGCGGCGGCCGCATCCTTTTCCAGTCGCACGCCGTCGCAGTCGGCCTCCCCGCAATCGCAAGCCGCGATGGTATAGCGGACCCCGCACATCACCAGCACGTCATGGTCGAAGGAATAGTTGGATATTCCCGCTCGCTCGACCTTTTCCCGCGCTCTCGCCTTGAGGGTCATATTCCGCCTCTCTGCAACATGCGTGAATGATTGTTATTGCGCTGCACAATGTCAATCGATGCAGATTGGTTCCTGAACGAATTGAAATAAATCCGTCCAGAAAACGGCACGATCCGGCGCTGATGCAGGGGATGCTTGCGCGTTGTCATTATCGCTCCCATATGCCGGACCATGAACGACCAACACTCTAGTTCCATGCCGGTCTGGCATGGCACCACCATCATGTCGGTACGCAAGAACGGGAAGGTGATCGTCGCCGGCGACGGCCAGGTCTCCATGGGCCAGACAGTGATGAAACCCAATGCCCGCAAGGTCCGCCGCCTCCACGACGGATCGGTCATCGGCGGTTTCGCGGGCGCGACGGCGGACGCCTTTACTCTGTTCGAACGGCTGGAAGCGAAGCTGGAGCGCCATAACGGCCAGTTGATGCGCGCCGCCGTGGAACTGGCCAAGGACTGGCGGACGGACAAATATCTGCGCAACCTGGAAGCGATGATGATCGTCGCGGACAAGGAAGTGACGCTGATCCTGACCGGCAACGGCGACGTGCTGGAGCCGATCGGCGGGGTTGCAGCCATCGGTTCCGGAGGCAATTTCGCCCTCGCCGCCGCTCGCGCGCTGGTGGAATATGAGGAAGATGCCGAAACCCTCGCCCGCAAGGCGATGGCGGTGGCGGCGGACATCTGCGTCTACACCAACGACCAGCTTGTGGTCGAAGAGCTGGAAAGCGCGACATAATAAAGCCCCTCCCGCAAGCGGGAGGGTTGGGGGTGGGCCGCGAGCAAAGCGAGCTTCCAACCTATCCCGAAGCGTTGCAGGCGATTGCTGGCGCAATCGCATCCACCCCCTGCCCCTCCCTTGAAAGGGAGGGGAGCGAGATGAAGATGAACGACAATCTGACCCCCAAAGCCATAGTTGCCGCCCTGGACGCCCATATCATCGGCCAGGCCGACGCCAAGCGCGCCGTCGCGGTCGCCCTGCGCAACCGCTGGCGCAGACAGCGCCTGTCCGCCGACCTGCGGGACGAGGTGACGCCGAAGAACATCCTGATGATCGGCCCCACCGGCTGCGGCAAGACGGAGATCAGCCGCCGCCTCGCCAAGCTGGCCGACGCGCCCTTCGTCAAGGTCGAAGCCACGAAATTCACCGAAGTCGGCTATGTCGGCCGCGATGTGGAGCAGATCGTCCGCGACCTGGTGGAAGAAGCGGTGCGCCTGGAAAAGGATCGCCGCCGCGAAGCCGTGCGCGAAGCGGCATCCGAAGCCGCCATGGCCCGCCTGCTCGACGCGCTCACCGGCAAGGAAGCGAGTGAGGCGACCCGCCTCTCCTTCCGCCAGCGGATCGAGAACAACCAGATGAACGATGTCGAGGTCGAGGTGGAAGTCGCCGACAGCCCCTCCATGCCGATGGAAATCCCCGGCATGGGCGGCCAGATCGGTATGATCAACCTGTCCGACATGATGTCCAAGGCCTTCGGCCAGCAACAGAAGAAGCGCCGCAAGCTGCGCGTCGCCGAAGCCTGGGACAAGCTGGTCGAGGAAGAGCAGGACAAGCGCCTGGACCAGGACGATGTCGCCCGCGTCGCCATTTCCAACGCGGAGCAGAACGGCATCGTCTTCATCGACGAGATCGACAAAATCGCCGTCAGCGACGTGCGCGGCGGCTCCGTCAGCCGCGAGGGGGTGCAGCGCGACCTGCTGCCGCTGATCGAGGGCACGACAGTCTCGACCAAATATGGCCCGCTCAAGACCGACCATATCCTCTTCATCGCCAGCGGGGCTTTTCATGTGGCCAAGCCCAGCGACCTGCTGCCGGAATTGCAGGGCCGTCTGCCGATCCGCGTCGAATTGAAGGCGCTGACGGAGGATGATTTCGTGTCGATCCTCTCCGACACGAAGGCCAGCCTTGTTGCGCAATATCGCGCGTTGCTGGCGACCGAGGGCGTGACCATCGACCTGACGCCCGACGGCATCCGCGCCGTGGCGAAAATCGCGGCCGAGGTGAACAGCGAGGTCGAGAATATCGGCGCCCGCCGTCTCCAGACGGTGATGGAAAAGCTGCTGGAGGATGTCAGCTTCGACGCGGAGGATCGCCAGGGCGAAACGCTGGTGGTGGACGCCGCCTATGTGGAGAAGCAGCTCGCCGTGGTGGCCCGCAACACCGACCTCAGCAAATATGTCCTGTAATCTCTAAGGTCAGTTCTCAAGCTGACCTCCGTTCACTTCGAGCGAAGTCGAGAAGCGGTTGCGCAACCGTATCTCGACTTTGCTCGATACGAACGGATGTGTGTCAGTAGGAACGCCCCACCAACACCCGCTCCACCGCCTTCTCGCCGGTGAACACGCACAGCCCGTCCGCCACTTCCGCATCCGAAGGCACGTTGCGCAGCGTCAGCTTCTCGCCCTTCAGCCACTCGACCACCTTATCGAGCGCCGCGCCGGTCGGCTTGGACCACTGCACCAGCGCCCAGCCCGGCTTCTTGGCTGAACCGAAATAGGCCTTCAGCCCATCCAGCGAAGTCACCGACCTGTCGATATTCCCCAGCAATCGGGCCTGTGCATCCGCGAACAGCGCCTGCTGTATCTCTTCCAGCATCCCCGTCGCCGCGCCAAGGAAGTCCGCCTTGGCCACGACCTGGCTGTCCAGCTTCCCATCCTCCCGATAGAGCCGGTCGCGGCGGATGACGGACACGTTGCCGCCTGCCACGTCGCGCCCGCCGACCTCGATCACGACCGGCGCACCCTTCTTGACCCAGCCCCAGCGCTTGTTCGCCGCCTTAGCGGGCCTGCGGTCCAGCAAGGCGCGAACCGGCTCGCGGAACACGTCCTGCCGGTTCAGTTCGGCCACCAATGCGCCGCAATAATCCAGCACCGCAGCATCCTCATCCGTATCGCGCAGCATCGGCACAACCACGATCTGATAGGGCGCTACCCGCGGCGGCACGCGCAGCCCGTCATCGTCGCCATGCACCATGATCAGCCCGCCGATCATCCGGGTCGACACGCCCCAACTGGTGGTCTGCGCCAGTTCCTGCTGCCCTTCGGCATTCTGGAACTTGATATTCTGCGCCTGCGAGAAAGTGGTGCCCAGGAAATGCGAAGTCCCCGCCTGCAAGGCCTTCCCATCCTGCATCATCGCTTCGATGGAATAGGTCGCCACCGCACCCGGAAACCGTTCATTCTCCGGCTTCTCGCCCGCGATCACCGGCAGCGCCACGCATTCCTCGGCAAAGCTGCGATAGACTTCCAGCATCTTGAGCGTCTCTTCCATCGCCTCTTCGACGCTGGCGTGGGCGGTATGCCCCTCCTGCCACAGGAACTCCGCCGTGCGCAGGAACATGCGCGTACGCATTTCCCAGCGGACGACGTTCGCCCACTGGTTGATCAGCACCGGCAGGTCGCGCCAGCTCTGCACCCAGCGGGAAAAGGCCGCGCCGATCACCGTCTCCGAAGTCGGACGAACCACCAGCGGCTCTTCCAGCTTCGCATCGGGATCGGGCACCAGCCTGCCGTCCTTCTGGATCAGCCGGTGATGGGTGACGACCGCCATTTCCTTTGCGAAGCCGTCGACATGCTCCGCTTCCTTCTCGAAATAGGAAAGCGGGATGAACAGCGGGAAATAGCAATTTTCATGGCCGGTCGCCTTGATCCGGTCGTCCAGCAGCTTCTGCATCCGTTCCCAGATGCCGTAGCCCCAGGGCCGGATGACCATGCAACCGCGCACGCCGCTTTCCTCGGCCATGTCGGCTTCGGAGATGACGGCCTGATACCAGGCGGAAAAATCCTGTTCGCGGGTAACGGAAAGGGCGTGCTTCACGGGATCGACCTTAAAATTCGAGTGGATGGCGCGCCATAGGACAAGCGCGCCGTCCATGTCGACTCCCAACGGTCGCGATCCGGGGCAAACGCCCGGCTGACGAAAATCAGCTCAGCTTGTCGATCTTCGCGTTGAGCGCGGCAAGCTGCGCCTTGAGTTCCGCGATCTCGTCATCCTTCGCCTCGTCGGAGGCGGGCGCGGAAGCGGGTGTCGGCATCCCCGGCATTCCCGTGCCGAAGGCGCTGGCTGCCGCCTCGAACATCTGCATGTTGCGCTTGGCGATCTCCGCCAGCGGACCGCCGCCGAACGCGCCCTTCATCGCTTCCTGGAACTGCTGCTGGTTCTTGCGGAATGCGTCCATCGACGCCTCCAGATATTGCGGCACCATGGACTGCATGGAATCGCCGTACATGGCGATCAACTGACGCAGGAAGTTGACGGGCAGCATATTCTTGCCCCGCTGCTCCTCCTCCATGATGATTTGCGTGAGGACATTATGCGTGATGTCCTCTCCGGTCTTCGCATCGACGACGACGAACTCGCGCCCCTCGCGAGTCATCTGCGACAAAAGATCCAGCGTGATGTAGCTCGACGTTTCTGTGTTATAGAGCCGCCTGTTAGCGTACTTCTTGATAACGACCGGTTCGGATTCGTTCGCGGTCTTAGATTTGGCCATGGATACCTCTCCCACACCTGCATTTTCCGCATTAGCACAAGGCAATGCCGCGCCGCAACATGGCCCGCGGCCATTACCCCTTTTTCTCGACATGCTATGGTGGGAGACGCAGGACGATCCCGACCTGCGGAAGCGCGCCTTTCAGGGTTTGCGCAAATATCAGGAGGCTGACCGCCCCGACCCGCCCCCCGCGGTTCCCGTCGCCGCATCCGCGGGCAGCGCCCGTCTGCTCCGCCATGGGACGGAAAATGGCCGCCATCCGGTCGTTTTCATCCCATCCCTAATCAATCCGCCGCAGGTGCTCGACCTGTCGGCCAGCCGTTCCATGCTGCGCCACATGGGTGCAGCAGGACATGACGCCTATCTGGTCGACTGGGGCGCTCCGGCGGCGGATGATGGCGCGCTGGGCCTGGACCGGCATGTGACGGAACGGCTGCTGCCGATGCTGGGCACCTTGCCCCGGCCGCCGATATTGGTGGGATATTGCCTGGGCGGAAATCTGGCTATCGGCGCTGCGACGCTGCAACCGGCCAGGGCGCTGGCGACCATCGCCGCGCCTTGGGATTTCGACGGCTTCTCTCCCGCCGACCGGGAAGAGATCGGCGCGCTGTGGCGCAGTTCCAAACCCATGTGCCAGCGCTTGGGCTATGTGCCGATGGAGGTGCTGCAATCCGGCTTCTGGGCCATGGACCCCGCCCGGACCATCCGCAAATATGCCGCCTTCGCGGAGATGACGCCCGGCTCCGACGAGGAGCATGGCTTTCTGGCGGTGGAGGATTGGGCCAATGCCGGACCGCCGCTCAGCTATGCGGCGGGGCGCGATCTGTTCGAACTATTCTATGCCGCAAATGCGAGCGGACGGGGAAAATGGCAGGTAAGCGGGCAGCCCGTCGATCCCCGCCGACTGACTTGTCCCACGCTTTCAATCCGTTCCGCCGCCGACCGCATCGTTCCTGCCGCCGCAGCGCCGGAAATGCAGGAGAATAGCACGCTGCGCCTGGGCCATGTCGGCATGATCGTTGGCGGCCGGGCGCGCGCTTCATTATGGGAGCCGCTGTCCCAATGGCTTTCCAGCCATGGCGGATGATGATATGTGCAACCGCGAAATCACCATCCACGATATTTGAGGATCAGGGCTTTGTCAGACATCGTCATCACCGCCGCCAAGCGGACCGCCGTCGGCGGCTTCATGGGCGCCTTCGGATCGATTCCCGCGCATGAGCTGGGCCGCACCGCCATCGCCGCCGCCCTCGCCCAGGCCGGAGTCGCGCCGGAGGAAGTGGACGAGGTCATATTGGGCCAGGTGCTGACCGCTGGACAGGGCCAGAACCCCGCCCGTCAGGCCGCCGTCAATGCGGGCATCCCGGTCGAGCGCACCGCTATCGGCATCAACCAGCTTTGCGGTTCGGGCCTTCGCGCCGTCGCTCTGGCCGCGCAGGCGATCCGCGCCGGGGACGCCCGCATCATGGTCGCTGGCGGCCAAGAAAGCATGTCGCTCGCCCCGCACGCCCAATATCTGCGCGGCGGCGCGAAGATGGGTCCGATCTCCTTCGTCGACACGATGACGCATGACGGCCTGACCGATGCCTTCAACCATTATCACATGGGCATCACGGCGGAAAATCTGGCCGAGAAATATCAGATCAGCCGCGAAGCGCAGGACGCCTTCTCCGTCGGCAGCCAGAACAAGGCCGAAGCCGCCCGCGCATCGGGCCGTTTCAAGGATGAGATCGCACCCGTGACCGTCAAAGGCCGCAAGGGCGACACCATCGTCGACACGGACGAATATATCCGCGCGGGCGCCACGCTGGAGGCGATGCAGGGCCTGCGCCCCGCCTTCAAGAAGGACGGCACCGTCACCGCCGCCAACGCCAGCGGCATCAACGACGGCGCCGCCGCGCTGGTGCTGATGAACGCGGAGGAAGCGGCGAAGCGCGACGCGCCCGTGCTGGCCCGCATCGCCGGTTTTGCGACCGTCGGCGTCGATCCCTCCATCATGGGCATCGCGCCTGTCCACGCCAGCCGCCAGGCGCTGGCCAAGGCGGGCTGGTCGCTGGCCGATCTGGACCTGATAGAGGCCAATGAAGCCTTCGCAGCGCAGGCGCTGGCAGTCGGCCAGGAACTGGGCTGGGATGCTGAAAAGGTCAATGTGAACGGCGGCGCCATCGCCATCGGCCATCCCATCGGCGCTTCGGGCGCGCGCGTCCTCACCACCCTGATCTACGAGATGCAGAAGCGCGATGTCAGCAAGGGCCTGGCCACGCTCTGCATCGGCGGCGGCATGGGCGTCGCCATGTGCATCGAACGCTGAGCCTGCGGTAAAATGAAAGGGCCGCCGGTCTCATTGCAGATCGGCGGCCCTTTTCATGTCAGCCAAAAAGGCAAGATTGAAGCACGACATGTTCCTGCGAAGGCAGGAACCCAGTTCAACATCTGAACTCAGCGCCAAACCCGGTCGAAGCGCCCCCCCAGCCCCGTCAGCAATTCATATTGCGACAGGCCCGAAACCGCCGCCGCGTCGACCAGCTTGTAATCGACCTCCAGCCAGTCCCCTTCCGAAATATCGGGCAGGCCGCCCACATCGACAGCCGTCAAATCCATCGATATCCGCCCCACCACCGGCAGATGCCTGCCCCCGGCGCTCATGGAACCGCGCCCGGAAAATCCGCGCAGATAACCGTCGGCATAGCCCAGGTTCAGGACCGCGATTTCCATGTCCTTAGCCGCGCGATAGGTAGCATTATAGCCGATCGTGTCGCCCGCCCGGACCCGGCGGCGTTGCAGCACCTGCGTTTCAGGGAACACCACCTGCCGGATATTTCCGGCGGCTTCCTGACGCGGCACCCCGCCATAAAGCGCGATTCCCGGCCGGGTCATGTCGAAGGCATAGTCGGAACCCATGCAGATGCCCGCGCTGTTCGCCAGGCTGTAGCGGGCCGCCCTCACCTGCCCCTGCAAGGCCGAAAACCGCTCCAATTGCATGGGGGTAAGCGGCCCGTCCTCATCGGCGGAGGCCAGATGGCTGAGCAGGGTCGCCACTTCCAGCCCCGCCACCCGCGCCGAAACATCGCCGCGCCAATCCAGCCCCAACCGGTTCATGCCCGTGTCGACCATGACATCGCAACGCCCGCCGCCCGCCTGCTTCCAACGCGCAATCTGCCATTCGGTGCACAGCACGGGTCGTGCGCGGGACGCCAGCGCCACGGCCATATCCTCCTCCCGCACGCCATGCAGCACGGAAAGCGACACCCCCTCCGTCACGAACGACTCCAGAACCGCCGCCTCGGCCCAGTTGGACACGAAGAAATCCCGACAACCCGCATCCAGCAGGCGGCGCATCACCTCCGTCGCGCCCAGGCCATAGCCATCGGCCTTGATTGCCGCGCCGCAAGCCGCGCCGGCGCCCTGCCGCTTCAACCAACGCCAGTTGGAAAGCAGCGTCCCTTCATCCATACGCAAGCGCAACGGCGCGGAAAATTCAGTCATGACCGCCCGGATAGCGTCCGTCGAGGCATCAGTCAATCTTCGCCCCGCGCGTTTCCGGCAAGGCGATGATGCAGGTCAGCAGGGCGACGGCGACCACGGCGATGGTGTACCAAAGGCCCGCATAGGGATCGCCCGTCCGCGCCACGATATATTGGCTGACCAGCGGCAGGAACCCGCCGAAATAGCCGGTCCCGATATGATAGGGGATGGACAGCGAACTATAGCGTATCCGCGCCGGAAAATATTCCGACAGCAGCGCCGCCACCGGCCCATAGGTCGCCCCCGACAAGGTCCAGAGCAGCAACAGCGCCAGAAACAGCAGCGAGGCACGGGGCCAATCGGGCGTCACCGCCGCCGAATCATATCCCCCCGCATGCAAGGCCGCATCCAGCCCTTCGGGACTGAGGTCCGCGACGGTCACGGAACCGATGCTGACCGAAGGCGCCGCCGCCTGCCGCTTTTCATAAGCGATGCCCCGCTTGGAAAAATGGTCGAGCAGCTTGCCGCAAGCGGTCGGCTGAACCTTGGCGAATGGATCGAAGCTGCAATCGGGTCCGCTGACGACCACAGGCGCACGCTGCGCCGCCTGATAGAGAGCCGGGTTCCCCACACTCCCCATGAACTGGTAAAGCGGCAACAGCAGCACCAGCAGCAGCGCATAGCCGATGACGATCGGTTTCTTGCGCCCCACCCGGTCCGACAGCCAGCCGAAGAAGATGAAGGAGCCGACGCCCGCAAAGGCGCTGCCCCCCACCAGCAATTGCGCCACCCCCGGCGATACATGCAGGCCGTTTTGCAGAAAATACAGCGCCTGGAACATCGCGGTATAGGCGATGACGGTGAAGCCCGCCGCGATGCCGATCATCGCCACCAGCATCCGCCGCTTGTTGCCGGGATAGGTGAACGCCTCCTTCAACGGATTGCGCGATTGTTCGCCCGCCGCCTTCATTGCCGCGAAGATGGGGCTTTCGCGCAGCATCAGCCGCATCCAGAGCGATATCCCAAGCAAAGCCAGCGAAAATATGAAGGGCAGCCGCCAGCCCCAATCGTCCCACACTGCCTTGCCGACAATCCATTGCGTGCCGACCACGACGATCAGCGACAGGATAAAGCCGCCAATTACCCCCGCCTGAATGAAGCTGGTGAAAAAACCCCGCTTGCCCGGCGGCGCATGTTCCGCGACATAAATCGCCGCCCCGCCATATTCCCCACCCAGCGCCAGCCCCTGCGCGATCCGCAGCAGGATCAGGATGATGGGCGCGGCGACCCCGATGCTCGCGGCTGACGGCGTCAGTCCTACGCCCGCAGTCGCCGCGCCCATCAGCACGATGGTGGCCAGGAAAGTATATTTGCGCCCCAGCCTGTCGCCCAGATAGCCGAACAGCGCCGCGCCCAACGGCCGGAACCCGAATCCGATGGCAAAACCGGCGAGGGAATAGAGCAGTTCGACGGTGGGATTGTCGGTCGGAAAAAATGTCCGCCCGATGATCGGCGCCAGCACGCCGTAAATGTAGAAATCATACCATTCGAACAATGTACCGAGCGCGGACGCGGTGATGACCAGCCGATCCCGCTTCGCATCCATCACATAGCCGGTGCCGACGCCTTCCCCGCTCATTCCACCCCCTGCTCGTCCGATCCGTTCGGTGACGTTCTAATGAAGCGCCGAATTCCGGCAAGCGGGAGAAGGACTATCGTCGATATGGGTGCAGAGCGCACCCATCCTGTTCCTCCCCATCGGCAGATGGGGAGGGGGACCGCTCGCGAAGCGAGTGGTGGAGGGGAAATACACAGGTCGTGCCCCATTCCCCTCCACCACGCTTCGCGCGGTCCCCCTCCCCACGCTTCGCGCAGGGAGGAATTGATGACCACTCACAGCCCAAATCCGCAACCATTCAAAACAACCGAGACCCATCCGGCACAGCCCGATCCGGCGCGAACAGCACCACCGCTCCGGCCTCATCCGCAAACCCCAGCGTCAACACTTCGGACAGGAATTTCCCGATCTGCCGCGGCGGAAAATTGACGACCGCCGCCACCTGCCGCCCCGGCAAATCCTCCAGCGCATAATTTACGGTGATCTGCGCGCTCGATTTCTTTCGCCCGATCACCGGCCCGAAATCGATCAGCAGCTTATAGGCGGGTTTCCGCGCCTCAGGATAAGGCTCCGCCGACAGGATCGTGCCGACGCGAATATCGACCTTCAGAAAATCATCGAAGCTGATGGCTTCGCCCGCAGGCGAAGCGGGGTCATGATCGAGATGCATGCCCCATCACAGCATGTCCGCCGCGCAGGGGAAAGGCCTTTCCCTGCGCGGCGGACATGGGTTCGCTTATTCCAGTTCCAGGATGATCGCGTCGACCGGCAAGCTTTCGCCCTGAGCGGCGGACACGCTCTTCACCACGCCCGCCTTCTGGGCGCGCAGGATATTCTCCATCTTCATCGCCTCGATCACGGCGAGCGGCTGGCCGATCTCGACCTTGTCGCCTTCCTTGACGTTCAGCGCGACCAGCAGGCCCGGCATTGGACAGATCAGGAAGCGCGACAGATCCGGCGGAATCTTCTCGATCATATGCTTGGCATGCACCGCCGCATGAGCGGGCAGAATGCGCAGCTTGTGGCTGGCGCCATGCGCCGTCAGCACGAAGCCCGAACGCACCGGCGCGATCTTCACCGCCAGTTGCTCCTCGCCGAACTCCGCCTCGATCAGCCGGTCGCCCGGCGTATATTCCAGCGCCAGTTCGATCGCCTCGCCGTCCACCGTGACGTCGTCGCCGTTGATCACGACGTCATGGATCGCGTCCCCGATCTTAACCTGCCAGCCGGTGGGCGGAGCGAGCCGCTTGCCCAACTGCCCCTCGATCCGGCGAGCCCGATCCGCCTGCGCCATGGCGGCGAAGGCGCCGATGGCCGACAGTCGCTTCAGCAGCGTTTCGGATGCCGGAGCGCCGACGAACCCCTCCGGATATTCCTCCGCGATGAAGCCGGTGGTGATGTTGCCCGAACGGAAGCGCTCATGCTGCATCAGCGCCGAGACGAAATCGATATTATGCCCCGGCCCCTCGATCTCGAACTGGTCGAGCGCCGCGATCTGCTTGTCGATGGCCTCCAGACGGGTCGGCGCCCAGGTGATCAGCTTGGCGATCATCGGGTCGTAGAACATCGATACCTCGCCGCCCTCGACCACGCCGTCGTCGACGCGCACGCCGTCCACGGCCTCAGGCGGATTGTAGCGGATCAGACGCCCCGTCGAGGGCAGGAAGCCCCGATAGGGGTCTTCGGCATAGACGCGGTTCTCGATGGACCAGCCATTGATCTTCACATCCTCCTGACAGAAGGAGAGTTCCTCGCCATTGGCGACGCGGATCATCTGCTCCACCAGATCGAGGCCGGTGATCTCTTCGGTGACCGGATGCTCCACCTGGAGTCGGGTGTTCATTTCCAGGAAGTAGAAGCCGTCGCCCGTCTTGTCCGCGCCCGACACGATCAGTTCGACCGTGCCCGCGCTGAAATAACCCACGGCCCGCGCCAGGGCGACGCACTGCTCGCCCATCTTCTTGCGCATTTCCGGTGACACGAAGGGCGAAGGCGCTTCCTCGACCACCTTCTGGTGACGGCGCTGGATCGAGCATTCGCGCTCGTTCAGGTAAAGGATATTGCCGTGCTGATCGCCCAATATCTGGATTTCGATATGGCGCGGGCTTTCGATGAACTTCTCGATGAACACGCGGTCGTCGCCGAAGCTGTTGAGCCCCTCGCGCTTGGTCGCCTCGAAGCCTTCGCGCACGTCCTGCTCGCTATAGGCAAGGCGCATGCCCTTGCCTCCGCCGCCGGCCGACGCCTTCATCATCACCGGATAGCCGATCTCGTTGGAGATGCGGACGGCATGCTCCGTATCCTCGATCACGCCGACAAAGCCGGGAACGACATTGACGCCCGCAGCTTTCGCGAGCTTCTTGGACTCGATCTTGTCGCCCATGGCGGCAATGGCGTTGGCGGGCGGGCCTACGAAGATGATGCCCTCGGCATCCAGCGCCTTGCGGAAGCTCTCGCGCTCCGACAGGAAGCCATAGCCCGGATGCACGGCATCGGCGCCAGTATCCTTGCACGCCTGGATGATCTTTTCGGCAATCAGATAGGATTGGGCAGCGGGCGACGGGCCGATATGGACAGCCTCGTCAGCCATCAGCACATGCGGCGCGCGAGCATCGGCGTCCGAATAGACCGCCACGGTCTTGATACCCATCTTCCGCGCCGTGCGGATGACGCGGCACGCGATTTCGCCACGGTTCGCGATCAGGATCTTGGTGATTGCCATCTTTATCCTTGCCCCAGTCCTTAAAGCTGCCGTTCGCCCTGAGTAGGGGCTGAGCGAAGTCGAAGACCCGTATCGAAGGGTCCTTCGATACGCCACTTCGACAAGCTCAGTGGCTACTCAGAATGAACGGCTATGTTTTCTATTCCGCTGCCACGGCCTCCAGATGCCCGTGCGGCTGCGCCATCATCGGGGCCAGCCCAAGCTTGGAAAGCAGCGCGCTATCCTTGTCGTCCCCGGCATTAGCCGCGGTCAGCAGCTTGTCGCCGGTGAAGATGCTGTTCGCACCCGCCATGAAGCAGAGCGCCTGACAGGCCTCGCTCATGCTCTCGCGCCCGGCGGAAAGCCGCACCATCGACTGCGGCATGACGATCCGCGCCACCGCGACGGTCCGCACGAACTCCACCTCGTCGATCTTGGCGAGCGGCGTGTCCTTCAACATGTCGCCCAGCACGGTCCCGGCCACGGGCACCAGCGCGTTGATCGGCACGCTCTCAGGATGCGGCATGGTAGCCAGCGCATGGAGGAAACCGATCCGGTCGGACCGCGTCTCGCCCATGCCGACAATCCCGCCGCAGCACACGTTGATGCCCGCCGAACGCACATTCTCCAGCGTCTCGATCCGATCCTCGAAGGTCCGGGTGGTGATGACGTTGGCGTAATTCTCAGGCGATGTGTCGATATTGTGGTTGTAATAATCCAGCCCCGCATCCGCGAGCTGCTTCGCCTGACCGGCCGACAGCATCCCCAGCGTCATGCAGGTTTCCATGCCCATCTGGCGGACTCCCTGCACCATCTCGATGAGCTTGGGCATGTCCCGTTCCTTGGGATTGCGCCACGCCGCGCCCATGCAGAAACGGCCGGAGCCATGGTCCTTCGCCTGCGCCGCCGCCTGGAGCACCGCCTGCACGTCCATCAGCTTGGTGGCTTTCAGGCCGCTTTCCGCCTCGGTCGACTGGCTGCAATAGCCGCAATCCTCCGGACAGCCGCCGGTCTTGATCGACAGCAGGGTCGACAACTGCACTTCATTGCGCGGGAAATTCGCACGATGGATCGACTGCGCTTCGAACATCAGGTCGTTGAAGGGCAGGTCGAACAGCGCGGCGATCTCGTCGCGCGTCCAGTCGGTGCGGGCGGTAGTCTGGGTCAAGCGGCTTCCTCCAGCCCCGCAGGGGGCATGTTGTGGCCGAGCAGGCGCAGCACATCGGCGGCGCACTCCACGACGTTGGAACCCGGTCCATAAATGCCCTGAACGCCCGCGTCACGGAGATAGTCGTAATCCTGCGGCGGAATGACCCCGCCCGCGATCACCTTGATGTCGTTGCGACCCTGTTCCCGAAGCTGCCGGATGAGTTCGGGGATCAGCGTCTTGTGCCCCGCCGCCAGCGACGAAGCGCCGACCACGTCGACCCCGCTGTCGAGCGCCAGCACCACCGTTTCCTCCGGCGTCTGGAACAGCGGCCCCGACACGATGTCGAACCCCATGTCCCCGAAAGCGGACGCGATCACGTTGGCGCCCCGGTCATGGCCGTCCTGCCCCATCTTGGCGATGAGGATCTTCGGCTTGCGA
This sequence comes from Sphingobium chlorophenolicum, assembly GCF_000722875.1. Classification (GTDB taxonomy): domain Bacteria; phylum Pseudomonadota; class Alphaproteobacteria; order Sphingomonadales; family Sphingomonadaceae; genus Sphingobium; species Sphingobium chlorophenolicum. Next base: position 11,009 of record NZ_JFHR01000006.1, on the reverse strand, counting down.
CCGAGGCGCCGCTCGACGGCCTGCACCCCGTCAAGAACCTGTTTCCAACGGCTGTCCTGCGCATAGGGCTTGGAATAGACGCCCTTCACCGGCGTCGGCACCGTGCCGTAACGGTTGAAGCTGTCCTCCATGGCGGAGGAGATTTCGCCCAGCGTGGCGCGGGCGCGCGCCGCCTCCACCGCATGGGCGAGCAGATTGTTCTCAATCGACTGCGGCCCCGCAGCCGCCTGGCGCAGCGCCTCCAGCGCGGCCTGGCAGGCGGCCTCGTCACGCTCGGCCTTCACCCGGTTGATACGGGCGATCTGCGCCTCGCGAACCTTGGTGTTGTCGACCTCCAGCGTCTCCAGCAGGTCTTCGTTCGCCAGGCGATATTTGTTGACGCCGACGATGACATCCTCGCCCCGGTCGACCCGCGCCTGACGGGCAGCGGCGGCGGTTTCGATCATCGCCTTGGGCCAGCCAGCGGCCACGGCCTTCGCCATGCCGCCCTCCGCCTCCACGCGGTCGATGATCTCCTGCGCGGCGTCCACCAGTTGCTGGGTCAGCGCCTCGATATAATAGCTGCCGCCCAGCGGATCGACGACATTGCACATGCCGGTCTCTTCCTGGATGACGATCTGCGTGTTGCGCGCAATGCGAGCCGAAAAGTCGGTCGGCAGCGCAATCGCCTCGTCCAGCGCGTTGGTGTGCAGCGACTGCGTGCCGCCCAGCATCGCCGCCATCGCTTCGATGGTGGTGCGCATGACGTTGTTATAGGGGTCTTGCTCCGTCAGCGACACGCCCGACGTCTGGCAATGGGTGCGCAGCATCTTGGACCGCTCGTCCTGCGCGCCCAGCTTCGTCATGACGCGATGCCACAGCACGCGGGCGGCGCGCAGCTTCGCGATCTCCATGAAGAAGTTCATGCCGATGGCGAAGAAGAAGCTCAGCCGCCCCGCGAACTTGTCGATATCCAGGCCGCTCGCCACGCCATAGCGCACATATTCCGCGCCGTCCGCGATGGTGAAGGCCAGTTCCTGCACCTGCGTCGCCCCCGCCTCCTGCATATGATAGCCGGAGATGGAGATGCTGTTGAACTTCGGCATCTCCCGGCTGGTATAGCCGAAAATGTCGGAGATGATCCTCATGCTGGGTTCGGGCGGGTAGATATAGGTGTTGCGGACCATGAACTCCTTCAGAATGTCGTTCTGAATGGTCCCGTCCAGCAGCTTGCGCTCAACCCCCTGCTCCTCGCCCGCGACGATGAAGAAGGCCAGGATCGGGATCACCGCGCCGTTCATGGTCATGGAAACGGACATCTTGTCGAGCGGAATGCCGTCGAACAGGATCTTCATGTCTTCGATCGTGTCGATGGCGACCCCCGCCTTGCCGACGTCGCCGACGACGCGGGGATGGTCGCTGTCATAGCCGCGATGGGTGGCCAGATCGAAGGCAACCGAAAGCCCCTTCTGCCCCGCCGCCAGATTGCGGCGATAGAAGGCGTTGGATTCCTCGGCGGTCGAAAAGCCCGCATATTGCCGGATGGTCCATGGCCGCCCCGCATACATGGATGCGCGCACGCCCCGCGTGAACGGCGCGAAGCCGGGTAGGCCCGGATCGACCGTCACATCCTCGGCAGTGTAGAGCGGCTTGACGGTGATCCCTTCCGGGGTCGCCCAGTTCAAATCCTTGCCCTTCACCTCCTTGGCGGCGGCGGTGGCCCACTGATCCAGCGTCGGCTTCTCGGTCATCGTTTCTAACCTACCCTCAAACCCAAATCCGTTCGCCCTGAGTAGAGGCTGAGCTTGTCGAAGCCTCATATCGAAGGGCCTTGCTTAACCCGTCCTGCGATATGCCGCTTCGACAAGCTCAGCGGCTACTCAGGACGAACGGCCGTATTCAATGCGCCTCCTTGGGCGTCTCCATGATCTCCGTCAGCACCCCGTTCATATCCTTGGGGTGGACGAAGAAGATCAAAGTCCCGTGCGCCCCGATGCGCGGTTCGCCGAGCACCTTCTTGCCCAGCCCCTCGAACCAGGCCTTGGCCTCATGAATGTCGGGCACTTCATAGCACATATGATGCTGCCCACCGGCCGGGTTCTTGGCGATGAAGCCGTGGATCGGGCTGTTCTCGCCCAGCGGCTCGATCAGTTCGATCTGCGTGCCCTCGGTACCATTCTCACCCGGCGTATCCACGAAGCAAACCTTCACCCCCTGCGCGGGCAGGTCGAACGGCTCATGCGTGATCGTCGCGCCCATAACGTCGCGATAATAAGCGATGCTGGCTTCCAGCGAGGGCGTCGCGACGCCGATATGGTTCAAGCGACCGAGTTTCATATCACTTCACCTACTTCGTCACCCCAGCGAAGGCTGAGGTCTCGTGCCTTTACGTTCCACATAGCCGCCTGAGATTCCCGCCTTCGCGGGGATGACGGGCGTAATCAAAGCGGAATATTGTCGTGCTTCTTCCAGGGGTTCTCCAACGCCTTGTTGCGCAGCTTGCGCAGACCCAGGGCGATCCGCTTGCGCGTCGAATGCGGCTGGATCACCTCGTCGATGAAGCCCTTGCTCGCCGCAACGAAGGGGTTGGCGAAGCGGTCCTCATATTCCTTGGTCTTCTGCGCGATCTCTTCGGGCGTCTTCCCGCGGAAGATGATCTCCACCGCGCCCTTCGCGCCCATCACCGCAATTTCCGCAGTCGGCCAGGCATAGTTCAGGTCGCCGCGCAGATGCTTGGACGCCATAACGTCATAGGCGCCGCCATAGGCCTTGCGCGTGATGACGGTGATCTTCGGCACGGTCGCCTCGGCATAGGCGAACAGCAGCTTCGCGCCATGCTTGATGATGCCCGAATGCTCCTGCGCCGTTCCCGGCAGGAAGCCCGGCACGTCGACGAAGGTGACGATGGGAATTTCGAAAGCGTCGCAGAAACGCACGAACCGCCCGGCCTTCTTGGAGGAGTTGATGTCCAGCACGCCCGCCAGCACCATCGGCTGGTTGGCGATGATACCGACGGTCTTGCCCTCGACCCGCCCGAAACCGCAGAGGATATTGCCCGCATGGGCAGGCTGCACCTCGAAGAAATCACCCTCATCCACCACCTTGCGGATCAGTTCGTGCATATCATAGGGCTGGTTCGCGTTGGCCGGGATCAGCGTGTCCAGGCTTTCCTCCAGACGATCCCACGGATCGGCGCTCGGCCGCTCCGGCACCGGCTCCTTGTTGGAGGCAGGCAGGAAGTCCACGAAATCGCGCACCGCCAGCAACGCCTCGATATCATTGTCGAACGCCACGTCGGCCACGCCGGACTTAGTGGTGTGCGTCACCGCGCCGCCCAGTTCCTCCTGGGTCACGACCTCGTTGGTAACGGTCTTCACCACGTCCGGCCCGGTCACGAACATGAAGCTGCTATCCTTCACCATGAAGATGAAGTCGGTCATGGCGGGCGAGTAAACCGCGCCGCCCGCGCAGGGTCCCATGATCACGCTGATCTGCGGCACCACGCCCGAAGCCAGCACGTTGCGCTGGAAAATCTCCGCATAGCCGCCCAGCGACGCCACGCCTTCCTGAATGCGCGCGCCGCCTGAGTCATTGAGGCCGATCACCGGCGCGCCGACCTTCATGGCGATGTCCATGATCTTGCAGATCTTCATCGCGTGCCGTTCCGACACTGCGCCGCCATAGACGGTGAAGTCCTGCGAAAACACATAGACCAGCCGCCCGTTGATCGTGCCCGATCCGGTGACGACGCCGTCGCCGGGGATATGCTGCTCGTCCATGCCGAAGTCGATGCAATTATGCTCGACATACATGTCCAGCTCTTCGAAACTGTCCTCGTCCAGCAGCACTTCCAACCGCTCGCGGGCGGTCAGCTTGCCCTTGGCATGCTGGGCGTCGATGCGGCGCTGGCCACCGCCCAGGCGCGCGGCGTCGCGCTTGGCTTCCAACTGTTCGATGATGGCTAGCTTCGACATATCAGGCTTTTCTCCGGCTTGTCGCGGACATGTTTGCCCGCCCTTTCCCAATCTTTCCGCATTTTCGCAAATGCGATTTTGCCAATTTGCAAATCGCGATTTCGCAAATTATGGACGAACCATGGCTCGTGGCAACAGAATCTTCGCAGGCCCCCGCCTGCGCCAACTCCGGCTGGACCACCGCATGGACCAGGCGACGATGGCGCAGGCACTCGGCATATCGGTTTCCTATCTCAGCCAGATGGAGAATGACGACCGCCCCCTCACCGCCAAGGTGAAGGCCGCGCTCGCCAGCGCCTTTCCCACCGACTGGGCCAGCTTCGACAGCCGGGAGGATGAGCAGCTTCTGGGCGCCTTCACCTATGCGCTGGCCCATCCCGAACTGCCCGGACCAGCGCTGGAACCGGAACGGATCGAGAAACTGCACCTGCAATTCCCCGAATTTGCGGCGCGCTATGTCGATCTCTATAATGCCCATATGCGCGCCAATGAACGCATCAACATGATCGAAGAAGCGATCGCCAACGACCACGCCGTACAGGCCCGCCTCCCTTGGGAAGCCGCCCGCGACTGGTTCCATGAGGCGGGCAATTACGTCCATGCGCTCGACTGCCTGGCGGAGGATATGGCCGCCAGCTTCACCGCCGGCCAGACGCTGGACGAGGGCATGCTGGTGGAGGCGCTGGCCCGCCGCCACGGCATCGAAACGCTGATCGCGGAGACGCCGGACTCTGCGCTCCGCTCCTACACCAGCAGCGAACGCCGCCTGTTCGTCAACGCCGCCCTGCCCACGGAAAGCCGCAAGTTCATGCTCGCCCACCAACTCATGATGCTGGAGGGGCAGGCGGTCATCGCCGACGTGGTGAACAAGGCGGGCCTGCCCGTCATGGGCGCGGATCGCCTGCTGGCCATTGGCCTCGGCAATTATGCGGCTGGCGCGCTCCTCATGCCCTACGCTCCTTTCCGCGAAGCCGCCCGCGAAGTCCGCCACGACATAGACCGCCTCGCCCGCCGCTTCGGCGTCAGCTTCGAACAGGCCTGCCATCGCCTGTCCACGCTCCAGCGGCCGGGCTTGCGTGGCATCCCCTTCTTCTTCTGCCGCGTCGACATGGCGGGCAACATCACCAAGCGCCACAGCGCCACCCGCCTGCAATTCGCCCGCTTCGGTGGCGCCTGCCCCCTCTGGAACGTCCATGAAGCAGTCGCCGTCCCCGACCGGATCAACATCCAGCTTGGCGAGACGCCCGACGGCGTGCGCTATGTCTCCATGGCGAAGGGGCTGGTGAAGCCGTCCGGCAGCTACAGCCGCACCCCGCGCCGCTTCGCCGTGGTGCTGGGCTGCGAGACAGCCCATGCGGCGAATTTCGTCTACGCCGACGGCCTGCAACTGGAGGTGGAGGGGGCGGCGACCCCCATCGGCATCACCTGCCGCCTCTGCCCCCGTCAAAGCTGCGACCAGCGCGCCTTCCCGCCCGCCGACCGCCCCATCCGCGTCGATCCCGACAACCGGCAGATCGTGCCCTACTGGATCGGCTGAGCAGCAAAACCGGCTTTTCCGGCAATCCTGCTTGCGGGAACTGGCCCTGTCGCTCGTCCGCCCTTCCGGATAAGGAATGATGGATGAGCGACGCGGATATTCTGACGAACATATCCCTCCGGCACGAACTGGAGGATTACGGCTATGCCCGCCTGTCCGGTTCCGACCTGTTCGACAGGCTGGCCATCCGGGCCGCCGATTGGGCCGCGCTCGCCCAAAGCTGGGACGATCTCGGCCCCGACCTCTACATGGCCGACGGGGGCCGCTACCGCCGCCGCCGCCACGCGACCTTCGCCTGCGACCATGGCAGGTTCACACCCAAGCCCCATCAACCCCATTTCCAGAGCCGCGACTACAACCCCCTGAACGGCGATGTGCAGCGCTGGTTCGACCCGGTGGAGCAGGCGACCATCGACAATACGGCGATGCAGTCCATCTTCGCCTTTTGCGCCCACAGCTTTCCGCTGAAGGGGCCGCAGCATGTCGAACTCCATCAGTTCCGCATCGAAGCGCGCAGCGGTGAACTGGGCCGCCCCACGCCCGAAGGGATGCACCGCGATGGAGTAGACTGGGTTTTCGTCATGCTGGTCGAACGGCGCAACGTCCGCGAAGGCGTCACCCGCATCGGCGCGCCGGGGGGCCGGGAACTGGGCGAATTCACCCTCGCCCGTCCCGGCGATGCCGTGTTGATCGATGACCACCGCATCATGCATGGCGTCACCGAAATCCATGCGCTGGACCCCGCGCAACCCGCCTGGCGCGACGCACTGGTCCTGACCTTCGCGGCCGAATAGCCGGAGCTATTTAAGCAGCACCAGTTCCTCGGCCATGCTGGGGTGCAGGGCCACCGTGTCGTCAAAGGCCTGCTTGGTAAGGCCCGCCTTCACCGCAATGGCCGCCGCCTGCAATATCTCCGGCGCGTCCGGGCCGATCATATGCAGCCCCACCACCCGGTCGGTCGTGGCGTCCACCACCATCTTGTAGAGCGCACGCTCGTCCCGCCCGGCCAGCACATTCTTCATCGGCCGGAAATCGGAGGTATAGATCTTCACCGTGCCCAGCGTGTTCCTCGCCTCCGCCTCGGTCATCCCGACCCCGGCAAGCGGCGGTTGGCTGAACACGGCAGAGGGCACGCAGGCGTAATCGACAGTACGCGGATTATCCCCGAACACCGTATCCGCAAAGGCATGCCCTTCACGGATCGCCACCGGCGTCAACTGCATTCGGTCGGTGACGTCGCCCACCGCATAGATGCTCTGGCAACTGGTGCGGCTATACTCATCGACCTTGATCGCGCCCTTGTCGCTCAGTTCGACCCCGGCATTTTCCAGCCCCAGCCCGTCGACATGCGGCTTGCGCCCGGTAGCGAACAGCAGCAGATCGCAGTCTATCGGATCGCCGTTCCTGAATCGGACGGACAGCGTGCCGTCCTCCTTCTTCTCGATCCTCTCCATCTCGGCATTGAAGCGGAAATTGATGCCTTTCATCATGGAAATCTGGAGCAGCCGGTCGCGTATCTGCTCGTCATACCCGCGCAGCAGCGTGCCCGAACGGTTCACAATGGTCACATGGCTGCCGAACTCGTGGAAAATCCCGGCAAATTCATTGGCGATATAGCCGCCGCCCACGATCACGATCCGCTTGGGGCACTCCTCCAGATGGAAGACCTCATTGGATGTGACGCCATGCTCCGCGCCCTCGATGTCCGGAATGATGGGCCAGGCTCCGGTCGAAACCAGGATATATTTCGCGCTGACCTCCCGCCCGCTCGCCAGCTTCACGCTATGCGGCCCGGTGATCGTGGCCCGCTCCTGGATCAGTTCGACCTCATGGCTATTCAGCGTGTTCCTGTAGAGGCCCTCCAGCCGGTCCACATCGGCCAGCACATTGTCGCGCAACGTCGTCCATTCGAAATCGCAATCCGGCACTTTCCAGCCGAAACGCCGCGCATCCCTCAAATCCTCGGCGAAATGCGCGCCGTAGATGAGCAGCTTCTTGGGCACGCAGCCGCGAATGACGCAGGTGCCGCCGACGCGATATTCCTCCGCCACCGCCACCTTCGCGCCATGAGCCGCCGCCACGCGCGAAGCCCGCACGCCGCCCGATCCCGCGCCGATGACGAAAAGGTCGAAGTCGTAATCGCTCATATATGCCTCCGCTGCATCGCGCCGCATATGGAGCGTGCATGGCGGAGTTACAAACCAGAATCTGACTATGCCCATCCCGCAAGCAGGATGAGCTCGTCCGTCAAATCCCGCCCAGCGCCAGATCGATCAAAGCCATGGTCGACGGATCGAAGCCCTTCGGCCCCTCCGCCTCGATGGATTTGGCGATTTCCTTGCCCAGTTCGACGCCGAACTGATCGAACGGATTGATCCCCATCAGCACCGCATTGGCAAAGGTCCGGTGCTCGTAAAAGGCGATCAGCGCCCCCAGAGCCTCCGGCGTCACATCGTCCAGCAGGATGGTGGTCGAGGGCCGGTTCCCCGGATAGGCCCGCGCCGGATCGGCCGCATTCTCCTTCCCCCGCATCAACGCCGCCCCCTGCGCGAAGCAGTTGACCAGCAACGCCCGATGATGCGCCGGGTCGAGCGCATGGCCCGGCTCGATGGATGCGATGAATTCCACCGGCGTCAGGATCGTCCCCTGATGCAGCAACTGGAACACCGCATGCTGCGCGTCCGTGCCGACGCCGCCCCAGGTGATCGCCGCCGTCGGCCCGTCGACCGGCGCGCCGTCCCGCGTCACGCTCTTGCCGTTGCTCTCCATCTCCAGTTGCTGGAGATAGGATGGCAGCAGCCGCAGTCGCTCGTCATAGGCGAACAAGGCCCGCGTCTGGCACCCCAATATCCGCGCATAATATTGATCGACGAATGCCGCGATCAGCGGCGCATTCTGCCTGGGATCGCTCAGCCGGAAATGCCGGTCCATCGCCGCCGCGCCTTCCAGCAGGCTCTCGAACGCGTCCCACCCCAACGCCAGCGCCGCCGGAAAACCGATGGACGACCAGAGCGAATAACGCCCGCCTACAGACTCCGCGAAGGGCAGCACCCGCGTCTCGTCCACGCCCCATTCGATGGCCCTGTCCGGCGAAGCGGTCAGCGCGATCACCCGACCATAGGGATCGTCCACCCCCGCCTCGACCATCCAGTTGATCGCGCTCGCCGCGTTCAGCATGGTTTCGGTCGTGGTGAAGGTCTTGGAAGCGACCGCAATCAATGTCGCTTCCGGATCGAACCGGGAAATCGCCCGCTCCAGCGCCGTGCCGTCCACATTGGACACGATGGCGACGTCATAACGCGCCCCATCGCCGCCCAGCGCGTCGATGATCAGGTCCGGCCCCAGCGCCGACCCGCCGATGCCGATATGCAATATATGCCGGATCGGCCCCAGCGCCTCCCCCTCGATCGCGTCGATCAGCGCCCGCATCCGGGCATGCAGCATCTTCGCATAGGCCACGCTGTCGGCATTGCCCTCGCCCCGCTCAGCCGGATGTTCGGCGGCGCGGCCTTCGGTGTTGTTAACAGCCTCGCCCGCGAACAGGGCGTCCCGCTGCGCTGCAAACCCCTTTTCCTCCGCCAGCTTCAGAAAGCCAGCGAACAGATCATCGGTCAGATGCGTTTTCGACCAGTCGAAACGGATCGGTCCCTGCGTCAGCGTGAACTTGCTCAGCCGGTCGGGATCGACGGTGAAGATGGACTTCAGATCGGCCTGGGGAAGATCTGCGAGCGCTGCCAGTGCAGGGCTGGACATTGGGAAATATCCTCTTGTTTTGCCGTTGATCGATGCCGACACTGCACCTGTCGATTCTTTCCCATCCTAGCCAAGTCGTTCCGCTATTGCACCGTTCGGGCAGAAAATTCGGGTTGCAGGGCAGCATAGGGTGAATATCGCTTGGTCTCTAGCGCGCTTGACGGCAGCTTTACGAACCCGCAAAAGCCGCGACGGCCTGTTTTCAAGGCGGATTGAAGGAAAAGACGACCAAAGCATGAGCGCAAAATCCGAAACGCGGGATTTCCTCTGGTTTCTCGCAAAGCTGGCGGTGTTCGTCTTCGTCCTGCGCAGCTTCATCGTGTCGCCCTTCAACATCCCTTCTGAATCCATGCAGCCGCGCCTGCTGATCGGCGATTATCTGCTGGTTGCGAAATGGCCCTATGGCTATTCACGCTATTCTCTGCCCTTCGGCATTCCGCTGATCCCCGGCCGCATCCTCGCCTCCACGCCCCAGCGCGGCGACGTGGTGGTGTTCAAGGCGCCGCCGAACCAGAAGAACGACTATATCAAGCGCGTCATCGGCCTGCCCGGCGACATGATCTCCGTGCGCGGCGGCACGGTTTACCTGAACGGCCAAGCTGTGCCGAAGCAGAAGGTGGCCGACCTCGTCATCCCCGTGACCCCCAACATGGAGGATGCGGCGGCCAGGGAAGGCAGCCCCTCCCCCTGCTATCGCCCGAAGTTCGAGGAACCGCTTGCCGGCGGCGGCCGCCAATGCCGCTACCCGCAGTTCCGCGAAACCCTGCCCGGCGGCAAGAGCTACAATGTCCTCGACCTGGTGCCGGACGGCGCGGCGGACGACCGCGACACGGTGGTGGTGCCCGAAGGCCATCTCTTCATGATGGGCGACAATCGCGACCGCAGCGCCGACAGCCGCTTCCCGGCGGTCGACGGCGGCGGCATCGGTCTGGTCCCGGAGGAAAATCTGGTCGGCAAGGCAATGATCTCGGTCTTTTCGACCGACGGCAGCGCCAACTGGCTGCTCCCCTGGACCTGGTTCACCGCAGCGCGCTGGAGCCGCATCGGGGAAGGCTTTTGAAATCGACCGCGCATGGGCCGGACACCGAAGGCTGGTTGACGGCGCTGATCGGCCGCAAGCCGAAGGATCCGGCCGCCTTCACCCAGGCGCTGACCCATGGCAGCGCCAATGCCGTGAATTATGAACGGCTGGAGTTTCTGGGCGACCGCATCCTTGGTCTGCTGATCGCCGAATGGGTCTATGACCGCTTTTCGACCGAACCGGAAGGCAAGCTGTCCCGCCGCTTCAACGCGCTGGTGTCGGGCGAAACCTGCGCCGAAGTGGCCCGCAGCGCCGGGGTTCCGACCCACCTCATCCTTGGCAAGCAAGCCCGCGACGATGGCGCGGCCGACAGCGACAATGTGCTGGGCGACGTGATGGAGGCGCTGATCGGCGCGCTCTATCTGGAGGGGGGGCTGAAGGAAGCCCGCACCCTCGTCCGCCGCCTCTGGGCCGACCGCGTCGACACGCAGGCGAGCGCGCCCAAACATCCCAAGTCCGCCCTCCAGGAATGGGCCGCCGCCAACAAGCGCAAACCCCCGGAATATGCGATGACCGACCGCTCCGGTCCGCACCACGCGCTGAAATTCACGGTCACGGTCAGCATCAGGGGCGCGGGCGAAGCAAGCGCCACCGGCGGCTCAAAGCAGGAAGCGGAAACGGCAGCGGCAAAGGTCTTACTGGACAAGCTCACCACCTAAACCCCACCCCCGCAACTGGCACACCC
>NZ_JFHR01000005.1 GCF_000722875.1 Sphingobium chlorophenolicum | reverse complement strand
CTATGTTGCCCTAGTTTTCTTTACCGGGTAGATTTACGTCGAACAGGCCGGTTTGGCAACGCGAGCGGACTCGCATGGCGATGGGCAGGCAAATCTCCGTTTTCCTTACCTGCGACACGGACCGTCGGCGGTGACGCCTGGCGCCGCCGCCTTTCCCGAAAAGGATCCCATGCGAGACGGGATCGCTACGCGTTGGGGTGTCATTCCGCCCCCAACCGGACCCAGCCACCAGCGGCGCATTTTTCAACAGCCCCGGCCGTTTGTTGAACAACCGTCCTTAACAATCCGAGTGTCCGGGCAAAAAAGGCTTGCAATGTAGGATTCTAAATCGTTCACCCTTTGTTCCGTACTCATGGTGAGTCGGGCTTCGCAGGGGAACGGGTCGCTCCAGCTCCAGCGGGGATGATGAATGTAACGAACCAGGAGGATGTATGCGTAATCGCTTAATCCCGTCGGGCGCTCTCGCCTGCGGCGTGGCGGCTCTGTCGCTGCTCACGTCCGGCGTGGCCGCCCAAGAAACGAGCACACCGCCCGCCACACAGGACGAGGCCGTTCCTCAGGCTGACCCGGCTGTGGTCAACGCCCGCCAGAACCGAACCGATGATCAAGCCGTTGCCGGTTTTCTCGATCGCAAGCGTGAGCGGCAAGCCCGCCGTGAAACCGCTCTCGGTCGCCGTGGTGCCGGTGGGGACCAGCAGGAGCTGCGTCGTCTCTACCGTGCGCTCAACATCCCTCGTCCTAACCCGCGTGCACAAATCTCGGCCGCGAACCAGTCGGCGCTGGCGGAGAGCTTCGAGACTGACTCGATCCAGCTTCTCCAGTCGCTCGACTTCAAGCCGGCACGGGTGCGTCGCCTCGCGGATGCCGGGCTCAACCCGCTTCAGGCGGCCGCAGCCTATACGCGTGGGACAGCGAGTGTGACGGACTACGCGTTGCTGTCCGACGTTGTCGCGGTCGCCCGGGTTGTCGAAGTACGGAACGAGCGGCTGGGCGACGGTTTCCGTTCGACGGTGCTCCTTGAGATCACCGACTCGATCCTCGGCCGTGCTCCCAATCGGCCGATCGCACTTCGTCAGCGCTCGGGCGAGGATGAGAATGGTCAGACGCTGCGGGTAACGAGCGAGCTTCAGGCCGTCGATGGTCAGAGCTACCTCGTGATGCTGTCCGCGGGGCTTTATGGCCAGCTTGCCACCGAGGGAGCTGGAAATCCTGCTGCTTCCGCACGGGGTGCGGCCAGGAACTATGTCCAGCTCGGGCCAACGTACCTCGTCCAGGGCGACACGCTGACGCCGGTCGACACGGGCGAGGTGTCCCCCACGACGCTCTCGCAACTCAAGGCAACGCTCGCGCCGGTCGCGCGGGCTCGGAACACCGCGGATGACGCCGCGCCGGCGCAGGAGACGGTACAGTGAAGAAGATCACGCTCATCGCGGCCTTGGCCGCCATCATCAGCTCGGGCTCCGCATCGGCGCAGACGATCGGCCCGCGCTGGCCGACCACTACCAAGTCGGTGTACCTGCACATCGCCATGCCGGCGGGCTGCGACCCTGCCCTCGGGCGAGCGGTCAGCAACTGGAACGCTCAAGGGTCGCGCTTCTACTATCAGTGGGACGCGGCGAATAACCTGACCACCACGCGAGGGACCGAGACCACGGCTCAGATCGTGACCGTGGAGGACGGCTATCCCACCAACTCGACCGCCCTCGCGTCGACCAACCTGTGGACCAGCGGATCGACCATCACCCAGGCAGACGTGATCGTGAAGGCCGATTACCTCTGGTATTATGGCGATGAGTCGGGTGGGCGGTTCCATTGCCCGTCTACTCGGTCGAGCCCTCCTTCCGGCTCGTTTGATTATGAGTCGACCATGACGCATGAGCTCGGCCATGCTTTGGGCTTCGGTGAAGCCAACAACACGGCGTGCGTCATGCACTATAGTCAGCCGGCGGGCGTGGTGCGTCGCACCCCGTGCTCGACGGAGACGACAGCGCTTCGCAACGCCTACGGAGTGCGGTGATATGAGGGTCGCGGTGTGGTCGGTAGCGGGATTGCTGCTAGTGTCCTGCTCGCCGAACGCACCGCAACCCGAGGTCCCGGCCGGCTGGAAGTCGGTCGGGATCCCTTCGTGCTGCACGGTCGCCATTCCATCAGATGCGACTCTGAAGGCGGGAAAGGACCCGGTAGACGATCCGGTGTTCCTGCTGCGCGGGCCGGGCTACGAAGGCATGTTCACAGTGACAGGCCGAGGATCGGCGCTGCCGATCGCGAGCTCCGGGACCAACTACAAAGCGGATCAGCTCACGCTCGACGGCCGCCCCGCAGGCGTAGCTTCCTACCGTGTCGCCGACCCGAACTATCCCGAGCGCCGCAGCCTTCTGTGGACGTTTGCTGGGCGGAACGACGGATCGGGGAAGAACCTGGTGCTTGATCTTTCCTGCAAGGAAACGGGTTGTGCCGTATTCCTGCCTATGATCGGCTCCCTCGACGCAAAACCATGAATACTCGCTGCCTTATGGGTCAATGCCGACCGGGAAGCCGATCCGGCTTGTCGGCCGGCTGGAGCGTTCGTTATGGGGCGACGACGACTTTGGCCGGTTCCAGCTAGACGACGCCGCGGTCATCGCAGTCGACGGGCCACGTTGAGGCGGGCCCGGCTGGGCCGAAGGTCGAGCCCACGGGTTGGGTAGGCGGGATAACGACGCAGCCGCTACGATCGGGGCGGTTCCTTTATACCGGCTGGGGCATGAAGAGAATCCTATCCCGACCATTGATCCCATTCGGGACGGTCGCGGCCAGCGCGCTTCGACTGGTTCAGTCGTAAACGTATATCTGTGCCCGCTCTATGCGCCACCCGCTGTTCGCAAAAGCCTTCCTTTCTGACGACCTTGCCGGCGGGCCATGGTAAGCGTCCGGTCGAAACCGTTGTCGGCAATGGCCAGTTTCGGGATGCGGGTGGCGGCACCGGAATGACCGATTGGAGGGTGGGTGTGCGCCGGTCGGCTTTTAGGCCGCGCATTCAATATAGAGGACATTGAACCGGCGACGAAGTTGGACCGTATGCGATCTGTCCGGCTTGCGCATTAGAAACTAAAATGCTGCCGTACGGCTTCCGACACCATTCGCGATATTTTAGAAAGGGTTGAGAATCGATCTCAGACGAAAGCGAAAGCTGGTGCCAATCCAAAGGTCGACGGATCAACATCTGGGCTTTTCAGTTGGTGACCTAAACAGATACGATGGATTAAGTTCACCTACCCCCTAAAACGGCGACCATCGTCTTGCTGCGTTGCTCTGGAACTGCGCGCTTGCCGCTCATTCGACCAAAGTCTATGAGACGAGCGTCGGCAGAATCAAATGTCGATAAAGCGTGCCGGTAACGGGAACGCAGTGAGGTCTCGATAGGCCAATTCTGCGGCTGTCCCTGCAACTGTAAGCGGCGAGCGCGTAACATGGGTGGGGTTGGCTCCACAACCACTGGGCGGCAATTGTCGTCTGGGAAGGTATGTTTCGTGCGACAACCCGTGAGCCAGGAGACCGACCGGCGCGTGTCGCTCTTGCCGGGCTCATGGGATTGGCCAGGCGCGAAACGAATTTCGTCCGGGCGACGAGTAGCGGTTGGAGCCGCATCGGCAGGACTGCCGGGGGATGCACGCGTCCGTCCCTAGCAGTCTCGTCGACCGCACTCGTGCGGACGCTCCGGCCAAGTCGCCCGGCGCCCCGGAAATTCGTTCTCATGAAATACATTCACCTGTCGCTTCTGTCTTCCGTGCTTCTGCCGGCTCCATCGCTCGCTCAGACCATCGATCCCGCTGCCGATCCAGAGACATCCAACACCTCGATCGTCGTCACCGGGAACCGCGCCACCGATCCCATGCCGCTCGACCGGATCGGCGGATCGGTCACCGTCCTCGACGAGCAAATCCTCGACCGGAGGCAAGTCCGCGAGGTGTCCGACGTGCTCCGCGACGTCCCAGGGGTCGCGGTCGGACGGGTTCCCGGTCAGACACAGCTTCGGTTGCGCGGTGCTGAAGCCAACCATACGCTCGTCCTCGTTGACGGGATCGAGGTGTCGGATCCCTATGCCGGCGAGTTCGATTTCGGAACGCTTATCGCCGACGAGGCTTCGCGGATCGAGGTGCTGCGCGGACAGCAGAGCGCGATCTACGGGTCGGACGCGATCGGCGGCGTCATCCAGTACATCACTCTCGACGGCCGCGATGCGCCCGGGGCGGTCGCGCGGATCGAAGCCGGTTCGTTCGGCATGGTGAACGGTGCTGCCCGGATCGCTGGATATAGTGGCGATCTCGACTACGCGCTGTCCGCCACACTCAATACCACCGATGGCACGCCAGGCGCCCGGAACGGCACGCGCGATCTTGCGAACGACAGTGGTGCGGTCTCGCTGAAGACGACGTTCGCGCCATCAACCAATGCACGCCTCACTGGTGTATTACGCTACGCGCGCACCAATGCCGAATTCAACGACAGCGATTCCGATCCGGGAAGTCCGACCTTCGGATTCCAGGTCGATAGCCCCGGCAACCGCTTCGAGAACGAGGCTATCTATGTGCTCATCAGGGGCGAGCTAGACTTGCTCGACGATCGCTGGACCCAAGCGTTTTCGGCCCAGATCGCGGATACCCGGCGCGACGGTTTCGCTTCGACTGGACGCAGCTATGGCAGCGAGGGCCAGAGGTTGAAAGGGTCCTACGATACGACGTTGCGTATCGAGGCTGGCGGTCTGACCCACCGGGTCACGGCGGCTCTCGATGTCGAACGCGAACGCTTCCGTAACACCGATCCGACCGGCTTCGCATTCACCGGTCGCCGACAGATCGACAATGTCGGTCTCGTCGGCCAGTATGCGATCGATCTCGGAGACCGAGCGAGCGCGTCCGCATCCATCCGCAGGGACTGGAACGACCAGTTCGCCGATACAACCACGTACAGGCTTCAGGCGAGCTATCGGATCGCTGCGGCTACGCGAGTGCGCGGGGCCGTCGGATCGGGGGTGAAGAACCCCTCGTTCTACGAACTATATGGGTTCGTGGACGGCCGTTTCATCGGCAATCCCGACCTCAGGCCCGAGAAGTCGAGCGGATGGGAGATCGGGATCGACCAGTCGCTGTTCGGTGAGCGCGCTTCAATCGGGGTCACCTATTTCGAGAGCGAACTGGACGAAGAGATCTTCACTTCTTTTCCGCCCCCGAACTTCGTCGCCAGCCCTGGCAATCGCGATACCGTATCCAAGAGAAACGGCGTCGAAGTGTTCGGCGAGGCGCGCTTCGCGGAAGCTTGGCGCGTCAATGGAGCCTACACCTATCTGCGTTCCCACGAGGATGGCGCGCGCGAAGTGCGGCGGCCCTCCCATACCGCCAGCCTGGCTGTCGACTGGCGCGCTCCCAAGGATGCCGGAGGGGTCACGCTCGTTGCGCGCTACAATGGAGAGACGATCGACAGCGCTTTCATCGATCCCTCGTTCGTGCCGGTTCGCGTGCAACTGGACGACTACTTTCTGCTGAACGTCAACGCCGACGTGAGGGTGATGGATAATGTCGAGCTGTTCGGCCGAGTCGAGAATTTGACGGCCGCCGATTACGAGGATGTCTTCAGTTTCGCGACGCCCGGACGCTCGTTCGCCATTGGCGCGCGCGCGCGTTTCTAAGGAGAATTTCGATGACGGATGAAATGATAGCAAAGTCCGACATTGCGAGGTTCGCATGGCCTGTCACACTTGCCTTGGCGACGGTGGGCGGATCGCTGGTTGCCGCCTGCATGATGCCGTTCGTGGCTGTTACGATCGTGACCGCCGCGACCATGCGCCGCTCGCTCGCGTTAACGACGATCCTCGCGATCTGGGCGACCAACCAGTTGCTGGGGTTCACCGTCCTCGGCTACCCGCACACGGGATATGCGTTCGCCTGGGGCGGTGCGCTGGGCATCGCATCTATTCTCGCCATGCTCGCCGGTGCCATCATCATGGGAGAACAAAACGAGCTGAGCACCCTCCGGACATTTGGCGCCTTTCTGATCGGCTTCGCTGTTTACGAGGCTGCGCTATTCGGGTTTGCTTTGGTGGTAGGCGGGACAGAGACTTTCACGATGGCGATCGTGGGACAGATCTTCGCGAACGATGCATTATGGTTCGCAGGACTGTTGTTGGCGTCCTGGCTCCTCGCCAGAGCCGCTCCCACGCTATTCGGACCTTCTCCGCGAATACGGTTCGCCTGACATGGCGCAGCCGCGCATCGTGTCCCTCCTGCCGAGCGCGACCGAAATCGCCGTCGCACTCGGATTGGGAGAGAGCCTCGTCGGTCGCTCGCACGAATGCGATTATCCGCTTTTCGTAAAGGCATTGCCGGTCGTCACGTCGACCAGACTCGAGAAAGGACTGACGTCGCGGCAGATCGACGACCGGATCCAGGAAATCGTGAGGCAAGGACTGTCGGTATACGAAGTCGATACCGCGCTTCTGCGGGACTTGCGGCCCGACCTCATCTTGACCCAATCGCAATGCGCGGTCTGCGCGGTCACCCCTGCCGATCTGGAAGAAGCACTCGGCGACTGGATCGGAACCGCCCCGACGCTGCTGTCGCTGGCACCCGATACATTGGAAGATGTATGGAGCGATTTCGCTAAGGTCGCCGAAGCGGCGGGAATTCCCGAGCGTGCATCATCGGTCGTCGGTGACTTGAAGGAGCGGATGTCAGGGCTATCCCGAAGTAGCGCGGAGAGGATGGATCGCCCGCGTGTCGCCGCGATCGAATGGATCGATCCGCTGATGGCTGCAGGAAACTGGGTACCCGAACTAATCGAGGCGGCCGGCGGTCACCCATTGTTCGCGCGAGCCGGAGAACATTCCTCGTGGCTGAATTGGGACGACTTGATTGCCGCCGATCCCGATCTGATCGTTGCGATGCCCTGCGGATATCTGTTGCCACAAACGCTCGCCGATCTGGGGTCGCTCGTCGACCACTTCGGTTGGAAAGACCTTACCGCGGTTCGCAAAGGGAAGGTCTTTGCCGTTGATGGCCACCATCTTTTCAATCGTCCTGGCCCACGACTCGTCGAATCGGCTGAACTGATCGCGCAGTTGGTTGGGGCGACGCCAACACAGGCATTGGAGATGGGACGGGATTGGATCTCCATCGATGGGGTTTGACGATGTTTTTCGCGCTATTCGACGCGAAACGAGCGCATCAGCCCTTGTTTTCAAAGCTGCGTACCGATACTCAAAATCAGCTGCATGCAAAGTTGCGCGCATTCAGCTTCAAGTTCGCACCGGTAACGGGAACACAGTGAGGCCCTCCAAGGTCAAATCTGCGGCTGTCCCTGCAACTGTAAGCGGCGAGCGAGAAATACTGGCGGGTCACTCCGCAACCACTGGACTGATTGTTTGGTTCGGGAAGGTGTATTTCAAGTGATGACCCGCGAGCCAGGAGACCGACCGGAGCGAGTCGCTCTTGCCTGATTCATTGTCCGTCGTCAGAACATTCGGCACAACTCGCGGCGTAGATTAGCGGAGTGCGGACCTCGTCAGGGGGTTGATGTTAGGCGGCGAACTTGCGGTGCTGCAAGCGCCGATGATCGATGGTCTGTCGCTTGATCCTTTCGCGCAGTTTGATGATTGCCGGAGCCCTGCCGAAGTAGGCGTCGGCAGGCGTCACGTTGGCCAGGCTCTCGTGGTATCGCTGGTGATTGTAGTGCTCGACGAAGGTCTCGATGTGGGCTTCGAGGTCGCCGGGCAGGAAGTAGTTTTCCAGCAAGATGCGGTTTTTCAGGGTCTGGTGCCAGCGCTCGATCTTGCCCTGGGTTTGGGGATGACACGGGGCGCCGCGGACATGGCTCATCTTCCGGGCCTCGATGTATTCCGCCAGCTCACCCGCGATGTAGCTGGGGCCATTATCGCTGAGTAGCCGGGGTTTGTGCAGCACCGTGGCGCTGTCGCAACCAGAAGCCGCCAGGGCGAGGTCCAGCGTGTCGGTGACGTCCTCGGCTCGCATGTTGGTGCACAGCTTCCAGGCGATGATGTAGCGCGAGAAGTCGTCGAGCACGGTCGACAGATACATCCAGCCCCACCCGATGATCTTGAAGTAGGTGAAGTCGGTCTGCCACATCTCGTTCGGCCGCGTGGTTTTCGTGTGGAACTGATCGGCAGCCTTGATCACGACATAGGCGGGGCTGGTGATCAGGTCGTGGGCCTTCAACAGGCGGTAAACCGTGGATTCCGACACGAAGTAGCGCTGCCCATCGGTGAAGCGCACGGCCAGTTCCCGGGGGCTCAGCTCAGACTGTTCCAGCGCCAGCTCGATGATCTGGTCGTGGATGCCCGCCGGGATGCGGTTCCACACCCGGCTCGGCGCCGATGGCCGATCTTCCAACGCCTCCGGCCCGCCTTCGAGGTAGCGATCATACCAGCGGTAGAATGTCCGACGAGGGATGCCGAGTTGGTCCAGCGTGCGCTTGGCCGACAGGTGCGACTGCTCGACGGTTCTGATGATCTCGAGCTTCTCGGATGCGGGATACCTCATTCGTCGTTGCCCCCATCCGCGACCATGCTTTTTTTGAGCAGACGGTTTTCCAGTGTCAGATCGGCCACGCATTCCTTCAGGGCCCGGGCTTCGCGGCGCAGGTCCTGGACCTCTCCGGTGGTCGCGGCACGGGCGGTGTCGCCGGCCAGGCGGCGCTTGCCAGCTTCCATGAACTCCTTCGACCAGGTGTAATACAGGCTCTGGGCAATGCCTTCCTTGCGGCATAGCTCGGCGATGCTGTCTTCCCCGCGCAGGCCATCCAGCACGATGCGGATCTTGTCCTCGGCCGAAAAGTGGCGCCGGGTCTGTCGGCGGATGTCCTTCACTACCCGCTCTGCTGAGGCCTTGGCGGGCGATTTTACATTGGAGGATCTGGGCTTCATCTTCGTTCCTTCGTCACTACGACGAAGCCCAGATCCTCCTTAAATCACAACCTCAAATCTGTGCCATTGGTGCTGACGGCGGACAAGGCCAAGGTCCGCCATGGCCGTCATCATCTCATGCCGCTGCATGGAGGCCTCGCAGGCTGTCATAGCGGGCGCAGTCGGCACGCGGCGGGTGGCGCAGCGCCAGGTCCTCGGGCGTGACGATGGTCAGCGGCCGGGGCGGCTCGCGTCGGCGGGCCAGGATGTTGACGATGACGTCGTCGCTGGCGGTGCCCGCCAGCAATGCTTCGCGCACGGCCGCTTCCACCGCCTCCAGCCCGTCGTCGAGCACGGCTGCCAGCACGCGCACGAACCGCCGGTCGGCATCGTCACCGGCGCCGAGCTTGCGGCGCAGTCGTGACAGCGCAGGCGGCAGCTCCCAGCCCTGGAACGGCGCGCCATTGCGCAGGGCGCCCGGCTTGGTCACCAGCACCGGCAGGTAATGCCAGGGGTCGTAGATGGTCCGGTCACGCCCGAAGAACCGGGGATGGTCGGCGACGACCTGGCCGTCGCAGCGCACGACGATGCGGTCGGCATAGGCGCGGACCTGGACAGCCCGCCGAACCGCCCGGGCGGAGACGGAGTAGCGGTTGCGGTCGAAGCTGATGAGGCATGTGCCGCTCACCGCGTGCTCGCTCTCATGGAAGCCGTCGAAGGGCGCGACGACCGGCTGGAGCACGCCACGCTCGGCAGCCCATGCCTGCGCGACGGTCAGCTCCTTCTGCTCCGGATGCCGGTGCATGTCGGCCCAGCGACGACACTCCGCCTCCAGCCAGCCGTTCAGCTCCTCGATGCTGGCAAAGCGCAAGCGCGGCTGGAAAAGCCTGCCACGCGCGGTCTGCACCTGGTTTTCGACCTGGCCCTTCTCCCAGCCTGACGCCGGCGAGCAGGCCGTCGGCTCGACCATGTAGTGGTTGGCCATGACCAGGAAACGCCGGTTGAAGACCCGCTCCTTGCCGGTGAACACGCTCGTCACCGCCGTCTTCATGTTGTCGTAGATGCCGCGCGTCGGCACGCCTCCGAAGAAGGCGAACGCCCGCGCATGGGCGTCGAACACCATCTCCTGTGTCTCGCGCGGATAGGCTCGCACATACATGGCCCGCGAAGCGCACAGCCGCACATGGGCGACCTTCACGCGCATCGGCTTGCCCGCGATCTCGACGTCCTCGTGGCTCCAGTCGAACTGATACGCCTCGCCTGGTCGGAACAGCAGCGGGATGAACGCCGGCGCATTCATCACGTCGCGACGCCGCGCCTGCCGCCAGCGGGCCGCATAGCGGCGCACCGCGTCGTATGAGCCGTCGAACCCCTCGCGCAGCAGCAGATCGTGGATACGCGTGAGGCGCAGCTTCTCGCGCCGCGGCCGTGCCTCGTCTTCCTCCAGCAACGCATCCAGTCGCGTCTGAAACGGCCCCAGCTTCGGCAGCGGCTGCACCTCCCGCCGGTAGCCCATGTCCGCCTCCGGCGCCCGGATCGCCTTGCGCACCACCTTGCGCGACAGGTGCAGGTCCCGCGCTATCGCCTTGATGGCCTTCCCCGACGCGTGCTCGCGCCGGATCCTCAACACCGTCTCCAATACCAGCATCCCGATCTCGCCGCCTGACACACCGCCAAGCGAGCACCCTAGACCACCGGGATGAGGGGTCCTTTTTCGACGCCGATCACCCCGCTACCGGGGTCCCTTTTCCACGCCGATCCACAAGCGTGAGCAGGAAATAGCGCTGTTGGCGAGCAGACACCGCTACGATTGCAAGCCCCTACACCTACCCGGGCGAGCCCATGCTAAGGAGCCGTTGAGAGCATCTATCGGGCAAGCCGATCGAGGCGGCCGCCTCGCCGGCTTCGGCGCCGACCTCCGAAGCAAAGGACAGGCTGTACTCCCGCCCGATCGGAAACCGCCTACCTCCCACGACGATCGCGTCGCCGCGAGCGTCGAGGGTCGATCCTAGCGGCAGGACCGGCGTCAGGACGGTGGAGCCGACGCGGACCTGAAGGCAGCCATCCTTCACGAAGAAGGTGCCATAATCCCGTGTGGCGTTCCGCAACCGGTTCGCGGCCTCCGGCAGCTCGGTCACGACCGTCACGCCCGAGCTTTGGCCAACCGCGAACGGCCATACCTTCTTCTCCCGGTCAGCGTTACAGGCGGCGAGCGCCCCTAACGCCAACATCATCGGGACCGCTCGGGCGCTCAAGGCACCAATAGCCCTTGGGTGGTGTGGATCAGGAAGGGAACCCTGTCGTTCACCCGATCGATCGGCATATATGAGAACGAACAAGCGCTCCCGGTGCAGGGACGCCCATAAGCGTCGGTGCTGCCTCCCTTGAGAATGCCATAGGCGACGATCTCGTACGAGCCGTTCGGGTATGAGAATACAGGCGCCCCGCTGTCGCCGCCGAAGGCGATCACCTGCTGGCTCGATCCGCTGACCTTCACGAAGCTCGAATAACTCACGCCTCGATCATCGGTGCCCGACACCGAGCTTGACTGGACGGTGCCGCAGGTGAAGCCGGTCGTCATGCCGCTCTTGCACACGGGCATTCCGATATAGTGGTTCGAGTTGTAGGACGACTGCTTGAGCGTACCCCGGGTGGTGAAATAGCCATCTCCATAGAAGCCCGGAACCGTGTTCACGTAGGACGGGTAATCGGTCACCGCCTTGGAGTTCTGGAAATAGACCCAGTACCCGGTGCTAAGGCCGACCACCGGATGATAACGGAAATCATAGAGGTCGCCATAACGCGTCTCCGTTGCGGCCGGCAGTTGCACCAGGTGGCTACCATCGGACCCGACCACGTAGGGCGGGTTCGTCCGGCAGTGGGCGGCGGTCAGGATCGAGTCCCGGCCGTTGCTGTCCCTTCCGGCGAAACCGTAACTACAGGTCGCGCGCCCGGTCGAGTCGACCAGCTCCCATCCGCCATAGACCGCATCGCCTGGCCGCACGTTGGTCTGGAAGGTTTGTAGAATCGGCCCCACCTCGACCTTCACGGCCGAGCGCAACGTCGGGGGGATCAAGCCCCGGGCCGTCTGAGCAGCCGCTTGGTCTTTCACCGTGACGACATAATTCTGGCTTCTCGGCTCGAAATACGTCTCGAAGGGAAGCTTGGCGGCGGTGATGGCCTTCAAGATCGCATCCAGGTCCTGCTGCGCCGCCGCGAGCGATTTGGTCGCGTTGCGCAGCTGCACATAGCGCCGCAGCTTCGCCGGAATCTGATCCAGGAACGCCTTGCGCTCGTCCTGGCCGGTGAATGCGACGATGATCTTGAACGTCGGCGTGTGCTCCACCCACAGGCCCGCGAAGCCGTCCGGATCGCTGGCGACCGCGACGTCCACGATTTGCTGGACATCGCGGAGGACGTCGACACGCTCTGCCGCCTCCGCGGCCGAGATACCGTATTGCTGGGCTAGGTACTCGACCTGGAGGTCCTTGCCCGACCCCTTGGAGTTTTGCGGTGTCGGGAGTGGGGGAGCCTTCATCTCCTGCGCCGCGAGCGGCGTGGTGCAGAGAAGGGCCGAAATGACGGTAAGCAACGTACGCATGCATTCTCCTGATGACGATCATCTACAGCATGGACGGCCCGACCGTTGCGGCGGACCACCCAAGCCCGACTCACCATGAGTGCGGAACAAAGGGTGAACGATTTAGAATCCTACATTGCAAGCCCTTTTTGCAGGTCCGACCTGCGCTTCTCTGAAACGAGGGCGTATGAGAAAGCCCGCCTCGCTGTCGGCGTAAAGCGGGCGGCGAGGCGGGCTTTTCCCAGAATTTGTTCCCAATTCACTTTTCCCGAAATGGCTCGACCTCGACGGGAAATCGAGAAAGGATCAGGCGGCTTCCAAGGTCGGGATACGCGCGATGATATCGGCATCCTTCACGGCCTGCACGCGCAGGTCGTAATTGCGCTGCATGTTCACCCACATTTCGGGCGTGGTGCCGGTGAGCTTGCCGATCCGAAGCGCCATAGTCGGGGTGACATCCTGCTTTTCAGCGAGGATATCGTAGAGGGTCTGCCGCGACACCTCGATCAGCCTGGCGATCTCCGCCTTGGGCTTGTTGAGCGCGGGCAGAATGTCCTCCCGCAGCAGCTCACCGGGGTGCATCGGGGCAAGGCCGGATACGAGTTGGTTCATCATCTGTCTCCTGTCCGGGCCGATCCCGGATCATCATGCGTCTCTGTGTAAGTCCTATGTGTAAACTAAAGCCTTACATGTCAAGCAATGACTGACAGATTTTTAGGAGGGGGGACACCCTCCTAGTGATAGTCCTCGATGTTCACGTCGATCGCATCGCCGTCATCCCAAGCCCATGTGACCCGGTAATTGCCGCTGGCATCGACCGCATATCGTTTGGGCTTGGTGCTCAACCCATGAAAGCGAAAGCCCGGAACATTCATGTCCTCGGGCTTCGTGGCAGCATCCAGCGTGAGCAGGATGCGGCGAACGCGGTTGTGGTTCTGGACGGGAAGTTTTGAGCCATCTCCCTTGGTGGCGAAGGCTTCGAGCGCCTTGCTGGTGTATGTTTTAATCATAGACACATTGTAAGGCATTTCCTGACATTTGTCAAGCATTACCTTACACTCTGCCGAAAACGATTCTTCGACAGCGACCCTACCGCCCGAACCCGACATCCGGCCCGTCACGTCCACGCTGACGGTCTAGCTCCTGCTCTCGCTGCCGATCGCGCCCACGCTGCCCCGATTGGTCCAGCTCAATCGCCGGCACCTGGTCGCGCTGGGGTGACTGGTCGAGCGCCGGCACCGCCCCGAACCCGCCCTCGCTGCTGGTCTGTAGCCCCGATCGCATCGCCCGCGCTGCGCCCTGGACCAAGCTGGACATGCCCTGCATCGCTAGATCGGCACGCTCGCGGAGTTGGTGGGACCACTCCCGTATCCGCTCCTGACCACGCTCGATGTAGAAGCCCAGCCCCCGCT
The DNA here is from genome assembly GCF_000722875.1 of Sphingobium chlorophenolicum. Lineage (GTDB taxonomy): Bacteria > Pseudomonadota > Alphaproteobacteria > Sphingomonadales > Sphingomonadaceae > Sphingobium > Sphingobium chlorophenolicum. Next base: position 419 of record NZ_JFHR01000005.1, on the reverse strand, counting down.
TCTCCATGATCGCCTCGTTCATCTGCCCGCGCGGGGTAACGGCGTGCGGCTCCTTGCCGGCCGCGATCTGCTCGGCCGACGCGCGCCGCTCGATCGCGGCCGACGCATGGCCCATCTTCACGGTCGGTTCGATATCCAGCCCCTGACGCTCGTAACTGCGGTGATCGACCCGCTCGGCTACCTGGGCGTGTTCCAGCGCGCTGTTGACCATCCCGGCCCACCGCTCGCGGATCGCCTCCACCTCCACCGAGGCCGTCGAGCGCTCGTACGACCAGTCTCAGAACCGAAAACTTCCCGCACCGCCCGCGCCCTCGTCAAAGACGATAAGCATCCCGGCTACGGCCAAACGGGCAAGGCGGCCCTCAGGCCACGCTTACAGCTTGTCTTGCTCGCAATCAGCGTAGATTCCTGCTCACGCT
>NZ_JFHR01000004.1 GCF_000722875.1 Sphingobium chlorophenolicum | reverse complement strand
TCGCGGATCGCCTCCACCTCCACCGAGGCCGTCGAGCGCTCGTACGACCAGTCTCAGAACCGAAAACTTCCCGCACCGCCCGCGCCCTCGTCAAAGACGATAAGCATCCCGGCTACGGCCAAACGGGCAAGGCGGCCCTCAGGCCACGCTTACAGCTTGTCTTGCTCGCAATCAGCGTAGATTCCTGCTCACGCTTCCCAATCGGGAATAGGCGGCGAGCAGACAGCATTATTGCGGAGCCGATCATACGTGTTAGGCGTGTACGCATGACCAATACATACATGGCACTGGCGCTATCGTTAGCAGGACAGTCTCTTGGCTATCCCGTTTATGTTCATGTCGAAGAGGGGGTATGCCATTTTCAAATCCAAGATATGGTCATGTCGAAAGAGCGAGAAGTTCGCGATTGGTTAAGAGAATTGCCAGATAAGCAACGGAAAATCGATTTGGTTTCAGACGACAAGCGGGCAGCTAGTTGCGTTCGTAAGGCTGAAGCGATCGTGCGGCGATCTGGGTTCTTCCATATCGCTGTGCGCCGAGGTACAATGAACGACTACCCAGATGGCTTGCGGCCGGGAAAGTAAAAGCGACATATCGAAGGCTGCCGCCGCAACGGGAGGGATAGTCACTTTCCCATTTCTCGATCCCATGCGAGACGGGATCGCTACGCGTTGGGGTGTCATTCCGCCCCCAACCGGACCCAGCCACCAGCGGCGCATTTTTCAACAGCCCCGGTCGTTTTTCTGATTACTTTGTAGCGTGCCAC
>NZ_JFHR01000003.1 GCF_000722875.1 Sphingobium chlorophenolicum | reverse complement strand
GGAAAGTAAAAGCGACATATCGAAGGCTGCCGCCGCAACGGGAGGGATAGTCACTTTCCCATTTCTCGATCCCATGCGAGACGGGATCGCTACGCGTTGGGGTGTCATTCCGCCCCCAACCGGACCCAGCCACCAGCGGCGCATTTTTCAACAGCCCCGGTCGTTTTTCTGATTACTTTGTAGCGTGCCACAAGCCTGATGGACGCCTTTCCCGGAACGGCCTCCTCACAGGTCATTTTGGTTGCGGCAACTCGTCGGCAAGTTTTGGGGCTGCCGCTATATACTCATGCGTGGGCGGGCCTTAATAGCGCGCCGCTTCCTCGCCTATCGAGAAAGCGGCGCCAGTCTCCGCCTGTTTAATCTTTCAACGACGGCTCAATTTGGAGCGTCAGCAGTAGCAGGTAACACCGACCGTCACGTTGTTCGGTGCCCAAGCCGTCAGCGGGGTGAAATACATGTTAGTGACAGGGCCGGGCGTCGGATTTCCCCCGTCACGTCCGTGAACCTGTCCGAGCGCAATCGACCCGGTGAAGACCGGGCCACCACTATCGCCTTCAAGGCTCTGCCGCGGATAGGTCGAGTTACTGTTCATTCTATAGAAGGCACCGTAACTATCCGTATAGGTGTATGGGTCGGTGTAACCGCATGTCTGACCTGTCGATCGGCCATACTTGCAAATATACTGCCCTTGCGCGACACCTTGCGCTCCAGTGACGGTAACGACCCCAGCACCGTTATAGAACTTCGGAACAACCAGATAGTTGTTTCCGCCGGAGAATGTGTGCCACTGGCTATCCACGCCGTTTGACACCCATTCTTGGCGAAATGCGAGTGAAACCCCGGTGGTTTCATCCCTGCCATTATTCTCGCAGTGGCCTGCGGTCGTCACGCCATAGAGCGAGCCGTTGGTTTGTTTGACGTTAAAGCCTCGCGTACATTCATTGATGTCGCCGTTAGAGAACGTGCCGCGATAGTTCTGGCCGCCCGGAACCTCCGTTGCCGTGAGAGCAATGCCGTCGAATTGCTCTATCTGCGTTCCAGGCGCCGCACGAAATCGTCCGCCAACAATCGCCGCGAGGGCGGAAGTGGGATCTTTCACCAATAATTTGATTTGCCCCGTTCGCGCATTGGTGGCGATCGTAGCGTTTGAGCCGAGCGATGAGAGATATCCCCGCGCCTGCGCCCCTATCTCAGACTCTCATACTGGTGCAGTGCGAACATCGAGAACGCTGGCGAGTTCACCTTTGCCGGCGAACTGACGTGCGGCGTTACCGATCGCTTCGAGGTCCGCAGCTACACCATAGATAGCAACACGGAAGTCGGATCCCGTAGTCGCTTCGGCCCCAGCGAAGCCTTTGGGAAAACGTGCCGAGAGCGCGGGCGCCAGACGCCCCAACTCTCCCATGATCCGCAAACGTCGCGACGCCTCTGCAACAGTAAGGCCCTCCGTCTTCGAGAGCTGTTTGGCAGTCGCATCGTCAGGATCGTTGAACGGTTCGTCAAACGTTGCAAGTCGAATGGTTTTCGTGTTCGATACGGCATGCGCTGCCGAAATCGCGACCGAGGCGAGGACGCAGGCTGCGCCAAGCCGAAAAGCACGCTTCTTCATCACCCTTCTCCTTCAACATAGCTACTGGTTACGTACGGACCTCCACATGCTTGGAGCTGCTGATATGCCTCTGGATCGCCTTGCAGGAACTCGATCGACCCATCACCGCCGCGGATCGTAACCTGCATTCCACTTTTGAAGAGGCGGCCATCGGGTGCCTTCACTGCCTTCGCGGTGCTGTCCCACACATGACCATGAGGCCAGATCAGCGTCCGCTTTGATCCAGAAACCATAAGGTAGGTACAGTTGCCGCGGTACGACAGCCGGCCATTTAAATGTTCCGGGATCACGATATCGGTAGGTGGAGATGCCGCTACGTACGGCGCTACAGCTGAGCATGCAGAAAGTTGAATGCAGCCGGTAAATACAAACAATCCCTTGAGAGCCACGGATCGTATGATAAAGCGAAACGGCATCTCTTATCGCTCCACCTGAGCGATATCACGCGAGACGACTCTGCTAAACGATACCCTCACCGGGTCGTTTGAAATAATGCTGTATGTTGGACTTTTGTCTGGCGTCAAGCCGCTTGCGCGCAAAGCTTTGTTGACTGGTTCGCCAGCGATCCGATTTAACACTTGCGGCAAGTTTGAGCTGCTAAGGCCCGAAAGCTCACCCTTGATTTCGCATCCGGCTGATCGACAATCTACGGAAATTTGCGTGGGAGCGCCAGCCGAGGCAAATACTTCTCTGATCTTGCCTTCGGTACCCGGTGCCCATGCGAGATCGCGGCTTTGGCTGTGAAGGGAACGCCGGACCCGTTCCGGATCGCCTGAAATATCGAATGCGCTACTCTTCTCCTCTGTGGTATCGGCCACGCGTGAGGAGATAGCGCTGGGGGTCAGGGAAGGCAATGCAGAGGAGCCGGTGACCACCTGGACCTCGCCGCGCTTATCGCTATAGGATCCAGATTGACGAAGAACCAGGGAACTGACAACGCCAAGCGCCGCCAAGGCAATAGCCAAAACGCCTAGTAGCCGAGGTGACTTGCGCCTTTCCATCACCGCAGGCTCCGATTAGCTTTGATATTAATTCCAGGCTTTAACATGCGATGTGTACAGCACGTTTGCTTCAAATTGATGTCACAGCAGTTGAAGATCGCTGAAAAAGGCCTTGGTGGAGGTTGACCCGATTTGGTTTACACCAAGCTCGCCGAGCTCCGAAAGCTGCTGCATGGTGGCCTCGACCCGGTGCGGACCCGTGAACTCACCGACGAGATGAGGGCGGCAGGGTTGCCGCTGTGATGGCGCCAAACCGGCATCCTGCGTCAGCGTATCAGCATTGTGCGTCCGTCTCACCGATCGTGCGCTGCGTCTCACGCAATGTGCGTCGAGCAACGCCATCCGTCTCAACTAATCTGCGCCGAAAACTCCCCTCTATTGCGCGTTTGGTCGAGCATCATTGCAGGCCGCTATAGATAGCGTTCTGCCAGCGTGCCTCCGAGGGAAAGGGCGTCATCCCATAGCCGGCTGGCATTGCCGGAAGAGACGGCAGGAGTATCGGTATAGCTGAAATGGTCGCGAATGGGCACGCGTCGGAGTTCACGCAGAACGTCTTCCCGGTCGCATCCGGCGAAGCAGGTCACTAGAATTCCGCGATTGCCCTGGCGGATCGACAGGCTTGGGGTGCTGTCGGAATGCGCCGGGCAAAGGCACATGGCGGTTCTGCCGTGCCATGTGCCGCCAAGTGCGCCAACAAGATCGATGAGTTGCTGCGAAGGTCGTTCGGCTGTGAGGGCCATGATCGGCTCCTTTCACAACCTCGGCCCCCCTCCCCTTCTCCACGAACACCGTTTTAGAGGTTATCGGAGAAGCAAGACGGAACAGATCGCGCGATGGGTCGTGCGAGACGCGACTCTTTTCATGTCTCGAAAGCAGTTGTTGGAGCGAATAGTCCCGGCTCGAGCCGAATCGCCGTGGACTGAGAGGTTCCATCTCTGACGCTGTGCCCGCCAATCATCTTTGAGATGATTCGCGTTGCTGTGAATGCCCGTTGTCTGAGCTTCAAAGTCGGACAAGACTTGAGGATAAGTCCTCAAGCGGCGCGTGCTGGCGAGTGACTCATCTTGATTTTCGTCCGGGTTTATAGGCGAAATGATACACACGCGGATGGTCCGGGACTCGGGGGCAATAAGAGGGCTTGTCCCTGCGCACGCCGGGTCAGGTCACCCTATTTGACTAACCACCCTGCATTTGGCATATCTGTCCGGGATTAGGGGCCATTATGCGGTGCTTTTCACGAACCGTGGCCGGTTTGGGTTCAAAAAGGGGACATGCCCATGCTGTCGGGTCAGATTCTCGATGCGATGATTACCTCGTGCGAGAATGCCAAGACCGTGCTGCGACAGGCGGCCATTGATCCATCCGATCGCAAAACGCTGAACATTTCAATGGGGGCGACAGTCGCCGCTGAATTGCTCGGCCGAACGCCGGAAGCGCTTTCCAAGGCTGAGGCGCGCGGACGCTTGCCCGCCCCCAAGACGGCCACCAACGGACGCCGATTCTACACGGTCGAAGATTTGATCGCCATTCGCGAGAAGCTCGGCATCAAGATGGGTAAATTGCCCTCCGAGCGCGCGGTCGTCATCGCCGTGCAGAACTTCAAGGGCGGCGTCAGCAAATCGACGACGGGCAAGCATCTTGCAGATTACCTTGCGCTGCGGGGATATCGCGTTCTTGTTGTCGATTGCGATCCCCAGGCGTCGATGAGTGTTATGTTCGACGTCAATCTAGAGGCATTGGTGGACGAGACGCACACGCTCTCGAACTTCCTCTCCCCCAGAATCGACGAAGCCGATTCGCTGCGAAAGACGATCCAAAAGACCTCGTGGCCGAATATCGATATCTGCCCCGCCAACCTGGGCCTCCAGGACACCGAGTGGGAACTGACAGCAACCATCGAGGAGGGCCCTACCGCCATTGCCGGCGCGTTCCGCATGCTGAGAATTGGCCTGGAAGAGGTCCGGCACGACTATGACGTCGTTATCCTCGATCCTCCCCCTGCCATGGGCTTTTTGGGCGTGAACACGTTGACGGCCGCGGACGGCTTGCTGATCCCCGTGCCGGCTCGGCAACTCGATTATCTTTCGACAATCCACTTCATGCAGACCTGTCGCGAAGCGATGGACCTCGTCTCGAAGTTCGACACTTCGATCGACTACGGGTTCATTCGCGTCGTCTGTACCATGTTCCAGCCCAACAGGACCAACGAGGCTCAAATGCTTCAGGTCATGGAGAAGACCTACGCTGGCCAGATGCTGTCGACGCCGATACTCCTGTCGGAAGAGATCAAGAATGCCGGGTTGTCGATGTCGTCGATCTACGAAATCAACAAACCATATGGGTCGCACCAGACGTACACGCGGTGCCGTGACAACCTCAACATGGTGTTTCGCGAGATCGAAAAGGATATTTGCAAGCAGTGGCCGTCGCGTATGGCGCAGGTCGGCACCGACAGACTGACGGAGGCGGCATGAGCAGCGCAGGGGGCCGGCGTCGCAGCCTACTGGCGAATGCCATCGAAAGCATCGGCACGACCCCTGCCCCCACGCCCGTGGCCGAAGTCGCGGATGCCGAGGCGCTGGTCGATCGCGATAAGCCGGTCGACGAACCTTCGACGCCCTCATTCCTGGAGCGGCGTGGTATTGCGTTCGATGAAATCGCCCGCACGGTCAAACGTCCGACTATCCGTCTGAAGCCCTCGGAATGCTCCATCTGGCCGGGCAATGCTCGCGATCATGCGGCGCTGAGCCACGAACGCTGTGCCTCGCTCATTGATTCCATCCGCGAGGAGGGGACGAACCGCGAGCCGGTTGTGGTGCGGCGGACGCCGAACGCCGAGACCCCCTACGAGTTGATCGTCGGCACCCGCCGGCATTTCTCGGTTTCCTGGCTGAATGCCAACAACCATAGCGAAATCGAGCTCGTAGCGCGTATCGAGACGCTCGATGACGAGGCCGCTTTCCGGCTCGCCGATTTGGAAAATCGAGAGCGCGAGGACGTCACCGATTTGGAGCGTGCGCGCAATTACAGGCACGCTGTCGACGCATATTACAACGGGGTTCGCACGCAGATGGCCGATCGCTTGGCCATCGCCAAGCAGAACCTCCACAACCTCCTCCAGCTCGCGGAGTTGCCGGACGAGGTCGTGGCAGCGTTCGCCGAGCCCGGAGACCTCAAGGTCCGACACGGCATGCGGCTCTCGCCCCTGCTGAAGAACGAACAGCACCGCGACGCGATCATCGCCGCAGCTATAGCCCTCGGTGCCGAGCAACAGGCGCTGAAGGACGCTGGAAGCGACAAGATTGAGGGTATCAAGGTCTGTGAGCGCCTGGCCGCAGCCGCAGTGGCTCCCGCGGCGTCGAAGAAGCCTGTACCCCGTGCCAAGCCGGCCCTCACCGCCGCCTCGGGTCGCGAGATCGGACAGGTTCTTGCTGATACACGGGCCAAGGGAATTACGATCAACATCAACCCCAAGGGCACAGCGTCGGTCGACGAGATCCTCGAAGCGCTCCGCCCTGCCCTTGAGAGTGCGAAGTTCAGTCGAAATTGAGTAAAATCTAGTTTAACGCTTTATTTTCAATTAGTTGGCTCCCGGTAAAATGCGTTTTACCGATGCCACGGGACACGAGATGCAACAGGATCACCGCGAAGACGGTCAAGTAGACCTCTTTCTCCCTCAGCTGACTGCGCTTCCTCTTCGGGATCAGCGCGAAACGATGGAGCGGCCCTTTTTCTCGCTGTCGAAGCGCAAGCGACTCAAGCCGATCGACTATGTCAGTCCGGATCGTAAGATCACCGTCCATGTCTCCGCTAATTCGGAATATGGTCTGGCGACTATCTACGACCTCGACATACTGATTTACTGCGCGTCAGTTTTGATCGAGCACAAGCGGCGAGGTGCCAACGACATCCCGCAGACGCTCCACGTCGTCCCATACGACATGCTGAAGACTCTGAAGCGCGAGGTTGGTGGACGCGCTTACGATCTTCTGGGCAATGCCCTCGACAGGCTCCAATCGACCACGGTGAAGACGAACATCCGCTCAGGAGATGCCGTCGAGACCACCTTCTCCTGGATCGACAGTCACAGCCAGCTTAAGGATCGGTCCGGAAACGTGCGGGGAATGAGAATTACCCTCGCGAAATGGTTCTACGACGGGGTGTTGATGGACGGCGGCGTGCTCGCCATCGATCCGGCTTATTTCTCGCTCACAGGCGGGCGCGAACGCTGGCTCTATCGGGTCGCGCGCAAACATGCGGGTGGGGCCGGAAGCGACGGTTTCGCCATCTCGATGCCAACGCTCTTCGAGAAATCCGGCGCGGAAGGCGATTATCGGCGCTTCAAGTTCGAGATGACCAAGATCGCTCGGGAGAACGATCTGCCAGGCTACTCCCTGGACATCGAACAGCGTGACGATGCCGAACCGCTGCTGCGCATGACCAGGCGCGATCGCGAGCCGTCCGAGGAGGGCAAGCCCTCCCCTGCCCTCGCCCAAGCCTCGCCTGCGGCCGTCAAGGAAAAGGCGCCCGAGGAACCGGCTATCTCCTTCCCCTCGAGCGGGCATATCTCGCATTCGGCATTCGGTGCGATCGCCCGCGCCAACCTGCCCAGCCCCCAACGCGACCACGGTCTCGTTGGAGACGATTTCCGGAACTTCCTCCGGCAGCGCGAGATAGCGTTCGACGCGAAGAACATCACACAGATATTCGCGACCTTTTGCGCGAAGCAGCGTCCGGTCAACTGATCGACGCCGTAGGCGCAATCCGCCAAAACGGTCTTTCAGGAACAGGGTCGAGAATGGCTCGCGCGCGCACGTCAACTTATCCGTGTGGACCGTTCCCGAAGTAACGAGCCGGGCCCCGGACCCGTCTGTATGGCGCCCCATCAAATGTGCGTGGGCTGCGAAGATCCAACCACGCGCGATCCTTTGCCAGCCTTCTTCTCGGATGAGCTTTGCCGGGCACAGCTGCGCCAGCGGGAGGATCGCCCGTTCCACCTCTCCAGGCAGCCGTCACGGTACTTAGAGAACGGCGCTTATAGGGTGGGATTTGTGATCAGATTGCCCGGATCTGATAGCTGAATCACTGACCGGCTGACGCCGGTAGGATCAAGCGGTGGGGCTGAAGCCGTCCTTGTGGGTATGTCGGTCGAGGTAACGCATGATGATGTCATCGGTGATGTTGCCGGATGTGGTCGAGAAGTAGCCGCGCTGCCAGAAGCGTTGGCCCCAATATCGTTTGCGGATGTGCTCGAATTCCTGTTGGATCTTGCGGGATGAGCGCCCCTTGGCCCGGCGCACGAAGTCGCTGACCGAGACGTGCGGCGGGATTTCGACGAACATGTGTACGTGGTCCTTCGACAGCGCGCCGTTGATGATCTTCACGCCCATCTCGGCACAGACCTGACGGATGATCTCGCGCACCCGTAGCCGAACATCGCCGATCAGCACCTTGTACCGATACTTCGGCGCCCAAACGAGATGGTAGCGATGATGGAATGTGGTGTGACAACCGGACCGATACGCCATAGCCTGTAACCTCGGGAAAAGCGGAAGCTTCACGCCTTCGGCGGCTTCCGCTTTTCCCGAGGTTACAGGCTAGCACGCGAGTCTGTGGCTGAAGCCAGTATCCGACTGAAGTCGGAGGGGTTCCTCCTTGCTAGAGGACTCTAAAGGTCAAACTGTCGACGCTCCAAAGAGGCTGGGGAGGGGAGGGGGAGTCATCCTCGCTGCTTCGATGCCGTTCCTGAAATACCGTGAATGCTTCGACTGCAAACGCCTCCGGGAGCGCTAGACATCCACAATCGGCGCCCATCGCCTGGCCAAGCCCCGTTCTCAATGTACCGTCGAGATCACTGGCCGGCTCCCGAGAAACCTCGAAACTTCGCGGCCCAGGCAGCCGAGCGGGATGCGCTCAAGGCAACAAAACGTCGAGATCATCGCCGTTTTAGGTCAGTTCCGCAGGGTCCCGTTCCTAAAAGACCGTCAATGATTCGCCCAAGGACTCGGGAGGGCCGCGGAAATGCCGCTCGACTCCTCCGAACACAGGGCGGCCTCGCCTGACGCCTATAGTTCGACAACGAGCGCTGCCGGGTGTAACATGCCTGAAAGGCACGGAAAACAGCCACTTTGCGGACGAGTAAAACGCGTTTTACTCCCTTGGAGACGTCCTGTGGCCCGCGCCGTGCCCACGGTATTTCAGGAACGGGGCACGGTACATGAGGAACCGAATCACGGTTCAATGGGAACGCCCCGCAGGGTATTTCAGGAACGGCCAAACGGTATAATGGGAACGGCGCTGAACTCCCGACTCGCGCTGAATCGGCGAGTCGCGAAAGATCCATCCACAGCTTAACTTTTTATCCTATTCTCTAAAGAGATTAACCCGCCTGCGGCGCTCCCTTCTTTTGAAGAATTGATTGGGAAGAAGGGGAAGGGACGATCGCCGCGCACTAAGCACGTCGTCCACCCAAAAAGCTCCGTCGCGTGCGTCGCCTCACACACCCGACCGCAGATCGACGTCGATTATCGCGGCGCCTAGACTCCTTGCAAGCCAGCCATCGCGGAGCACCTCACTACGCTCAGGTCGCCGAGGGCACCGTGACAGGAGCCATTTTCCAAGACCCGAACGAAGTCCGACCTGCACTGAGCGCCGCCAGCAGCCCGCACAGCGTGTTTCCGCTCTCGGCTATCCCCACGGCAAGCAAAGCGCCCAGAAGGCCGCTGTGGGGCCTTCCTGCCAAGCCTGATCACGAGAAGCATGCCGTTGTGGGTCAGAGAACCCGTGGACTGGACATTGCAGCTACCGCCTTCAACTATCGATAGACGATAGCCGCCGACTGCAGAGCTCGTGTTTCACCACTGGGACAAGGGGAACGAGACCGCGCTCGCCGGCAAATCAGTTCTTGCTGCATCCAGCGCTATGAATTGCGAACAGGGGAGGGGAGGCAGCTACCCCTTTGGTGAAAGGTTTGCCGGCGCACCTCGGTAGAGAGGCCCCGGCCAGCCGACGACATTCCAATCGTTCGACAGAAGGATGCTCCGGTTGATAGACCGGTTCATCAGACCGGGCGGCAAGCGAAAGATCCTCCTACGGACTGTCGTTCACAAACTCTCGGCGCGATGCTGGAGAAGCTTGTCGATGTTCTCCATCTCGCGATCGAAGGCATCGAAGACCTCCGACAGCTCGCGGCTCGCTGGCGGGGGAGGGACCACGTTGCGCGGCCGTCCACGCTTGGGCGCTGCAAAGCCAAACTCGATGGCAAGGTCCGTGCTCAGGAACACGCGCCAGGTCCGCCGCTGGGTGATCTCCACGAGCAAGCCGCAGTCGACGGCACGGCCCAGCAGTTTGCTCGCGCCGGCAACGCTCATGCTGAGCAGCTCCGCCAGCGACTGAGGCGAGAGCAGTGGCCGGTGATGGAGGAGGGCCGCGAGCCCCGGGAGGTGGCCAGGTCGATATTCCGCGACGATCGCATGCTGGGCCGCGCGATGGAGCTTTTCCAGCTCGTGCAACCGTGCGAGGTTTGCGGTGGCGCTTGCCTCAAGGCTGCGCATGGCCGCATACCAGTCCTCGTCTCCGACAGTTCGCTTCAGCCTAAACGCCTTCACGCCGCCCACGAGGCAGGGCAGGGGAGTGGTCACCATCCCCTTGTCGCGCAGAGCGAAGGGCAGCGAGAGCCAGGGCAGGGCGGTGCTGTCGAGACGCGCATGCTGGCGGACCCGATCGAGCGCGCGGATCAGCGGCGAATGGTCCGCGGCTATCTCGATCTCGCCGATCGCGGTCGGGAGCGCGTCGCGCCAGGCGAGGGGGTCGGGATCGCGCAGCGCCGCTTCCCAGGCGGGAAAGCGATCGAACAGGTCGAGGTTGGTCGACCGCAGCGGCCGGCCGGGGATTTGCAGCCCGCAGCCCCAGGAAAATACGTCAATTTCGTCGATCTCGGCCGATTGCAGTTGCAGGGCCCGGGTGTAGCCACTCCAGGCGGCGCGGCGTGCCCAGGCCGATGCCACCGAACTAACGCAAAACCGGGCATCGAGACGCGTAATGGCGGCCGTGCAGGAGGCGATCGCGGAGACCATCTTCGCGCTGTAGGCGGGGCCGTAGCGGCTGTTCGAGAGAGGCGCGTCCACGCCGTCTTTTAACCCAGAGCTGCTCTCAGTCAAATTGGCTCGTATGCGTAGTCGTGATAATGGGAGATTATCACGACCCTATTATTATGAGAAGGACCGGGCTATGTCTCGCCGTCATGGCGAAAACGGCCCTCACCCGCAGGCAAAGCACGCCGCCCGCCGGCGCCGACGACGTCGTGGGCGAGGTCCGCGCGCTGGCTATCGACAAGGCGGCGGTCGATCCGCAGGTCATCGCGGCCGCGGCGCGGGCCTGGTCGCCGAACACGATCCGCGCGTTCCTTTCCGACATGAAGCTCTGGGATGCTTGGTGCCGGCGCACCCGAGTGCGGGCAGGGGAGGCGACCGCCGAGACCGTCGCGGCCTATGTCCGCGCGCTGTCGGGTCAGGATCATGATGAGGCGACGCGGGCGACGCCGCAGAGGGCGGCCGCGACGATCGCGCGCTATCTCGTCAATATCGGCTGGGCCTATCGCATGGCGGGGCTGGACGATCCGACCGCAGCCCCGCTCGTGCAGCTCGAGCACAAGGCGGCGCGCAAGCTTCTCGGCACCCGCCAGACGCAGGCGCGGGGTATCCGCTACAAGGGCGATGTCAGCGATCTCGACGCGCCGGCGAGCGGCGTGAGCCTCGCGGTCCTCCTCAAGGCCACGCGCCGCGATCTCCTGGGCGCGCGCGATCGCGCGCTACTGCAGGTCAACTATGATACCGGCTGCCGGCGCTCCGAACTCGCGGCGATGCGTATCGAGCATATCGACGGGCCCGACGTCGACGGGGCAGGGGTGGTCGAGATCGGCCGCAGCAAGACCGATCAGGAAGGGCAGGGGGCTCTCGCCTATCTCTCGCCCGCGACCATGCGCGCGATCGCTGAATGGTGCGACAAGGCCGGGATTGCGCGCGGGGCCCTGTTCCGGCGCGTCGAAACCTGGTTCGATGGCTCGATCCGCGGTGTGGGAGAGGAGGCGCTCAACCCCGGCACGATCACGCTCATCTACAAGCGGTTGATCCGCCAGGCATTCGACAAGAAACTGCTGGGGGCGATGAGCGAGGCCGAGCTCGAGCGCTGGGTCGCGGCCGTGTCGAGCCATTCGATCCGGGTTGGCGTGGCGCAAGACAATTTTGCGGCAGGAGAGAGCCTGCCCGCCATCATGCAGGCCTATCGCTGGCGCGATCCCAAGACGGTCATGCGCTATGGCGCGAAGCTGGCGGCCAAGAGCGGAGCGAGTGCGCGTCTCGCGAAGCGTTTCGGCGGTGAATGACAGGTTTTAGCTGTCCGCGTTTGGACAGTCGCAAACCGATGACCTGGCGCGGTTGGGCAGTGAGCGACACCGACATGCCTCAACGACCGAAGAAGCGAGCTCGCCGTCGGGCCGGCCCTAGCGCGCACCGATGGGGGCGAAGCCGCCGACCGGCGGGAACGCCTGTGCGCACTGCGACGTTCTTCTCGTCAGCGCGAGCATGCGTGACTGAACCTCTCCGGCTCGAAACCAAATCCCAAAGTGGAGGGCGGCATGGCCCGCATGTCGAGCGATTTCTTCGTCCAGCGCCTCAAGGATTGGGGCGTGAGCCGAATCTACGGCTATTCTGGCGATGGCATCAATGGCGTGCTGGGGGCGCTCCAGCGCGCCGAGAAGGAAGGCTCGGGCATCGAGTTCATCCAGGTCCGCCACGAGGAGATGGCGGCCTTCATGGCGACGGCGCATGCGAAATTCACCGGCGAGCTCGGCGTCTGCCTGTCGACCGGCGGTCCGGGCGCGACCCACCTGATCACCGGGCTCTATGACGCCAAGCTCGACCATGTCCCGGTCCTCGCGATCGCGGGCCAGGCCGAGAGCACCGTGCGCGGTGCAAGCTATCAGCAGGAGCTCAATCTCGACCGACTGTTTGCCGACGTCGCCGCCTATGTGCAGGAGGCGAGCGCGCCGGCGCAGGTCCGCCATGTGACCGATCGCGCGATCCGGATCGCGGTCGCGGGCAACGCGGTCTCAACCATCGTGCTGCCCAAGGACATACAGGATACGAAATATGAGGAGCCGGGCCAGGCGCACGGCTTCACCCGCTCGGGCACCGGCTATGCACATCCGATCGTCGTCCCGCAGCCCGCCGATCTCGCGCGCGCGGCGGAGGTACTGAATGCAGGCGCCAAGGTCGCTATCCTGATTGGGGCGGGAGCCCGCGGCGCGTCGGCCGTGGTGACCGAGGTCGCCGACCTGCTTGGCGCCGGCGTCGCCAAAGCGTTGCTCGGCAAGGATGTCCTGCCTGACGATCTGCCGTTCGTGACCGGGGCGATCGGCTTGCTCGGGACCAAGCCATCGTCCGACCTCATGCGCGAGTGCGACACGCTTCTGCTGATCGGCACGGGCTTTCCCTGGGCCGAGTTCCTGCCGAAAGACGGGCAGGCGAGGGCCGTGCAGGTCGACATCGACGCATCGATGCTGGGGCTGCGCTACCCCGTCGAGGTCAACCTGCATGGAGATGCGGCCGAAACGCTGAAAGCGCTGATCCCGCTGCTCCAGCGCAAGGATGATCGCAGTTGGCGCGAAGGCATCGAGAAGGCGACTGCGCAGTGGTGGCAGACGCTCGAGGAACGCGCCATGGCGGAAGCAAAGCCCGTCAATCCCCAGCGCGTGGTCTGGGAAATGTCGCCGCGTCTGCCCGCCGACGCGATCGTCACCTCGGATTCGGGCTCATGCGCCAACTGGTACGCGCGCGACTATCGCGTGAAGGTCGGGCAGCGTGCCTCTCTCTCGGGCGGTTTAGCCTCTATGGGCGCTGCGGTTCCCTATGCGATCGCGGCCAAGTTTGCTTATCCTGATCGGCCCGTCGTGGCGCTGGTCGGCGACGGCGCAATGCAGATGAACAATCTGGCCGAACTCATCACCGTCCAGAAATATTGGAAGCAGTGGCGCGATCCGCGCTTCATCGTCTGCGTCTTCAACAACGGCGATCTCAACGAGGTCACGTGGGAACAGCGGGTGATGGAAGGCAATCCGCGTTTCCCGACGACGCAGGATATTCCGGACGTCCCCTACGCGCGCTTCGCGGAATTGCTGGGGCTTGGCGGCATCTACGTCGATGATCCATCCGCGCTTGGGCCGGCGTGGGAAGTTGCGCTCTCCGCCGATCGCCCGACGCTCATCGAGGTGAAGACCGATCCCGAGGTCGTGCCGTTTCCACCGCAACTGACGCTCGAGCAGGCCAAGGGTCTGATGAGTTCGATGGTGATGGGAGACAAGGGCCTGGGCACGATGATCGCCGACACGGCGCGCCAGCTCCTGGTAACTAATGCGCGATTCAGCGGTTAATGGACCGTCAGCATCTTGCTGCTAGGTGGTCGGCATGCCCCAAGCGACACTTCAGGCCTGGCTTTCACTCTATGCCGCGGTCGGCGTCATGGTGGCGCTGTGCGCTGTCCTCGCGATGATAAAGACCGCCTACGATTATCGTCTGGGAACTAGGAAACTCCCAACTGCGACCGTCCTCGATAAGGTACTCGTTGCACCCCGGTTGTGGATACGTTGGCAGATCAACTATCTGCTCGGCGCGCCGGCGATCCTCGGAATTGCGATCTATTACGCGCACCACCTCGGGTTCGATACTCTTGTAGATGTGTAAGCGAGTAACTGGACCCCCCTGCCCCGGAATTCCTGTCGACCCACTGCCAAACCGGCGGTCTGAATCGATGCTGTCCTGAACGATCCGGTGCTCCACCCTCGAGTGATCGCTGCGACATAGTCCATCGTCTCGCGAAACGGCGGAATACGGCGCATCGATCGAACGCGTCCTGGACCTGCATTGTACGCGGCCAAGGCTAGATCGACCCGCTTGAACTCATCCAGATGCGCGCGGAGGTATCTGGCCCCTCCCCTCAGGTTCGACAACGGATCTCTCGAATTGAAAACCCCAAGTCCACGCGCTGTACCGGGCATCAATTGGGTAAGGCCAACGGCGCCCTTCGGTGATACGATCAATGGGTCATAGCGGCTTTCCTGGGCCACCAGTGCATCGAAAAGCCCGACTGGCACACCAGCTTCGCACGCCACGGCCTGGATCAAGGGGTAATATTGAGCCCGCCGAGCTTCGAGCCAGCCTGGAAAATCGCCGCGTGGACGGTAGGGTGTGATTGAGCAAGCCTGTGGGGTGTAGAGATAACTTGCCATATCGGACATCGCTGCCCGGCCAGCTCCCCCCGAAACCTGGCCAGTCTGCATCCAAAGGGGCACCGATATATGCGACGTGCTTATTGCCTCCTCTTGGGGTTCCATTACGGGGCTGCCGAATGATCTGAAGTCATTGCCTAAAACGGCTTCCATGCTTGGTACTGGCGGCGTTCCGTCTGTTGGCATACCCCGCATTCTCGGGCCCACATCGATGACGGCTTCAACTGCCTGCCCATCAAATGTCATTACCTCGGCCTGCTTAGCTGCCGATGTTTGCGCCCATAGCAGTGCCATAACACTACCCACTACGCATAAGCTCGAGTTCGATCGCGTGTTCATCGATCATTGAACATCATGTTTCGATCAACCGCACAACGTGGAAAAAAATTCCACTATCTCCCAGTGCTTGATCCAGACTAGGTCAGGCAAACCCCCGTGGGTAGCAGCTAGCTCACAGATATCTGCTGGTTGGGTATCAGCTAGCTATCACATAGGTAGCGGTTGCCAAACTGCTAGAGAGCGGCTAGCTATCCAGTCGTTCGAACTATCACAGGATCGGTCATGGCTGCTGTCGTAGCATTCGTCTCACAAAAAGGCGGTGTAGGAAAAAGCACCTTGGCAAGAGCCCTTGCTCGCGAGGCGGCGGCAGGCGAACTGCGGGTTAAAATCGCCGATCTCGATACTCAACAGGGCACTTCGGTCGATTGGCACCGAGCACGCCTTGGCATCTCCATCGAGCCGATTGTGTCGGTTGAGGCATTCAAAACCGCGTCTCAGGCCCTGGCCGCTGCAGACGGCTTCGATCTGCTTATCATCGACGGCCCCGCTCGGACCAGCAAAGCTACACTTGAAATTGCACGGTCATCGTCACTCGTGGTTCAACCCACCGGCGCATCCTTGGACGATCTCAGGCCTGCCGTCCGCGAATACCATGCCCTTGTTAAGGAGGGTATCCCGACTGGACGGCTCGTTTTTGCGCTCAACCGCATTGGAACTTCGGCTGAAGAAAATGACGCGCGGGCGTATTTGACCGAAGCGGGGTATAATGTCCTCGACGGTTCGATCGTGGAACGACCAGCATACCGGCAAGCGCAGAACCAAGGCCTGTCAATTACCGAAACCAAATTCTCCGGCCTTAACCAGCGTGCTGATACTCTGATCCAATCCCTAATCGACAAAGTAGCGGGGTGAATGATGGCCGATATCTCGAAGCTAAAGAAGGCTACTCGTTTGGGTTCACCCCCACCAATCAGTGAGGCGAGCCAGAATTTGGATGCACCCGAAGTAGCCCCCGCCCCTCCGGCTGCACCGCTGATAACCGCAACCCGCATTGATGCCCGCAGTTCGCGCAAGACTAACCGCACTCAACAATTTGCGACTAGGGTCACACCCGAATGGGACAATCGAATCCGCGAAATAGCTCAACGTGAGGGTCTGCTTCTTACAGAAGTGCTCGAGAAGGCACTCGACGCTTATGAGAAACTGCTAGCTCAAAGGTAGCCAGCCGCTAGATACCAGCCATCTCAACGCTAGATAGCGGAGGTCTAACTGCTAACACGGGGATCTTCCGCTAGCTGCTAGCCAGCAGCTACTGAGTCACCTAGGAAGAGAGAGAAGGGGGTCAGAGGCAGCGAGAAAGGATCGGTCATGCCCCTCGTTGCGCTAAAACCCACCCAGACCATCGTGGACATCGTCGGCGCCCTCGGCGGCACCTGGCACGGCTACAACGCCATGTGCCGTTGCCCGGCCCACGCCGACAGCGATCCCAGCCTCTCGATCCGGCAGGGCCATGACGGCATCCTCGTTCACTGCTTCGCCGGCTGCACCGCCGAGGACGTGCTCCGCGAGATCGCGCGCATCAGACCCGGACGCACCTACGACCCACCCGCTGAACAGCGCACCGGCAGACCCGCCAACATCGAACGGCTGTGGAACGAGGGGTTGCCGATCGCCGGAACGCCCGCGGAAGCCTATCTCCGCTTTCGCGGCATCACCGGCGCCTTCGACGACCTGAGCTACCACCCGCGCTGTCCGTGGGGACCGAAACCGCATACCCGGTTCCTCCCGGCGCTGCTGATCGCGGCGCGGGAGGGGCGCACGCTGCGCTCGATTCAGCGCATCTTCCTCGACCTCGCGCATGGCGGCTATCTCGACAAGGCGACGCTCGGCACGCCGGGAGGTGCGACCTGGCAGGGCATGCGCGTCACCGACACATTGGCGCTTGGTGAGGGGTTCGAGACCTCGGCCGCCTTCACCCAGATCCACGGCATCCCGTGCTGGGCGACGCTCGGCGCGGCGCGGCTCGACCGTGTCCACATCCCCGATAGCGTCACCACGCTGATCTTCGCCGAGGACAATGACTTCGAGGGCCGACGCGCACGACGCAAGGCGTGGGCCGCCTATCGGCCGCGCGGGCTGACGCTGAAGCGGATACCGCCACCCTCACGTTATGGCGACTGGGCCGACGTCGTGAAACCCGGAGCCTGAGAGGGAAGGGGGGTCGGGGTCGTGAGCTGCACGAGCAGCCACAGACCCGGAGACCCCCATGACCGACCTGTTCGACCCTGCGCCCGCGCGCGCCGACCATGCCACCGCTGCCGCCCGCCTGCTGCTCCCCGCGATCGCCGGCGACGCGAAGATCACCCGAGCGATGCTCAACGACGCGATGATCCGCGCCTATGGCGGCACCGACGCCGATGGTCACTGGACCCAGCGCGAGAGCTTCGAGGTGCTGGAGCATGCGACCGCGCTGGCGGTATGCGCAGCAGGCACCACGCCGGCGGTCGACGCCGCGATCGGGCTTATGGCGCGCCTTCCTACCCAGACCGTGCGCAGCGAGGAGCAGATCGACTGGCAGCAATTCTCGACCCCGCTCGATCTCGCCACGATCACGGTCATGCTCGCGAACGCACGCGCGGATGACATCGTACTCGAACCGAGCGCCGGCAACGGTCTCCTGGTAGCGGGCCTCCCGCCGATCGCGGCGCTCCAGCTCAACGAGATCGATCCCGCGCGCCGCGAGCGGCTGTCGGCCACCTTCCCGAAAGCCAGCGTTACCGGCCACGACGGCGCGCAGATCGCCAGCGTCATGGCATCCGCGGAGCGCCCCAGCCTCATCCTGATGAACCCGCCCTTCTCGCGCTCGCTCGGCCGCGGTGCCGACGCGCTCGCTGCGGTCCGCCACCTGCAGGCGGCGATCAAGCGTGTGCGGCCTGGCGGGCGCGTCGTCGCGATCATGCCCGACTGGTTCTTCAACTCCGCGCGCATGGGCACGATCTGGTCGACGACGCTGGCGAGCGTCGCGCTGCGCACCTCGATCCGGCTGACCCATGCCTATGGCAAGCACGGCACCGGAGTCGCGGTGCGACTCTATGTCATCGACAAGACGGTGGGTGATACCACGACGGTCACGCTCCAGCGCGGCGCCGTAAGCGACCTGGTCGAGGCGCTGGTCATCCCGCCCCGGCAGGATCTGATCCCGGAGGCCGCCACTCCGGCGCCGGTCAAGCGGGGCGGGGGGCTGTCCCTCCTGCGCAGCGTGAGATCGAAGCCCGCTGCCACCCCGCGCATCTTCCGCGCTCTCGCCAGGAACGAGGTTCTCCCGGTCGGCTACCAGGTACTCGAGACGCCGGCGCCACTCGCCGAGCAGTCCGGCGTCTATCTGCCCTATCGGCCGAGCCGTATCGTGTTCGACGCTGCCGGCGAGCATCCGACCGCGCTGGTGGAATCGATCGCGATGGGCTCGATCCCCGCGCCGATCCCCGTCCATGTTCCGTCGCTGCCCGAACGCACCGTCACCGAACGCCTCCTGTCCTCCTCGCAGCTCGAGACCGTCGTTTACGCCGGCCATGCCTGGACCCAGTATATCCCGGGCCTGAGCAAGCCAGACAAGGAGGGCGTGGGGCTGGTGCTCTCCGACGACGGACGCGCGTACCGCAAGGGCTATTTCCTGGGCGACGGCACCGGGGCAGGGAAGGGGCGGCAGGTCGCGGCCGTCATCCTCGACAACTGGCTGGCGGGTCGTCGCAAGAACATCTGGATCAGCAAGAACGAGGCGCTCCATGCCGACGCGATCCGCGACTGGACCGCGCTCGGCGGTCTCGCGGCCGATGTGCAGCCGCTCTCGCGCTGGAAGATCGACGAGCCCGTCACGATGGACGAGGGCGTCCTGTTCGTGACCTATCCGACGCTGCGCTCCAACCGCGGCGACGCCACCCGGCTCGATCAAATCATCGCCTGGGCCGGTGCCGACTTCGACGGCGTCATCGCGTTCGACGAGGCGCATGAGATGGGCGGCGTCGCGGGTGGCGAAGGGTCGATGGGCACCAAGAAGGGCTCGCAGCAGGGCATCGCCGGCGTTCTCCTGCAGAACCACCTGCCCGACGCCCGCGTGCTCTACGCCTCGGCGACCGGCGCGTCGGAGGTGAACAACCTCGCCTATGCCGTGCGGCTCGGCCTGTGGGGGCCGGAGACCGCCTTCGCCAACCGCGAGGCGTTCATCACCCAGATCCGGCAGGGCGGGATCGCGGCGATGGAACTGGTCGCGCGCGATCTCAAGGCGACCGGCCTCTACACCGCGCGCGCGCTGAGCTTCGCCGGGGTCGAATATGACATCCTCCGCCACGAGCTGACGCCTGAACAGATCGCGGTGTACGACACCTATGCCGATGCCTGGGCGATCATCCATCGCGGCCTTGAAAAGGCGCTCGAACTCACCGGCGTCGTCGACGGCAACGAGGGCAAGACGCTCGACTCGGGCGCGAAGGCCGCGGCGCGCTCGCGGTTCGAAAGCTGCAAGCAGCGGTTCTTCGGGGCGCTCCTCCTGTCAGCGAAGCTCCCGACCGTCATCGCGGCGATCGAACAGCATCTGGCGGCCGATCAGTCGGTCGTGCTGCAGCTGGTCAGCACCGCCGAGGCGATCCTCGACCGCCGCCTGGGCGAACTGTCGCCCGACGAGCGCGCCGACCTCGACATCGATCTCTCCCCGCGCGAGGCCGTGATCGACTATCTGACGCGGGCATTCCCGGTCCAGCAGATGACCTTCTTCCGCGATGACACCGGCGAGGTGCGCTCGCGACCGCTGTTCGACGAGAGCGGCCACCCGGTCACCAACCCCGAAGCCGAAGCCGAGCGCGACAATCTGGTCGAGCAGCTTTGCGCGCTGCCGCCGATCGCGGCCGTGCTCGATGCCATCATCACCCGGTTCGGCACCGAGATGGTCGCCGAGGTGACGGGGCGCACCAAGCGCCTCATCACGGTGAGCGGGGGAGGGCAGAAGCTCGAATCGCGCTCGGCCCGCGCCACGCAGGCCGATTCCGCCGCCTTCATGGAAGGCACCAAGCGCATCCTGGTCTTCTCCGACGCCGGCGGGACCGGGCGGTCTTATCATGCCAGCCTCGATGCGAAGAACCAGCAGCAACGCGCGCATCTGCTCCTGGAGCCGGGCTGGAGGGCCGATCGCGCGATCCAGGGCCTGGGACGTACCCACCGCACGCATCAGGCCTGCTCGCCCCTGTTCCGGCCCGTCACGACCGACTGCAAGGGCGAACTCAGGTTCACCTCGACCATCGCGCGGCGTCTAGACAGCCTCGGCGCTCTGACGCGCGGCCAGCGCCAGACCGGGGGGCAGAATCTGTTCGACCCGGCCGATAATCTCGAAAGCGACTACGCCAAGGCGGCGCTCATCAGCTGGTATCACCTGCTCGTCGCGGGGAAGCTGACCAGCACCAACCTCACCGATTTCCAGCATCGCACCGGCCTGGAACTGCTCGATACCGACGGCGTGTTGAAGGAGGATCTCCCGCCCATCCAGCGCTGGCTCAACCGGTTGCTGGCGCTGCCGATCGGGCTCCAGAACTGCATCTTTGACGAATTCCTGGCGCTGGTCGAGGCACGGGTCGCGGCCGCGCGCGAGGCGGGGACACTCGATGTCGGCGTCGAGACGATGACGGTCGAGACCGCGACCGTGCTCGACGATACGATCCTGCGCACCGACCCGGTCAGCAAGGCGACCTCGCACCTGCTGACGATCGAGGTGACCCGGCGCCGCAACCCCATGTCGCTCGAGCGCGTGCTGCGCATCGCCGATACCGACCAGACCGCCGTGTTCGTGCGCAACGGCAAGTCGGGCAAGGTCGCGCTGCGCACCAACGCGCGCTCCTGGCTGACCGAGGACGGGGTGGCGGTGTCGCGCATCGAACTGATGCGTCCGACCCGGCACGAATATCTCGCACTCGACGATCTCTACGAGACGGCCTGGGAGGAATGCAGCCGCGCACGGTTCGAGGCGGAATGGTCGGCCGAGGTCGACGAGATCCGCGGCAAGCTCGACGTCGAGACGATCCGGCTCGCGACCGGCCTTCTGCTGCCGATCTGGTCGGCGCTGCCGAGCGACCATCTCGTGGTCAACCGCGTGGTCGATGCCGAGGGTCGCTCCTGGCTCGGGCGCATGGTGTTCCCGGGCGACGTGCCGGCGCTGTTCTCGAAGATGGGCCTCGACAGCAACGACGTGCTCAGCCCGGCCGAGGTCGCGCGCGCCGCGATGGAGGGCGGGACGGTCACGATCCGGCGACCGTTCGTGTGCGAGGTGAAGCGCGTACGCGTCAACGCCAAGCCGCGCATCGAGATCAGCGGCGCACCGGCCGACCAGCTCGCGTGGCTCAAGTCGATCGGCTGCTTCACAGAGATCATCGCCTACAAGACGCGCGTCTTCATCCCCGTCGAGACGGCCGATGCGGTTCTCGCAAAGCTGATGGCCTGACCGGCACGATAACAGCCAGCTAGCAGCAAGGTAGCCGCTTGTCGGCGAGCCCCAGTCGCCCTCCCGCCCAAGCGGGAAACGAGAGGGGAGAAGGAGCGGGGAGGGTGTCCGGGTCGGGGGAAACACCCGTGCACCGGACACTTTCCCGCTCATGGAGACGATAGATGACCCAGACCGTCAAACTCGCGAAGCTGAAGCGTTCCGAGAAGAACGTGCGCACCACCCCGCCCAAGAATATCGAGGCGATGGCCGCCAGCATCCGCGCTCGCGGCATCATGCAGAACCTGCTGGTGACCGCCGCCCGCCCGAAGGGCATGTTCGAGATAATCGCCGGCGATCGCCGCTATCTCGGTGCGATGATGCTGGCCGAAGCCGGCGAGATCGTTGCCGCCGACTATGACGTGCCGGTCAAGATCATCACCGGCGACGAGGCGGACCTGCGCGAGGTGTCGCTGACCGAGAATTTCCAGCGCGAGCAGATGACCGTCGCCGAGGAATGCGTCGCGTTCCAGCACTTCCTCAAGACCGACGGTGACGTCGACGCGGTCGCCAAACGGTTTGGCCAGACCCGCCGCTTCATCGAGGGACGGCTGCGCCTCGCCGATCTTGCCGAACCGATCTTCGAAGCCCTGGCCGCGGGCAAGATCTCCTACGAGATGGCCAAGGCCTACGGCTCGACGGCCGACAAGGCCAAGCAGGAGCGCGTGTTCGAGCAGTATGGTCACTCGTCCTACGTCAACGCCGACCAGATCCGTCGCGCGATCGCCAACGACACGATGAAGGCGACGGATCCGATCGCGATCCTGGTCGGTGCCGATGCCTATGTCGCCGCGGGCGGCCGCATCGAGCGCGAACTGTTCAGCGAGGACGGTGACCGCTGGACCGACCCGGAACTCGCGCAGACGCTCGCTGCCTCGCTGATGGAGGCCGAGGCCAAGCGGCTCGGCGAGGAACTGGGCGTCGCATGGGTGCGCCCCGTCGCCACGACCAGCCTCTACGGCATCACGTCCGACCTCCACCGCGTGACGCTGCCGGCAGCGCCGCTGACGGACGAGGAACAGACGCGCTGCGACAAGATCGAGGAGCGCGTGCAGGTCATCGAGAGCGATATGGAGGACGAGGGTATCGATGACGACACCTATGCCGCGCTCGATGCGGAATCGGATCGGCTGCGCGAGGAATATCAGGCGATCCACGACAAGGCGCCCGAGCTGACCGACGAGGTCAAGGGCCAGGTCGGCGTCTTCCTGACGCTCGGCCGCGACGGCAAGATGACGCTCGACACGACCTATTACAGCGAAACGCCGATCCGCCTGCCCGGGGACGATCGGCCGCTGCCGTCGTCGCCGTCGTCGCGTCGCACCGCCGACCTGCCGCCCGAGGCGGTCGCTCCTGGCGGCAAGCCGCTCAGCGCGCGGCTCCATGACGAACTGGCGGTCCAGCGCCGCGACATCCTCGCCGCCTCGATCCTCGGCGATCCGGGGCTCGCGCTCGACTATATGCTGTTCTGCCTCGCCGACCCCAGCCACGGCTACGGCCGCTACGGGACGACGGTTCGGGCAGGGCGTCCGCAGGACCCGCAGATGCCCAAGGATCAGCCCGCCACGCAGGCGCAGGTCGCGATCGCCGAAGCCCGCGAGGGTCTCGACACGTCGTGGACGGAAGGGTCGAACCCGGTCGAGCGGTTCGAGGCGTTCCGCGCGCTCAGCGACGACGCCAAGGCGGCCTGGCTCGCGGTCGTGGTGGCGACCTCGCTCGAGGCCAAGCCCGATTACAGCTCGGTCACCACCAACCCGCTCCATGCGCGGCTCGCCTCGATCCTCGAGATCGAACCCGCCAAATGGTGGCGCCCTACCTCGGCGAACTTCTTCGACCGCGTGTCGAAGGGTACGCTGCTGGCGCTGCTCACCAACGTCGGGGGCGCGCCGCTCGCGGCCCGCTACATGGCCTCGAAGAAGGGCGAGATCTCGACCAGCTGCGAGAAGCTGTTCGCCGGCGAAGCGATCACCGAGGCGGAGACCAAGGACGCGGCGCTGGCCTGGGTGCCCGACGCGATGCGGTTCGATCTCGTGTCGGTCGCCGGTGCCGACGAGGCAATCGACGACGAGCCCGGCGATGAGGGCTTCGACGACGACGACTACGGCGACACCGATGATCTCGGTGCCGACGATGCCGGGATCGACAGCGACGAGGCGCTGATCGCGGCCGAATAGCCCCCCGATACCCCCGGCCCGTTCGTCTCCCGGGCACACCTTGGCGGCTGTCCCTCACCGGGGCGGCCGCCTTCTTTTTACCCGCGGACCGTCACGCGTGGCCCGCGCATCGAGGGAGCTTTCCCATGACCTTTCACCGCAAATCGACTGCGCCACGCCGCGATGTCGCGGCCGAGATCACCAACCTCATAATCGCCAAGCTTGAAGCCGGCGTCCTGCCCTGGTCGCGCCCCTGGGGACTGACCGGGGCAGGGGGGCGACCGCTGCGGCATTGCGGCACGCCCTACACCGGCATCAACGCGCTCTATCTCTGGGCGATCGGCGACGCCCAGGGGTTCTCTGGCCGCAACTGGATGACCTACCGACAGGCGACCGAGTTGGGCGGACAGGTACGGCGCGGCGAGCATGGCGCGCACAGCGTCTATTATTCAACCTTCTCGAAAACCGAGGCGGACCGCGTCACCGGCGAGGCGGCGACGAAGAATATCCGGTTCCTGCGCTCGTACACGGTGTTCAACGTCGATCAGATCGACGGTCTCCCGGCGTATTATTATCCGGTGCCCGCACCGCCCGAACCGCGCATCGAGAGCCGGCACCGCGCCGCGATCGATGCCTTCTTCGGAGGCCTGCCGGCGACCGTGCGGCATGGCGGCGATCAGGCATTCTATTCGCCGATCGGCGACTATATCCAGCTACCGCAGCGCGGCGCGTTTCGCTCGGACGATCATTACGCCAGCACGCTCGCGCACGAATATGTCCATTATTCGGGCGCGCCGCAGCGCCTCAACCGCGAGTTCGGCAAGAAGTTCGGCGACAACGCCTATGCGTTCGAGGAGCTGGTCGCCTGCATCGGCCAGTGTCTGGTGTGCGCCGACCTCAATCTGCCCGGCGAGCTGCACGACAATCACGCCAGCTACGTCGACCATTGGCTGAAAATCCTGAAGGGCGATTCGAGCGCGATCATCAAGGCCGCGGCGAAAGCCGAGCAGGCGGTGACCTGGCTCCACAACGCCGCCGTGGGTGGCGCGGCCGAGGTCGACCAACCCGAAGCCCTCGCGGCATGACCCGGAGATCTCACCATGCACATCGAGTTGCGCAAGCTGAAGGTGGTCGACGCTTTGTCCGAGGAAACGACTTGCTACTCGGCCGAGATCTGGATCGATGGGCAGCGCGCCTTCCTCGCGTCGAACCGCGGGCATGGCGCCGCGGACGATTACCATGCCGTCGGCAGCGTCACCGAACAGGCGGTCGATGCCTGGCTCGCCGCCAACCGTCCCGTCTCGCGGCTCGGCGACAGCGTCATGCCGCACTGCCTCGAGTTCGAGGTGGCGGCGCTTATCACCCGGATCGAGGAAGCGAAGCGGCTGCGCCGGCAATGCCGGACGAAGCTGGTGACGATCGAGGGCGACCAGGTGTTCTGCTATCCGCTGAAGGGCAGGGCAGCGCCAACGGTGTTCGCCAACGTCCAGCGGCGCACGCCGACGGCCCGAATGGTCAATGGGGACGATTCCGCGATCGACGAGGCGGTCACGCTGATGATCGCGCAGTCCGAAGGGGACATGGCATGATCCTCGATCTGATGGCGCTGCTGACGCCGGCGCCGCTCGATCCACTGTGGGAGGCCGAGAAATCGGGCTGGCGGTGCTTCGTGATGGGCAATACCGG
The DNA here is from genome assembly GCF_000722875.1 of Sphingobium chlorophenolicum. Classification (GTDB taxonomy): domain Bacteria; phylum Pseudomonadota; class Alphaproteobacteria; order Sphingomonadales; family Sphingomonadaceae; genus Sphingobium; species Sphingobium chlorophenolicum. The sequence goes on along the minus strand of NZ_JFHR01000003.1, from coordinate 146,615 downwards.
CTGCTGCCATCGACGCGGCAGCCGACTCGAAGCAGCATGGCAACGCGGGTTCGACGCCGCATGTCGGTCGGGCGATGCCGGACGGCTTATGCTATAGCCAGACCGTATTACCACCCGAGGGCGCTGATGCGATGCGGAGCTTCGACCCGACAACCGGCCTTTCGCGGTCGACACGCAATCTCCTTCTTCTGGCGATCGTGCTGGCCGTCATTCACCATGCCGACCATGTGCTGCGCGTGGATCACAGCGGATGGCCGTTCCGCGCGATGGTGACACCGTTCACCTTCAGCCTCATCGCCTATCCCGTCCTGCTGTTCGCGCTGCTCGGCCGAGCGTCGCTGTTCTGGCTGCGCTTCGCCCTGCTCGCCATCGGCGCCGCCCTGACGGTCTTCGCGCACGCGACGCTGGAGAGCCCACGGATGCAATATGCGATGTGGGCCTATAATCGCAGCCTTGAACCGCAATTCTGGGACGTGCGCAATCTCTGCGGCATCCAGTCGGGTACGATGGGCGTCATCGCCGTGATCGTGTCGATGGCGCTCAATGTGACGCTGGTTGCCACCTGCGTTTCGATGCTCAGGGATGGCCTGGGTCGGCATCGCGGGCACACGGACTGATCCTGACCGTACTCCAGGCAAGAAGGAAAGAGGGACGGGATGGGCTGAGCGCATAGGGCGCTCAGGGAGCCCATCGATGCCATACGACGTCGCCTTCCGCCACCAGCAGGCGCTCGACCCGAGCGCGCTGGTCACGATCGGAGCGAGCCTCCACGCCATTACCCGCGCGATCGATGACTGCCGCAACGCCGGGATCGCCTTCGAAACCGATCCCGCGGTCATCCTGCTCGCCCGTCACCTCGCGAGCGTTACCGCGCCGCAGTCCGAGGACGCGCTGCTCAAGCGGCGCTGCATGGACCGCATCGCCGAGTTGCGACAGCACCCGGCATTGCTGACACTCGCGGTGCGGGGCGTCGCGCACGACGCGGCCGCCAAGGATCGCTTCCACAGCGACGGACGCAAGGCGCTGCGCCGGCTCGCCGACACGCTGGGACTCGACCCCGCGCACTATGACCTGCGCTCGAACCGCAGCCACGCGTCGCGATCGGGCGAGATCACCCTACACGGCGAGGAGCTGTGGATGCAGCTATCGCTCCACGGCACCATGGCCGATCGCGAGGTCATCTACCGCCGCGTCAGCGGCCGTCACGACCACCTCGGGGAGCGCGACTGCTACGCCTCGATCCGCGACCTGCTCGCACCCGAGCGGTTCGCCGTGCGGCTGCGCAAGGAATTGCGGCTCACAGCGCCGGTCGCCGAGCCGGTCAGCCTGTTCGGCTGATCGATCACCCATCCACACCCGCGAAAGGACCGCCATCATGGGCTGGCTCAGCATGCCGCTGTCGTCGATGTTCCCGCACACAGGCCCCAAAGCCTATCTCGACGCGCAATTCACCTACGACAACCGCGACGCGGACGGAAAGGGGAAGGCGCTGCGCGTCATCGCCTCCTCGTGCCTGCGCAACAAGGTCTGGTACGCAGCCGTGGTGCCGTCCACCGATGGCAACGACGAACCCGCCTTCGCGGCCGTGTGCATGGTCAGCTGGAACCCGCGCGCCAAGGACGGATTTGTGTTCGCCTACAAGGATATGACCGAACACGCCGGGCCATGCGAGGCCGAATGCCCCGAGCGCATCCTGTCGCTGCTCGGCGACACCGACGATCCCGGTGCCCTGAACTGGCGCCGACGCTGCCTCGAGCGGCTCGCGACGCCGGTACGCCCGCTCGAACACGGCATGCACATCCGCTTGCCGAGCAAGGTCACCTTCGTCGACGGCTATGAGGGCGACGAGTTCATCGTCCACAAGCGCGGCCGCAAGATCTCGCTCGCGATCCCCGGCAACGGCTACCCGAAATATCGGATCGGCAACCTTCGCAAATGGGCGTGGACGCTCGTGCCGCCCAAGCCCGAAACCCGCGTCCACAAGACGGTGTTCGGTTGATCGCCGACATCCCCCACGTCAGGATCATCGCCATGTCCGCCCCGTATCCCCCCGTCACGCCCAGCCCCAAGCGGTCGCAGCTCTGCAGCCGCGCCCATGCCCAGCGCGTCGCCATGCGGATGTTCGATGCCGGCGCACGCCAGGTCTCGATCGTGCGCACCGGCGATCCGCTGCAACCCTTCCGCGTTCTGCCGATCATCGTCGACGGACCGAACGTCGAAGTCGAATTGCGCTACGCATGAGGGGCGCCCTGCTCCTCGGCATCGCCGCGCTCGCCGCCTGCGGGGCAGGGGAACCCCAAGGCCGCGACGGGGCGACGATCACCGGCGAGGGGCGGGCGATCGACGGCGACACGGTCTCGGTCGATTTCCGCCTGTCGGGGGCCGACGCCTTCGAGCGCAAGCAGATGTGCTCGAAGGACGGTGCCTGCTATCCGTGCGGCAAGTTCGCGCAGGATTCCGCCTCGCGTATCCTCAAGAGCAGTGTCGCCACGATCCGCATGACCGGCGCGAGCAGCTACGGCCGTCCGATCGCCATCGTCACGGTCGACGGCTACGACCTGGGCGAGCAACTGATCCTGCAGGGTCTGGCGGTGCCGGCGACGCAATATCTGCGCGGCGATCCGCAGCGCGCCGCGCGCTATGTCGCTGCGGCCGAACAGGCGCGATCAGCGGGCCGCGGCGCCTATGCGGGAGAATTCATCGATCCGGCGCGCTGGCGGCGCGGGGAACGGCTCGCGTGCGAGGCGCGTTACTGATATCCCCCCCTGGAAGAGGCGGTCCGGCATGCTCCCTTGCCGAACCGCCTTTTCTTTTTGTCGTCAGCCCTTGAGCTTCGGACCGGGGCCACGATCGTCGGAATCGTAATCGGGTCCCGGGTCATGCGACCAGGACGCGCCGATCGCGAACGCGGGGTCGAAGCGGCCCAACGGACCATCCGGCTCGGCCGCGACATACGGATTGACCAGCGGCTTCACCGGCAGCTTGTTGCGATAGATGTGCCCGGCGATGCGACCGCGCGCCTCCAGCAGCTTCTCCAGCCAGACGAGATCGTCGAGCATGGTCACGACGCCCTTGCCGGCGACGCAATAATAGAGGCACCGCTGGAAATCGTCGCACGCGGTGCTGAGGATCGTGGTCAGCTTGACCTTGCCCTCGTTCTCGCCCTCGTGGATCCATTCGAGCGATTCCCGCAACTCGCGCGCCGAGAGATACGCATCCTCCGGATTGCTGCCGATGCACGCCCCCGCGAGCATGCGCCGGGTAACGCGAATATCCAGATCGACCGACAATTCGGTGAGCACCGCATCGAGGTCGAACTCTCCGATAAATTCCGAACGCTTCATGGCCAGCTCCTTTGTTCATTGAACGTAACGTGAACAAAGGCGACAAGGCAAGCATTATGGAGTAGCTTCACCACCATGTGGCTCGTCCCACGCGATACCCGGGGTCTTACCCTGCGCTCGCCCGTACCCGACGTGGTGCGCGAGGCGCTGGTGCGCTGGTACACAGGCGAAGGCGAGGACAGCGATCACCGCGCCTCGGTCATCATGGTGGTCAAGGCACGCGATCATCACCAGTGGATAGCCTGCGACTGCCTGGGGGAGGGGACGGACCCGCCGCTACTCTCGCCGGCCTATCTCTCCGAAGCCGAAACCTATTACCTGCGCCGGCTCACCAGCATCCGCCAGCGTCGCCCCGAACATGACGTCGACTGCCCGTTCTTCCGGGAGCAGGCGCCGCCCCGCATCCGCGAGAAGGCGACCACCACCCCGCGCACGATCCACGAGCCCGACGGGCTGTTCTCGGCGCACCGGCTCGCCCCCGAGAAGCTGGCGCAGCTCCCTGATGACAGCGAACCCGACGATCGCACCCGCGGCGTCGCGATCCCGCGCCTCGCGCGCCTGCTGTGGCAGTTGATGGAAATGGCGCAGGTCAACGTCGTCGAACCACTCGAGGTCGGCGAGCCGCGCACGACATCGATGGCGAGCGAGTTCGCGGCGATGCGCGCCGCGGCCGAGCGGGTCCAGATCGCACCGGGCATCCCGCTCGCGCGCCATCTCTACACCCATATCGACCCCTACGAACGCGGCATCGTATTCGCGAAACTGCGCGAAGCGGCGAAGAAATGGCCGACCGAGCACGCCCCGCAGGCCTTCCTCCTGCTCTATGCGATCGACGTCTCCGGCTCGACCATCACGCTTGCCGAAGGGCGCGAGTTGATCGTCAAGAACCGCATCCGCCACATCGGCGTCCACCAGCGCCACATCGGGCCACCCTATCTGGTCCTGGCCGTCGTCGGCGAGCACAACCCGCGTGAGGGCTATGCCTGCCTGCGCGCCTATGCGCAGCCGATCGCGCGCCCCGCCAACTTTGTCGCGATCCACAATCTCGCCGAGCGCAAGACGATCGTCGGCCTGCTCGATCTCCAGTACCGGCTTCGCCGGCGCGGCATCGGCGTCGGCTTCAAACGGCTCCTGTTCGATATCGCGACGTTGATCGGGGAGATGCGTCCAGACCTTCTTCTCGACCTGCGCGACTTCACCACCGGCGAGGTGATCGAGGCGGCACTCGAAGTCGTCACCGGCGATGACGCCGACACGCTCGGGTTGAAACTGCGTCAGGTCGAAAAGCTGCGCGAGATCGCCCCCGTCGTGACGATCCATGCCGAGGATCTCGAAGGTGACAGGCTCGAGGCCGCCGTGCTCGACCAGCTGCACATCGGATGACGTCGTTCACAGGAATTTAATCGAGGGCCATCATCCTCGCGTCATGGCATCGACCACCCAGGCCAGAAACCAGCGGCGGATCCTGCGCTGGGCGCAGTCGTCGCTATGCGCCGGATGCGGAATGCCCCTGCCGAGTCCCCGGCACCTCGTCCGCTATCATCCCGATTACCCGACATTCGACCATGTCACGCTGCGCAGCGCGGGTGGACGACGATTACTGTCGAACGGCCTGCTGAAGCATCTGCGCTGCAATCAGGCACGGGGCGCGAGGCCGTCGACGGGGTGCGATGCGATCTGGATGACCGTGGTCGCGGCGCGGCTCGCCGATCGCCCCCGCAGTCTCAAGCCGATCTTCAAAGGTGGCGCTCGAAATCCCGCATTCCCGCCGCGCAAGGAAAAGGCCGCCCCGGTTTCCCGAAGCGGCCCGATCGGGTCATCGAAGGTCGAGCGTCAGATGTCGTCGCCGAGCGTGCCCTTGACCGAACCCTTCACGTCCTGAGCGGACCCCTTCAGCTTCTGGGCCTTGCCCTCGGCTTCGAGGCTCGCATTGTCGGTCGCCTTGCCGATGCCTTCCTTGACGTTGCCGGCCAGCTTGTTACCCGCCGCCTTCAGCTTGTCAGTCGCTTCGCCCATGATTGATCTCCTGTCGTGAATTGTCGGGATAGATAACAATTTGCGCGTGCCGCGTTCCGCGCTGCCCCCCACGGCTGCACCATGATCGGTCCTGCCCGCCGCCGGCAATCCGGGCGACCGGATGAAGGAGAGAGGGAGGGGATCTGTCGATTCCATTGAGGGAGACGACAGATGACCCCGTTCCAGCCCAGCCCCCAGCCCGACACGACCCCCTGGGACGCGCCCGATCGCGCCGACCAGGTGCTCCCCGGTATCTGGCGCGTGTGGACGCCCAGTCATGGCGGCTATGTCCTGTCGGACGAACGCCAGGCCGCGATGCCCGACGCGCTGCGCCGCGACGATCCCTTCTATGAGGAAGACGTCGATTATGCGCTGGTGCTGTACGGCTTTGGCAGCGAGTTTCGCCGCCTGCCCATTCCCGGCATCGCCCTGCAGGTCGAGAATGCGCGCCGCTCGGTCCGCTGCTGGCATCCCGATCGCTGGACCGCGCTGACCGGCGAGGAGGTGTCGATCCACGACAGCCATGTCGTTCGCCGCCGCGCCGCCTATCAGGCGGTCATCGGCCAGTATGAAAGCGTCTCGGCCTCAGGTTCCTGGGCGGACTGGGTGCCCGAGGGCAAGGTCGGCTGCGTCTTCCGCCGTGTCGTCAGCGTCGATGCGCTCGGCTTCGCGCGCCACGAAGGCGAGCCGATCCACGGTCTCGTCGACAAGGATCGCTACGAACGCCGCCAGATGCCGGAGACGTTCCAGAGTCTCGGCGCGGTCCGCGTCGAGAGCACCGCTCCGATCTCCAAGCAGGTCGACGCGAGCGCGCTCGCGCATCTCCTCCCAACCAGCTGAAAGGACACGCCATGAGTGTCTATCTCTATCTGTTCCACGGCCGCGCCACGCCCGACGAGGACGTCGAAAGCTGGGGCTGCGAAGGCCCCGCGATCGGCCCGCTCGACTATGTCCATACCACCTACGGCAGCGAGGTGAAGATCCGCGGCGCGGAGGCGATCCTGGAAAAGTTCTTCCCGGATACGGAAATTCATTTCCACGACGGCTACGGCGAACACGCCATTCAGCTCGCCGGCGACTGCTTGCCCTACGACGGCAAATTCTACGGTGACTGGTCGATCTGCACCGGGGATCGCTTGTGCTCGCCTGCCGCCTCCCGGGTCAAGCCGGTGTGCGACGACTGCGGCAGCGACAACGTCACCAAGGACGCCGTCGCGGCCTGGGATGAGCCCGAACAGGCCTGGGTGCTGCTCAGCACCTACGATTCCACCACCTGCCAGGACTGCGAGCGCGAAAGCGACGACATGCTCGAATGGCGGACGCTCGATGGTGCGCCCGCTCCCGATCCCGACGCTCCCGCCATCCCAGCCAACGATCCGGCGCCCCCTGATGCCGACGCCGCCTGACCCGGAGGACCACGCCATGACCTGTGTCACCCCGATTCGCGCGCCCGAGGCCGCGGACAATCGCGTACCGCTCGGCCATCATTCGACCGGCACGCTCAGCCTCGACCTCGATCGCCTGCTTGCCGGACGCCTGCTCATCCAGGGCAGCTCCGGGGCGGGCAAGAGCAGGACCTTGCGCCGGATCATCGAGGAGGCGTTCGACTATACGACGCTTGCGATCGTCGACCCCGAGGGGGAATTCGAGAACCTCGCCCGCCATATCGGCGCGACCACGATCCGCGCGGTCGAACTCACCGCCGACGGGCTGACGGCCGCGGCGACGCGCAGCCGGCGACATCGGCTGTCGATGCACATCGACCTCACCGACCTCGATCCCGACCAGCGGATCATCAAGGCAGCCGCGTTCTTTGCCGGCCTGGTCGGCGCACCGCGCGAGGACTGGGCGCATACCATGCTGGTGTGCATCGACGAGGGCCATCTGCTCGCACCGCATGTCGCCGGTTCCGCGCTCGATGCCGATGCCCGCCGGCTCGGCGTCGCCACCCTGACCGACCTGTGCGCGCGCGGCCGCAAGCGCGGTCTCGCCCCCGTCATCGCCACCCAGCGCCTCGCGAAGCTCTCCACCTCGGTCGTGTCCGAGCTGCAGAACGTGCTGGTCGGGCTCAACGTCTTCGACCGCGACATCGCGCGCGCGGCCGACCTGCTCGGCTTTCCCGCGCGTGACGCCGACCTGCTGCGCAACCTCGCCCCCGGCGATTTCTTCGCGATGGGTCCGGCGCTGTCGGCAACCCCGGTGCTGGCGCATATCGATCCCACCATCACCGAACATCTCGGCAAGACCCCGGAACTGCGTGCCGCCGCGTCCGTCGATGCCGACGAGGCGGCGAAGCTGCTCGATCTCGCGGGCCTGGCCGAGGTCGCGGACCACGGCCCCGCCATCGCCCTCAAGGGCACGCGCGCGCTCGACGCGTTCCTGCTCGATCCCGCTGCGACCGACGCGGCCGCGATCATGGACGCGCTGAAGCGCATCTCCCCCAACGCCAGCACCGCGCGCGACCTCGCACGGCACCTGTCGCTCGACGCCGAGCGCACCGACCGCGCGCTCAACCTCCTGTCGGCGATCGCCGCGGTCGACACCATGCCCAAGGGCGACGACCGCATCGCCCGCCTGCATGCACGGCTGCGCGCGCGGCTGAGCGACGTCGCCGTGGTGTCGCTGTGACCGACCTCGCGCCCGATATCGTCGAGCTGGTCGCGTGTCCGAAGCTGCCCGAGCCGTGCGGGCGCCTGCGCGAGATGCCGTTCCGGCACGATGCCTGGACTCCCGACGAGATCGCCACAGTCGAACGCATGTTCCGCGATGACGCCGCGATCGACGACATCGTCGCCGCGATCGGCCGCGGCCGTGCCGGCGTGCGCGACAAGATCGCCAAACTGGGCCTGCGCCGCAATTCGTCGCGTCCATGGTCGCCCGACGAAGACGCATGGCTCACGCGCGAATATGGCCTTCGCCCCACGGCCGATCTCGCTGGAGATCTCGGCCGCGCCTGCACCAGCGTCTATGCCCGCGCGGGCGTGCTCGGGCTGACCGAAGGAAATCCTCCAAGATGGACCGAATGGGAGGATGCCCAGCTGCGCGCCGGCTACTCGCGAGCGATCCCGATCGCACAGATCGCCACGCTGATCGGTCGCCCGCTGTCGGGCACGGCGACCCGCGCCAACACACTCGGCCTGCGCCACCCGAACAAGCCGGCTGACTGGACCGAGGCCGAGGCGACGCGGGCGCTGACGCTCGCCAGCGAGGGGCTTCGCTATCTCGCGATCATCGACATACTCGCCACAGAGGGCTTTCCCCGTCGAACCAAGGCTGGCTTCGGGCCGCACCTGCGCAAGCTCGGCTATGGCCGGGGCTGGGGACGCAACTGGACGCCCGACGAGGACACGTTGCTCACCCGCGCCTATGCCAACGGGGCAAGCCTGACCCCGCTCACGACCCGGCTAGGTCGCACGACGTGCTCGATCCGCTGGCGCGCTGACTATCTCGGGCTGCGCGGCACCCATGCTAACCGTGACGGGTTCCGGGGCGGCCCGGTGTGGAGCGACAACGATCTGGCCATGCTGCGCGACCTTTACGGCACGATGCCGATGGACGCCCTGGCGACGAAAATGGGCCGCACCAAGGCCTCGCTGTTCACGCGCGCGAACATCCTGGGCCTGATCCACGGCTATCACCGGAAATGGACCGACGAGGAAATCCGGGCGCTACGCATCGCGCATGACTTCGGCGTCGCGCTGCCTGATTTTGCGGCAGCGATCGACCGCAAATATCCAGCGGTCCACAAATATGCCGAAAAGCACGGGCTTCGCTTCTCGCGTCGCCCGCGCCGCGCAACCCCCTGGACGCTCGCCGAAATTATCGCGCTCGATCCTTCGGGAACGGGCGTCACCGACCATGTTGCCATCCCCGGCACAATCGATGAGGAAAAGCCATGACGCCGCTTCGCCTCGCCCGCGATATCGCAACCGGCGCGCCGATCGACCGCGACACCCGGCGTGCCCGCCTCCTCGCGGCGCGGCGCTATGCGATCAACTCGGTCCCGCGTCGCGGTATCCTCAGCGGTCACTGGGACGCGGGCACCGTGGTCGGCGCGTTCCGCGACGGCAAGGCAGGCTGACCAGGGCTCGGCCCGATGCGCCGATGAAGGAGAGAGGGAGCGGGGAGGGAAGGCGTGACGGACGCCTGAGCCCTTTTCCAGGAGCGCACTCCCATGATTCCCGCCACCATCGCGACCGCGGTCGCCCCCGAGACGATCGCCAAGGTCACGCGCCTGTTCAACAATACCGCGTTCGACGTCATCTGCGAACTCCTCCAGAACGCGCGCCGCGCCGGTGCGACCGGCGTCGCGCTCGCGCTGAACGGCGCCGGCGCCGAGCACTTCCTGCACATCACCGATGACGGCCACGGCATCGCCGATCCGGTGAGCATCGTCACGCTCGGCCGCTCGGGCTGGTCCGACGAGACGCGCCGCGCCGAAGATCCCGCCGGCATGGGCGTGTTCAGCCTCGCAGGCCGCGACGTCATCATCCGCTCCTTCTCGAAACCCGACCGCCAGGGCTGGATGGCGCATATCCCGGCCTCGGCGTGGGAGACGAGCCGCCCGATCGCGATCGAACCCGATCCGATCATGCGCGGCACCGCGATCACCGTGCGCGTGCCCGACGAGTGGCTGAAGACGCTCGAGCGCGACGTGGCCCGCGCCGCCAAACATTATCCGGTTCCCGTGACCTGGAACGGCGCGGTCCTTCCGCAGGAGGACTGGCTGAAGGACGCGGTCCATGTCGAGGAATGGTACGGCGTGCGCATCGGCGTGTTCCAGAAACACCCCTCGCATTATTCCTCGCGCGACGGACGCCTCAACTTCCACGGGCTGACCATCCCGTGCGACCTGCCGTATGTTCAGGAAGTCGACCGGGGCGGCCACTGGATCGCGCGGGTCGACATCTTCGACGCGCCGCAAATCCAGCTCGTCCTCCCGGCGCGCAAGGAAGTGGTCGAGAACACCGGCATCGCCGCCCTGCGCGATGCGGTCCGGCTCGCGATCTACCGCGCGATCGAGGCCGCGGGGACGCACCGGCTGTCGGCGCATGACTGGCGCGAGGCGCGCTCGCTCGGTATCGCACTACCCGAAGCCGAGCCCTATCTGTTCGCATGGACCGCCTATGCGGCCGACAGCTCGCGCAACTACGAGAGCGGCGCACGCGTGACCGACACCGGCATGGTGCTGATGCCCGACTTCGATGCGCTGATCGGCCAACCCGCGCAGGCGGCGATCGCGAAGCATAATCCGTTCGGTGGTCCGCTGGTCGAGGCCCAGGACGCGTTCAAGGGCTATGGCTGGTACGATATCCTCGCCCGTGTCGAGGATATGCGGTTCCGCGTCACCCAGGGCGACCGCACCTTCATCGTCTCCGACAGCCGCGAAGCGCCCGCCGAGGCGGAAAACGGTTGGGTCGAGGCTATCACGCTCGAGGCGACGATGAGCCACGCCGGCGCATTCATCGAGGTATCGACCGACGCGGATGTCGCCTTCGCACCCGACCAATGGTCGTGCAACTCGGTCGACGAGACGTCCGTCTTCGTCCGCCGGGGCAGCGAAATCACCGCGCTCGGCGTCGCCGACATCCTCGAAAGCGCGATCTTCTATGCCAGCGACGACAGCGATGCCGACAGCTACGATACGCAGCTCGAGCGCTTCCAGGCCGATGCCGCCGAACGAATCATCGGCCTGCTCGAAGGCGACGATGCCGCGCTTGAGAACCGCATTCGCGACAAGCTGGCGGGGCATTATTTCCTCGTCCCCGAGGACCGGACGGTCACCGTCGTCATCGATCGCGACAGGCTCGACGTGACGATAACGGCCCGCGCGGTGCCTGCCGCGCCCGAGGCCGCAGCGGAGGGCGCGTGACATGGCACGCTACAACCACGCCTATACGATCGCCTTCAGCCTCGTCTCGAACGACGACAAGGGCCACGACGTCGACGCGCGCCAGCTGAAGGAGGCGCTGCTCGCACGGATCGAGAACCTCGACGAGGAAGGTAGCTGGGTCGAGTCTGCCGGTGCGCCCTACGACACCTATCTCGAACCGGAGGATGCACCATGACCGGCGCGGCAGTTCCGGTCGCGCCCCTGCCGCCGCCACCACCAGTGGTGCTGGCCTACGGCATCGGCGTCGACAGCACCGCGCTGCTGATCGAAAAGCACGCGCGCGGCGAAGCGCCCGACCTGGTGCTCACCGCCGATACCTCGGTCGAGAAACCGGCCACTTACGAATATCTCGACGTGATCCGGCCCTGGATGCGCGATCGCGGCATCCGGTTCGAGCTGGTCAGCTATGTCCCGAGGCGATTCAAGCACTGGCCGCCCTATTACGGCATCCTCGAGATGTGCCTGACCAACGCCACGCTGCCGAGCAAGTCGCTCGGCGGGTCGAGTTGCAGCCTCAAATACAAGAAGGCGCCGCAGGACAAATTCCTGTCGACCTGGCAACCAGCGGTCGACGCATGGGCGCGCGGGCAGCGCGTCGTCCGCCTGATCGGCTATGACGCCGGTCCGCGCGACACCGCGCGCGCCAACCATGCGCTGTCGATCGACGATCCGCTGTACGACTGCCAATATCCCTTGCGCGAATGGCGATGGGACCGGCCCGACTGCGTCGCCCGCATCCAGGCCGAGGGTCTGCCGGTGCCCCCCAAATCGGCGTGCTGGCTGTGCATCGCCAATCATCCGGACGAAATCCGCGGCCTCCCGCAATGGTGCCTGCGGCTCATCGTGCTGGTCGAGGCACGCGCAGCCCCGCGGCTGCACACGGTCGAGGGCCTGTGGCGCAGATCGACCCGCGCGCGCCCCGGATCGATGACCGCCTTCATCCGCGACGAACACCTCCTGCCGGCCGACGAGATCGACCGCATCATCCGCGATGCGCCACTCGACCTCATACGGTTCCAGGACGTCGCGGCGGTCATCCCGCTCGGCGAGCGCCCGACGATGGGCGACTGGCTCGACCGCTTCCATGCGGCCTTTCCCGAACGAGGCCGGGGACAAAGCGACGCGCTCGCCGCCTGAAGTCCCCGCCACCATCGCTATCGACCCAACGGAGGATCGTCACATGATTTTGACCGCCACCGAAACGCGCCTCGAAGCCGTGGCCAGGCTCAACGACCGTTGCCGCCAGGGGTTCGACCGCACCGCGAAGATCGTTATGACCCGCGCGTGCCTCGGCGCGCTGTCGAACGGCTCGCTCGCCTCGGAAGCCGTCGCCCAGGCGCATGTCCTGCAGGCGCTGCGCCGCTACACTTTCCCCGCCGACTGTCCCGAGCGCGATCGCGGCCAGTTCGAGCTGTCAGGCGAGACGATACACTTCCGTATCGATTATTATGACGTGGCGCTGGAATGGGGATCGGAAGACCCCGCCGACGCCAGCATCACGCGCCGTGTTCTCACGCTCATGCTGCGCGAGGATCTGTGATGCGTATTGTCGGAATGGCCGACAGCTATCAGCTAGCTGGCCGCTAGACGATGACGATCGAGATCATCCTCGGCCTGCCGCATCTCGCAAACGGGCCTATCCTTCAGCGCGCGGTCGCGCTGCAAGCACCGGTGCTGATCTCGGCCAATTGTCTGTCGCGCTGGCGCAAGGCCGATGGCTGGCGCGAGTGGTCGGGATGGCGCACCGGAACGCTCGCCAACGCGCGACCGCTCGCCAGCGTCGACCTCGATTCCGCCGGTTACACCATGATGGTCCGCTATGGCGGGCTTCCCTGGAGCATCGCCGATTACATGGCGCTCGCCGCGTCATGGCCGTTCCGACGCATCTCGTCGGTCGATTACTGCTGCGAAGAGGGCGTTGCCCACGACCGCGAGGAAGTGCTCGACCGCATCGCGCGCACCACCGCCACCAACCGAGAATGCTTTGCCCGCGCCGACGACTTGGCCATCCGCGACCGGCTGATGCCCGTGCTGCAGGGCCGCGTGCCCGACGACTACGTCCGTTCACTCGACGCGATCGGCGGTCTGATCCTGCCCGGCACCGTCGTCGGCATCGGCAGCATGTGCCGGCGACCGATCCACGGTCCCGAAGGGCTGATCGCCGTCGTCGAGCGGCTGACCCGCATCCTGCCGATCGGCGTCAAGGCGCACCTCTTCGGGGTGAAAGGCGATGCCCTGCCGTACCTCACGCCGTTCGCACGCTGGATCGCCTCGATAGACAGCCAGGGATGGGGCGTAGGCGTGCGACAGCACGCGCTCAGGCATCGCATCGCCAAGACCGACGCGCTCGGCGCCGACTTCATGGAACGCTGGTATCGCACGCAATGCGCGCGAACGCTCGAAACACCGCGACACCTGCCCGAGGCCGCGGCGTCTACTCCACCGCCACCAACCGCCGACCCCTGGGAACGCGCGATCGCGCAGGCTCGCGCCGAGATCCGCGCCCTGATCGAGAGCGGCGACCTCGATCACGATGAGATCACCACCGGATGGATCGAGACCTGGGCGGCCGAGATCTACGCCGACGCGGCCTGACGGAGGTAACCATGCTCACCGACCGCTCCCAGCGCTGGCGCGACCGGCGCAGCTTGTTCGTTGCCGGCGACAGCGTGATCGACCCGCGCCGCTACGCCGTCGATGTCGTCGCCCATGATACTGCCCGCGCATTCCTCGCCGACCATCATTACCTCCCGCGCTATCCCGCCGCCCAGCTCGCCTGCGGGCTGTTCGGTCCGGGCGACCCGGGCAGATCCGCGTTGGTCGGTCTCATCGTGTTCGGCGTGCCGGCGACCGGCGCGGTCATCACCCGGCACACCGGCTATGCCGATCCCGCTCGGGGCTGCGTACTGCAACGGCTCATCTGCCTGCCCTCGGTCGCCGCGAACGGCGAAAGCTTCTTCACGTCGCGCGCCTTCCGCCTCCTGCGCCTCGCCAAGCCCCGGATCGACGCTGTCGTCAGCTTCTCCGATCCCGCCTTCGGCCATTGCGGCGTCGTCTATGCCGCGCTGTCGGGCGCCTATCGCGGCCGCACGAGGCCGCGGACGGTGCTGCGCATCGCCGGCGAGATGATCTCGGAGAGAACGCTGTCGAAGATCCGCAACCTCGAATCCGGCCATGCCGGGGCGATCGACCAGCTGGTGCGGCTCGGTGCGCCGAGGCCGGAGGCGCACGAACACCCCGCCGACTGGCTCGCGCGGCTCCGTGCCGACAATCTGCTCCGCCCGCACCGGCAAAGCCCGCTGTTCACCTATTGCTTCGAGCTGACGCGCGACGCCCGGCGCACCGCGCGCGATCTGCCCCGGCTTGCCTATCCGCGCCGGAGCGACGCGATCCGCGAAATCCTCGCGGCATGATCCCCGCGCCAGCGGCGCGAGGGAAGGGGAGCGGGAGCGGGCGGCATGTCACCGACATGCCGGAAGGAGCACCGCCCGTGGATATCCATCTCGCCATCGCCAGCGTCCAGGCCGACGCTGCCCGCATCGCGCGCTACACCGATCGACGCGACCGTTTCCTCGATGCGCTGGACTGGTCCGCGCTCGACGAACAGACCGCGCGCGAGGCCGCGATGCTCGACGATCTGCTCGCCGGCGATCTCGCCGACGCCGCGCTCTACATCCTCTGGCTGGAAGAACGCCTCGCCAGCGGCGAAACCGATGTTCCAGGCGTTCTTCGCTTCTACCCGCACCCGCGCCCCTGGCACGCCGAGTGGATCTCGCTGCACTGACCCTGAAAGGATCGCCATGAGCCGCCACCAGTTTCCCGGTATCGAACCCGGCACCAGCGTCAGCATCGGGTGGGACCGCCCGCTTGGCACCTTCTTCGTCCAGGTGCTGCGCCCGCACCCGCATCTCACGGGTGAGGACGAAACCGTCGCATGGCATGGCGCGCACCCCGGCGAGCTGACCACAGCGGCCGCCGCGGTCACCATCGCCTCACGCTGGGCCGATCTTCCCGCCGATCTCGCGATCACGCTCGAGACCGACCGGCTGATGACCCTCGGCCAGTCCGATGGCGAGGCGCAGATCGCCATCAAGCGCCGCTTCTTCGGCGACTGAGTACCCGACAAGAAAGGGGAGGGGGATGGGGCGCGTCGATCAATGACGATCGACGGAGAGCCCCATGCCTTATTTCATCGATCTCGGTGCCGGTCCCGCCGAGGAGGATTGCGCGCAACTCGGCCAGTCGCCCAACTTCGACAGCCTCAACCGCCTCGAAATCGCGGTCTACAAGTCCGCGCTGATCGCACGCTACGGCCCGCCGCCCCCGGGATGCCGCCTCGCCGGCCTGTCCAACCGACACGATTTCGGTCGCTATGTCGAACTCGTCCTCCATATCGAGAACGAGCTCGACGAGGCCGTCGCCGACTATGCGACACGCGTCGAGGAGGGACTCGCCACCTGGCGCGAGGCGGGCTTCACCGCGCCGGTCGAGTATAACGGCGAGACGCCCACCATCGTCCATGCCGATCCGGCCGATGCCGTCATCAGCGCGCTGCTGATTACCCGGCCCGGGCCGAACGGTCTTTTCCCGATCCCGGATTTCGCGGTCCTGCACGGCAATCTCACGCAGGCTTACCCCGCCGAGGCCGCGGCCGCCAACGCGCGTCTCGCCGAGGCCGCGGACGCCTGAGCGCGACCGCACAGAGCGATTTCCCATCATTTCGGAGCATTCCCATGGCGAACACCTACACCAAGGCCGCGTTCACGCTGACCATGAGCCACGCCGACGCGGCGTTGCTGACCATTGCCGAACAGGCAGTCGATATCCTCGACACCAACGGCGACGATGCCGACCTCGCCCACGAATATGACGCGCTCGATCCCGCGTTCCACGCCGTGTTCCCGGCGAAGGGGCCGATGAAGTTCGAAAGCTTCCTCGAGATATTCGACGATTGGCATTTCCCTTATCTCGACTGCGCGATCGACATCGACTGGAAAGGCGAAGACGGGAACGCGCGCGTATTCTTCAGCGGCGATCAATTCGGCGTCGAACAGGTCGCCCAGCTCATCTTCCGCGCTTGCAAGTCCGCGCTCCCCTGCGGGTTCGCATGGATCTCCGACTGCGACCGGCTGCGCCCCGGCGAGTTCGGAGGCGGCTGCGTCATCATTACCGACGCGGGGCTGACGTTCCACAGCACCCAGGACATCCTCGATCGCGCCGCGCGCAGCGCCGCAGCCGATCCCGACACCCATGGTCACGAGGGTCGCTTCGGTTTCGTGCTCGCCTCGCGCGACCAGAACGGCCACGCCGTCTTCTGGAACAACGACGACGGCTTCGGGGCACTCGCCAGCGCGACCGTGTTCTCGAAAGCCGAGGCCCGCGCACACGATCCGGTCATCGCCAACGACGAACCCGAGTGGCTGGCGCTGCCAGCGCCGCTCGCGGCCTGAACGGCCATGTTCATCGACATCGGACGCGGCCTGGTCGCCGGCCTTCCGGCCCTCGCCCTGCCGCCCGCCATCCTCGACGCGGTCGAACGCGGCGCATGGATCGTCTTCAACCTCTCGGGCGGCAAGGACAGCTCGGCCGCGATGTTCGCGGTCAACCTGATCCTCGATGCGCTCGGCCATCCGCGCGAGCGGCGTATCGCCATTCACGCCGACCTCGGCCGTGCCGAATGGGACGAAACGCCCGCGACGGTCGAGGATCTCGCGGCCCACGCCGGCGTCCCGCTGACGATCGTCCGGCGCAACGCCGGCGACCTGTTCGACCGCTGGGCCACGCGCTTTGCCAACGGCAAGGCGCGCTACGAGGCACTCGAAACCTATAATCTGATCGGTCCCTGGTCATCCTCGGCGCTGCGCTTCTGCACCTCAGAGATGAAGGCCCATGTCATCGGGCCGCACCTCGCCAGACTGCTGCGCGGCCAGACTATCATCAACGTGCTGGGACTGCGCCGCGACGAGAGCATCGCTCGGTCACGCACACCCGAATGGAAAGCAGACGCGCGCTACGCCGCTGCCGGCAATCCCCACGGCACCGCGATGATGCTGTGGAACCCGATCGCGCACTGGACGACACCACAGGTCTTCGCCGCGCACGATACGCTCGGCATCCCGCTGCACGTCGCCTACACCTGTTACCAGTCGTCGCGACTGTCGTGCCGCTTCTGCGTCCTCCAGTCGCTCGGCGACGCCCAGGCATCGGCTTCGGCACCGGCAAATCGTCCCGCGCTGCTTCACCTGGTCGACCTCGAGGCGACCTCGACCTTCTCGTTCCAGCCCGCGCGCTGGCTCGCCGACGTCGCACCGCGCCACATACCAGGTAATTTGAGGAACCGGATTACCGTTGCCAAGGCCGATGCGGCCGAACGGCGACGGCTCGAAAGCGCGATGCCGCCCGACCTTCGCTACGTCAGAGGCTGGCCACCGCGCGTCCCCACCATCGAGGAGGCCGGTGTCGTCGCCGCTTCGCGCGCGCCGATCCTCGCTCGGCACGGTCTCGCCAACCTCTATCCCGATGCCTGCGCGGTCCGTGACCGCTTCGCCGACCTCATCACGGTCAAACGCGCCGCCTGATCCCCATCATCAAGGAGTCCCGACATGGCCGATATCACCGATCTCCCCGTCATGACGCGCGACGACGCGATCGCCGCGGGCTTCGCCGGTTACAACGACGTGCCGCACAAGCCCATCGACGTGCCTGACGGCGCGTTCACGATCACGGCGAAGACCAGCGAGGGTCGCCGCGTGACCTTCTGCTTTCTCGAAAAGACTTATGGTGGCCCGCCGCGTTTCATCGACATCCAGTTCCACGATCGCGGCACCACGATCCCCAACGCCGATAACGGGGTATCACCCACCTTCAACGCGTTCGCGATCACGCGTGGCGGCAGGTTCGTCGCCGACAGTCGCCCGCTCGACGAGGACATCAAGCCCTCGATCCTCGTGCTCATGCTCGACAAGGCTGGGGAAGAACCCGCGCGATCCGCGACCAAACCGGCGCCGATGTCGGACACCGACCTCGCGGCTCTGCTGACCCGCGCGGCCGAAGTCGTGGCTGCGCCCGACAGCCGGATCGCCTCGGATCGCAACGCCCTTGCCGGCCAACTCACGGCCGAGGCCGCGGTCAGGCGGGCGCGGCCGTCATGACCGCGCCCTCGCGCAGCGACGGCATGCACGTCGCCCATACCGCAACGGGGTGGGTCGTGTTCGACAACAGCCTTTCGCACCCCTCGCGCCTCTCGGGCGCCTATCCGTCGCGCGCCGCGGCGACCGCCCGCAAGCGGGCGCTCGCGCGTGCGCTGCGCCACCAGCGTCCCGACGACGCACCGGACGTCTGAGGAAGGGGAAGGCGGACCGGCTGTTGTGAACCGGGAGGATCATCCGACCCGGTGACAACCGGAGTTAACCCAATGCGCAGCATCCTCGCCTTCTACGAAATCGACCGTGAGTGGGGTGGCCCCGAGGAGGGGGGCTGGTGGTACGATACCGGCACCTTCGTCCGCGTGATCGCCCTCCATTACCATGACAAGGCCGCGGTCGCGGCGATGCGCCGCGCCAATCGCCTGCTCGACCGCCTGCAGCGGCATCGCCCGCCGGTGGATTCGGCCGCCTACACCGGCGGACGCTTCCGCGCCTTCAGCTTCTCCGGCCTCCCGCCCGCGCGGTTTCCCGCGCGTCGCCCGCAATATTCCTGATCCCAGCGAGAAAGGACCAGCGCATGTACCGCGTCCATTATTTCGACACCAGCGAAGCCGCGCATGACGCCTGTCTCGATGACGGTCCCTGCATCGAGGAAGGCGACGTTCTCGCCATCCTGTCGGAGGGCGTCATCGGTCTCGCCTCGACCGATCCGATCGCCGTCACCCTAGACCCCGGCGCACTGCGCATCGTCCGCCCGATGGCGATGGACGTGCTGCTAGCAGAACTCGTCCACGGCGCCTCCCAGATCCGCCGCGCGGTCGCGACCGCCCTCCTGCACCATTTGCCCGTGCAGCCCCATTTCCTCGCCTTCGTCGCGCCGGCGCTGCCCTATCCCTATCCGCAGACCGTCGTCGCGCTCTCGTTCGACGACATCATGCTGACGATCGACGCGATCGACCACCGCATCAAGACGCTCGAAAACCGGTTGGGCTCACTCGAATCCGACAGCGCGCACGCCTTCTTCCTGCAACGCTCGATCGATCACCTGTCGAGCGCCAGGAAGCGCCTCATGCGACATCCGCGACCGCCTCGCTGAACGACACGGCATCGCCCCGCGACGATGCCGGCACCGGCTGCGCCGGAAGGAGAGAGGGACCGGATCGGCATCCTGGACATGGGGTCCGGGCATTTTGCCGAAAGGTCACGATCATGTGCATCGATCCCAACGCCGAGCCCGTCGCCTTCGCGCTCGACACCAAACTCTGCCACCTCCTGCCGACGCTGACCGAGCCGCACCGCGAAGCCATCGCCCAGGATCTCGCGCGCACCGCCATCTTCATGGCGACCGCAATGGCGGCCGACATGGCGCAGGACGCGGTGAACGGCCTCGTGCCGATCCCGAAGATGCCGTCGCTCGGCAAGCCGCCCGCACCCGCGCTGGTCCCACAGGCGCAAACGCCGCGCGATACCGTGCTGCTGACCCCCGCGGTCGCGCCCGTCGTCACGATCAAGGCCAAAACGACCGACGTCACCGTCGCCGGCTTAGACCAGCGTCACGGCTACACCTTCGGGATCGACAACAAATCCGACCGGCTGATCGACATCCGCCACGCCGGCAAATGCTGGTGCATCGATCCGAGCGACGAGGCGACCGACGTCGTCAGCCGCGCGATCGGCGCGCTCGCCGCGGCACACGCCGATATCGGCACCGCCCTGACCGACAAGATCGGCCGATGATCGGCAGGCCCGGTCCGCGTCCCGCACGATCCACCGTCCGCGTGAAGACGCGGTCGGTGAGGGGCGCTCATCGCGCCCTGCCCGGCCGAAGGGCCGGGGAGGGGAGGAGGATTGAAGATCGGTGTCGAGGACATCGGGTCCAGCACGACATCAGGAGACGTTACGATGAACATCGGTCAGATCAAGCAGAACGACGCGGGCATTTTCATGGGCCGCATTTCCACACTCGCCGTCGCGATGACGATCGCACTGAAGCCCGTCCAGTCGTCCAACCCGCGCGCGCCGCGCTACGAGATCCACGCGCTCACCCCGGGCCGGACGTGGGTGCAGGTCGGGGCGTTCTTCGAACTCACCTCGAACAACACCGGCGAGGCGTTCCTCAACGGTCGCATCGACGATCCGTCGCTCGCCGCGCCGCTGCAGGTCTCGGCCTTCCGCCAGGACGACGGCTCGTACAACGTCGTCTGGCAGCGCGCCCAGAAGCGCCGCGACGTCGGTGCCGCGCTCGGCGTCAAGGCGGATGACGATCTGTCGCCGCCGTTCGGCGCCGATGGCGGCCCGGTCGACAACGGTCCCGGCCCCGATGCGGCCGCCACCGACACCGGACTGGGCGAAACCACCGCCCCGGTCGAGGAGCCGGTCGGCAAGGGCCGCGGTCGCCGCCAGCGCGTCGCCGAGGACGCCTGATCCACCCCCGGTGCCGTGCACTCCCTCACGGCACCGCATGGCGCACGGGCGCGCCCCCTTTCGCTCCCGCACGCCGAAACTCGGGGCGACGCCGGCACACGGCGTCGCCCTTTTTTTGCTTCATGGGCTCCAGTCCCGATTCAACACCGTATCGGATCGATAATTTAGCTATTCCTTCGCTTTATCGCCGTATAAGCACAGGATATCGCAGTTCTAACCTGGGCCACGCTCAAGGGAAGGGGGTGATGAATGGATAGCCGGGCGAATGGTGATGACACCGCTCGCGGGACCGGCACGTCCACTTCATCACGAGGTCCCGACATGGCCGACCGCGTCTCCGTCTCAATTACGATCGGGGGAAATCTGCCCGCCGACCAAGTTCCCAAACTCATCGAACTGGCGAATGCCTCGGGCCTCACTCTTGAGTGGGAGGGCGAAGCACTCTCCGACGACGACATCAAATCCGGCGAGCATCTCCGAATGCGAGCGCACGATGTGACAATCGGAGATGTCGACGAGATCGAGGAATTCTGCTGCACCAACGATCTCCCTTTCGTGTGCTGGACCGACGGATCAGCCGGGTCATTCAACCCTGAAACCATTATCTGGGTCGGCGAAGGGCCACGACACTCCTTCAACGCGACCGATGACGGCAAAACGCTCATCAGCGAGGAAGAAGCCCGCGAACTCGGCTCCTATGAGGCGATCTTGAAGCATTTCGCCCTCGGATCGTTCGAACCGCCCGTACTGACGATCGTCCCAACCAACTCCTGAAGTTGACAACCTCCCAATCAGGCCCGGTCCGCGTCCCGCACGATCCACCGTCCGCGTGAAGACGCGGTCGGTGAGGGGCGCTCATCGCGCCCTGCCCGGCCGAAGGGCCGGGGAGGGGAGGAGGATTGAAGATCGGTGTCGAGGACATGGGGTCCAGCACGACATCACAGGAGACACGTCATGAACATCGGTCAGATCAAGCAGAACGACGCGGGCATTTTCATGGGCCGCATTTCCACCCTCGCGGTCGCGATGACGATTGCGCTCAAGCCGGTCCAGTCGTCCAACCCGCGCGCCCCGCGCTACGAGATCCACGCGCTTACCCCGGGCCGGACGTGGGTGCAGGTCGGGGCGTTCTTCGAACTCACCTCGAACAACACCGGCGAGGCGTTCCTCAACGGCCGCATCGACGATCCGTCGCTCGCCGCGCCGCTGCAGGTCTCGGCCTTCCGCCAAGACGACGGCTCGTACAACGTCGTGTGGCAGCGCGCCCAGAAGCGCCGCGACGTCGGTGCCGCGCTGGGCGTCAAGGCGGATGACGGCGAACCCGCGCTGCCCTTCACCGCCGATGGCCGTGACGTGGCGACCTCGGGCGCCGGCGATGACACCGGCGACGGTCTGGGCGCCAGCACCGCGCCGGTCGACGAAACGGTCTGACCGGCATCGGGCGGCGCTGATGCGTCGCCCGTGTCGCCACCCCGACGGGGATCGCTTCATCACCGAAGCGGTCCCTGTTGTCGTTTCTGGCTATTCCGCGCATACTGCGTATAATGCGCGTGATCCACAGGAGGCACTGATGGCTGCTACCGCCAGTGACGAGACCGTCAATCTCACCGATTTCCACAAGACCCCGGGCGTCTACGTCGACAAGAGCCAGCTCGCGCCGGTCATCCTGACCAAGCGCAACCGGCGCTTCGCCGCCGTCGTCAGCGCCGATTACCTCGACCGCGCCGAAGCTGCGCTCCGCGCGATCCACGGCAATCGCCGGGTCTATACCGAAGGGACATTCCCGGATGACTTCGCGGCCCGTCTTGAAGCCTCGCTCCCGACAGAAGCCGAACTCGCCGACGATCGGTGGGAGCGTGAGCGCGTCGACACCGCCGCCTGAACCCGGCGATGTCATCAACTACATCTATCTGTTTGCCCATGAAGCGGCTGCCGGTCGTGACGAGGGCGTCAAGGAACGCCCGGTTCTGGTAATCGCGTCAGATGCCAGAGGCGTCGCGGTCGTACCCATCACGACGAAGGGGGAGGCGCGATCCTCTCGCAGCGACCGGATACCCGATCCGGTCGCCAAGGCTATGGGCCTGCCGCGCGCCGGCGAAAGCCACGTCGTCGTCAACGACGTCAACGATTTCGACTGGCGCGGCCATGATGTCATCGACCTGAGGACCGGCAGCTTCATTTATGGGCGGTGCCCCCCGACGTATTTTCAGAAGATCGTTCGTGCCGTCCAGGCAAGCGCCGTCCGGGTAACCGATCGACGCTGACCGTTGGTTACGCCAACCCGAAGGACGACGCCCGCAGACGCCGCCCGATTCGCTGACCGGACGGATAGATCATCACAATCGGCGATGATCTCGCAGCCGGGCGGCGCGTAAAGCCGTCGCTGTCCTGCCAGCGGGTATCGGCAGGCGTTTAACCCCGATGGCGATGAGGACGCCCAGGTCCGATGCGGTTGCCGGCGATCGCCCTGGCGAGGGTCGGCCGTCGGGCGACCTTGCGGCATCCGGTCTCCTTGCCGGTGCGTCGTCGCCCGGGCGCGGCCGTCCTTGTCGAGCTTCGGAGCGGCACCACGTCGGTCAGCGAGCGACGCTGGCGGCACGCCTGCCTTCGCGCCGGGTCGTTCGGGGGTACGGGTCAGGCGACCGACATGAGCGGTTCACGAGGTTTGTCCATGGCAATGCCTGCGGGAACCTTGGGCTGATCGACGGCCCATCCGCCGTTTCGTGTCACCTGCGCCGCGCCCCGGGGCCTCGCAACCCCTTTGGCAGGGCCGTGTTGCCGCGCTTCGCGCGGCTGCCCGCACCACCCCTGCAAAAGGGGTTCCCCTCCGGTCGACCAGGCCCGCCGCCTGCGCGCCGGCCCAGCTCGCCCTCCGGTGCGACGCCCCGAACCGCGACGCCCTTCAGGTGACACCGGCGGACGGACCGCCGACCAACCCAAGGAGGCAATGCCATGAACAACGTGAACCTCGTCGGCCGCCTGACCCGCACCCCCGAACTGCGCGAAGTCAATCGCGCCACCAGCGTCGCGACCATCTTCGTGGCGACCGATCGCCCGAAGCTCAACAAGGACGGCCACACCTACAAAGGCGACGACGGCTTCACCGTCAAGGAGACCGAATACCACAAGGTCACCTGCTTCAACGGCCTCGCCAAGGCGATCGCCGGCAACCGCAAGAAGGGCGACCTCATCGCCATCGAGGGACGCCTGCACTACACCCGCTGGCAGGACAGCGACGGCAACGACCGCTACGGCTGCGAGATCATCGCCGATCGCGCCGAGTTCTACTGACCGGCCAGCGAACCGGGCGGCGTCTGCGGGCGTCGCCC
This sequence comes from Sphingobium chlorophenolicum, assembly GCF_000722875.1. Lineage (GTDB taxonomy): Bacteria > Pseudomonadota > Alphaproteobacteria > Sphingomonadales > Sphingomonadaceae > Sphingobium > Sphingobium chlorophenolicum. The sequence goes on along the minus strand of NZ_JFHR01000003.1, from coordinate 122,464 downwards.
TTCGCGCATGCTTCATCATCGCCCGCGCAGGACGCCTCGCCCACGGTGCTTCGCACCGCGGCCTTGCGCCAGCGCGCGCTCACCTGAAAGGTCCGGCACCATGACCGTCCAGCGCGACATGTTCGACGGCGACCCGTTCGCGCCCGAGCCGATACCTGCGGCACCGGACCCGGTCGCTCGGGTCGACGAGCCGGCACCCGCCGGCGGCGACCACGACGGCAATGCCGTCGCGCTCGCCCCGCTGGCGGTGCCGTACGGCTTCCGCAACCGTCGCAATGAACCCTGCCGGCGTCTCGCCGAGCGACCCATCCTGATGAACGGCCAGCCCTTCGTCCATCGTGGTCACCAGCTGCTCCAGTGTCCGCGTTCCTGCTGGCTAGACGATGACAGCGCGGTCGAGCCGGACATTGCTGACCGGATCGGTGAAGATATCCGGTTCGCAACCGAACCGGATATCCAGACCGACCCGCACGGCGAGGACCCCGATGCCAACCGCGATCCAGACGACCCGGGAATCCAGGAGATGCCGGATTACGATGCCGGGGATGACGGTGGCGAGTATGAATGGGACTGATCCTGCTGATCCTGCTGTGCTGGCTGTGGGACGGCCGTAGAGGGGCAGGGCGGGGCGTCCCGCCTTGTGGGCGGGACCGGGCTCTATTCGGCCCTGGCGGGCCTCACGGAGCCCCCTGGCGGGGTCTCCGCCCTGCGGGTGACGATCCCTATGCCGGCGCCGGGCGTCCTGCGCGCGGGCGGCGGCAGCTGGCTCGCCCTCCCGGGCTCACTGGCGCTGCCTTTGCGGCGCTGCGCCTGGCGGCGCATCACCGCCGCCCGTGCTCGGTCCGACCCGGCGTGCCCACCACAACATAATATTTTCTCTCTCTGTGATGAGGAAGTCTGGCATGCGGGGTTGGCGGGCCGTCAAGGACGCGCGGTCCCCCCAATTTTCACGCACCCTTCCGCCTCCGCTTCGCTCCGCCTCCAGGGCACGAGAAAATCGGCTCCCCCGCGCGCGAGCGTTAACCGGGGTCCGCGACCCTGCGGGCCGCGGCTTCCCGGTTAACGTCCCTGACCGCCCTGACCGCCGCATGCCGGATGAGATTCCTCACCGAGAGAAGGTGAGATTTTCAACTCATGGAGGCTATCATGACCAAGTACAGCAACTTCAACGACATGGGCCGCGCGATCAACGAGCGCCGCGCCGACGAGGACACCACCGAGACCTATCAGGGGGCGTTCATCGAGGCGAGCGAGATGGCCAAGCTTTCCATCGTCAGCGAAGCCGAGAAGCTGGACATGCCCGACCCGGAGCAGGCCGCGCACGCCGTCGAGCAGATGCTGGCGACGATGTTCGACGTGTTCCGCGACACCCGCATGGAAGAATTCGCCGCCGATCTCGCATGGGGTTTCGTCAACAGCTTCCACATGGTGGCCAAGCGCATCGAGGGGCGGGAGGATGACGCCGCCAAGAAGCTGGGCGACCTGGTGCGCAGCTACGACCCCTCGGAGATCTACGCGGTGGAACTCGAAGAAACCCAGCTGCTCTGCCAGACCCTCGAGAATTGCGCCGAGGCGATGCGCTGCATGCGGGACCACGCCGGGAACGTGTATCGCGTCGAGACCGGACGGCCCTTCTCGACCGTCCGCGGCAGCAGGGTGTCGTCCAAGCTGACCGCCTCGATGATCGACGGTGCCGACTATCTGGCGGCACGCGCGGCAAAGCGTCGGGACGAGCACAACCCGAGCGGCCCGATTGTCGCCTTCTCGGGCGGCATGGAATGGCACGACCACGAGCAGCTCTTCGAACGCCTCGACCAGATCAAGCGTCGCATCCCGTCGATGGTCCTGATGACCACCGCCATGAACAAGGGTGCCGACGCCATCGCAGCGTCGTGGGCGGCCTCGCGCGAGGTCAAGCTGGTGCGCATGTTCCTCGACAAGCGCCACGGCAACCGGGGCGGGTTCCTGCGCAACGACCGCATCGCCTCGCTGCGTCCCGTCGAAGCGATCGTCTGCGAAGGATCGGGCGTCCAGATCGACTTCGCGCGCAAGCTGCGAACCGCCGGCGTACCGCTCCACGTCTTCCGCAAGGACGGACAGGCGCCGGTGCAGCCCAGCCAGCGCGGCCGTCGCGCCTGACGCACTCACGGAAGGGCTCCGGGAAACCGGAGTCCTTCCCCTTTTTTACGTCGCCCTGGGCGGCGCTCCGGGGCATCGAGCCCCATCGCGCCGCGTGGGACTGACCTTGCGGTCGATCGCACCGCGTTGCCGGATCGACACGGCTCGCTCGCGGCAGGGCAATGCCGTCGCATTGCCGCTGCCTGCCACGCCTCGCCGGTGCCGGGATCGATCTGTCGCTCCGTCGCATCGCCTCGCTCGCTTAGCGGTCATCGCTGAGTGCGATGACCAGCGCGCTACGCCTCGGCCGATGCGACCCTTGGAAAACCCCGGTGCGACCCCGAAAGGGCTATCCTTTGCTCGCCTCACTACAGAATGGCATGCGGGTATCACGGGCCGTCGAGACTTCGCGATCCCCCAAATTTTGCGCTGCCCGTCCGCAATCGCTCCGCTCAGCGGACCGCCAGCACAAAATCGGTTCCCCCGCTCTCGAGCGTTGACCGGGATCCCTGCCTTCGCTGCGCTCGCCACGGCTTCCCGGTCAACGGCATCAACCGCCCTGAACACCGCATGCCGGACGGTTCGCGTCAGCAAAAGGAGAATGACATGACCGACCCCATCTCGAACGACGACTACGCACTCTGGGCGGACGGAACATGCGCGACGATCGGCGAGGTTCGCAGTGGCCACTACACCCACATGTCGGACGACTATGAGATCATCTCGTGGACCGACACCGCACGCCTGATCGAAATTGACGCGGTCGATCCCTGACGGAGGATCGGTACGGCTCGCTCGCGGCAGGGCAATGCCGTCGCATTGCCACTGCCTGCTACGCCTCGCCGGTGCCGGGATCGATCTGTCACTCCGTCGCATCGCCTCGCTCGCATCGCGGCCACGCCTGCGCGTGTCACGCTCGCTACGCATCGACCGTCGCGGCTCAGCCGGCGTCTCGACTGCGGCATCGGCACGGCTCGCTGGCGGGCGCGGCGATGCCGTCGCATCGCCTGCGCTGCCGCTGCGCATCGCGCCGTGCCGATGCGATCGAGTATGGGCTGACCGGCACGGCTCGCTCGCTTCACGACGATCCCTTCGGATCGCCGGTTCGCTACGCCTCGCTCGTGCCGATCGCACCCGCTTATCGACCGCGCCCGTCTCGCTCGCATCGCGGCCACGCCTGCGCGTGTCGCGCTCGCTACGCATCGACCGGCGCAGTCCGACCAATGCCCGGCTCGCTCGCGGTGCCGCAATGCCTGCGCATTGCGAGCACCAGCTACGCATCGCTCGGGCAACCGGTCCTGCGGACCGACCCATGACCCCGTGATCGGCCATGCCGATCCTGACGGATCGGAAGGGGAGGGAAACCGGGGATGATGGTTCCAATGGGAGACAGACCATGTCGATCACCTTCTTCCTCAGCGTCGATCGGAAAGCCGATGCCGCGCCCGCCGTCATCACCGCCCGCCAGCTCGCCGCGTTCCGCGCCTTCGCCCGGGAGCGTGGCCAGCTTCTCGAAGACGAGGACGATGACCCCCTGGTGTCGTGCTCGTTCGAAGCCCGCGTGTGCCCCTGGTCGCTCGCATCAATCTGCGCGATCTTCGATCACGACGTTGGTGTCATCTCCGTTGTCGAGGAAGCCCAGTTTCGTGGACTCAACGTCCGCTTCTGGCGCGACGATGCAACCCGCACGATCACCATGCACGTCGCCACCACGCCCGACGGCGCATCGGAGATCAACCTCGCCAACGGCAACGCCTATCGCGTCCTCGACGCGCTCCGGCTTGCCGACGACAATCGCGGCAGCATACCCATTACCGAATTGCGCGATACTCTGGGTCAGCCTTACGTCCGCCGCGATCTAGGCCACCTCAATGATGGCCGTTACCTCGAGCGGTTCGACTCGCTCGCGGCTCAGGCCGCTACCAGTGACGAGATACGCATGGTCTGGGGATAGCCTCCCTCCAGTCACCATCGCGTCGGGGGGCATCGGGCTTCGCCTCGATGCTCCCCATTCTTTTGCCTCAATGGACCGAAGCATCGCCAGCTTCGGCCAGGCATTGAAAAGGGGAGCGCCTTACGGCTGCTCCCCTTTTTTGCTTGATGGGCTTGAGCCCGCTCCTGCGCTGACCCGCTACGCGGTCAGGCGCTTCACGGTCTCGTCGATCCCGAGCTTCTTGATCGCCCCGATGATGGCGCTGAACTGGGCTGGATCGGCCTTCATCAGCCCCGACTTCTCAACCTCCTTCAACAACCCCGATCGCTCGCGATCGGCGAGTTGCTTGCGACGCTCGTTGAGCCGCTGTTCATCGGCCTCAAGCTGCGCCCGTTCCTGCTCGATACTCCGTGCCATTCGACATGCCTTTTCTGATCGTGAACCAGCCTCCATGTTGTACGATGCCAGCACCTACCCAGCTGCACAATAGCGACAACCATACTCGCTCGCTGGTCCGGTTTTACCGGACCAGCATGGGGCGACGGACACTGACCTGCGGCCAGGTCCGTCGTGGGGCGGGATTGCTCCGCCCAACCCCCTTCGGTCCTGCCCGATGATCGCCTGCCTGCGGCGCTTTCCCTCCCGGAGTCCGGTCCAATGATCGGACATCCAGCCATGATGCCACCACCACCGCGACAGTCCCTAAGGATTTGCACACCGTACGCGGCACGCCGCAGGTTAAGTGCCTGAAATACGGTCTGTTCACAGGGTGTGTCGTGTTCTCATGGTGGAAAAGCCTAGCCGGAGTTCGCTAACCCGTTGAAATAGCGTCTAGTTCGACGTTCTCGGCATGTAATACGTTTTCTATGGCGATGTCTGAAATCGCGTGTTAAACCTCCGGCTCCGAAATCCCCACCATCCACCAGTTGAGTGGATGGATCATGACTACACACCACGTCGGCTTCAGGCTTTCGAGTCAGGCTGTTGCGACCCTGGACAGCTTCGCGAAAGAGCGTGGATGCTCTCGCTCGGAGGCGTCCCGTTTAGTCTTTCATTTCGGACTTCCACTGGCGGTCGCGAGCCATTCCTTCAACGTCAGTCGCGTCCTGCTCATCCTAGAGCAACTGTCGGCTTCGATGGACCTCATCGTTACCCGCGAGCATCCCGACTACGCGGAGAAGATCATCGACATCGCCCAGGAGCGCGTGGAGGTTCACCATGCGCAGCGATGATATCCGGTTCAACGGTCAGGCGGCGACGGTAAAGCACCATTCAGCGCGGGGGCGGATCACCCGCAACTCCGGCAATTTCACCCGCGGTTCGCAGCTGCTTGCCAGCCAGTACAAGATGACCTGGGCGGGCCTCCAGGTGCCGATCTGGATCTGGCTCGGGACGTTCATCGTCCTGTTCAATATCTTCGTCTGGCTGGGCCTCGCCGAGCATGAGTTCCAGCTCGACCTGATGAAACTCTACTCGGCGATCTGGACATGGGTCGGCGCGGACAGATTCCACCTTATCAACCTGACCCTGCCCAACGGCGTCGTGACGAAAGTTCCGATCGGTTACGTTCCCTACGAGCCCCATGTCGTTCACGCCTGGGCTAAAACCATCAAAATCTTCCTGACGACGCTCGTCATGTCGGCTTTCATCGCCGCTCCGCTCATCATGTGGTTCATCATGTGGGCCAACAAGCGCGGCAGCGACATGCTCCAGGAACGCCATAACCGCGGCGCCCTGCTGGTCGAGCGAGATGTCCTCGTCAAAACCGTCAGCGGCCACAACCGGCGCAGGTTCCGAACCGAGTGCGCCGAGCACGAGCCCCCATACGTCCCGGAGCTGGTCGCCAAGGCTCCAATCCTCGATCGCATCGACCGGGGCATCCACGTTCCCTATACGATCGCCGGCATCCCCTATCCGTGGCGGCTCGAACAGAGCCATACCATGCTCATCGGCACCACCGGCACCGGCAAGACGACGCAGCTGCGCAGCCACGTCTCGCAGCTTCGTGCGCGCGGGCATCGCGCCGTCATCTTCGACCTTACCGGGGTGTTCGTGGAGACATTCTACAACCCCGAAACCGACGTTATCCTCAACCCGATGGACGAGCGTTGCGCGCCGTGGACGCTGTTCGACGAGTGCCGCAACTATGCCGACTTCGTGTCGGCCGCCTCGGCCCTCATCCCCTCGCATCCCGACGACAAGGAGCCGTTCTGGCAGAACGCCGCACGCATGCTGTTCATCGAGATGTGCCTGAAGCTTCAGGAGATGGGCGAGGCCAACAATGCCGCCATCGCGCATCACCTGATGCAGGCTGACCTGAAGTCGATCAACGCCAAGCTGGACGACACGATCGCGGCCCCGCTGACGACGGAGAAAGCGGCCCGCATGGCGGAGTCGATCCGATCAGTCCTGAACGTCAACGGACAGGCGCTGCGCTTCATGCCGGACCCCGTCCCGGGCGGCCCGCCCGCCTTCTCGATCCGCGACTGGATCGCGACCGACAATCGTGACGGCTCGATCATGTTCATTACCGGCTCGTACAATGACCTGGAGATGACCCGCGGCCTGTTCACGCTGTGGATCGACCTCGCGGTCAACAACCTCATGCGCCTGCCCAAGACGCGCGATCTGCGCACCTGGTATCTGTTCGACGAGGTACACGCGCTCCACGCGCTGCCCGGCATCGAGCATGGCCTCCAGTCGGCGCGCAACTTCGGAGGCGCGTTCGTCCTCGGCATCCACTCGTTCGACAAGCTGGTCGCGACCTATGGCCTGCAGAACGCGACCGCGCTCACCGGCCTCGCGCGCACCAAGCTGATCCTCGCCACCGCCGATCGCACGACGGCCGAGAAATGCTCCGAGTTCATCGGCAGCCGGGAAGTCCGTCAGATGGATGAGGCATACAGCTACGGCTACAACAATACCCGCGACGCCTCGACGCTCACACCGCGTACCGCGATCGAACCGCTGGTCATCCCCGACGACATCAACAACCTGCCGTCGCTCCACGGCTTCGTGAAGTTTCCCGACGGTTTCCCCGCTGCGCGGATCGAACTCAAGTACCGGTCCTATGCCGAGGTCGCGCCGGGGGCGGTTCCCCGCAAGAACTTCAAGCCGACCGAATACGTCTCGCCGGAAGACCGGCGTCGTCAGACCGCCCGGAACAAGGTCGCGGATGAGGGGGGTGAGGGCGGCCGGGAACATACCCCCACGCGGCCCGTGGGAGGCGTAGAGGCAAGGGAACGAGAACAGCCGGACCTGACCGCCGCTCAGCCCGAGAAGCCCCGTAGCGAGGCGGAGAAGGCGGCTGCGGCGATGGAGGTCACCGGGGCGCTGCCGGTGGTGATCGATCAGGTAACCGGGAAGGGCGTCACGACCAGCCCAACCGGCGCCGATGCCGTCCGCGCAGCGGAGCCAGCGGTTCCCGTCGCGTCCGAAAAGGTGCGCGACGCGCGGATCGGTCTGAGGCTTCCCGATCCGGGGGCGTCGCCAACGCTCACGGCAGGCCCGAACGCGCAACGATCGGACGCCGAACGACCAATGAGTGGCTCTGATCTCGGTCGGCAAGATGGCAACCGCCATGAGGACCAAGCGACCCGTGAGTTGCGCGATGGGTTTGCGACGCAGCGCGATCCCGATCACCACCATCGTCATCATGGCCCGGATCATTCGCCGGAGATCGATGACGACATGGACATGGGGATGTAGCCGATGCTGTCGGTCGCCTCCGTCAAATCCGCCTCCGGCGCGGCGCAGTATTTCGCCAAGGACGATTACTACACCGCCGAGCATTCGTCCGAGGCGACCGCCTGGGGCGGGGTGGGCGCGGCCGATCTTGGCCTCAAGGGCGAGGTGACCAAGGAGGACTTCGAGAAGATCCTCAACGGCGAGATGCCCGATGGCGAGAAGGTCGGGCAGGTCGAGGGTCGGCGGTTAGGCGTCGACCTGACATTCTCGATGCCGAAATCGGCGAGCGTCATGGCCTATGTCGCCGGCGACGCCCGTGTGCTCACCGCGCATATGAACGCGGTAAAGGCGACGATGGGCTGGGTCGAGAAGACCTTCGCCGAAGGCCGCACCTACGATCAGTCCAGGTCAGGGGATGCGGTGCGTACCGGCAACCTCGTCTATGCGCTGTTCCAGCACGACACGAGCCGCGCTCTCGATCCGCAGGGCCACATCCACGTCCTTATCGCCAACATGACCAAGATGGCGAACGGGGCATGGCAGGCGCTCCACAACCAGCAACTCTGGAAGAACAACACCACGATCGGCGCGGCCTATCACGCCCAGTTTCGCGCCGAGCTGGCAAAGATCGGCTACGAAACAAGCGTCACCGGCAAGCACGGCCAGTTCGAGATCGCCGGCGTGCCTAAGGAGGTGATCGACACCTTCAGCCAGCGGCGCGCCGATATCCTGGCGAAAGCCGGCGAGCTCGGTGTCACCTCCGCCGAGGCGTTGCGCAAGGTGACCAACAATACCCGCGACGCCAAGCTGAACGTCGAGGATCGCGATGCCCTGCGCCAGGAATGGCGTGACCGGGCGGCCGCGCTCGGATTCGACGGCAAGGCACTGGTCGATGCCGCGCGCGAGCGTGCCGGCACTAGCGGCCTCGATGCCCAGCCACGACCGATGGAGCGCCTCGGTGACGTCCTGGCCAATATCCGCGAAAGCCTGGGCGAGTGGTTCCGATCCGCCGATCCGCTCGTCGCCAGCGGTCTCGACCGACTGCGCATCGCGCCGGTGGATCTGCGCGCCCAGCACGCCGTCGCCTCCGCGATCCGCATCCATGCCCAGCGCGAAGCCGCGTTCGCCGTGCCCGACATCACCCGGACCGCGCTCGACCTCGGGCTGAAGGGTGTCACCGCCGCGCATGTCGACGCGCGCGTCTCCGAGCTCATCCGCAACGAGAAGCTGATCCCGGGCAAGGAGGACCGGATCGACGGCGTCGTCACCCATGTCACGACGCCCGAGGCGCTCGCGACCGAGCGCGGTATCCTTGCCGAGATCGAGCGCGGCAAGGGGGAGGGGCGGGTGATCGTCTCCGCCGACACCGTCATCGAGCGGATCAACGCCGCATCGGGCGACAAGGAACTCAACGCAGGCCAGATGGCGGCCGCGACGATGGCGCTGACCTCCGCCGATCGTATCGTCGCGGTCCAAGGCGTCTCGGGCGCCGGCAAGTCGACCATGCTGGCGAGCGTCGCGCGCAACGTCGAGCAGGAGGGCGGCAAGGTGGTCGGCCTCGCGCTCATGAAGGCGACCGCCGATCGCCTCGGCGCGGAAGCCGGGATCGAGAGCCGCACCGTCTCCTCGTTCGTCCACAGCTATGCCCGCCACGCGCTCGCTGGGAAGGGAGCGGGCTATGACGGCGCGCGCGACGCGCTCGCCGGCACGACGCTGATCCTCGACGAAGCCTCGATGGTGGGTTCCGACCAGATGAAGCACCTGGTCGGCATCGCCAATGCGCTCGGCGTCGATCGCTTCCTGATGATCGGCGATCGCCAGCAGATCACCGCGGTCGACGCCGGCAAGGCGTTCGCGCTCGCGCAGGCCGGCGGGATCACGATGGCGCGGATGGACGAGAATCTGCGCCAGCGCACCGAGCAGCTGCGCACCGTCGCTGCGCTGACCAACCGTGGCGAGGTGCGCGAGGCGATGGCGATGCTCGGCGACAAGGTCACCGCCAACCCCGAGCATGTGAAGGCCGCGGCCGAACACTGGCTGGGCCTAACCACCGAACAGCGCGAGACCACCGCGATGTTCTCCTCGGGCCGCGTCGCCCGCGCCGAGCTCAACGTGCGCATCCAGGACGGCCTCGCCGCAGAGGGGGCGCTGAAGGGCGAGGGCGTCGTTACGCCCGTCCTCGACAAGGTCAACGTCACGCGTGAGGAACTGCGCTACGCGCATACCTACAAGCCGGGCCAGGTGATCGACCTGCGCCATGCCATGCGCGAACTCGGCCTCAGCCCCGGCACCTATGACGTGCTCGGCGTCGACGCGAAGGGCCGCGTCCAGGTCCAGATCGGCAACCGGGTTCGGACCTTCGATCCGCAGAAGATATCGCCGGTCGACAAGACCGATGCGATGCAGCTCGCGCAGCGCGAGGAGATCCGGCTGCACGAAGGCGACAGGATCCGCTGGACGCAGAACGACAAGGACCGCGGCCTCAACAACAACGACATCGCCCGCGTCGTCTCGGCCGACCCGTCGGGGATCAGGGTCGAGGCGAGCGACGGCACGCTCCACGAGCTGAAGGCGGGCGATCCGATGATGGAGCGGATCAGCCTCGCCTACGCGCTCAACATGCACGCGGCGCAGGGCATCACCACCGATACCGCGATCGCGGTGATGAGCCACAAGGAATCTAACCTCTCCAACCAACGCCTGTTCAACGTCACCGTTACGCGCGTCCGCGACGACATCCAGCTGTTCACCGACGACCGCGAGAAGCTGACCGCCGCGATCGAGCGCAACGAGGGCAACAAGACCTCGGCGCTCGAAACCACCGGCGCGCTGACGATCGATCCCGATCGCGGCGCTGCCGGCACAGCGGCGAAAGCAGGCGCGGGCGAGACGTTCAACCCCTCGCTGCCGCCCGACCTCGATCGCGGACCGGAGAAAGTTGGGGGCGAGCCGAGCGCCGACGTCAGCCAAACCGTCGAGCGGCAGCCGCCCGATTTCAAGAACGATCCCTCCCTTGCAGCCGCATCGCTGCGGATCGGCGTCGAGAAGCCGGAAATCGAACTTCCCTACCCCGAAAAGGACATCGGACTGGAGCTATGAGCATGACCACGTCGCCACCGACCTGGGATCAGGTGATCGCCACGAAACATTGGCACGCCTGCGATCTCGACACCCATACGCTCGCGCAATGCAGCCAGCTCGCGCGGCGCGACGATGCGCTCGACTGGGGCGGCGAAACGCTCGCGATGGCCGCGATATTCGGCCTGACCTACGTCTTACTCCTGCCGCTCACCCGCGCGCTGCGTGCCCTCCGGGTCCGGCCCGAGCCAGCACGATGAGCCTCGCCGACCGCGACTATATGCACGGGGCTCCCCGCATCGGCCGGACCTCGCGGCTCGACACGCCGCCCTGCGATGCGATCGAGGGCGCGTCCGAGCATCTCCAACAGGCCCGCAGGAAGCCCGTGGAGCCACGGTCAACCGCGCCGCGCGTGCTCGTCCCCCTGACGCGCCGGCTGCGTCAGGCGGGGCTCCTGGAGGCCGTGGTGGCGGCTTTCACCTTCGCCTGGGCGGTCGGATGCGGAATCGTCAGCGCGTCGCTCCACACCGATGGTGGAATTTTCGTTCCGCCCGCAACCGAAGGTACGCCCGGTGGACGGTAGTTTCCCTTTTCGCTTCCGGCGCCAACCCGAGCCGACGCACGCGACCCTCACGATCGCCGAAACCGCGGATCTGACGGCAGCGGCGCTTGAAGCGGTCCGCGCCGGTGACGGGGGCCGGCTCGCGGTATTCGGCGATGGCGACGCGATCGCCGAACTCGCCGACCAGGTCCGCGACCAGCTGATCGACCCCGCGCGCGGCAACTGGGACTTCTTCGCAGACCATCCGAGCGACTATGCACGCTCGTCCGCGATCGAAGCGTTCCTTCCCGACGATCCTGACGTTTGCTCGGGCTACACCTGCGCTTCGCGCTATGTGCTGCTCCGCGCGATCCAGCATGCCGGCGATGAACCTGGTGCGACCCTTTCGGCCGTCCGCGATCTGATACGGGATCTCCCGCCGGAAGCCGTCGCAGAGGCGGCGGGACACGATTCTGGAAACGGTCACGCCCTGCGTTGGGGAATGACCGTGCTGGCCGGCGTGCGACGAGCGACCCACGCTTTCGCCGACCACGACCGGCTGATGCCCAGGATCTCCATCGCGCGCTGGCTGGCAGGATCGGCGTCGACCATCCTGTTCGTACGACGCGAACCTGGACTGACTTCGAGCGAGGTTGTCGCCGTCGAGGCCTCGCTGCGCGATCACGCGATGCTGTCCAGAATGGACGTGTTTCCCCTGGCTCTCCCCTCGCAGTCGATGGAGGTGGTCGATGGGCATCGATGATCGCGACTATATGCGCGATCGCTACCGCAAGCGGCAGGGGCTCGATCCCGGTGCGACGCAATGGAACGATCGCAAGGCACGGGTCGAGCTGAACCGCTTCGGGTTCAGGAAATCGGTGCCGCTGGGGAGCGCGAGCTGGATATCTGGCGGATCGAAAGGGTCGTGGTTCGAAGCCAGGAACAGGGGCCACGATTATCAGCGCGGTCGATGGCGGCCCCGCCCGCGCTTCACGCCGGCCCCTTACTGGCAGGCGCTGGGCGTCGGTGTTGCCATCGCACTGGTCCTTGCGGCCTGGGCCGGGCAGGGCCAGATCAAGCGCGCAACCTCCAGCCTGTTCGCGTCAATCGTGGGGACGAACACCGGTTTTCCGGAATCGGGAACGGTCGCCGTCTCCTCCAGCGTCGACCTGCGAACCGTCAGAAGCCACCTGACCATTCAGGGTGCGGCAGACAATAGCATCGTCCAGCTGCTCGATCCGGCGACGGCGAAGAACCGGCTGTCGGTCTATGTCCGCGCCTTCGAGCGTGTCACCGTGCCAGCCCCGCTCGGCCAATATCGCGTCCGCTTCATCCACGGCCGCGAATGGGCAGATTCTCGGACCTTCTTCGGCAGGGGCACGCTGCACGACGAGGTTGCCGGCGTGATGCTGTTCACGCGACGGGTCGGGCACACGCTCGATCTTCGTCTGGGGGCCGACAGCAATCTCGTGGTCCGGCGCATCGCCGCCAAACCGGCCTCGATCCAGTGACACTGTCCTTCATCCACGCGCGGGGATTTCGCATCGCACCGCCAGGACCGGCCCCCGCGCGCCGGCACGGCGATCAACCGGGACAGGAGACATGAGCAACTGGGATTTCGAGGAAATGGGCGAGTTCGGCTCGGATGCCGACGCAGACCGCTGGGCGAAGCGCAACAACATCGCCCCGCAGGATGTCCGCATTCGCCGCAAGGGGGACGGGGTTGAGCTGGAGGTCCGGCGCTCGGCGCTGGGCGACAGCAGCGCCCGCCACGATGACCGTCGCGACGGCCGACGCAACGGTTTCTTCTGAAAACGGCCAGGGAAGGAGTACACACGATGAAACTGAAGATGATCGCCGCGCTGGGGCTTGCCGCCTTCTCCGTGGCCTTGCCGTCGGCCGCCAGCGCGCAGTCGTCGGCGCCGGTCCTGCTCGCGATGGCGAGCTTCGCCGGAAGTCATGCCGGCACCGATGCCGCGCGCGAGGTCGAGGCGAAGAAGGCGCGCTATCGCGCGCACGCGCTTCACAACGGCAAATGCAAGGACTGCGCGGACTGTCCCGACTGCAAGGACTGTGACGAAGCCGCGAAGAAAGTTGCGGCGGACGAGGAGCGTGCCGGGATCTGCGATCCCGCAGCGCATGCGAAGAAGGCGGGCGCCGGTGCTTGATCGCACCCGCATGCTCGTCGTGACGGCCGCGCTCGCGGCCGTCACACCTTCAATGGCCCACGCCCAGAAGCTGGGGCAGGGCGGCACCGGCGTCGACGAGACGACCGCCGTGCCGCAATGCCAGGTGCCGCTCGGCGTTGCCGCGCTGGTTGAGGAGAAGGCCGCCAACCCGGCCGATGGCCTGTCGCCGCAACTGCAGGCGCTCATGCGCATGGCGGAGATGCAGAACGGCGGTTCGACCGCGCGCGTCGACGCGCTGCCACTGGTCAAGCTGATGATCGCGCGATCCAATTGCTTCCGCGTCGCCGATCGCGGCGAGGCGTTCAGCGCGCTCGAACGCGAACGCGCGATCAATGGCGGGACTGCCACAACCCGGCCTGTCACCAAGGCGGATTATCTGATCGAGGTGAAGGTGGTCTATTCCGACGCCAAGTCGCGTGAGAGCGGGGGCGGGGTCGGCGGTGTGTTCGGCGGGGCGGTCGGGCTCAAGTCGAAGACACTCGAAAGCCAGGTGCTGATGACGCTGGTCGACGTGAACACCGGCATCCAGGAAGCGGTCGCCAGCGGGTCGGCGCGCAAGAAGGATATCGGCGTCGTGGGCGGTGGGCTGTTGCTCGGCCTTGGCGTGGGTGCGCTCGGTGGAAGCTACGCCTCGACCGACATCGGCAAGATCACCACGCTGGCGACGCTCGATGCGTTCCGCAAGCTGATCGAGGATGCACGGCCACGGCTCGAGGCGAGGCTGGTGCCGGCCAAGCCGCCCGCAATGGTGCCTCCCGCCTCCGCGCCGCTACCGGCGCAGGCGGTTCAACCGCTGCCGCAGCCAAATCCGGGAACGCCGAAACGATGATCCGCAAGAAATCGACCCGCGCGGCCGAGATCGCATTTGCCGACGAAGTGATGGCGTCCGACGAGTTCGCGGCTCTCCCCGAGCGCGTGCGATCGACGGTGCGGAACCATCGCCAGGGGATGCGGGGCGAGCGCGAGACCGCCTATATGCTCGATCACCAATTCGGGCCTGACAACGACCGCAACCTGCTTATCCACGATCTGCGCCTGCCGGACGGGCAGGGCGGGTTCGCGCAGTTCGATCATATCCTGCTGTCGCGGGCGTCGCGCACCGCCTCGATCTTCGAATCCAAGAACTACTCTGGCCGGATCTCGAAGAACGAGCATGGCGAATGGATGGTCTGGTATCGCTCGCAACGTCAGCCGCAGAACATCCCCAATCCGGTCGAACAGGCCAAACGACAACGCAAGGTGCTGCAGGCGTGGCTGAAGCGAAAAGGGCATGACAGGGCGTTCGCGGAGGTCGGCGTATTCGTGTCCGTTCCGCCCACCGCGATGATCGACCGTTCCAAAATCGGCAGCGACGAGCCGATCTACAAATGCGACAACCTTTACAAAGCCTGGGTGCCGTTCGGCGGGTCATCGCCCCTGGGACGAATGTTTTCGACCGGCGTCACCGCCGCGCAGATGGTCGAGATCGCCGACCAGCTCATCGCCGACCATGTCCAGGAGGGCGATATCTATACCCGCCTCGGCATCGTTCCTGACAGCACGGACGCCGCCGATACGTCTCATACCGGCGACCCGTCTGGGCCGATCAACATGCCCATCGTCCAGGCCGCGTCTGTGCCGGAATTGCCGCCGTACGTCGAGGCAGAGCCTGTCACTGTTCATCCGGCGCAAAGTCCCTCCACATCGGTAGCGGTTGAATGCACCGTTTTGGAGGTATCGCCCCCTGCCAAGGCGGTTCCCGTCAAGGCGGGCGCACCTATCGAGGTATGCGCCGGGATCGTCGAGCGGACACTGCCAGATGGCCGCATCGCATTCCGGGCCGCGCGCGACGATGAGATCGGCAGGGAGGTTCTTTCCGCGTTGTGCAAGGGCAAGGCGATCTGGAACCCGAGATTCTCCAACTGGATCTGCGTGCCCGACGTCGCCGACGTGATCCGGGCTGCACTTCCCGATGCGATCAGGGTCGGCCACGTCGCATGAATATGATCAGCCTGCCCCGGCCCGAATGCCCGTATTGCCATGAGGCGATGCGCCGCTGGCCGCTGGGGCAGCACATGCTGGTCTGCGACACCTGCCGCCGTCCGATCGTGCGCTACCTCGCTGCGCCCTCGCGTCGGATCTTTCGGCTGCGCCCGCTCTACAGCGTCATCAACGCCATCGCGCTGTTCATTCTGGTCGCGACCTTTCTCGCCATCGTGATCGCCCGCGCCGACATCCGGCATATCATGCTGGCCGTCGCGATCCCCATCGCGATGTTCGGCGCGAGCGATATCGGCGATGGCTGGCTGTCCTGGCGTACCTCGCTCGATCGAGGGTGGAACCACCTTCGCAAGGGTCGCAAGGCGCGGCTGATCGGGCTGGCACGCGCAGCGTTCGGCATCGCCGGCTGTGCTGTCGCCATCTTCGGGCTGCTTGCCTACGGCGACATGACCACTCCACGAAAACCGCTTGCCCATCAGGCTGGTCGGCCATGATTCCCTTCTGCCTGATCCTGGGCGACAGCACCGCGGTCGGCACGGCGCAGGCATTGGCAGCACAGGGCATACGCTGCGAGGTTCATGCGCGCGTGGGTGCCGGTTCGGCCGAGATCGAGCGGCGGGTGAGGGGCGCTTCGGCCGCCACCGTCGCCCTCATCGCACTCGGGTCGAACGATGCCGCCAGTCCGGCGCTCCCAACCAACCTTCTTGCGCTCAGGCGGCGAACCACCGCCGTCAAGGTGGCCTGGCTTGCCCCCTACGACCTGCGCGCGTCATCCATTGTCACGTCGATCGCGGCACGTTTCGGCGACACCGTCATCCCGCTGCGGGCGCAACCGAGCCGGGATGGCATCCATCCGGTCAGCTATCGCCCCGTCGCCAAGTCGCTGCGGTGGGGGGCGGTCGCCCCCTTCAGAGCCGGCGTAGCGCCGGCGCCGATCGCGCGCGCGACCGTGCTGGTGATGAGCAGCCCACTCGGGTCGTGATCGCCATCTTCATGCCGCGAGCATCGGTCGCCGGAACCGAACGGCTCGACTCAATCCCGCTGGAACAAATCCGGCCCATATGACAGGCTAAACGTCATGGACCATCGCATCACCCACACCTGCGGCCATGAGCAAACCCATTTCATTGCCGGGTTCGCGTCGCAGCAGGAGCGCAAGGCCACCTGGCTGCGCACGACGGTCTGCGGCGCGTGCTACCGCAAGCAGCGCCAGGAAGAGAACGAGCGCGACGCCGCGGCCTCGCAACAAGCCGTTGCCCATCTGTCGCTGGCGCCGCTCAACGGCTCGGAACGACAGGTCAGCTGGGCAACGACCATTCGCGCAAAACGGATCGCCTTGCTGCGCAAGGATCAACCTCTCGATAGCGTCGAAACCGGCGCGGCGCTGCTCGGCATCGCGGACGCCAAATGGTGGATCGACAACCGCGACGCGACCGACGCGCAGTTGCTCGCCTCGGCAGGGGTGGCTCAGGCTCCCGGCTGAACCGGCGTCGTCACCGCATTCTTCAGCGGCGCGGGCTTCTTGCCGTCAGGCAGCGTCCTGCGGAGGTGCTCGTGGACGATCGCAGCCGAGAAGGGCTTCGGGATGAACGTCGCCTTCTCGGGCATGTCACCCGGATTGGGACGGATATTGCCGCTGGCGATCACGATCTCGATCCAGGGCCAGTGCTGTGCGACATGACGCGCCAGCGCAAAGCCGTTGATCGATCCCGGCATCTCGACATCGGAGAACAGCAGGATGGTGTTGTCGGCCTGCTCCTCCAGCAGCACGATCGCGGTATCGCCGTCCATCGCCTCATGACAGCGAAAGCCGGCGTCCTCCAGGATCAGCGTCATGTCCATCAGGATGATCGGGACGTCATCGACCGCGAGTGTCACTTTGCAACGAAAGTGAGACTCATTTCAGATAGTTGAGACTAGTCTCAGCTTGGCTGCAAATGTGATCAGGCTCTTGGCGACAGGTAAGCTCTCACGAAAGGGGCTAATTTCTACCGCTGAGGAGATTGACCCTCGCGCTCCGCGGCAAGCGCCCTCACAAAACGGATCAGCCGCGCCACTTCCTTATCATTGATCGGATCAGCGACGGTCAGCGCTCGTGATCGCTCGCCCAGCTCGATCCTAAGTAGGTATGTTCTCGCGTCGGGACCGCACTTGTCACCTTGATCGGGACGGGAGAAAAATAGTGCGGCATCGGCGAACTCAGCGAGTTGATCGACGTCCCGCGGGTCTGTGCAGGTCACGCTCACCGTCTTCGACACAAGGCCAGGAAAGTGTGTGAGGCCACCCCTGACCTCAAGCGTCATCCTCGCCAGCACTGGTGTGTCCCAATCCACCGATTACCTCGGCTACAATGGCCATGTTGCCGACCTACCTGCAGCAGGTCGAGCCAGAGATAGAAATACTGAAAGCACGAGTGGTGCGCGCCGCAAACCCGTCTCGCGGATTTGCTTCTGCTGAGGCTCGTTCGGCTGAATACACGATGCTACGGTGTAGCGATGCGAAGCGTCCCCTTTCCTACCACACCGGCGCAGGTGCGTGCATGCCTGGCCGCGGCCGAGGCTGGTGCGATCGCCGTGGAGCGGGACGGCGTTGCCTTGCTCGTGGTCATGCCCGTTGAGGAGTACACGCGGCTCGCCGAGCTCGACCAGCGGTCGGCCGGAGCTATGGGAAGCGACCAAACCGGCAGCGCCTCGGACACCAGCCTTGTAGCGGCGTCTGACTCAGCCGGGGCGGCGCAGAGCGCAGAGGAACCAATCCACGCCCGTCTGAAGCCCGACCTTGACGAGCAGGCTCGCCGAAGGTCGGTTGCTGATGACGTGGAGCGCCTTGTCGCCGTACTCGCGGCGGAGCGGATCACCGTTTCGCCCGACGACGCCTATGCCGCTTGGAAACGACACTCGGACGACTTCGCCGCAAGTTGGCTGACCCTGTACGATGACGACGACGCGAACCGGCAGGCGCTGCTGCGTCACCTTGACCTAAAGGCCTGAACAGCGGTGCCGCGCGGGACTGCTCACAATCTGGTCGGACTGCTGCTGCGGAACGGGCGGTCGCTGATCCTTCGGACCGACGATGGCGGTGAGTGGCGTCTTGATGCGCCAAGCGGGGCGCGTAAACTTGCCGGCCGTCGCGTCCGAGTCACGGGCACGCGCGACGGCTGCGATCTGCTCGCTGTGCGGTCCTTTGAAGCATTGGATGGACACATCGGTAGTCACAATCCGCTGCTCGAGTGCCGAGCGTCAGAGCCAGCGTGATCAGCCGTTGTAAGTCGGCCCTGTTCCCCAATCGTTCGCCGCGTTAGAGTGCTGAGCATGACCGGAAATGCCACAATCTCGCCGCAGCGCCCATGCGCCTGATCCACACGGCCGACTGGCAGCTTGGTAAGCCATTCGGCCGCTTTCCTCAGGAGGTCAGGACCGCGCTGGGCGAAGCGCGCTTTGATGCGATCGACAGGATCGGCGCGCTCGCGCGGGAGCGTGACGCCGTTCACGTCGTGGTCGCTGGTGACGTGTTTGACAGCACCGGTCCAGCCGATCGCGAGGTCGTGCAGGCGGTGACCCGCATGGGTCGGGCACCCTGCACCTGGTGGTTGCTGCCCGGCAACCATGATCATGCCCGATCGGATGGCCTGTGGTCGCGCGTGCGCCGTGCGGCGCCGGCCAACGTGCGCGTGGTCGACACGCCCGAGCCGGTCGAGATGGAGGATGGCGCTTGGCTGCTGCCCGCTCCGCTGGAGCACCGGCGTACCCGCGAAGACCCGACAAGTGCGTTCGACGGCATGGCGACACCGGATGGTGCCCTTCGCATCGGGCTCGCGCACGGTTCGGTCGTCGACTTCGGCGCGCGCGGCGAAGCCGACAACATGATCCCGCCCGACCGCGCGCAGCGCTCCGGACTCGACTATCTGGCGCTGGGCGACTGGCACGGCTTCATGCCGATCGGTGATCGTGCCGCATACAGCGGCACGCCGGAGGTGGACAGGTTCGGGCGCGATGAGCCGGGTGGAGTCATCGTCGCCGACGTGCGTCGCGGAGCCGCGCCAGCGATAGAAACGGTGGAGACAGGGCGTTTCCGCTGGCTCGAGCGGAATTGGAAACTTGCCAATCTAGACGACTTCGAGCGCGAGTTGCGAGCCCTGCGGGCGTCGGTGGACCAGGCATTTACCCTGGTGAGGCTCGTGCTTTCGGGTACGCTGTCTCTCGCCGACCGGGTTGCGGTCGGGCGCACCTGTTCGGACGAACTCAGCCATGCGCTGCGTTGGCTCGACGTCGACGATGCGAGCCTGACCGCCCAACCGACCGAAGACGACATCGCTGCGATCGACATCCAGGGCGCGCTGGCCACGGCCACATTGTTATTGAAAGCACGAGTCGACGCGGGCGGTGCGGACCACCCCGTTGCGGCCGCTGCGCTGGAGCGGCTCTACGTCGAGGCCATCCGGGCGACGGAGGGCGCACGGTGAGGATCGTCTCGCTCGAACTGGACAACTTCCGCCGCTTTCGCCGTCCGCTCAGGCTCGAGGGCTTCGAGCCAGGGCTGAACGTCGTGGTCGAGCCGAACGAGACGGGCAAGTCGACGCTGCTGGAAGCGCTGCGCGCGGCGCTGTTCATTCGCCACTCGGCCAGGACGGAGCTGACCCGCTCCTACTGCCCGATCGGGGACGACGTGGCGCCCAGGGTCTCGGTCGGCTTCGAGGTGGCGGGCGAGCGCTGGCAGGTGGAGAAGCAGTTCCTTCGCTCGCAAAGGGTGCAGCTTACCGGCCCGCGCGGGCGCTTCGAGAGTGACGCGGCGGAGGAGCAGCTGCAGACGCTGCTCGGCTTCGAGCGCGGCAACAATCGCGGCACCGACCCCGACACGCGCGGCGCGCTCGGGCTGCTCTGGGTCGAGCAGGCCAGTGCCCTTCGTGTCGACGCGCCCAACCGGCTGGTTCGCGATAACGTCCGTACCGCGCTGGAGGGCGAGGTGGGCACGATCACTGGCGGGCGGCGTTTCGACACCGTCCGTGCCCGGGTCGAGGAGGCCTATGCCGAACTCAGGACCGGCAGCCGCGGCAGGTCGACGGGTCGGCTCGCCGCGGCCGAGAACAGGCTGAACGCAGCGCGCGAGCACCGTGCCGGCGTCGAGGCGCTCGCCCAGGCGCACGAGGCGACCCTCACGGAACTGGAGGACGCGCGCGCCGCACGACGTCGCATCGAGCGCGAGTTGGGGGACGAGGAGCAGGCCTCGCTGCGGGACCGGCTCGCGGCCGACCTGAAGCTTGCCGAGTCCTCAGCCGAGCGTCTGGTTACGGCCCAGGCGCGGTACGACACGGCGAACGGCACCGTGGAGCGGCTGACCGAGAAGATCGCCGCGATCGACGCGGCACAGTCGACGGTTGAGAAGGCCGAGGCGGCCAATACCGCCGCGAATGCCGCGGTTGAACAGCACGGCGATGAGCGGGACGAGGCGATCCGGAGCGAGGAGGACGCGCGGACCGCGCTGTGCCGTGCTCGCGAGGCCCGCAACACGGCCGAGGCGGCACTCCGCACGGCTCGCGCCGCAGTCGCGCGCCGGCAGCGGTTCGAGGCGATCGCGCGTGCGCGGGAGCGGATGACGAGCCTCGACGCGCTCGAAGCCGAACTGGCCACGCAGCAGAATGTCGCGGACCAGGCGATCGCGTCCGAGCAGCTGGAGGAGCTGGCCCGGCTCGACAAGACCGTGGTGGAGGCCCGCGCGGTCGTATCGGCGGGCGCGGTTCGGGTCGAGGTGACGAGCCTGGATGGCACCCCGATCATTGTTGACGGCGAGCCGATGGGCGATGCGGCGCGCGAGGTCACCGCGGCAACGCTGATCGAGGTGGGCCGGCACGCGACGGTACGGGTCGTGCCGCCCGGCACCGGTTCGGCCGCGGCCGAGCTGAAGGCTGCCGAAGGTGCGCTGGCGGCCGCGTTGGCTTGGCTCGGCGTCCCGAGCTATGCCGACGCGGTCGCGCGCGCCAACAACGCCAGGTCGGCCGGTGAGGCGGTGAAGGGCCTGAAGCGGCAGGTGGACACCCTGTGCGTCGCCGATCCGATGATCGGGCTGGCGACAGGCGGCGCGGCCCTACGCGCGCTTCTGGCGAAGGAAGTCGATCAGACGGCCGAAGAGGACACGTCCGTCGATGTGCCCGGCCTCGAGGCCGCGCAGATCCTTCGCTCGGAGGAGGAGCGCTCCGCACTCGGACGGCACAACGTGGCGGTCGAGCAGCTCCGTACAGCCGAGGAGGCGTCGCGGAAGCTAGGGCTCGAGGCGGCCGGCGCGGCTCGTGACCTGGCGAACGCGCGGACGCAGCTGGCAGCGCTCACCGGCGCACGGAGCCGGACCGACCTGGAAGCCGATCTGATGGCGGCCGAGGCGGAGTTGGCGGAGCGCCTGCGCGACCGGGTCGCGGCCGAGCAGGCGGTCGGCGCGTTCGACCTGGATCGGCTGAGGCTCAGGCTCGCGAACATCTACAAGGCAGCAGCCGGTGCCGGCGACCGCCGGCTGGCACTCATCGAGCAGATCGCCGGCCTGGAGGCCACGATCGCAAGCGAGGGTGCGAAGGGTCTGGCAGGCCAGGTCGACGCCGCCCGGGAAGAGGAAGCCGCGGCCGAGCAGACGGTAGTGCGTCTCACAGCCGAGGCGGATGCGCTGGCACTTTTGCGGACCACTCTGAATGAGGCGCAGGAGGCGGCGTCGCGGACGTTCCTTGGACCGGTCACGAGGCGCGCCGTCCAGTATGTCCGCCGCGTGCTGCCGGACTGCGACGTCACGTTCAGCGAGGAGCTGGGGCTGACCTCTATCGCGCGCAGCGGCGTCAGCGAGGGCTGCGGCGACCTCAGCCGCGGCACGCAGGAGCAGCTGGCGGTGCTCACGAGACTGGCGTTCGCCGACCTACTGCTCGAGAAGGGCGAGCCGGTGTCGCTGATCCTTGACGACCCGCTGGTCTACTCGGACGATGCCCGTCTGGAAGTCATGACCGACATCCTGACCCGGGCGGCCGAGCGCATGCAGGTCATTCTACTCACGTGCCGCGAACGAGCTTTTCGGCACATGGGCGGGCATAGGATCACCATCGGCTAAGGGTCCATTGAGCATAGTACCGCCGCCATAGCGGTCCGTAATAGGGGCATGTCGTCATGAGTACCGGGTCGGATTTCGACCACATGCTGGAGTTCGCGCAGGAGGCACTGGCGCTTGCGCCAGTCATCATTTTAGGAAGCGGCGCGTCCGCGGCGCATGGCGTTCCAGGTATGTGGCTGCTGGCCGACAAATTGGGTCGTCTGCCCGGTGTTGATACACCGAGTGCTGATGAAGCGACGCAATGGAGTGCTTTCCATTCTGAACTCCGGCGCGGCACGGACCTGGAAAGCGCCCTCGGTGCCGTACGCCTTACTGGCCGTCAGACCGGCTATGTGGCCGATGCGACAAGAAGCTTTCTCCTGCCCTATGACGAGCAGGTTTTTGGGGCGATGCTGAGCGATCGGCGATACCTGCCGTTGTCGCGCTTCTATCGACATCTGTTCAGCAGCACGCATCGTACTGTCGATGTCATCACTCCGAACTACGATAGGCTGGCGGAATATGCTGCCGACGCGGCGGGCCTCATCCACTTCAGCGGCTTCACTTCCGGGTATCTTCAGACCCGCACTCAGGCGCAAGCGCCCCGACCCACAGGCGATAGCGGTCGCGTTGTAAACGTCTGGAAGGTGCACGGCTCACTGGACTGGTTCGAGGACGCCGACCACCAGATTATCGGCGTCAGAGGCTGTCGCGAGACGCCCGCCGGGTATGTGCCGCTGATGATTACTCCCGGCATCGACAAATACAGGCTCGCTCATTTGGAGCCATTTCGGACCATCTTCACCTGTTCCGATGCAGCTTTGGAACGCGCCCGCGCCTACTTCTGCGTCGGCTATGGTTTCAATGATCAGCACCTTCAGACGAAGCTGGTCGAGCGCTGCGATGTCGATTCTGTGCCAATCATCGTAATCACCAAGTGTCTTTCGGAAACGACGAAGGCGTTCCTCCGTGGCGGCCGGTGTCGCAAGTACCTCGCACTTGAAGAGGGAGACGGGGGCGTCGGGACACGCGCTTACACCCATCTACAGCCTGCCGGCGTTAGCTTCCCCGATCAGACGATCTGGCCACTGGCGAACTTCCTCGATTCAGCACTCGGAGCAGATGCGTGACGATCCTGAACTACGATGATGGCGAAACTTTCGGTCGCGTCCAGTCTGTCGACACCGCGACCGTCGTCGTTCGTGTCGATGATGTCGAGACGCTCCGGACGCTACAGGTCAACCGTCTGGTAGCGCTCCAGAGTAGTCGCGCAGGCCAGCACTTGGTTGGCATAATCCAGAAGATCACCCGCACTGCCGTTGAACAGAAAGCTAACGCGCTGGATCTGGAGGAGCCGGAGCAGGCCACGCCAGAACTCAACCTGTGTCGCATTGCGCTGATTGGGACGCTGGTCGGGCGGTTGGGTCAGCAATCCAACGTGTTCCGCCGCACGCTGGAATCCGTGCCCGAGATCGACGCCAACTGCTTTGCCCTCGAAGGCGAGCGGCTGACCAGGTTCATGCAGGTGATCTCTGCGGTGTCGGGAGATGGGCAGCGCCTGTCGCTCGGTTCCTACACTCTGGATCCGAACGCCGAAGCCTTACTGAACGGGAACAAACTCTTCCAGCGGCACGCGCTGGTCGTCGGCAGCACGGGATCGGGGAAGTCTTGGACCACGGCACGCCTGCTCGAGCAGGTTGCAGAACTCGCGAGCGCCAACGCCATCGTCTTCGACATCCATGGCGAGTATGGATCCATGGCCGGCGATGGATTTCAGCACTTTCGCATTGCTGGCCCCGCGGATATTGAGGCATGTCGTGGTCTGGCTGAAGGCGTTTTGCACCTCCCATACTGGCTGCTGACCTACGATGCGCTCGTGTCCATGTTCGTCGACCGGTCGGACGCGAACGCACCCAACCAAGCCATGCTCATGTCGCGATCCATCACTGAGGCGAAGCGGCAATACCTTCAGCAGGGCAAGCACGATGAGGTGCTCGCCAACTTCACCATCGACAGTCCGGTGCCGTTTGAGATCGCTGACGTGCTTCGACGGCTCGAAGCACTGAATACCGAGATGGTCGCCGGCTCACGAGGCGACAAGCAGGGCGACTTTCACGGAAAGCTGAGCCGCCTGATCCAACGTCTGGAAAGCAAGACCACAGACCGTAGGCTTGGGTTTCTTTTCCCGAGCGATCAGGCAACTCTAAACTACGGATGGCTTGATAACCTGGTTGCGACACTGCTGGGCGGCCGATCCGCCAAGGGCGGTACGGGCGGTGTCAAGGTCATCGATTTTTCAGAGGTGCCGTCGGACATTCTACCGCTGATCGTTGGCCTTGTGGCGAGACTGGCCTTTTCGGTGCAGCAATGGCTGCCGAGCGGCGATAGGCACCCGATCGCACTCTTCTGCGACGAAGCTCACCTCTACATCCCGCAGGAGGTTACGTCAGGCGCCGCGGAAAACGCGATCGCGATCTTCGGGCGCATCGCAAAGGAGGGGCGCAAGTACGGCACTGGCTTGGTGGTGATCAGCCAGCGCCCGTCGGAGGTCAACCGCACCGTGGTCAGCCAGTGCAGTAATCTAATTGCCATGAGGCTCACGAACGGTGACGATCAGTCCGTCGTCAGACGCCTGCTCCCTGACAGCCTTGGCGGCTTCAGCGATTTACTTCCTGTGCTTGATACCGGTGAGGCACTTGTGGTCGGCGATGCCATCCTATTGCCGACTAGAATTCGAATCTCGAAGCCTCGCAATGAGCCGTTGAGTGGCACGATCGATTTCTGGGACAAGTGGTCCGACGGGTCGAGCGCAAGCGACCTTACGAAGGCGGTTGAGAGCTGGCGGCGACAGAGCGTGCAGAAGTGAAGGATGATTTGCCGGCCGATCCTTTGTCACCTAAGCGGCCCGACCGTGCTCGCGTATGGCGCGCTGCGCCCGACGGAAGAAGTGCCGGGTCACCTTCTCACGCATCGCGGGCTCGGTCAGTATCACGCTCTTAAGCTCGTTGTCGCGCTGGAACGCGCGGACCGCGCCGCGAAAAAACATTTCGCGAAATGCCCCATAGACCACGTCGTCGGGGTTGTTGCGCATCATCTCGACGAGATTTCCGTCGAGGATCTCGCGGTTGACCGCCTCGAAGCGGATGAAGTCGGCCTCGCTGAAGTCGCCGCCGTGGCGCTCGTTGAACGAAAGGATGATCTCGGAGAGCGAGCGGCTCTCCTCCTCTGTCATAGGGTTGGCGCCGAACTCGGTGATCGGCGACAGGGGCGAGCCGGTGCCGGCCGGCAGCGAGGCCGAGCCCTCCTCCTTCATTTCGACGCGGAACGCCTGGAGACGGACCATCTCGTCGGTGATCTCGACGTCGCCGGGTATCTCGCGGTCGGGCAGCAGCCGGTCCAGCCACGACGCGAAGGCGTAAAGCTTCTCTAGCTCGGTGTCGCCAAGGCGCACGACCTGCGACACGAAGGCGTAGAAGCGCATGTAGCTTCGCACGAGCTGCCTAAATTCGACCTGGCGCTCCTCCTCCTCAGCCTCGAAGCGGGCGACCGCCTGGCGCACCAGTCCTTCGAGCCGGGCGCGGTCGTGCCCGTCGAGCGGCCCCTTGTAGAAGGTCGCGGCGAACCGCTCGATCTCGCCCGCGTCCAGGATGCCGAAGGCGCGCAGCCGGCTTTCCAGCGCGTAGATCTGGTTCGGGTCCGAGTTGGCTTCGATGACCGTCGCCTCGAAGAACGGCGCGAAGGCGGTCTGGACGTCCTCCGTGGTGTTCTGGAAGTCGAGGACATAGGTCCGCTCCTTGCCGGGATGCGTGCGGTTCAGGCGGGACAGCGTCTGCACCGCCTGCAGGCCGGCCAGCTTGCGGTCGACGTACATCGCGCAGAGCTTCGGCTGGTCGAAGCCGGTCTGATACTTCTCCGCGACGATGAGCACCTGGTACTCCTCGTCAAAGCGACGCGGCAGCTCGGCCTCGCCGAAGCCGTTGACCTGAGCCTCGGTCCACGTCTGGTCGTCGATCCGCAGCTCGCCCGAGAACGCGACCAGCGGCCGCAGGTCATGGTAGTCGTGCGCCTCGATGTATTCGCGAATCTCGCGGTAGTAGCGCAGCGCGTGCTCGCGGCTCTGGGTCACGACCATGGCCTTGCCCTGTCCGTCGAGCTCGCCGGCGACGTGGCGGCGGAAGTGCTCGACGATTACCTCCACCTTCTGCCCGAGCGCGGCCGGGTGCAGCGAGGCGAAGCGGGCGACGCGGCGCTGGGCGCGGCGCCCGTTCAGCTCGGGATCGTCCTCGATGGCCTTCTCCAGCTGGTAGTAGGCCTTGTAGGTCATGTAGTTCTGGAGGACGTCGAGGATAAATCCCTCCTCGATCGCCTGGCGCATAGAGTAGAGGTGGAACGGATGCGGCAGTCCGTCGTCGCCCGGTCTGCCGAACCGCTCCAGCGTGACGTTGCGCGGCGTCGCGGTGAACGCAAAGTAGCTGATGTTCGGCTGGGGCCCGCGCGCCGCCTGGTGCTGCGCGATGATGTCCTCAACCTCGGTCGGCGCCGTCGCGCCGTCGCGAGAGAGCGCGTCTGAGAGGGCCTGCGCGCTCCGGCCCGACTGACTGCCGTGCGCCTCGTCCACGATGACGGCGAAGCGCCTGCCGGCCTGGCCCGACAGCGTGGCCAGGTGCTCGGTCGAGAACTTCTGGATTGTGGTGACGACGATGCGAGCGCCGCTGGCGATGGCCTCCTTCAGCTGGCGCGAGGTGCCGTCGATCTGCTTCACCACGCCGGCGGTCTGCGCGAACTGTCCGACGGTGCGCTGGAGCTGGCGGTCCAACACGACGCGGTCGGTGACGATGACGGCCGTGTCGAAGACCGGCTGGTCGGCGCCGTCGTGCAGCGTGATCGCCTGATGCGCGGTCCAGGCGATTGTGTTTGACTTGCCCGAGCCAGCCGAGTGCTGGACCAGGTAGTTGCGCCCGGCACCGTGGTCGCGCGCGTCGGCCATCATCGCGCGCACGGCGTCTAGCTGGTGGAAGCGCGGGAAGATCAGGGTCTCGCGCGTCTCGACCGCCCCGTCGCGCGCCACTACCTCCTGGGTGTCGAGGTGGACGAAGTTGCCGATCACGTCGAGCAGCACGTCTCGCGACAGGACGGCTGCGCCGTCGGGACCATCGCTCCACATGTAGGAGGTGCGGAACTCGCCCGGCACATCCTCGTTGCCGGCGCCCCCGGCGCGACCCCGGTTGAACGGCAGAAATCGCGTCCTCCCGTTCATCAGCCGCGTCGTCATGGACACGTTCGATCCGTCTATGGCGAAGTGGACGATGGCGCCGCGCTTGAACGTCAGCAGCGGCTCGCCCGCCGCCGGACGGTCCTTCATATACTGCTGCTCGGCGTGCTTGAAGGTGGAGCCGGTCAGCTCGTTCTTGAGCTCGAACGTGGCGACCGGGATGCCGTTGACGAAGGCGACAACGTCGATGGAGTTCTCGCTCCGCGAGCTGTAGCGCACCTGCCGCATGACGGTGAGGACGTTGCTCTCGTAGAGCGCCTGCAGTTTGGCGTTAAGCCCCGACGCGGGTTTAAAGTGGCAGAGCGCAAAGCGAATGCCGGGGATGAGCTTGATTCCGCGACGCAGCACCCCGAGCGTGCCGGCGCTCTTCAGGTTGGCCTCGAGCTGCTTGAGGAACTCGGCCTCGGCGGTGCCGGCGTACTGCTCCTCCAGGCGGGCCCATTGCGCGGCCTGGGTCCGCCTCACCCAGCCGACTACTGTCTCCACGTCGAGCGCGCGCCTGCGGTCGAACGCCTCTGGCGGCCGCTCCGCGTAGCCCTGCCGGGCGACCAGCGTGTCGACCATGTGGCTTTCCAGGACGTGCTCCTGGTGCGCCTTCGACGCGGCGTGCCCCTCGCCCATGAGTTTCTCCTCTCCGCTCACTCTCTTCGCTCGGCGAAGAGGTCGGCCTCCATCGTCGGGATCGTCCGCGGGCCAGTTCCTCGCGGCGTCAGCCCGACGCGCTTCATCCACGCCAGCCAGTGGTGCAGGTCGGCCGCCGTGAACTTAGCGCGCTTCTCGGCGTGCCAGTCGTCGAGCACGCCCTCGATCACCGCGTCGTCGCTGACCTGCCGCCCGTCGATCAGGTCGTCGTTCCAGACGGCGTAGAGCGTGGCGATCATTTCCGCGGCACGGGTATCGAGATCGCGCACCAAGTCGACGAGCCCTCGCAGGGCGGCGAGGCGATCCGCACCGATGCTGTCCGTGTCATGGCGCCCGGCGAGCGCGAGCGGTCGGTAGGACACCGCTGCGCCGTCCCCGCCCGAGCCGTCGTAGAGCGCGCTCTCCCGCAGCCCGGCCTCCACGCGGTCGAGCATGGTGCCGTCGAACGGACCCGCCGCCTCGCGCCGGTAGGACCCCGCGACCTCGTGAATGCCGACGTGGACCTCGGAGAGGTAGAGCAGCTTCTGCAGCTTGACCCGGCCGAACCGCAGCACCGTGCGGTGCCGGTAGATGATCTCAGCGGCGACCATAGTGCGCACGCTGGCGCGGGGCGCGGTCGCCGGCACCGCGCTGGTTACGGCGGTCTCGTGCGCAACCGTGACGGCGTCGCCTCGGTCCCCCGTGACCGCGGCGGTGATCACCGCGTCCCGGCGCTCCGCCAGCAGGGTGATCGAACGCTGGATCTCCGCCGCCGCGCCCCTGAAAGCGCCGGTGATCCGATCGAGCCTGTCGGCGATCTCCGCCTGCTCGTCGATCGGCGGCAGCGGCATCCTGAAGGAGCGGATGTCGGGCATGTAGATGGTTTGGTGGGTCGAGCCGATCATCAGGCTGCGGAACACCGGCTTCATCGACCTCAGGACGTAGTAGAGGTAGCGCGGCAGCACGCGCGGGCCGCAGATCCAGCCAACGAAGTCCTGCGTCACCGCCATCGGCACGCCGAGGATCGCCGGGAAGCCGACCGACGCGGTTCGGGAGAGGATGACAGTGCCGGCGGGCAGCAGGCGCGCGGCCGAGTTCGCCATGCCAAGTTCGCTGATGCGCTCGGCCGTCTCGGTCACCTCGATATTGCCCGCCTGTCTGATCTGCCAGACATCGGCAAGCGAGAACCAGGGGATTACGCACGCCTCCGGCAACCAATATTCGTCCACCTTGCGGCTGGGCGTGTGCCCGGTCTCCTGCCGGGCGACGTGCACCATCTTGGGCGCGGTCCAGTGGGCGGGCATCTCGCCGATCCACTCCACGCCGGAATGCGCCTTCTCGCCCGGTCGATCGCGGCCGGAGACCACGTCGGCGAAGGTGCTCTCCTCCCTCTCGAGCAGCAGCTGCGCCTGCGCGCGCTTGGCGTCTATCAGGCGCTCGGTCAGAGCGAGCCGCCGGTCGAGTTGACGCGCCAGCTCCTGCTGCCGCTTCAGCGGGGGACAAGGGATCTCGACAGACCCGATGCCACCGATCGTCAGGCCGAAGCGGGTCACGCCCTGCGCACGGACGCCGAACGCCTGCCGCACGGGGGCCGAGCGCAAAGCCCAGAACAGGAACCGCGGATCGACGATGGCACGGTCGGGACGGAGAATCGCCAGGTGATAAGCGCACACCACGCCTTCCGCGGAGGCGTCCACGATCGCCGGAACGGCTATGTCGGACGGAGTTTCGCTGTCCTTGGTGATCACGATGTCGCCCGCGCGCAGGCCGAACCTCTCGATCTCCTTAGAAGTGGCGGACCCGGCGGCGAAGTCGATCGTCTCGTCGATCCTGTCGCGGTAGTAGACGTCGACGTAGTTGCAGAGGCGGACCGGCGTCTGATCGTCGTCGATTACCTTGTCCACGTTGCTCGACCGGACCTGCGCCAGGTGCTTCAGGCGAACCCGATTGTGGGCGGCGGTCATTCCGCCAATGCCCTGAGCAGGTCGGCTATCTCCAGCTCCTTGGTCGCGAGTTCCTTGTCGATGAGCGCGACTTCGCGCGGCGGCGCGTAGCGGTCGAAGAACCTTTTGAAGTTGATCTCGTAACCGACCCGTCCGACCTCCTTGTCGGCCGGATCGCGATGGTCGGTGTCGACCCAGGCGTCGGGAACGTGGGGGGCCACCTCCCGCTCGAAGAACGACCGCCAGTCCTCCAGCAGCGGAACCAGCTCGTGGTCGCGAAGGTCCGGGTCGGGCTGCGGCCGGCCTTTTGCGTCGCGCGCGATCTCGGCCGCGTCGTCGCGTTCCGCGATCGACGACAGAATCAGCTTGCGGATCGGCACCGCGATGCGCAGCCCGGCTCTCGCGAGCGCCGAGCTCAGCGCGCGGTCGGCCTCGTCCCGGGAGAGGAAGCGGTCGGTGGAGAGGTGCTCGCGAAGGCAGGAGGCGAGCTCCGCCCGCGCGCCGTCCTCCAGCTTCTGCATGGCCTTCGACGCCATCAGGACCGCGATGCGCACCGGCGTCGCCTGGAAGGCGAGCCGGAGGGGGCGTTCCACGCGCACCTCGCGGTAGCCAAGCTGCTCGACGGGCACGATCTTAGCGTGGTCGGAGTGCTCGCTGCCGCCGTTCAGCATGTCCGCGTAGATCGTGACAATGTCGCGGCGGGCCTCCTCGGGAATCTCGCGCCGCTTGGATCCCAGGCTCTTGCGCATCGGCGACCAGAACCGCTGCGACGACGCGTCGATCAGCTGGACCTTGCCCCGACGGCGCTCCTCCTTGCGGTTGGTGAGCAGCCACACGTAGGTCTGGATGCCGGTGTTGTAGAAGATGTCGGTCGGCAGCGCGACGATCGCCTCTACCATGTCGGCGTCGGCGAGCAGCCAGCGGCGGATCTCGCTCTCGCCCGATCCGGCGCCGCCCGTGAACAGCGGCGAGCCGTTCGTGACGATGCCGATCTGCGAGCCCTCCTCGTCGTCCCGCATCTTGGAGACCATGTGCTGGAGGAAGAGCAGCTGGCCGTCGGAGATGCGCGGCAGGCCCGCGGCGAAGCGATTGCCGTCGCCCCCGCTCTCGGCCTCCACGCGGATGACGTCGGCGTACTTCTTCCAGTCGACCCCGTATGGCGGGTTCGACACCATGTAGTGGAAGCGCCGGCCCCTGTGGGCGTCGGCCGAAAGCGTGTTGCCGAACGCGATCTGCTCGGGGTCGTGACCCGTTACCAGCATATCCGACCGGCAGATGGCGTAGGACTCGGGGTTGAGCTCCTGGCCGTAGAGCTCGACGCGGACGCCTGGGCTGTGCTTTTTGATCTCCTCCTCGGTGATCGACAGCATCCCGCCCGTGCCGCACGCCGGATCGTAGACGGTGCGTATAATGCCGGGCCTGAACGCCTGGCGGTCGTTGGCGATCAGCATCTCGACGATTAGGCGGACCACCTCGCGCGGAGTGAAGTGCTCGCCCGCGGTCTCGTTGGACATCTCCGAGAAGCGGCGGATCAGGTCCTCGAAGAGGTAGCCCATCTCCAGATTGGAGACCTCGTCGCTGTGCAGGTCGATCTGGGCAAAGCGCTCGAACACGTGCCAGAGGATGCCCGCGTCGTTCAGGCGCTTGAGCGTGTCGGTGAAGAGGAACTTGTCCAGAAAGATGTCGCGCACGCCGCCGGAGAAGCCGGTGATGTAATCGAGCAGGTTGGCGTGGAGTTGGGCGGGGTTCTGGCCCCTGATGCGCCCGAGCGTCAGGCTGGAGGTATTGTAGACCTTGGGCCCGTCCGCCACCTCGAACAGAATCATGTCCTTGGTGGCCTCGTCGATGCCGTCGGGCAGCCCGCCGGCGGTCGCGAGCACCGCGTCCTTGGTGGACTCCAGGATGCAGTCGAGGCGGCGGAGCACTAGGAACGGCAGGATGATCTTGCCATATTCAAACTGCTTGAAGTCGCCGCGCAGCAAATCGGCGACGCTCCACGCGAAGTTCGCTAGCGACCTGACCTTCGTGCTTAGCATCCTGTAACGCCCTCTTTTTGACGGCGTTATAGGTCCGTTCGTGCGGGTGCGCCAAGTAGCATGGCTGGCGGGTTGCGGGCAAGCGTGCTGGTCCGACAGGCTGGTGGACATGTCGGTTGTACGACCGTCGGGTGCAGGCGGTATGCGCTACGTGTGGGCGCGGCAGCGCGGCGGTCAACTTCGGCACAGCGAGCTTTGACGCTCTACCGAACAAGCGGGCGAACCGACCTTCGTCGCGACATTGTCGCTTTGGCGCGATGGAGGTCACCGTAGCTGCGGCGGCACGGTTTGCTGGAATTCGGCCATTTCACCAAGGTAAACGGGTATTGGTAGTTGAGAATGTGAAGGCCACGCGGACGTCTGCAAGTGGGTCACTCTGATGATCGACGTACGTCGGTGATGCTGACGCCTGCGTCAGCGCTCGCGAGGTCCGCGTCAGTCGTAAACAGCTCAGCATCTAGGTCCAAGGCAAGCGCCAGACAGGCCCGGTCACCAACCGATAGGCCTAGCGGCTTCGTCGCCGGCCGCAGGTCGCCGATGATCATCGCCTGAGAAGGCGACAACGGACGAACGTCTAGGTGCAGGCCGCCCAGGGCCTCGCGCACCTCCTCCAGTGATAGGCCGCGCTCGCGCAGTTTGGACACAACCTCGGCGAGGTTGGTCGTGCCCATCACGGAACGCGTCAATACTTCTACTACCCTGCCGGCGCCCGGCTCGTCATTGAGCAGGCAGAGCAGCGCTGACGCGTCGAGGACGACCTTGCTACTCACGCTCGGCCTCGCGGCGCCGATCGGCGATCAGTTCGTCAGCCAAGCCTGACCCTTCAGGTATGTGCTTGCGCAGGATGGCGCGGGCACGCTCGATGGCCCGCGTCACCGACCGTACCCGAAGCTCCCCGTTGTCGACGTCAACTAGAACGGTATCGCCTGTGCCAATTCCGAGTTGTCGCCGCATTGATGCCGGGATGACCAGCTTGCCACCATCTACGATTTTGACTCGCTGTGCTTCCATCTGCACCAACCTCGCTCGTCTGACCCGTTTAGCCGTCTACGTACCAGATAACCCGCGTAGCTGCCACAACCAGACGATCACCCTTGCCCGTAGAATATAGCGGCGATCACATCTGCACCGGACTCGTTCATCTCGGCCGTGAGTGGCTACGCAGAGCCGGCTTGCTTAGCTAGGCGCGACAGACTCGGTCCTTGCTTATCGGAGCCGGTGTCGGCAGAGGTGGCGCTTACGGGTGTACCGAACGGAGCCAGCATGACGAACCCGATCCGCGCTGCGCGCGTGTACCTGCGCGTAAGCACCGACGAGCAGGACCTGACCCGGCAGGAAGCAATTGTCACCGGTGCGCGCGCAGCAGGCTATTACGTCGCGGCGGTTTACCGCGAGAAGGCGTCGGGCGCGCGGCCTGATCGGCCAGAGCTCTTACGCATGGTTGCTGACCTGCAGCCGGGCGAGGTGGTGGTTGCGGAGAAGATCGACCGGATCAGCCGTCTGCCATTACCCGAAGCCGAACTGCTGGTGGCGACGATCCGGGCGAAGGGCGCGCGGCTAGCCGTGCCAGGCATCGTCGATCTGTCCGAGCTTGTCGCTGACAGCGCCGGTGTCGCGCGCATCGTGCTCGAAGCGGTGCAGGACATGCTGCTGCGCGTCGCGCTTCAGACCGCACGAGACGACTATGAGACCCGGCGCGAGCGCCAGCGAGAGGGCATCGAGCTCGCCAAGCGAGCAGGGCGGTACAACGGCCGTAAGCCGGATATCGCCTTGCACAGGCGCATTGTTGGGCTGCGGGAGACAGGGATGAGCATCGCGCGCACGGCCGAGCTGGCGGGATGCAGCATAGCGCAGGTGAAGCGCGTTACGGCGCTGCATCGGGCACGGACGGGCTCAGGAAAAGCTCATGCCGAGCCTCGGTCTGCGGAAACTGGCGGAGGTGATTTATCGGTGCGCTTTGAATCTGGGTGAGGTCGGCGTTGGATGCCACGCGATTCAAGCCGCTAACGAAAGCATGTTCCTTCCGGCATTCTTGGAACGGTACAGTGCCTGATCCGCTGCAATGAGCGCGCCTTCCAAATCACCGTCGTCCGGGATCGGAGCGAGACCGACACTTACGGTCGCGGCCACCTGCCTGCCATCCGGCAGGGCGAGCCGCTCGGCGGCGAACTGCAGTCTAATACGTTCGCACGCGGCGCGTGCCTCGGCCAGCCTCACATCTAAGTAGAGCACAGCGAACTCTTCCCCACCAAGGCGTGCGACTGCATCCGTGCCGCGGGTATTCGCTGTGAGCACAGAGGCGAAGGTTCGAAGTACATCATCGCCCGAGGCGTGACCGAACGTGTCGTTCACCGCCTTGAAGCGATCTATGTCGAAGAGGGCGAGGAACTGCTGCCCAGGTTTGCCTGCCTGCGCGAGCCGCTCCCTAGCGATCTCTAGGCCACGGCGATTTGGAAGACCGGTTAGCGCGTCTGTCGCAGCGGCGCGGGCGAGGTCGAGCTCGACCGCCTTGCGGCGCGAGACCTCCCGCACCACGTTCACGGTTCCGCTCGCCTGGCCATGCTCGTCCGAAATGGCGCAGGCATGGCTTTCGAACCATGCCATCTCTCCCGACGCCTTCATCGCCCGGAACTCGAAAATGATGGTCTGGTCCGGCGAAAGCATAGCGCGCCGGTGCGCGTCGACGATCTGCTCCACGTCCTCAGGAGAGACGATCTCACGCGCAAGTTTGCCGACTACTGCTTCGGGCGCAAAGCCGGCGATCTTCATCAGCGATGGAGATACGAAGCTGATCCGGCCGTCTGCAGTGACCGCCATGATGATGTCGCCACTGCGGTCGGTAATGATTTTGTGAAGGGCGGCTTGCTCCTGCACCTCCGAAAAAAGGATCTTCCGCCGCTTCAGCTCCGTCGCCGCGGGAAGCGCCATCAGCGTCGCGACGGCAAGGTAGAGTTCGATAAGCTGGATTCTGCCGCCCGCACTCAGCTCCGGCATCGCAACAGGTCCCAGCCCGCGAGCAGTGCATACCGAGCCGATGATCGTCAGCAATAGTAGCGCCAAGGCGGCGCCTAATCGGCCGAACCGGAAGACCATCAGCATCAACGGAAGCAGCGGCACGAACAGGAGCGGCAGCTGCGTCTGAGCGAAGACGAGCACCGCAACCGTGACGTGCAGCGTGGTTAGGGCCGCGAGCTCATAAAGCTCTCTCCGGCGCACTGCCTTGCTCCACGCCGTGACGTCCCCGCCGATTACCAGCTTGACGATCGGCATGACCGTCAGTGTGCCCAGCGAATGGGCGACGAACCAGTTGAACGCGTTGCGCCAAACAGGAAGGTCTGCGGCCCCATGCGCAAGAAGACCTGCCGGTAGCGCGGTCGCGGCCGGGACCGCGAGCCCAGCGACCAGGAGCAAAAGGCCGAGTTCGCGCAGGGACGTGAGGTGACGAGGCGTCGGCTCGACCCGCCGCATGAGCCAGGCGATCGCAGCCCCTTCCGCAACGCCGAGCAGGGCGAATGGAAGGGCCACCTGCAAGCCAAGTCCGTGGATGGTGGTCGCGAGGGCGCTTGCGATTGCACAGCCCACCAGCCTCAGCGTCCAGGAGCGCTCCGGACGATAACGGAGATCGACCGCCAGCAACGGCGTGGCGAACCATAGAAGGGCAACGCCGCCTCCCACGCGCGTGTAGGTGACAGCTACATAGGCTGCGATGAAATAGGCGATGGCGAGAAGTGACGCTTGCGCAAGCTCCTTCCTCAGTATTTGCAAGAGGGTCACGTTCGGCATGACGTGACCCCCGTTTTTTCCTCCAGGTGGAACTAGAAACCGGCCCATCGAAGGGATGGACGGAATGAAGCGGAAGCAGTTTTCGGACGAGCAGATCATCGGCATTCTGAAGGAGGCCGAGGCGGGCGCGGTGGTGACGGAGCTGTGCCGCAAGCACGGCATGTCGAGCGCGACCTACTACGCCTGGAAGGCCAAGTATGGCGGCCTGGAGGTGTCCGAGGCGAAGCGGCTACGAGCGCTGGAGGACGAGAACGGCAGGCTCAAGCGGCTGCTGGCCGACGCCATGCTGGACAATGCGGGGTTGAAAGACCTGCTGGCAAAAAAGTGGTGAGCGTGGCCGCCAAGCGGGAGGCGGTCGCGCGGTTGCAGGCTGGGTTCGGGATGAGCGAGCGGCGCGCCTGCGCCGTGATCGGGGCCGACCGGACGAGCATGCGCTACCGCTCGTGTCGCGAGGGCGACGAGGGCCTGCGGGCGCGGCTGCGCGATCTGGCCGGCCAGCGGCGCCGGTTCGGCTACCGGCGGTTGCACATCCTGCTGCGGCGCGATGGCGTGACCATCAACCGCAAGAAGACACAGCGGCTCTACCGTGAGGAGGGGCTGACGGTCAGGCGCAGGAAGGGACGAAGGCGCGCCGTGGGCGCGCGGGCGCCTGGGCCGGTGCTGGCGCTCCCCAACCAGCGCTGGAGCCTGGACTTCGTGCATGACCAGCTTGCCACCGGCCGGCGGTTCCGCGTGCTCAACATCGTCGACGACGTCACGCGCGAATGCCTGCGTGCGGTGGTGGACACCTCGATCTCCGGCAAGCGGGTCGTGCGCGAACTGGTCGACCTGGTCGCCGAGCGTGGTCGGCCAGGCATGATCGTCAGCGATAACGTCCTATGTCGGGAAGCAGCGGCGGGTTTTGGCCAGCAGATATCGATGCGCCGACAACCATCGGCGCGGCATGCAATCTGAGCCAGATGGCTCCCACCGTCAACGGGATCGCTCCCTGCCATAGCAAACGCAGGATCCAGCGGCGCCGGGGCGACCGTGGTCCTCACCATCCTTAAAACGAGATACGCACCCAGGTGGAAGGCCCGAACATTATCTACAGGGTCGCTCGAGGAGCGCCCTCACGGCACTTGCAGAGAGGGGTCCTTCCACCTGGCATCCGACCGTTCGAGGAACGGCCGGTACTCTGTTCCCGTCTTGATGACGGCGTGAGCCACGCGCGCCATCTTGGCGGTGAGCGCCGTCATCGCCTTGCGGCGACGGTCGGCATCGTCCGCGTGCCCGGCAATGTATCGTCCGAGCTTGTCGCGGAAGCTGTTGTCGCGCTGACGCGCGGCGACCTGGGCAGCCATCCAGAAGGTGCGGCGCAGGCGCGCGTTGCCGTATTTGGACAGCCTGGTGCGGCCGCGGAACGTGCCCGACTGGCAGGTCGCGAGATCGAGGCCGCAAAACTTCAGGAACTGGCGATGATGGTTGAAGCGGCGCAGATCACCGGCCTCGGCCAGGATGGTCAGCGCATTGATCGGACCGATGCCCGGAATGTTGCGCAGCAGCTGGTAGTCGACGTCATCGGCGAGCCGCGCATGAGCCAGCCGCTCGATCTCGTCGCGCTGGTGGATGAGGCTGCGGCCCTGTGCAATGACCATGCGGAACATGGTGACGGCGGCGGAGTCCTCCGGCACCGGCAGTGCCGTCGAGGCGAACGCCGTCTCGTAGATGTCGTTGATGAGGCGTGCCTTGGAGACCTTGCGGCCGATGAGCGGCCACGCCGCGGCCGAGAACGCCTCGCGGTCCAGTGCCGTGATGGTGGCCGGCGTCGGAAACCGCTCGATGAGCGCGAGAAACCAGTCGGACCGGCTGTTACCTGCGAAGCGGGCGATCTCGGGGAAGTACAGCGGCAGATAGTGGGTCAGGATCCGGTGCCAGGTCTGCGTCTTCATCCTGGAGATCGTCTCGTGGGTCTTCGAGAGTTCCTGCAGGTCATTGATGCCCGCGGCGAGCGGGTCCACATAGCGCTGCGTCGCACCGATCCGCAGCATGTGGAGGATGACCTGCGCGTCCTTGGGGTCGTTCTTGTCCCAGCCATTGTGCAACGCCTCGCGTGTTCGGGCGAGCGCGACCGACGAGATGAGGCGCAGCTCAAACCCCGCCGTCAGCAGCCGGTGCGCCAGCGTGCGATGGTAATTACCCGTCGCCTCGAACCCGACGATGATGGGACGACCGATGGCAGCGAGCTGCTCGACGAAGCCGTCATAGTCCTCCTTGGTCGCCATGACGGTCATCCGCCGGCGCCGGCCGCCTTCCGGTCGCTCGATAAGGACCTCCTGCCGGTTCTTGGACATATCGATGGCTACCAGCACGGCGCCGGCAGGCGTAGAGGTGAGCTTGGTCATGGTCGGTCGGCCTCCAAAGTGTTGTCTCGACAACCTCACTTTAGATACCTGCTGACCGACCATGGCTTGCCCTGATGAAGCCTGCGGCCGCTTCGCGGCCTTGCCTTCATCAGGGCCATAGCGGCCCCCGAACCAGCGCTTCCCAATGTGCTACGGCACCGAGCTGACCTCGAACGCGGTGCTGGTCTGGTCGGGCGAGGCAAAGGTCGAGTGGCACTACATCGCGCCGGGCCGCCCCATGCAGAACGGCTATGTCGAGAGCTTCAACGGCCGCATGCGCGACGAGTTGCTCAACGAGACCCTGTTCCTCAGCCTCGCCCATGCCCGCGCCGTGGTCCGGGCATGGGCCGACGACTACAACACCGAGCGGCCGCACTCGTCGCTCGGCTACGCCACCCCAGCGGCCTTCGCCGCCGAGATCGAGAAGCAACGGCCTGGACGCGTCCAGGCCGTTGCTTCGGGTGCGCCCGTGCACCACAACAATCGCCGGTCTCTGGTCCCGGCTGGATGAAAGCCGGGGGTCACGTCAGGCATGCGAGAGTGTTAGGATAAAGTGCTTAACGAATGTTAATCGCGCCTCGGGCGAAGACGTCGTCGCGCCAGTTTGTGCCTCATTGTCGACGCGAGGAAGTGTCTCTAACCAACAACCACGAGCGGCGTCTCGGTGCGCTCGAGCAGGTCGCCGGTGACCCCACCGAGCAGGATCTCGCGGATGCGGGAATGAGCGAACCCGCCGATCGCGATCAGATCGGCACCGATTTCTTGCGCATAGAGAGTCAGCGTCTCCGCCTCGCTCTTGTCGTCGTTGACGACCCAGTGCCCCTGAGCGTCGAAACCGTGCCGGAGCAGGTGTCGTTTGACTTCGGCGTGCGCCTCCTGCTCGCCCTCGCAAGCGTGCAGGGACGTGCCGACCGTCACGACATCGATCAGCGCGCCCGGGTCAGCCAACTGCACCAGCGTGTGCATGGCACGGGTTGCCTCAGGTCCGGCCTTCCACCCGAGCACTGCGCGACGGACAGGTTTGAGCGTCTGCTCTTCAGGCAGGATCAGCAGCGGGGTTCCGCTGGCCCGGATGAGCGTCTCTGCGACGCGTCTGCGCAGCCACGGGTTCGCCCAGGTCTCGCGCGCGCCGATCGCGATCAGGTCGGCCACCTGCCGCCTTCGTTTGAGATTGCCGGCAAGCCAGCCGATGTCGTCATGCAGGCCGAAGATCTCGGCCGATGACCCGGCGGCGGCGAGATGAGCGCGCACCCGTTCGACATTGGCCTGATCGTCGCCCATCAACACCCACTCAGGAACGTATAGCGTTCCGAACGGCGCGGTCCCTGGCGAGGCTGTCGGAGCGGGCGTGAGCGCGGCGACCTCCAGCGTCGCTTCACGAGCCGCCGCGAGCTCGGCAACCGTCTTCAGGAAGGTTTGTGCGTGATCGCCGTCATCGACGATGGCCAAGATGTCCTTGATCATCGGCTTTCTCCCCAGGTCAGGCGGCGGTCGCCAGGTCGGTCTCTTGCAGCGGTGCCGCCTGGGCATTGATGTCCAGCACCACGCGTCCTTCGATCGACCCTGTCCGCATGCGATCGAAAACGTCGTTGATGCGCTCCAACGGCGCTGTTTCGACCGTCGCGCGGACCTTGCCGAGTGCAGCGAAGTCGAGCGCTTCCTGCAGGTCGAGGCGGGTTCCCACGATGGAGCCGCGCACGGTGATGCCGTTCAGCACCGTGTCGAAGATCGACAGCGGGAAGTCGCCCGGTGGCAGGCCGGTCAGCGACATGGTCCCGCCCCGACGCACCATCCCAAGCCCCTGTGCGAAGGCGGTGGTAGAGACCGCGGTTACGAGCACGCCATGCGCGCCGCCGATCGCCCGCTTGACGAAGGCGACCGGGTCGCTGGTAGCCGCGTTCACGGTCAGCGCGGCCCCGAGCCGTTCGGCCAGCCGCAGCTTGGCATCGTCCACATCGACCGCGATCACGTGCAGGCCCATCGCGACCGCATATTGGACCGCCATATGGCCCAGGCCGCCGATGCCGGACACGACCATCCAGTCCCCCGGCTTGGTGTCGGTGACCTTCAGTCCCTTGTAGACCGTGACGCCGGCGCATAGCACCGGCGCAATCTCGGCGAAGCTCACCCGATCGGGGAGGTGCCCGACATAGCCGGCATCGGCGACCACGTAGTCGGCGAAGCTGCCGTTGACCGAGTAGCCGGTGTTCTGCTGGCTCTCGCACAGCGTTTCCCAGCCGCCCAGGCAATGCGGGCAGTGGCCGCATGCGGAGTACAGCCAGGGCACGCCGACGCGATCGCCCTCCTTGACGTGGATGACGCCGGACCCGGTGCCGACGACGGTTCCGACACCCTCGTGACCCGGGATGAACGGCGGCGCCGGCTTGACCGGCCAATCGCCATCGGCAGCGTGGAGATCGGTGTGACAGACTCCGCAGGCCGCGACCTGCACCAGAATCTGCCCGGGGCCGGGGCGGGGGACGGCCACTTCCTCAATCACCAGCGGCTCGCCGAATCCGCGCACGACCGCGGCCCTCATCGTCTTGTCCATCGTCGATCTCCGTTGTGCGCGAAGTATCTCGCCCAAACAGAGATGGCGCGGCATTGGGGATGTTACGGAGGCGGCGAACCGGCTGACCCGCCCCTTGGTCGCCGATCTCAGGCGCGGGTCCGTCGTACGATCACCAAGGCGACGAGGCACAGGCCGGCAAGTCCGAACCAGGTCAGCGCATAGACGAGGTGATTGTTCTGGAAGCGGATGACGGTAAGCCCGGCGCGCGGCCAAGCG
Organism: Sphingobium chlorophenolicum; assembly: GCF_000722875.1. GTDB lineage: Bacteria > Pseudomonadota > Alphaproteobacteria > Sphingomonadales > Sphingomonadaceae > Sphingobium > Sphingobium chlorophenolicum. The sequence goes on along the minus strand of NZ_JFHR01000003.1, from coordinate 81,052 downwards.
TGCTTCGGCCGGGCATCGGCGTCGGCATCGATAAAGTATGGCGCCACGCGAACGAGCTGGCGCGCAGCCGCGATCGCCTGGACATCGCGGGAGAACCAGCGATCTGCCACGGGATCATTGCGGCGGAGAAAGGCACCACCAGGCTCCGACGTCCTGAGCAGACCCGTGACGGTCGCGTGCGCCGGGAGGTTGCGAGCCCGGGTGGCCTGCACCGCACGCTCCGGGGGGACATAGCCCCGGTTGACGAGCACGACGAAGCCGGTGTCGGTGCCTAGCGGCGTGAGCACCCAGAAGCCCGTGCCCAGGTCCGTCACCGCCCGCACCAGCGTCTCGCGGTCGTGGAGGAAGCGACCGCGCGCGACGACGTGCAGATAGGCGTGGCGCTCACGTTCGATCGATGGCCAAACGGCCGGAGGCGGCGCAGACACGGGCGATGCCTGCACGCGCGCGTCCACCGCTTCGATCAGCGCCAGCTTCCAGCTTCGGCGCTCGACCTGCCAGATGCCGAGCGCGCTGAAGAGGACGATACCGAACACGGCCAGGACCGTGAGGGCGGTGCGCTTGCGCCTACCCGGACGCGACCGCCCCATCACCAATCTCGCTTCAGCGAACCGGGCCGGTCATGCCGCCGGGCATCGGCATCATGTTGGTGTTAAGGTGGAACATGACCCACACCGACCCACCGATCGTCAGCACCACGATGACCGCGGTGAACAGGAACGCCAGCAGCGTCCAACCGCCCTCGGAGCGGGTGTCCAGGTGCAGGAAGCAGACGACATGGACGACGATCTGCACCAGCGCGAGCGCGAAGATCACCGCGGCGGTCCAGCCCGGCGCGGGCCCCTGCTGCGACATGACAAGCCAGAAGGGCACGACCGTGAGGATGATCGCCAGCAGCGAGCCGATCCGGTGGCCGCGGCGGCTGCCGTGACCCATCGTGTCGCCGTGCGCGTGGAGCGCGTGATCGTAGGGTTCGGTGCTCAACGGATCACTCCATACAGGTACACGAAGGTGAAAACGCCGATCCAGATGATGTCCAGGAAGTGCCAGAACATCGACAGGCAGATCAGCCGCCGCTTCATCGGCAGCGACAGGCCGTGCTGCCCGAGCTGGATCAGCATGACTGTGAGCCAGATCAGGCCTACCGCGACGTGGGCGCCGTGCGTGCCCACCAGCGTGAAGAAGGCCGATAGGAAGGCGCTGCGCTGCGGGCTCGCGCCTTCGGCGATCAGCTGCCCGAACTCGTAAAGCTCGATGCCGAGGAAGGCGAGGCCGAGCAGCCCCGTGATCGCCAGCCACGCCCGGGTCTGCCCGACCCGGCCGGCCTCCATGTGCGGCATGGCTTCGCCGAAGGTGATGGAGGAGGCAAGCAGCAGCGCGGTGTTGAGCGCGACGAGCTTAAGGTCGAAGATCTCGCGCGGGATCGGACCGCCGGCATAGCTGGTGCTCACCACGCCGAACATCGCGAACAGCGAGGCGAAGATGAGCGCATCGCTCATCAGGTAGATCCAGAAGCCCAGGATCGTGGCGCCGCCTCCGCCGTGATCATGGTCCTCCTGCTCGGCAAGGTGCCAGGTCGGGCTGGCCGCGCGAGGGTCGAGTGCGTGGTCCGTCATGTCAGGCTCCGGCGCCGAGCAGCAGCTGCTGCCGCTGGCTTTCTGTGCGGGACACCTCGTCCGCGGGGATGAAGTAATCGCGATTGAGATTGAAGGTGTGGCCGATGGCGACCGCCAGCAGGCCGGCGAAGCTGAGCGCGGCGAGCCACCACATGTACCAGACCATGCCGAAGCCGAGCGCCAGAGCGAGGCCGGAGAGGATGACGCCCGTGCCAGTGTTGCGCGGCATGTGGACCGGCCGGAAGCCGTCACGGGGCCGCTCGTACCCGCGTGCCTTCATGTCGTGCCAGGCGTCGAGCGCGTGGACCACCGGCGTGATCGCGAAGTTGTAGGCCGGCGGAGGCGAGCTGGTCGACCATTCCAACGTCCGGCCGTTCCACGGATCGCCGGTCGTGTCGCGGAGCTGCTCGCGCTTCAGGAACCCGACGAGGATGCTCATGACGAAGCCGAGGATGCCGACCAGGATGATGAGCGCGCCGATCGCCGCGATCACGAAGTAGGGCTGGATACTGGGGTCGTCGAAGTGGTTGACCCGGCGCGGCTCGCCCATCAGGCCGACAATGTAGATCGGCGTCCAGGCGACCCAGTAACCGATCACCCAGCCCCAGAAGGCGACCTTGCCCCAGAACTCGTCGAGCTTGAAGCCGAACGCCTTGGGGAACCAGTACACCATCGCCGCGAACAGGCCGAATACCACGCCGCCGATGATCGTGTTGTGGAAGTGCGCGACCAGGAACAGCGAGTTGTGGAAGACGAAGTCGGCGGGCGGGATCGCCAGCAGCACGCCGGTCATGCCGCCGACGACGAAGGTCAGCATGAAGGCGACCACCCACATCATCGGCAGCTCGAAGCGGACGTCTCCCTTGTACATGGTGAACAGCCAGTTGAAGACCTTGGCGCCCGTCGGGATCGAGATCACCATGGTGGCGATCCCGAAGAAGCTGTTGACGCTGGGGCCCGCGCCCATGGTGAAGAAGTGGTGCAGCCAGACCAGGTACGACAGGATGGTGATGACCACCGTGGCATAGACCATTGACGAGTAGCCGAAGAGCGGCTTGCCCGAGAAGGTGGAGGTGATCTCGGAATACATGCCGAACGCCGGCAGGATCAGAACGTATACCTCCGGGTGGCCCCAGATCCAAACCATGTTCCAATACATCATCGGCGCGCCGCCAAGGTCGTTGGTGAAGAACGCGGTGCCGATGTAGCGATCGAGCATCAGCAGGAAGAAGGCGGCGGTGAGCGCCGGGAAGATCGCGATCGCCAGCACGTTGGAGCAGAGCGCGGTCCAGACGAACACCGGCATTTTCATCATGGTCATGCCCGGCGCGCGCATCTTCACGACGGTGGCGACCATGTTGATGGCGCTGAGCGTCGTTCCGACGCCCGCGATCTGGAGCGCCCAGAGATAGTAGTCGACGCCGGTATCGGGACTGTACTGCAGCCCGGCGAGCGGCGCATAGGACAGCCAGCCGGTGCGCGCGAACTCGCCAACGAACAGCGAGATCATCACCAGCACCGCGCCCGCGACCGTGAGCCAGAAGCTAAGATTGTTGAGGAACGGGAAGGCCACGTCGCGCGCGCCGATCTGGAGCGGCATGACGTAGTTGATGATGCCCACCACTAGCGGGATCGCCACGAAGAAGATCATGATCGTTCCGTGCGCGGTGAAGATCTGATCATAATGGTGCGGCGGGAGGTATCCCTCGTTCGCGCCGAACGCGATCGCCTGCTGCGCGCGCATCATCAGCGCGTCGGCGAAGCCACGCAGCAGCATGACGATGCCTAGGATGATGTACATGATGCCGACCTTCTTGTGGTCGACGCTCGTGAACCATTCGGACCAGAGATAGCCCCACAGGCGATAGCGCGTGACCACACCGACGATGCCGAGCCCCAGCAGCGACACGACGATGAAGGTGCCGAACAGAATGGGCTCGTGAATCGGGAACGATTCAAACGTCAGCCGGCCGAAAATAGTCTTGAGGATGGAGTCGCTCATCGTGGTTCCGATCGCGCGGGGGTCAGGCCCGCACGGCGCCAGCGGCGCCGCGGAGGAAGGAGGGAAGGGCGGAAAGGTCGCGGTTGCGCTGGTCGCCCGGCTTCAGCTGGCCTGGAGCCTTCCCGGGCTTCGCCGGCTTGGTGACATTCGGGCCTGAGCCCTTGTCTTCGGGCGCCTTCTGGAGCGCGGGCGTGGGCTTTTCACCCATGATCGGCGCGGCGCCGCGGCCGGGCGGCATGCCGGCGCCCATGCGGTGATCGTGCGGGTTGCCGCCGGCACGCGCCATGTCGCGCGTCATCACGTCCATCATGCACGGCTTGCCTGCCTCGACGCAGCGGTTGACGATGCGATCGAACAGCTGCGGCTGCACGGCGGCGAAGCGCATCACCGGCACCTTCTCGCTCGGCTTCGCCAAGGCGACGAAACGCTCCGTGGGAAGCGAGCCGCCTTGCGCCTTCACTCCGGCCACCCAACGTGCGAAGTCTGCCGGCGACTGCCCGTGCATCTTGAAGCGCATGTTGGAGTAACCTGCGCCGGAATAGTTGGCGGAGTAGCCCTCGCTCGTTCCCGGCTTGTTCAGGACCGCATTCAGCTCGGAGCGCATGCCCGGCATGGCGTAAATCATGCCTGCCAGCGTCGGCACGTAGAAAGTGTTGAACTGATCGTTGGAGGTGATGGAGAAGCGCACCGGCACGTCCACCGGCAGAGCCAGCTCGTTCACCGTGGCGATGCCCTGCTCGGGATAGATGAACAACCACTTCCAATCGAGCGCGACAGCCTGGATCTCGAGCGGCTTGGTGCCGGCGGGCACCGGGCGGCCCGGCGAGATCCGCTCCAGCGGCCGGAAGGGATCGAGCAGGTGCGTGCTGGTCCAGGTCACGGCGCTCAGCGCAATGATGATCAGCAGCGGGCACGACCAGATCACCAGCTCCAGCGTGGTGGAGTGGGTGAAGCTCGGATCGTAGGTCTTGTTCGCGTTGCCGCGGCGGTACTTGCGCGCGAACACCACGGTCAGCACCATGACCGGCACGATGATGAGCAGCATGACGCCTGTAGAGAACAGGATCAGGTCGCGCTGCTGGACCGCGATGTCGCCGGTGGGGTTCATGACCACCATGTCGCAGCCGCCGAGCAGTGCCGGCAGCGCCAGCATCGCCAGACGCTGTGGCAGGCGCAGAGCGCGTCGCATGAGGTTGGATCCTGTCTTGAGCATGCCCGTCCGCTAACCGGCACGCCGCCCTCTCGACTTTGACAAAAGTCAAAGGTTCGCCGGTCGCCCGAGATTACGAGAAGACGTCAGATTGAAGGACTTGGAAGCATGGTAGCCAGCACCCTGGGCCCGGCGAACTCGACGGCACTTGAGCGAGACGCCAGCCTCATCAATGCCGAACGGCACGACGTTCGCCCGGGCGACATCGCCGTCGGCGTCATCATCGGCCGCTCGACCGAGTTCTTCGACTTCTTCGTCTACGCGATCGCGTCGGTGCTGGTGTTCCCAAGCCTGATCTTCCCCGACGTGAGCCCGGTGACGGGAACGCTCTACTCCTTCGCGATCTTCGCGCTGGCCTTTGTCGCGCGCCCGTTCGGCGCGATGGCGTTCCTGTGGCTGGATCGGAGGCACGGGCGAGGGGTCAAGCTGACGGTGGCCATGTTCCTGCTGGGCGGCTCGACCGCGGCCATGGCGTTCCTGCCTGGCCATGCGCAGGTCGGCTGGATCGCTGCGGCCCTGCTCGCGCTCTTCCGGATCGGGCAGGGGATCGCGCAGGGCGGCACATGGGACGGGCTGCCGGCGCTCCTGTCGCTGAACGCACCGGCCAACCGCCGCGGCTGGTTCGCCATGATCCCGCAGCTCGGCGCACCGATCGGCCTGTTCGTGGCCGCGGCCGTGTTCGCGTTCCTGCTCAACACGTTGAAGATGAGCGACTTCCTCGACTGGGGCTGGCGCTATCCCTTCTTCGTCGCCTTTGTTATCAACGTGGTCGCGCTGTTCGCCCGGCTTCGGCTCATCTCGACGCCCGAGTTCCAGGAGCTGTTCGAAAGCCGAGAGCTGCAGCCCTCGCCCGTTACCCAGATGTTCCGGGAGGAGGGGCGCACCGTGGTGCTCGGCGCCTTCGCCGCGCTCGCCAGCTTTGCGCTATTTCACCTCGTCACCGTCTTCCCGCTCTCCTGGGTGGTGCTGAATGGGGGCAGCGCTATCCGCTTCCTGACCATCGAAATGGTGGGTGCAGCCGTCGGACTCCTTGCGGTCACGGCTTCAGGGGCCATCGCCGACCGGATCGGCCGGCGGGTGCTGCTGGGCGTGTCGGCGGCGATGATCGGCGCGTACAGCGGGTTCGCACCGCAGCTCCTTGATCGCGGGCCGGCGGGCGAGTGGACCTACATGATCCTCGGTTTCGTCCTGCTCGGGCTGTCGTTCGGGCAATCGTCCGGCGCGACCAACGGCAGCTTCTCGCCCCGGCATCGCTACACGGGTGCAGGTACCACCGCGACGGCGGCCTGGTTCGTCGGTGCCGCCTTTGCACCGTTGGCGGCGCTGTTCCTCGCCAGCCGCTTCGGGCTGATCGCCGTGGGGGCGTACCTGCTGTCGGGCGCCGCCTGCACGCTGGGCGCGCTCGCGCTGAACCGTGACTGGGGCCGCAAGGCCGCCTGAGCCGGCCACCGCTACTGGAGTGAAGCCATGATGTTCCGTCACCTCGTTGTGCTCGCCAACCCGACGCCTGAAGGGTTCGACCACGCCATCGTCGATGCCTATCGGGAGGCGGTTGCAGCCAACCACCATAGCGTCGAGGTCCGCGATCTCTATGCATTGGGGTTCGACCCGGTGCTGCGCACCAGCGAGCGTCCGACTGAACCCGGCTGGTCGCCTGCAGCGGACGTCGCAGCCGAACTAGCCCATCTGGAGCGCTGCGACATTGTCGTCTTCGTCTACCCGATCTGGTTCGGCCTGCCGCCGGCCATGCTGAAGGGCTATGTCGAGCGTGTACTGGGGGCGGGCTACACCTTCCGCGATCTGCAGGCTGCTTCCGGGCAGTCGGTGGTCGCAGGAAAGCCACTTCTGTCGTTCAGCACGTCAGGCGCCTCGCTCCCCTGGCTCAACGAGCAGGGGCAGGTACTGTCGTTGAAAGAGGTGTTTGACGTCTATCTCTGGCGTGGACTGGGTATGGGACAGGCCGAGCACATTCGAATCGACTCCGTCGTGCCTGACATGGATGCCTCTTACGCCGGGGAGCAGTTGGAGCGGGTGCGCCAGGCCGCGGACAAGGCGTGCGCGATGCTCGCTGACGGTCGGTACCGCGCGCAGGCTCAGGCGGCGCTGCAGCGGCGTTCGCAAGAGGATAGCAGCCGGACGCAGTGACCAGAAAGCTGGAGGCTTTGCCGTGGAACAGCCTTTCTCGCAGGTGCTGCCCTTCGTGCGCAGGTCCAAGGTCATCGACGAGGTCGATGTTGGAGCTCTTTTGTCGGATCATGCCGACATCAGAGAAATGTGCGACCGGGTGGAAGCGCTCGCCGATCGCCTCCTGGAGGCACCGGACCATGACGAGCGTAGTGCGATCGCCGACCTGATCCAAAGCCGCTTCAGAAAGCATGTCGAGATCACCAGCAGGTTTCTCGACCGCGTGTTCGCGGGCGAACAGCTCCGCGTCGGGGCGGGTATGTTGCGACGCATCCTTCTTGAGCAGGTCGCGATCGGCATGCACGCGGAGGATGTCGGCGAGATGCTCCGAGAGAAGGGTGTCGACGACTCGCGAACGGACATGCTCAGCTACATGCTTCGCTGCCTGTTCGATGGTTGCCGGCGCTTGCTGGACTATGAAGAGCTGGCGTTCCTGTATCTGGGCGCTCGCCGATACACGCCGGGCGCAAGAATGACGCTGGAACAGGCGCTCGACGGAGCGTCCCACTAGGTTGCTGCCGCGAGCGCCGGCCGATGGAGGGCTCGCGGCCAATCACCATTTGTGGGCCAGGCCCCAATCAGGGATGCCGGCGTTCGCTGACGGTCACGAACATCATGGTCAGCATAAAAAGGCCCATGGCGCCTGCCGCGAGATACAGAAACCAGTCGTTCGGAAGATGGATCATCGTCGCCTCCTTTTGCTCGAGGCCTACGGGGTGCCGCGCTACTCGGCTGCTGCCGTTGACCAACCGCAAGGGCGTTGATCCGGCATTATACGTAGCGGCTCTGACATTTGACGATCGTCAAGGCGCAGGCAAATGTCGCCGGTCATCGCACGCTCATGACCGCTTACCATGCTGACCTCGCCGCGCTGAGTGTGCCACGCTACACCAGCTATCCAACCGCAGTTTCGTTCAGCGGGAAGGTGGGAGCTTCCGAACAACGGCAAGCGCTGGGAGCGCTGGCCGATGACGCAAAGCTCTCGCTCTACCTGCACGTTCCCTTTTGCGAGACGATCTGCTGGTACTGCGGGTGCAACACCGGTGCCGTCGGCCGCGCGAGCCGGGTCACCCGGTACGTCGAGGCGCTGCTAAGTGAGATTGAAACGGTAGCGCAGCTCGTCCGCGGCTGCGTCACCCATGTCCACTTCGGCGGCGGCAGCCCCAATGCCCTGCCGGCAGCCGAGTTCAGTAGGATCTGCGCGGCGCTTCAGCGATCGTTCCGGGTCGACCCTGCCGCCGAATGGGCTGCGGAACTCGATCCGCGTAGTCTCGACGCCGATTATGCCCGCACGCTGGCCGGCTGCGGTATCACGCGGGCCAGCCTCGGCGCCCAAACCTTTTCCCTGCGGATCCAGCAGCAGATCAACCGAGTACAGCCGTTCCGGGAGGTGGCGCTCCGCGCGGCCGAGCTGCGCGCGGCCGGTGTTGCCGCCATCAATCTCGACCTCATGTACGGACTGCCCGGCCAGACGCTGGATGACATCGCATGCACGCTTGCGCGGACGCGGTTGCTTGCACCCTCCCGTGTGGCGATGTTCGGCTACGCGCACATGCCCCGGATGCTGCCGCGCCAGCGCATGATCGACGACACGCTGCTGCCGAACGCGCATGCTCGCTTCACGCAGTCGCTGCTGGCTCATGAGATGCTCGAGGAGCAGGGTTTTGCCACAATCGGCTTCGACCACTACGCCAGGCCCGACGACCCGCTCGCCGAAGCCGCGGCGGCCGGTCGCCTCCGGCGCAACTTTCAGGGTTTCACGGATGACGACGCCGATGCCCTGATCGGCCTCGGTGCTTCCGCAATCAGTCAGGTGGGCAACGTCATCGTACAGAACGGGAAGCACCTCGGTCGGTATGTCGAAATGGTGAACTCCGGTGGGCTGGCCGGGGTCAAAGGCGTCACGCTACAGCCGACTGATCGTGCGCGCGGCTGGGTGATCGAGCGGCTGCTCTGCGACGGGCAGGTGGACCTGGACATCGCGCACCGGACGTTCGGCATTCGTGGACTGCTCGACCGAAGGGCTCATGATCGGCTGGAAGATCTTGTGCTGCGCGGCCTGGTGACGATCTCGGGCGCGACGCTCGCGCTGACCCCGGAGGGGAAGCCCTACGCCCGCCTGGTCGCTAGCGCGTTCGACGAGCACTCGGCGCTCAACGTCCAGCGGTTCAGCCGCGCAGTCTGATCTTCGGGCGCAAAAAAGCGGCCACGTCGGGGAACCGGCGTGGCTGCTGAGTTCGGCCGGAGAAAGGGCGTTAGAAGCGCATGCCGACGCCGACGCCGATTACCAGCGGATCGATGCTGACACGCACACGGTTCGTCCCCGCGGCGGTGGTCAGCCGGGCCGTGGTGTCAATGTCGATGTACTTGACGTCGACGTTCAGGAAGGTGCGAGGCCCGATGTCGACATCGACGCCCGCCTGCAGTGCGTAACCGGCGCTGTCGCTCATGCGCACCTTCGTCGACCCGAGCGCGCCTTCCAGTGCGTCGCTGGCATTCTCGGCATAGAAGACCGTGTAATTGACGCCGGCGCCCACATAGGGCCGGATCTTGCCGGTGGGCGCGAGATGGTATTGCAGGGTCAGCGTCGGCGGCAGCACCCACGTACTCGCAACCGTATCGATGGCGGCGATTGAGCCTCGCCCCGTCGCCTTGTGCTTCGTCGTGGCGACGATCAGCTCCGCGCCGATGTGGTCGGTCGCCATGTAGGTGAAATCAACCTCGGGCATCACGCTGTCGGTCACGCCCACCCGGCTGCCCGGAAGGCCGGAAACCTCACCGGAACTCTCCGTCGGCGACACCACGATGCCGCGGACGCGCACCAGCCAGTCGCCGGCGGCGGTCTGCGCCGCGGCCATGCCGGGAGTGAGCAATGCCGCGGTGAACAGGGCGGCGGTCAGGTAGGCGCGCATGGGAGACTCCTCGAAGTGAGCTCCGCGGCTAGTCCCTGATCTCCCGGTCTCGATTTGACCTGCGACAACCCGGGACCTTCGTACAATCCCTTATGCCCGAGGGCGCGGCAGCTCCTTATCGGCGGTGGGGAAGGGAAGTATGATGCAATTGGCCGCCGCTCAGTCGACACTCTCATCGCGTTGCATGGGCTGCGCTGCCCGCAGCCGTTCGCTCTGCAGCAACTTCTCGCCGGAGGCGGCACGCGAGTTCGACCGGCTCGCCCGCCCGATCACGCTCGCGCGCGGCGAGACGCTGGTCTGGGAGGATGACGACACGCTGCTCGTCGGCTTCGTCGTGTCCGGAGTCCTTAAGCTGACCGCGTCGCTCGCCGATGGACGCGAGCAGATTCTGGGACTTGCCGGCATGGGGGACGTGGTCGGCAGGCCGTTCGGTACACGGAGCAGCTATTCCGTCACAGCGCTCGGACAGACCCGGCTTTGCGTTTTGGGGCGACCGGCCTTCGAGCAGTTCGCCGCAACCCACCCGGAGGTCGAGCATGCACTGCTGCTGCGCGCCCTGGACGAGCTCGACAGGGCGCGTCGATGGATGCTGTTGCTCGGCCGCAAGTCGGCCGGTGAGCGGGTTGCCAGCCTGCTAGTCGAGTTTGCGGAACGATCGCCAGAGGACAACGTCGCGTTTCCCCTCACCCGACAGCAGATGGGCGACCTTCTGGGGCTCTCGCTCGAGACAGTCAGCCGCGAGCTGAGCAAGCTCAAGGCCAGAGGCCTGATCACCTTGTCGGTGAAGCATTTCCGCGTCGAGGACGAGGCGTGCCTTCGCCAGCGCGCGGCCTGACATCCGGAACATTGCGGATATTGGCGCCGCGGTCGCCCTCCTAGCATCGATCCAGGCTAGAGGAGGGAACCCATGAAGAACATCCTGCTGCTGATCCACGGCGATGAAGGACAGGAGGCCCGGTACCAGTCGGCTCTCGACGTTGCGCGCGCGGTGGGCGGGCATCTCACCTGTCTCGACCTGACGATCATCCCCGAGGTGATGGGCGACTATGTGGCGATGGGCGTCGGCGGCCTTCTGCTCGCCGAGGAGCAGGAGAGCGAGACCCTTCACGGTGTCCGGATGCGGGCGCGGCTCGAGCGCGAGGACGTCCCGTTCGACTGGACAGAGACGACCGGCTTTCTGTCGCAGACGATCGAAGCTCGGGCGCGAATGACGGACCTGATCGTGCTCAGCACGGACGAGGACGGCAAGCTTCTCCCGCGCATGCGGGACGTGATCGGCGATCTGCTGGTGCACACCGGCAAACCCGTGCTCGCCGTACCTCCGGCTTCTCGCAAGCTCGATGTGCGGGGTCGCGCGATCGTCGCTTGGGACGGCTCGCCGGACGCGGAGGCGGCGCTGACTGCGGCCATGCCGCTCCTGTCGCTCGCCCGCTGCGTCACGCTCTACTATGCCGACGACAAGTCGATGGACACGCCGATCGAGGATGCGGCCCGCTACCTCTCGCGGCATGGGATCGAACCCGTGATCAAGAGGGAGCCGATCGGCATCGACCGGGTGGACGTCGCGCTCCGGTGCGAAGCCGAAATGGGTCACTATGACCTGGTCGTCATGGGCGCTTATGGCCACGCTCGCACGATGGAGACGATCTTCGGTGGCGCGACGCAGGGCATGCTGAAGCGGTGCCGGGTACCCCTGCTGCTCGTCCACCACCGCTAAAGGATCAGGGAAGGACGAGAACGTCGCGGGCGGCAGTATCTCGCTGTCGCCCGTGACAACCGTCACCGATGCAGCTCCTCGTTGAACTTGCCGCGGCCACCATGCTGGTCGCCATCACGTGCGCGGTTCACCTGATGGGTATCGCCGCGCTGATGCTGCTGCTGCGCCTGCATCGGCGCCGGCGGCCGGCCGATGCGAGGCTGATATGGGAAGGCCTGGCTATCGTGGGCGCGGCGACCGGCCTCTTTGTCCTGCATGGCATAGAGATTTGGCTCTATGCCGGCTTCTATCTGTTCGTCGGAGCGTTGCCCTCTCTTGAAGCGGCCCTCTACTTCTCGACCGCGTCCTACACGACGGTCGGCTATGGCGATGTGGTCCTTGCGCCGGGATGGCGGGTGCTCGGCGCCATCGAAAGTGCGAACGGCATCATCCTGCTGGGCTGGTCAACCGCCTTCTTCGTCGCCATCGTGGGCCGCATCCGCTGGCTGGAATCCGAGATCGAGAACACGCAGTGATCAACGCCGAGACCACCCCCGCCGCGACCGCGGAGGACCTGGCGCTGTTCGTTGCGAGCGTGACCGACCGCGCCCTGTTGCTGGCGGCGCCCGACGGAACGCTGACCTATTGGGGCGAGGGAGCGGAGCGGCTGCTCGGCACGCCGAGGAGCGAAGCGGTCGGGCGCAGTATCGACGCCTTCTGGCCAGCGGCGAGCGGTCGATGGCCACAAGCCGGCGCAAGCATCACTGTTCGGCTGGAAGACTGGTGCAAGCGTGCGGACGGTTCGGAGTTCCTCGCCGATATCACGGTCGCGCCCGTGTTCGACGGCCAGAAGCTCCGCGGCTACGGACTGATGATCGCCGACGTCACGGGGCGGCGCGCGGCCGAGCACATGCTGGCCGAGAGCGAGGCGCATATGCGCTCGGTGCTCGCGACTGTGCCGGACGCCATGGTCGTGATCGACGAGCGGGGGCTGATCCAGTCGTTCAGCGCCGCGGCCGAGCGCCTGTTCGGCTACGGGGAAACAGAGGTCCTCGGCCGCAACGTCAGCCTGCTGATGCCCGGCGACCACCGGGCGCGGCACGATCGCTACATCGGTCATTATCTCGAGACCGGCGAGCGACGGATCATCGGCATCGGCCGCATCGTCGTCGGGCAGCGCAAGGACGGCACCGAGTTCCCGATGGAGCTGTCGGTCGGGGAGGCTCACGGCGCCAACGGCAGGATCTTCACCGGCTTCATCCGCGACCTGTCGGACCAGCAACGCGCCGAGTTGCGGTTGAAGGAGTTGCAGGGCGAGCTGATCCATGTTTCACGGTTGAGCGCGATGGGGACCATGGCCTCGACACTCGCGCACGAGCTGAACCAGCCGCTGACCGCGATCGCCAATTACCTGGAGGCGGCGCGTGACCTGCTGGACGCGGAGGATGCGCCCAGAGAGCTTCTGGCCGAGGCGGTCGGCGAGTCCGCCAACGAGGCGCTCCGCGCCGGCCGCATCGTGCGGCGGCTGCGCGAGTTCGTAGCCCGCGGCGAGACCGAGCGTCGCATCGAGCCTGTACCGTCCCTCATTGAGGATGCGATCCGGCTCGGGCTTACCGGCGCGCGCGAGCGCGGCGTGCGCAGTTTCGTGTCGCTCGACCCGGCGGCCAGTCATGTGCTCGCAGACCGCGTCCAGATCCAGCAGGTGCTCGTCAATCTGCTCCGCAATGCGGTGGAGGCGCTGGGCAACGGCGAGGTCAGCGACATCACGACGTCCACGATCCGCGACGGCGCTCATGTGCGTATCGGGATCACGGACACAGGCCCGGGGTTGGATCCAGCAATCGCACCACGGCTCTTTCAGGCCTTCACGTCGAGCAAGCAGGACGGCATGGGCCTGGGCCTGTCCATCTGCCGGACCATCGTGGAGGCGCATGGCGGACGCATCTGGGCGGAGCCCGGCACGGACAAGGGCGCGGCCTTCTACTTTACGCTACCGGCTGCGTCGGAAGGGGACGAGGTATGAGCGAGCGCCGGCTCGTCCATGTTGTCGATGATGAGGATGCCGTCCGCCGCTCGGTCGGCTTTCTGCTCCGCACCTCGGGCTTCGACGTGCAGAGCCATGCCTCGGGCGTAGCCTTCCTCAAGGAGGTCAAAGCGGCGGAGCCTGGGTGCGTGCTGCTCGACGTCCGCATGCCCGAGATCGACGGGCTTGAGGTCCAGCAGCAGATGGCGCAGCGCGGCGTCGGCTGGCCGGTGGTGATCCTGACCGGACATGGCGACGTGCCTATCGCCGTTCAGGCGATGAAGGCGGGCGCTGTCGACTTTCTGGAAAAGCCGTTCGACAAGGCGTCGCTGCTGCGCGCACTCGCCGCCGGTTTCGCGATCTTCGACCGGCATGATGCGGCCGCTGCCTCGGCGCAGGAGGCTGCCACGCGCATCGCCGCGCTGACGCCCCGCGAGCAGGACGTTCTGCGCGGGCTTGCCGATGGTCTGCCGAATAAAACTATCGCCTTCGATCTCGGCATTTCGCCCAGGACGGTCGAGGTGCACCGGGCCAATCTCATGACCAAGCTCGGTGTTCACAGCTTGTCCGAGGCGCTTCGGCTTGCCTTCGCGGCCGGCCTCGGAGGGGAAGCTCGTACATCTACGTAGAGCGTTGTCGCCATAACGAGGGCAGGGTGGCTCGATGGAACAGAACCCCCGAGCGCTCGCCGTCATCGTTGAGGACGACCAGGCCGTCCGCCGATCGTTACAGCTGCTGCTGCACTGGCGCGGGTATGACGTGCGCGCCTACGGCACGGCGCAGGCGAGCGTTGCGGGCGACGACCTCGCCTCCGTAGGCCTGCTGGTGGCGGACTACCAGCTGCCTGATGGGGATGGGATCGGCGTTCTCCGGGCGCTGCAGCGACGTGGCTGGTGCGGACGAGCCGTTCTGGTCACCGGACACCCCAGCGCCGGGCTGAAGGATGCGGCGCTCGCGAGCGGTTTCAATGCTGTTCTCGAAAAGCCGCTCCGCCGACACGAACTGCTCGGCGCGCTCTCACGCTGAGCGATCGCCCACGCGGCACGGGGTGATTTCGCGGTAGACTGAGGGAAGATACGGATAGGCCACGACCCGGCTTCGGTCGATGGTCCATTCCATGTTGTCTATTGCCTTCCTTCTTATGCTCGCGTCCGTGCCGGAAGCGCCTGCGCTGACCGCCGGCACCGTGGCGCAAGCTGCGGCGCGGCTTCGACCGGGCCAGTATCTCTGGGCCCCGCAGGTTGCACCCAGCGGTCCCATGATCATGGTCGTGAACCTCAGGACGCAGCGAGCGACGGTGTACCGCAACGGCATACCGATCGGCATCACCACGGTGTCGTCCGGTCGGCCCGGGCACGAGACACCGCCGGGCGTCTATACAATCCTGCAGAAGGAAGCGGACCACCGCTCCAACTTGTACAACAACGCGCCCATGCCGTTCATGCAACGCCTGACCTGGGACGGCATCGCGCTGCACGGCGGCGCTCTTCCTGGCTATCCGGCCTCCCACGGCTGCATCCGCCTGCCGGAGGCGTTCGCGCGCTTGCTCTTCGCCGAAAGCCGACTGGGCATGATGGTGGTCGTCACGCGGCTTGATACGATGCCGGTGATGGCGGCTACGGAAGCGGCGCCGCTCCTGCCTGATCGGATCGAGCCTACCCTCTGGAAGGCGGAGAAGAGAGGTGCCGCTGCCCTTTCGGTCGTAGTGAGCACGACTGATCGTGAGGTGCGGGTCATTCGCGACGGAAAGGAGATTGGGGCGGCGCCCGTGACGTTGACGGGCAACGTCACGGGCCCGGTCGCTTACCAGCGGCAGGTCGACGGCCGTTGGCTGCGCCTCGACCTGCCAGGCTCGGGGAGGGCCGTCGTACCCGATCTCGGGCCGGACGTGATCGGGGTCGATCCCGACTTTAGCGCCCGCGTGCTGGATGCAGCGGGTCCGGGGACCACTGTGGTGGTTACTCCAGATCGCCTTCGGCCAGAGCTATCCCTTACGTCAACCTTGATGACGGGGAACGAGTAGACCCCGCAATCAGGCAAACGTGACCGATCGTGGCCGCTCTTGGACCTGAGTGCTCCTGCCAGCGTTGATCGTTGCGGAAAGGAGAATTGAGATGAAAGAGGTCCATGATGAGGCCTCGGCAGCAACCGCGAACAACGGCGTCGTCGACGTGAGCGGTCCGGACGCAGTCAATGTGAGCCTCAAGCCTGCCGCAGCGCTCAAGACAGCGGAGCGGATCAGCAGCGCGGCAGTTGAGGCGCTCCTGGAGCAGACGAGCCAGGCATCGAAGGAACGCCACTAACAAATCAGACTTTCAGGTGGCGAGGCGCTCTAGTGGCGCATGGAGGGACCAGACGAGGCCGGACGGTAGCTCCTGTATCCCGCATTGCCCACCGAGACGACGCGGCGTTGCCACGCTTAGCAAGCGGTCGCTCCAAGCTGAAAGTGGTGCCCTCATCTGCGGTCCGTCGCGATCGGCCCATTGCAGCCATAAGTAAGACGCCTCGACATCGTTGGCGCTCCAGCTGATCTCGACGTAGCCATTCCTGCTGCTCAAGGCCCCGGTCCTGAATGAGTGAACGTGCAGCTCGTGAAGCGCCAGGCCAAGCGTCACCGCGGCGCCAGGACCGACCAGCACTGATGGACCAGTTACCTTGCAGCGCTTGTCACCGACAACGTTCATGAGGCGAGACACAAGGACCTGCAGATCCGTAGAATGCGATTGCGGCTGCAGGAGAAGATCGCCGATGCTGCTCAGCATCGCAGTCCGCGCGGCGAGATCCCGAGCCTTGTCGATCAAGGGTCGATCCTCGTCGAGAACTTGATTTGTTATCGCGGAGACGATCGCAAGGAGGTTGCGCAACTGGTGACGTGCGGTACTCGCGGAGACGTAATCAACGGATTGGGATAGGGCGACAGATGGCAAGCCCAAAGCCGGCGCCACTTGCGCAAGATCACCGCTGATCCGTACCTCGGAGCCGTCAACCAGCGACACAGTGGTCGTGGCCTCGACCCCCCGAACCTGCACGATAGCTTCAGGGTTGATCACGAGACGGGACCCGTCCGAAGCGACCAACTCACGAGAATGAGCATCAACCCTAAAAAGAGCTGAGCCGCTGGCACCGGCGCTCACGTCCTGTGTTAGCACTTGATCGCCGACACGATCGGCTTCGGCATGGTCCAGCGCTTCCGCCAGCTTGCAGGCAAACAGGCTTGATCCGTTTCCGTTATCGTCCAAAACATTCAGCGCTTGACGCGCCAGTGCAATTGACGTGAGTTCCGTCTCTCGATTGTTCATGCGGCTTAGCCCAGGACCACGCCAGCAGTGCGCTGTTCGCTCAAATTGGTGCTACCGCACAAGCATGTAGCGTGCAATCTGATGGGAACGGCGTCGCGATCTGTTCACTCATTGGCGCGCTCAGAGAAAACCTCATTTTACATAAGATATATTATCGTTCTGATAGCGTAACGAGCTAGATGATCCTATGCGCCGCCGACCGCGGCCGGCGCTTCCAACAGCCACCTCGCCAAAAGCCGCTCGAAGTCGACATATGGGATGCGGTCGGGATCGAACTCGAGCGCCGCCGCAAGGTCCGGCAAATCGGCTCTGAACGCCTCGTATACGCGCCGCACCCGGTCGGCGCTCGGCAGCTCGCGGCGCGACACGTTGGCGAGCCAGTCGCGCGTTTCCTGCAGCGCTCGCATCGGAGCGCCGCCGTGCTCGTGAATGTCCATGCCGGCGAGATCGGAGATGAACCGCTGATAGCGGTACTGCTCCACGTCGAGGATCAGCACGCGCTTGGCTTTCTGGTGCTTGCCGCCGTAGCGCTTCGCGCCCAGGAACAGGCCCAACTCGAGCGGCATGTTGAAGCGCGGCAGGTTGTGGACGGCGTCGAGCTCGGTGCGCGATAGATCGTGCACGCCGTAGCGGCATTCCTCGATGAGGCTCAGGATCTTGTCGATCCGGGTCTGCCCGCCATCGTCCAGCTCGCGCGCGGAGCGCGGCCGGAAGCCGCAGACGATGATCGCGAAAATGAGCGCGCGGAACGTGGGCGCGAACGCGTCGTCGAAGGGGCAGTTGATGAAGACGTCGTCGGCCGACGTCGCAGGCGCCGCCAATCTACTTCTTCTTGGCGAGCACGCTTTTCACCGCGGCGGTGATCTGCTTGTCCGACACGGTGCCCTTCTTGGTCGCGACCGGGGCCATGACGAAGCGGCCGGTCGCGGCGCTGCGACCGAGAACAGCCGGTTTCCGGTTCTTCGACGTGACGGAGTCAGGGTGCGTCGCCATGGATGTGATGTGAGCCTCCGGGGACGGAAATGCAAGGTGCGGCCCGACGGAACATCGAAGATCGGCAGCCTACTATCGCCAGCGCTCGCCGTCGCCGACGTCGAAGCTGATCGCGTCGACGAACGGCTGAAGGACTTCGCTCGGGAGGGCATAGGTGATCGGCAGGTCAACCTCGCCGATCGTCAGGCCGCTCGTCACCATGCCGAGCACCGCGCCGGTTCGAGGATCGCAGACCACACCGCCGCTGATCCCGCCGAGCGCGACCGAGCTGATCTGGAACAGCCTGGTCTCGCCGAGCTGCAGAGCCGGGACTACCGCACTGATGATGCCGTCGAAGAATGAGGGCTGCACGAGGCCCCGGTTCGTCGGATTTGAGAAGAACAGGTCGCGCCCGAGCGGGAAGCCGCCGATCAGCACGCGGTCGCCCACCCCTACCCCTGTCGAGTCTCCCCACGTCACAGGGGGCACGTCGTAAGGACATTCGGGGGTGCTCACGGCCGGGCAGATGAGCACGCCGGCGTCCACGCCGGGGCCACCATTCTCGAAGCGCGGGTCATAGTATTTGAGAGCCGCCGCGAACGGGTACGGACGCTGCGCCTCTACCCCGCCCAGCCGGCTGTTGGCCCAGATATACGCCTCGCGCTCTCGAAAGCGGAGCTGCTCGACGACGTGCCAGCAGGTGAGGAGCTTGCCGCGGCCGGCCTGGAAGGCGGTCCCCTGGATGTCCAGCACCCAGTCCTCGTGAGCGGGATCCTGAATCGGGATGTGCAACGACAGATCGCCCTGCGGCACGCCTTCCTTGTTGCCGACAGGCACGATGGACTGCGCCAGCCGGGAGATCGGCGTCACACGGCCCCGTGAGGCCCAAGGCACGCGCGCGAGCTTCTCCTTCAGGTCGCCGGAACCACCCTGCCCGCGGCGCCGTCCGCCGGACACCTGCGGCTACAGCCGGTCCTTGAGCGCCTTGGCCGGCGTGAACATCAGCTTCTTCGATGCGGCGATCGTGATCGCCTCACCGGTGGCCGGGTTGCGTCCACCGCGCTCGGGCATATCCTTCACCTTGAACTTGCCG
The DNA here is from genome assembly GCF_000722875.1 of Sphingobium chlorophenolicum. GTDB lineage: Bacteria > Pseudomonadota > Alphaproteobacteria > Sphingomonadales > Sphingomonadaceae > Sphingobium > Sphingobium chlorophenolicum. The sequence goes on along the minus strand of NZ_JFHR01000003.1, from coordinate 62,045 downwards.
AAGCCCGGCAGGTTGATCTCGTCGCCGGCGGCGGCCGCCTCGGCCACGGCCTCGACGACGGCGTCTACCACCTTCTTCGCCGCCGCCTCCGTCAAGCCCTGGCTCTGCGCGACCGACTTGGCCAGATCCTTAGCATTCATGCGCACCCTCCCCCTGCCCGAAATACCGACTCTGTAGCGCACAGCGGCGAGCGAGCAAGAACGCAGTCGCGGCGGACGACCCGCTTTGGCCGGCTTACCCGCTGATCGGCGCGCAGAGCTCTTTGCGTTAATACGACCTCGCCGAACCCTCGCAGCGTTCGCCACTTCCGACCGCCTAGAATGCCAGGGGGCTACTCAAAGGCCATCGTCCTGCCCGAATGCCTTGTTCGCCGGCAGGTGAGATGGCGGGCGACCCAAATGTAGAGGCCGGAGCCGGCGAGGACCGCGGCGGCGAGGCCAGCGAAGACTACGAGCGGGTCGCCCGCCCGGCCGAGACTACGGCCGGCGTGGAGCGAGAGCATCGCCTGGCCGATGGCCGCGCGCGGACCGTGCTGGCGGGCATCTATGGGTCGGACGACGCCCGGACAGGTCGCGTGGACGAAGGCGAGCGTGTCGCCCTCGACATGGTCGAACGGGGATGCGGTCTTGAAGGTAAGGCGATAGGGGTCGGTTCCGTCCGGAAGTCCGACCGTCGCGAGCCGCTGGCCGGGTAATGCGGCGCTCGCGGCGGCGACGGCCTCGTCGGTCGTGACGCGGCCGGCGCAGGTGCTCGCGAAGGCGGGGGCGAGCGCGGCGGGAACGTCATAGGGCAGGCCCGCGAGCAGGCCGCCGAACCAGCCGGAGTGCGACGCCGCCGTGCCGGTCAGGCCGAAGAACAGGATGGGGAGCGCGCTCCAGAAGCCGATCCAGCCATGGATGCGGTACCAGCGACCGAGCGGCCGGCCCGACAAATGCGGCGGGCGCGCCTTGCGCCATGCGGAGCCTCGGCGCGGCCACCAGAGGTAAAGGCCGGTCGCGGCAAAGGCGGCGAGCAGCAAGCCGAGCAGAGCGACGATCGCCGCGCCGACCTCGCCCGCAAAGAGCTGATGGTGGAAGTGGATGAGCTGGTGGCCCCAGGCGCTGTCCAAGAGGAAGTCGCCGCGGTACGCGCCCGTGGCGGGATCGACGACGAGGATCACGGTATCCTCAAGCCCGCCCGCGCCGGAGCGGAGGCCGTAGAACATGGCGGTGTCGACCTCCACGCGGCTGTCGGGCAGGAACAGGCCCAGCGGCTGGAAGGAGCGGCCATAACCCCTCTTCGCGGCGGCGAGCCAAGCGTCGACGCGCGGCGCCGCGACCCGGGCGGCGGCCCCGTCGACGCTCCGAACGAACGGATGCTGCGCCCGGAACAGCTCCGCGTCAAAGGCGAGCGCCGCGCCCGACAGGCAGACGAGGAGGAGGACCGGCGCGGCGACGGCCCCGATCCAGGCGTGGAGCCGGGCGAGAAGCCGCCGCGCGGGCATCAGAAGCGCGCCTCGACGCCAGCGCCGTAGCGTCGCGGCTCGTTCACCGTGCCGAAACCGGGAAAGTAGACCTGCGTGACCTGGAACCCGTCGAAGAGGTTGCGGACGAAGCCGAAAAGCCGGACGGGGCCGAGCTGATAGCTCGCCTGCGTCGACCGTGGCGAGGTCGCCCGAGCGGAAGGCGCGGGTGTTGGCGTCGTCGCCGTAGTAGCCGCCGCCATAGCGTCCTTGCGCGTCAAGGGTGAAGCGGTCGACGGGCGTCCAGCTCGCGGTGAGGAAGCCGGTCAGGCCGGGCGACCGCTGGAAATCGTTACCCTCAACGCCTGCCGCCGACACGGAGAAGCGGCGGAGATCGGTCTCTAGCAGGCCCAGGCCCCCGCGGAGCGACAGGCGGGGCGAAGGCCGGAAGGCGAGTTCAAGCTCCAGCCCGTAGGCGCGGGCGTCCTCCGCATCGTCGAACACGGTCTGGAGGAGCCCGGAGGGGCCGAGCGTGGTGGTCGGGCGCTGCGCGTCCTCATAGTCGGCGAAAAAGGCGTTGGCGTTGAAGGAGAGCCGGCCGTCCGGGGTGCGCCCGCGCAGGAACAGCTCGTAGTTCCACAGCCGCTCCGCCCCGAAGACGTCCTGCGCGCCGGTGTCGAAGGAGATGGTGGTGCCGCCGGGGTTGTAGCCGCGCGACGCCAGCACGCCGACCCGGACGTCCGGCGCGACCTCTAAGCGACGCTTACGCGCGGGAGGAAAGCGTCGAAGCTGCGGCGGCAGTCGACCACGAAGGGGCCGAGCGCGCCTTCGCGGTCCTGGCGGTCGTACTGGTAACGGCCGCCCAGCGTGACGGCGAGGCGCGGCGTAGCGCGGATCGTCGCCTCGCCGAATACGGCACGGCTGACCTGCTCATCGCGGAACGCGCCGGTAGCGAGACAGGCGGACATAGCGAATAAGTGACGCTCGACGATGCGCGGAGGACGACCGGCAGACGCTGAATGACACCGCCTCTCTCAATCCGTCAGTTGAAGCGTTGCCCGTCAGTCGAGGTTGTCAGGCACCAAGTTTAAGTTGCTCGCCAATTCCTACTGAATCAATAGACAATAACGCAGGAATGGGAGGCGGAAGGTGAACACAGCACTGCGCGTACTGCTGCTTGTTTCGGCCGCATCGCCCGTGTGCGTGTCAGCGCAGACCGCACCCTCGTCGGTAGCAGACGCCCCCACTCCCGCCGACCAGACGGGAAATGACATTACCGTCACCGCTCGCCGCCGCGAGGAGTCGGTGCAGGATGTGCCGATCGCGGTGTCGGTCCTGACCGATTCGGTGATCGCGAAATCGGGCAGCCAGAATGTCTCGCAGCTCGTCCAGCTTCAGCCGTCGCTCACCTATTACGGCACCAATTCGCGCAACGCGGCGATCAACATTCGCGGACTGGGCGCGCCGCTCGGGCTGACCAACGACGGCCTCGAACAGGGCGTCGGGATCTATATCGACCAGGTCTATTACAGCCGAATCGCGACGGCCGTGTCCGACCTGTTCGATGTGGCGGGCGTCGAGGTGCTGCGCGGCCCGCAGGGTACGCTCTACGGCAAGAACACGACCGCCGGCGCGATCAACGTCGGCATTCGCAAGCCCAGCTTCACGCCCGAAGCCTATCTCGAGGCATCGCTCGGCAATCTCGAACTTCGTCAGGCGAAGGGTGCGGTTTCCGGGCCGTTGACCGAAAACCTGGCCGCCCGCTTCGCGTTTTCGACGACATCGCGCCGCGGGACCATCTACAATGTCGCGACGCGGCGCTGGATCAACGAGCGCGACAATCTGAGCCTGCGCGGCCAGCTGTTGTGGCGCGCGTCGGACGATCTCGATCTACGCCTGGTCGGCGATTACAGCCGACAGCGGCCCGAAGCGGGCGCACAGATCTATGTGCGAACCGGCGCGACGCAGCGCTCGCTTAACCGGCAGTATGCCGCACTGGCGGCTGCGTTCGACTATGCGCCGCCCAGCACCAATGCGTTCGACCGTCTCACCGACCTCGACGCGGAGTTGAAGGCAGGGCAAGACTCGGCCGGGATATCGTTGATCGCCGATTGGAAGCTGGGATCCGGCACGCTCACCTCGATCATCGCCTGGCGGCTGTGGAACTGGCTGCCGTCCAGCGACCGCGACTTCACCGGGCTGCCGATCACGACCTTCTCGGGCAACCCGTCGCGTCACCGCCAGGTCACCCAGGAGGTACGCTACGCCTACGATGGCGAGCGTTTCGATTTCGTCGCTGGCGGCTTTTATTTCTGGCAGCGCTTCCGCACCGAGGGCGCGCAGGAACAGGGGTCGGCAGCGAGCCGCTGGCTGCTCAATCCCGGCAACGTGCCCGCCGGGTCGAGCGGATGCAATCCGCCGGCCGCGAACGCCTGCAACCCGGCGATCCTCGACGGGCTGCGTTCGGAAAACGACATCCGGTACAAGAGCGTCAGCGCGGCGATATTCGGGCAGCTGACCTGGAAAGTCTCCGACCGGCTGCGCATCCTGCCGGGCGTGCGCCTGAATTATGACAAGAAGGACGGAGCCTATTCCGCGACTGTGACGACGGGCAGCGGCAGCACCACGCTCAACAGCGATCAGCGCAATACCCTGCCGCCGCAATCCTACGCCGAGAAGTTCGACTCATGGAACCTGGCCTATGATCTGACGGTGTCTTACGACGTCGCCCGTGAGGTTATGAGCTATGCCACCTTTGCGCACGGGTTCAAATCGGCGGGCATCAACATGAACGGCCTTCCCCTGTCGAACGGGGCGCCGGTGCTGAACGCCGTCACCGTGCGCCCGGAGAAGATCGATCATTTCGAGATCGGCCTGAAGTCGCAATTTTTCGATCGTCGCGCGACGCTCAACCTTTCGGCGTTCTGGACCGAGATCAAGGACTACCAGACGACGGTGACGAACAACCAGTCGGGCGGTGTCGTGCTCGCCTATCTCGCCAACGCGGTCAAGGTCCGCACACGCGGGGCTGAGGCCGAATTCAGCTTCAGGCCCAGCGACAGGTTCTCGCTCTACGCCAACGGCGCGTTCACCGACGCACGCTACATACGGTTTCCAGATGCTCCGTGCCCGCCGGAACTGTCGGGCGGCACCGTGCTGCCGGTCGATGCGAACGGCAATATCGTCGGCACGCCGAGCGCGCCGGGCACGCCGGGCGGGTTCAGCCCGCCTTTTTGCGACGCGTCGGGCAGCTGGCTTCCCGGCGTCTCGAAATGGTCGGCCAGCTACGCCTTCGAATACACGCTGCCGGTCAGCACCGCGGGCAACGCCTACTTCGGGTTTGACGGCACGGCGCGCAGCAAGTTCTCGTCAAATGCGACGCGCTCTCGTTACACCGACGTCGACGGCTATTCAGTCGAAAACGTCCGGCTGGGATTTCGCACTGCCGACGACCGGCTCAACATCTTCGGCTGGGTCCGCAACCTGTTCGACCATGACTATTACGAATTGCTCGCGCTGCAGTCGGGCAACACCGGGTTGGTGGCCGGGCAACCTGCGGACCCGCGGACGTATGGGATTACCGCAACCGTCAGGTTCTAACGGTTCAGGACAAGCGAGCGTCGGCGACCGCTGTCGCCGCCGGTTCGCGCGGTAATCTGATCTCAACGGCCAAACCCGGCTGGAGTCTCGCAAACGCCAGCGTTCCGCGGTGCAGCCGAGCTACGGCATCAGCGATCGCGAGGCCGAGACCGTTGCCGGATTCCCGCCGCGCTCGATCCAAGCGCCCGAACGGGCGCAACATCTCGGCGACCTCGCCATCGGACACGCCAGGGCCGTCGTCCGCGACCGCCATCGTCACCATGCCGGGCTGCTCGGAAACCGAAACGTCTATCCGAGCTTCGTCACGGGAGTATTTGAGCGCGTTCTCGATCAGGTTGGCGAGAGCGCGCGCCAGCAGATCGGCGTCGCCGGCGACCACTGCCGCTCGAGCCGAGCTCACCGAGATGTGGCGGCTGGAGGCCTCGATTTCGGCACGGTAGGCATCCACCACCCGGTCCACGATCTCCGCCAGGTCGAGCGGCTCGAACCGCGCACGCGCCTTGCCGGCATCGATCTCGGCAAGATCCAGCACCGCGCTGAACAGACGAAGCGCGTCGTCCAGCCCGGCCATCGCCTGTGCCAAGGTCGCGGTCCGCTTTTCGTCGTCAGGCTGCGCGAGCGCCGTTTCGATCGCGTGCCTCACGCGCGTGAGCGGCGTTCGTAGGTCATGAGCGACCTCGGCCGACACACGGCGGATCGTGGCGACCAGCGTGTCAATCCGGTCGAGCATCCGGTCGACCGCCAGCGCGAGCTGATCGAGATCGGTGCGCGGGTTGGCCGGCGCGCCGATCCGCGCCGAGAGATCGCCGCCCTCAACCGCGCGGACGGCCGCGTTGATTCGCTGCATCTGCCGGAAGGTCTGCCGGGTGGCGAGGAGGCCGGCAACGATACCGAACGCCAACGCGATGCCGCCTGCGATCAGGATGGCCCCGAAAACAGCGTCGCGGATGGCGTCGCTGCGCTCCATGTCCTCCCCAACGATAAGGAGTGAGCCATCCGGAAGGCGCCGCGTCAGTGACAGCAGATGCACGCCCTCTACGCCTGGTTGCGGCGAAGGCTGCTCGACAAAGTGCCAACCGGCCGCTTTCGGCACGATTTGAAGGTCGCCGATCAGCCTGCGGCCGTCCGGCCCGATCAGATAATATTCGGGCGACCCGGGCCGCTCCGCCCTGATGCGGATCATATCGAGCGCGCGATCCAAGCCTCCCCGTTGCGCTTCGAGCGCGATCGCATGTGTCTCGAGCTCGACGCGGCTCCGCGCCTGTCGCTCGACGACCGTGCGGGTCGCGAGCCAGCCGCCGAGCGCGCCGGCGACCATGCTGATGACGAGCAGCAGCGCATTAAGCGCCACGACGCGGACCAACGTCGAGCGCAGCAGCCGGCTACTCACTCCAAGCGGCATAGCCTTCTCCACGCACGGTATGGATCAGGGGCGGATCGCCGCCCCGATCGATCTTGGTCCGCAGCCGGCTGATATGGCTCTCGACAAGGTTTCTGCCGGGGTCGAACCGGAACTTCCACACCGTTTCCAATAGCATCAGGCGGGTGAGCACGGCGGGCGAGTTGAGCATCAGGAGCTCGAGAAGCTGAAACTCGCGCGGGATCAGCTCGATCGGCGTGTCGCCTCTCCGCACCGTGCGGGCGAGACGGTCGAGCGTCAGATCGCCGAGCGACAGGATGCTGGGCGGACCGGCTGCGCGGCGCTGCAACGCTTCGATGCGCGCCAGGAGCTCGGCGATCGCGAAGGGCTTGACGAGATAGTCGTCAGCGCCCCCTTCGAGACCTTCAACCCGTTGCTCGATCGAGCCGAGCGCGGTGAGCATCAGCACGGGAGCCGCGATTTGTCGCTGGCGAAGTTCGGCGACGAGCGAGAGTCCATCGATCCCGGGCAGCATGCGATCGACGACCAGCAAGGCGTAAGCATCGGTAGCGGCGCGATCGAGCCCGCCTTGTCCGTTGGTCTCCCAATCGACGGCGTGACCGTGCGCGCGCAACGCCGCGACGACGGCGTTGCCGGTTTCCGCGTCATCCTCTATCAGCAGCAGCCGCATGGCGCCGGTTCGTTCTCCTCTCGCCATGGACGGTTGATGCTGGTTCAGGCCCAGGCCTCTCCGCCGGTCTGCTTGTCGCACGCCACCGCTCGGATCTCCGGGAGCGCGGTCAGACTTCGCTTCGTTGCTGCGAGAAGGTGGCGTACAGCCCATCGAGCAGCAGTGATCCTTTCGCGATGCGGTCCTCGTCATCCTCATTGCCCGCACAAATGCCGTAAATCAGCGCTTGAACACCTGCCGTTTCCGGACGGTTGTAGCGGGCATCCCCGATGTCGAGATCATGTACGATCTCGCCGATCGCCTGCAGCGCGCGATCGGCTTCAAGATCGGACCGCGTCACCAAAGTTTCGAAAGTGCAGCTGTCTCCTTCGTGCGTGAACTCGGCTCCGGACATATCGAACCGCAGTTCGCCTGGAGCGGGAGCGTAGTTTCGGCCATCGACAAATTTGAACGTCGCTGCCGGATCGATGAAGCGACCGATCAACCATGCCGAGGCGATACGGTCGACGTGGACGTGCCGGCGCGTCACCCATGTGCGCCCTTTGAGTTCCGCCGAGGTTAATTCCGGCGCGCCAGGTCCGCTGACGTCCGGATGTTGATGCGACAGACGGTCGAGCTCGACGATCGCCGCCTCGGCGACCTGGCGCCCGTGTGCGCCGAAGAAATCAATCGCGGTTACGTCATCCAGGCGTTTCCGCAGTCGCCCGACGTCCGCCGGAGTGACCTCGTCACCCGCCGCTAGCACACGAGCCTCGCGAGCTAGTTCCTCATAGTCAGCATCCCGCGCGGCATCAAACATGCCGCGAAGGGCTGCGTCGCCCAGACCGCCGACCAGCCGCGCTTCGAGGATCAGGGCTTCACCGTCGTTGGCCAGAATCTCCCGATGCAGTTCTTCAAACAAGCCTCGCGTGTCGTCGCGGTTAGGCAGCGCATGCACGGCATTTTTGAGCGGCGCCGCGCCGATTACCTGAAGCCGGCGCCACACCTTGACCCGCAGATAAGCCGGTTTTGCCGGAAGCTGAGGAATTAGGAGGAGCCAAGGGTTGGGATCTGGTGAGGGCATTGCAACTCCACTTTACGCACAAAAACCGTGCTTTTCACCATCCTCCGACGGTCTCAGCGCTGTGGTCTGCGCGACTGTCGACGCTTGACCCAGTTTTCAGCCGCTCGGCCTATCAGTTCCCCGGCGAGAACTCCTGCTCCCAAAAACAGCGTGGCCGGGACTGGTTCTTCAGTCGTGAAGAATGCCCATCCCCCAACCGCGATAGCCAATAGCTCCACCACCGCGCGCGTCCAGTCGGCAAGGCCAGGCTTTTGAATGGTCAAGCCACAGATCCCCATAGGACAGTGTGGCGATTAGTGAAACACCTACACGCCGATTGACCGTACTATATAGCAGTTGTATCGCGCTGCAAACCGGGTCGCGGTCACCGCGTGTGTCGCGCAAGGCGAGGAGCCGTACGATGAGCTTTCCCTGGGCCAGTCATTATGAGCCCAAGCAGCCACTGATGCGCTGGATTGATGAAAGGCTGCCCCTGCCGCGGCTGGTGTATAATGCGGTCGGCGCGGGTTACCCCGTGCCACGAAACCTGAACTATTTCTGGAATTTCGGAGTTCTGGCCGGACTGGCGCTGGCGATCCAGATCATCACCGGCGTCGTTCTGGCGATGCACTACACGCCTTCGGCCGCGCAGGCTTTCGGTTCTGTCGAACACATCATGCGCGACGTCAACCAAGGGTGGCTTTTGCGTTATTGCCATGCCGCGGGAGCCAGTTTCTTTTTCGCGGTTGTCTACATCCACCTTTTCCGCGGCCTATACTACGGGTCGTACAAGGCGCCCCGGGAAGTGGTTTGGCTGCTCGGAGTGGTGATTTTAATGTTGATGATGGCCGCCGCCTTCATGGGCTATGTGCTCCCGTGGGGGCAGATGAGCTTTTGGGGGGCCCAGGTAATCACCGGCTTTTTCTCCGCAATACCGGGCGTGGGCGAGACGCTGCGCGTGTGGCTGCTGGGCGGCTATGCTCCAGATAATGCAGCGCTGAATCGCTTCTTCTCGCTCCACTATCTGTTGCCGTTCGTGATCGCAGGCGTCATCATCCTGCACATCTGGGCGTTGCATATTCCGGGTTCAAACAACCCGACAGGCGTGGAGGTGAAGGGCGAGCAGGATACCGTGCCGTTCCACCCCTACTATACCGCCAAGGACGCTGTGGGGGTGGGTATATTCCTATTGCTGTTCGCCGCCCTCACCTTCTTTTCACCCAACCTTTTCGTCCCGGCTGAGAACTACATCGAAGCTAACCCGCTCTCGACGCCCCCCGAGATTGTTCCAGAGTGGTACTTTTGGCCTTTTTACGCGATTCTGCGTGCCTTTACGGTTGATGTCATTCTTCCGGCGAAACTCTGGGGTGTGCTGGCGATGGCCGGTTCGATCCTGTTGCTTTTCTTCTTGCCCTGGCTAGATACGTCTCCGGTCAGATCGAACAATTTCCGTCCAAAAGCCCGAATCGCCTTCTGGGTTTTGGTCGTTGATGTGCTGGTGTTGGGCTACTGCGGCGGCTCACCGGCGGAGCCGATATACGTCATGGTCAGCCAGATCGCGGCCGCCTACTATTTTACTCATTTCCTGATCGTGCTGCCGATCATATCACGAACCGAGCGCCCCCTGCCCCTACCGAAATCGATTACCGAGGCCGTTCTTGCCGACCGCGGGGGAACCAGTCTGACCGAGACGGCGCACGCGCAGCATGGCAACGAGATCGATCGGCAAGCTACGAATCAGCGTTAGGACCTAGAGATTGAGGGCAGAGTGACGGGCTTTGTGGTGTCTAACGATCAATATAGATGGCTCCCTGTCCACCGCGCCCTAAAGCACCGGATGTCGGTGAGCGGTGATGGCAAATCGCCTACGAGTATTTTTATAGGAATGACCTGAGGAGGCATTAGGTGGTTCGAGAGATTGCGGTCGCGGCGGCCGTGACGTACGCTGTGGTGTCGATACCTGTTGCCGCTCAAGTTGGGGAGACAGGCAATCAATTCTATGCGCGATGCCAAGCCGAGGCTGGTAAGGCAGACGGGCAGTGCGATACGTATATCCAGGGTGTTGCCGATACACTTGCGGCTTTCGGGAAAGGCGGTAACGCCAACGGTATATGTGGGCGGGGCTATAATCGTGGCCAGCTCAGCAGAATCTACCTTACATGGGCCCGGAGAAACCGGACCACAGGCAGCCTTCCTCGCCTAGCCGGCGTGACGTTCGCATTGCGCGAGGCATTTCCATGTCGGGTCAACTGATGATAGAGGAGTGATTATGTTCAAGAAGTTGACGGTGATGGCGCTTGCGGCGCTAGCGCTGCCAACCGCGGCGATGGCGGAGCCGGACTGGAGCAAGGTCGATGCGGCGCTTGGTCGACCCGGCACGGTCTCTGCAGATGGCGTGCACCGGTTCTCGTTTCCCCGGAGCGATCTTTCGGTCACCCTCGATGGCGTCTCGATCAAACCTGCCCTCGCGCTCGGTTCTTGGGCGGCGTTTCAGCCGATGGGCGATGAGGTGATGATCATGGGCGACCTCGTTCTGACGCATGCCGAGGTGAACCCTGTTCTGGCTCGCCTCTTCGCGAGTGGCTTCACCATCACTGCCCTGCACAATCACGTGCTTCGCTCATCGCCGGCGACTATGTACATGCACATCGCGGCACACGGCGATCCGGTTAAGCTCGCGCAGGGGCTGCGCGCAGCGCTCGCGTTGAGCCGCACTCCGCTCGGGCCGCAGCCAGCGTCTGCCCCGGCGACGACACTTCCGGGCCTCGATCTAGCGTCTCTGGATCGCCTGATGGGAGCAAAGGGCAAGATTGCCGGTGGCACTTACCAGTTCGGCATTCCGCGGGCAGAACGCCTGACCGATGCCGGCATGGCCATCCCGCAGGCCATGGGCGTCGCCAACGTAATCAATTTTCAACCCACGGGCGGCGGCAAGGCTGCGATCACCGGCGACCTCGTACTGATTGCGAGCGAGGTTCCTGAGGTGCTGCGGACGCTGCGCTCGCAGGGCATTGAGGTTACGGCTCTCCATAACCACATGCTGGAAGACGAGCCGCGGCTGTTTTACGTTCATTTCTGGGCAAATGCCGATGCCCGCGTTCTCGCCCGTTCGATGCGGGTCGCAATCAACAAGACTAATGTGAAGAAGGATTAGTGGACGTTTCGGGTTGACGATGACTCGGTAACATCATTTTCGATCCAATTATTCACAGCATGTCGCCGACATATATAACTTACGCCCAATCCTCCGCCGCTCTCTATTACCGTATCTGCCCAGCGGCGGAGGGCAACCAAACGGCCTCATCCAGGCCGGCCCCGCTTGATGGACGGGTTGCGACCACTTTCCCAAACAACGAAATTCAACCGGCAACCCTGATCTTGCGCCTGCGCCACCAGGAGAGAAGTCCCGTGACATATAGGACGGGCAACGCGAGCCCAGCCAGCAAGACAAGGAGGCGGCCAACAACTCCGGCGGCTTCGCCGTTATGGAGGGAGAAGACGGCATCATATAGCCGATTGGGCCAAGGCGCCGTTAGAGCGTCATGTCGCGCGAGGATCCGGCCAGAGCCAGCATCGACCACGACGCTACTAGTGCCAGACCACGCGCGTATCTCCCCGGGTCGGAGCACGCGGACATAGTAGGCGGGCGAACCGGCAACGGGCATCGTCACGCGAACGAAGCGCCCATCCGGAAAGACGCGCTGTGCGGCACTCCAGGCATCCCCAGCCGTCACCATACGCTCTGGGAGCGGGCCGGCTGCCTTGTAAGGCGGCCGAAAGGGTGTCGTTCGCTGTAACAGCGACCATAGCTGCGGACGTAGTACGGTGGCCGCGCCACTCAGTGCAACGATGATGAGCACGGCTGCGGCGGTGAGTCCCCACATGCGATGCCAGCTGCGCAATTTCTGCCGCCGCCCTTGCCACTGCGATGGCGTCAGCGCCGCAAGCGAGCCCCGGCGGCGCGGCCAGCCGAGCCAAAGACCGGTCGCGGCAATACTGGCGAGGAACAGTCCCGTCAGGCCAACCAACGTCGAAGCGCGATCACCAAGCAGCAACTCTTCGTGCAAGTTGTAGACCCAGCGCCAACCTGACGCGCCGGAACGGTCGTCCACGACTCTTGCCGACGCGGCATCCAGTCGAACATTGCGATCGTATCCGTGCGCGTCCTTGTATGAGGCTTGCAGGATGCCGCCCTTCGAATCAGCGACGGAAAGCATTCGCACCGGCGTGCCCGCCTGCCGTTCGGCGGCAGCAATGAGCCGGTCCACCGGCGCCATCGGGCCCGACGTAATCTTCACGCCCCAACGATCCAGTTCGCGATGAAAGACCAGGGCCGCCCCCGTCAAACCCTGCACCGCCCAGACCAGCCCGAGCGTCAGCCCGAACCAGAGGTGCAGCCGGACGAGGAAGTGGCGAGTTGTCACAATGGGATCCGGGCGGTCAGCTTGACCTGACGCGGCAAGCCGACACCGAGCAGGTTGTTTCCCGCGGCCGACCAGTGGCGTTTGTCGAACAGGTTGTCGGCGTTGAGCTGGAGCGTCATCGGCGTGGCGCCGGCTAAGGTGTAGCGCGCTGAGGCCGAGAAGAGCGTGTAGCCGTCTACCGAGGCGGTGTTGGCGGCGTCCACCGCGCGCGCGCCGACATGGAACACGCCCGCACCTAACCCTAGCCGCTCGATCGGACGATATTCGGTAAACAGGCTGGCCGTCCATTCCGGCGTGTTCTCCGGCGTGTTGCCGACAAGCGCGGCCTGATTCGACCGGCGGATCTCCGCGTCGAGCCACTGGCCAGATGCGTAGACCGACAGCGCGCGCGTTACCTCGCCCGACAGTGATGCCTCGACGCCCTGATAACGCGTGTCGCCGGCCAGCTTGAAGACATTGTCCGTCAGGTCGGTGAAGGCAAAGCGCCGCTCGATGCGGAACCCCGCCAGCTGGAGCACGACGCGGCGGAACAGCTCGCCCTTGATGCCCGCCTCGTATTGGCGAGTGACAGCGGGAGGCAGCACCTCGAAGGCGTTGACGACGTTGGACGGCGCGGTGCCGCCCTCCTCCAGCCCTTCGATATAGGTGACGTAAAGCGACAGCTTCCCGGTCGGCTTGACGATCAGGCCAACTGACGGCGTCCATTTCGACAACTCGAACCGGGTGGTGATGCCGGTCGCCGAAGTGGCGCGGCTGCGATATTCGGATCGGCGCAGCCCTGCGAGCAGGTCCACCGGCCCCGAGCTCATCCGATCGGTCACGTAGTAACCGAGGTCGCGGATGTGGAGCGGGGCGGCGGTGAAGCGGGTGGGCTCCACCGGCTGCACGTCGCGCGGTGCAAGGAAGCTCTGGGCGACCGTGAAGGACGCGCCGTTACGACCGTTCTGGAAGCGCCAGTTGCTCGTCACTCCGGCGACGAGGTTGTGTCGCACCGGACCGGTCGAGAAGGCGGCGGCGAGCTCGGCGCGGGCGTTCCGGTTGCGGTAGCGCTGGTCGCGCGTGGGAAAGATGCGAAGCACCCCCTGCCCGTTCGCGCCGCCATAGCTCTCCAGCTGGGCGAAATCGCGGTCGCGCTCGGTGCGCGCCTCGCCATATTCCGCGGTCAGCACCAGGCTGTCGAACGCCCGCCAATCGGCGCGGCCGAGCCAGTTGGTGGCGTGTGCGGCGTAGCGAAGATTCTCCCCGCCGAAGTTCGTCCGCGGATCGGGGATCGCCGGCACGCGCCCCTGCGCGGCCGGGAGCAGCTGGAGCGCGGCGGGCTCCGTCACGTCCTTGGACACATGCTCCACGTCGAAGGCGAGCTTGAGCCGGTCGGTGGGCGCGAGGTCGCCCGCCAGCGCCGCCACGAAGCGCTCGCCGGAGAAGCGGTCGATCCCCGTCTCCACGATCCCCGCCGCACCGTTGAAGCGCAGGCCCGCCCGGTCGCCGAAGCGCCGGCCGAGGTCGATCGCGGCATTGGTCCCGGCATATTCGTTCACCTGCAACGTCGCCTCCGTCACATCGCGGTCGGCGCGCTTGGTGACGAGGTTGACGATGCCCGAGGGCGGCGCGAAGCCGTAGTAGAGCGCGCCCACGCCCTTCAGCACCTCGACGCGGTCCTTGTTCTCCACCGGCAGGTCGACGAGGTTGATGACGGGCAGCATGCCGTTCAGCCGGTAGCTGGTCCGGTTCTCGACCAGGATGCCGCGGATCGCGACATTGTCGTAGGTCGCCCCGTTGAGCTGCGCGCGGCTGACGCCCGCGGTGTTGCGGAGCGCATCATAGACGCTTTGCGCCGCCTGGGCGCGGAGCAGCTCACGCGGCACCACATTGACCGTCAGAGGGACGTCGATCAGCCGTGCGCCGCGAAACGTGCCGACTTGAACCAGATCAGCGCCGAAGCCGCCGCGTCGATCCGCGGTAACGACAATTTCGTCCACTGTCTGTGTTTCGAGCGCAGGCGTGGCACGAGCAACAGCATCAGACGCAGCGAGCAACATGGCGGCTACTACGGGCACGATTATCTCCAGCTTTTCTAACCCTGCTAATGCAAATCGTTAGCAAGGGCAATAGTTCACTGAGTACGAAGGTCGATCGCGTTGCCAAGGAGCTGCCGATGGGCGGCACGATTGCTGCTCTGCGCATTATTCCCCGGAGCCCCACGGCCCGCACCGTCGGGCCGAAGAACCTTCTTGATCGGCTAGAAACCGACCCGCTGTCGTCAACAACTATCACCACGCTCTCTGCGGTGGTGTCGCGCTTTCCGCTATGATCAGCCTAGGTTCACGATGAGAGAACTATTGTACTCGTCTGACCGGTAGGCTGAGCGACCACCTTCTTTGTCAGGGCGAAGTGTTTTCCGTGTTCCACTCCCCCTTTGTTGCGACATCGTCTGGCTGGAGGGACTTGAATGAGCCCTCCAGCCAGTTGGTTACTCGGGCGTATAGCCAGTTGATCTCGGGAAACGCGTCATATTGATGGCCGTCGACCGTCGTGGCCTGTTTCTTCGACCGGAATTTGGGAGCCATTGAATCCCAGAGCTTGCAGTCGCCGACGATCGATGCGCTACTGAAGGCCTACAAGACCGATCCCGGCCCCGATAGCGAGCGCGACTGGGGTCGCAAGCTTGCTCTTCCAGCGATAGAGCAGGACAAGTGCTCCGATGAAGATGAGAGCGCTGATCGCGAGGTTCGGCGTCTTCGCGGCCGTGGTTCGTCCCAAATCTAGGAGCGTGACAACAATAAATCCTACGACACTTGCCGCGATACCGGTGAGAACGAGCTGCAGGCGATGATGCTCCACGATCGTTTCCAAGCGCTCGTAAAGGACCAGCGAAAACCCGAAAGCCGGCAGGAACATCCCGACCGTGGTGGCAAGGGCGCCAGGTAACCCGCCGCAGATCCATCCGACGAAGGTGGCGAAGATGACAAGTGGGGCTGGAAGGATCCCCGACAATCCTAGCCCATCGAGAAATTGCGCATCGCTCATCCAGCCGCGGCCAACCGTGTCGGCGCGGACGAACGGAATGGCGGTGTAGGCGCCTCCGAACGTCAGTAGTCCGCCTTTCAGCCCAGCGATGAACAGCGCGAACGTGGTTGGCGCGGGGCCTCGCGTTACGGTCGTCACGGCTTGGTCTGGCCCCGCTCCGGCATAAGCGGCTGCAGCTGCGATCGCGACCGCAACCAATACCCCACCTGCCAGCACGTAGCGTCGTGACACCGCCAGAGCGTAGCCGATACCCGCAGCTGGTAGAACAATCCAGAAAGTCACTCCGGCGATGGATGCAAGCGCCGTGATGATCGCCGCCGCCCATAGCCAGGGATCGAGCAGAATGTGCTCACCGATCCGGTGGACCGCGCGCGCAATGACCGCGACGACGGCTGCCTGGACACCAAGGAACGCTGCACCAAGAAAGGTACCGGCGATCGGAAGGCGCGTGTAAACCCAGGCGAGCAACAGCATCAAGACGAACCCCGGCAGCATGAAGCCGAGGCCGGCGAGCAGCCCGCCTACCCGCCCCTTAGCGCGCATGCCAAGATGCACGCACAACTCATGAGCCTCGGGCCCGGGTAGCACCTGCATGACTGCGAGGAGCTTGTTGAAGCGATCTCGCGAGATCCAGCGCTCCTCGTCGACCAGCTCGCGGCGAATCATGGCGATCTGCGCGACGGGCCCCCCGAAGGCGAAGGTCCCAAACTTCAAAAATCGCCAGAACAGACCGAAGTGGCTCAACTCAGGAGGGCTAGGCTCCGCTTGTTCGGTCGAGGGAGCCGCAGCTTGTGCCGGCGAAATATGCTCGACCTGGCTCATCCTAATTCCTCCATTCGTAGCCCCTTGCGGCACAGGTGTATCTATCTTCGACAACATCGTGTAACGTCTGCATCATCACTGTGGCAAGATAGAAGGATTGCTGGCCGGCAAAGCGACAACAGCATCGGTGATCAAGGTGCCTGATCCACGGCTCTCGACGGCGCGCCTGCCTCGAAATAGCCCGGCGAGCGGCATGCGATAAGGTACCGGGTACGCCTCAGACATCGTGGCGACGAAACTTAGGTGATGGGAAGGGAGCTTGACATGCCTTATGAAATTAAACCGCTGGGCTGCGATCCCCAAAAGGTGAAAGGCATGTCGGAGCGGCTGATCGTCAGCCATTACGAAAATAATTACAGCGGTGCGGTCAAACGTCTGAATCTCATCGACGAGCAGCTTGCCGAAATAGACTTAGCGACGACACCCGGATACGTCGTTAACGGACTGAAGCGAGAGCAATTAGTTGCAGCTAATTCCATGATATTGCACGAACTGTTCTTCGATGGTCTGGGAGTCGAAAGTGAGCCCAGTTTGGTGTTACGCGGCGCCCTAGAAGGACAATTCGGCTCTTACGAGCGTTGGAGAAGTGAGTTCGCCAGCATCGCTAAAGCGCTGGGCGGCGGTTCGGGCTGGGTGCTGCTTACATGGTGCCCACGAGATGGAAAGCTTATCAATCAATGGGCGCCCGATCACTGTCACACGCTTGCAGGGGGCACACCCTTGCTCGCACTCGATATGTATGAACACTCCTACCATATCGACTTTGGCGCCAGTGCCGCCAGCTATGTTGGAGCGTTCATGGATGCGATCAATTGGACGAACGTTGATTGGCTGTTTCTCAATGCACAGCGTGGTCAGGCGTGCTCGGGAACGACGGACGCCCGATAGGTAACTTGTGCTGGGTTACCTCAGATCAGTTCGGCTTCGATATCAACAACGCCGTCCCGCCATAGCTGCAGCCAGCGTCCGTCACGACTCGCGCGATAGCAGAGTTCCCCGTATCCCGCGTTGATGCAGAGCTTGTCGCCTTGGATGCGCCAGCGCTGTGACGATTGTTCGCCGTTTTCCTCAGCGATCAAGCGCCCATTGGGCTTGAACTTCCACCCCCAGTGCGCGCCGTCCGTGAGTTCATGGCCAACGACAGCCCGCCGAATGGCCGCCCCCGACAACATCTTCGGCGCCGCCTTCGTAGGAGCTAGGGTTTGGACTGGCGCAGCAACGGGGGCGGCACGATCGTCGCCGTATTCGTGCAGAACGATATCGTTGCCCTGAAGCAGAGGATCTTCGACTGTGTTCAACTCGGCTAAGTCGCGAGAGATCGACTGATCCTCCTGCGTCGTGTTCGCTACATCGCCCGGACTGCCGCACCCGGTCAGTGCGCAGAGCGCCACCAAGACTGAACCTATTGCAGTTGCACGTCGCTGGGCCGACCCATTGTAATCGACAAACGTCATCGCTTTGACCTCTCCTTCAAACATTATCGCGGTGCGTCACGCGTGCCTCGCCTGCGCGCAGCACCAGCGGCGCGGCCGATCGCAGCGGCGGCAAGGGGCAGCACGGCGCTCTCCGGAAATGGGGCTACCGAGCTGGCGTTGATCTCGCAGAGCACGTGCTCGCGAGCGGCATCCGTCGCGCCGCGGCGCAGGAGGAAATCGGCATCCCAAAGAAGCGGAAGCTCCTCATCCGTGATCGCGAGCAACCGCTGCAATTCGGGTATCCATCGGTTTTCCAGCATCGCCCGCAAGTCGGCGAAACGGTCCGCATCTGGACTGAACATGATGCGTGGTCCTGGTGCCGGGAGGGCAGCCTGATTGTTTTCGCCGACAGGCGTCAACAGCGCGGTGATAAGCTGGTGGCCGAACCCGACCACCTGTGATCCGCAAAGGTAGCAGCGGGTCATGCCTTCGCTCAGACGAGGGTGGTACTCCTGATCAATCAACACGCCGCCTTTTTCAAGGTAGGGTCTCCAGCGATCAAGGAAAGCGCCAAGGGTCATGTGTTTCGGTACGCTCGTAAGGCCGGCCTCCAAGACGCTCACCAGCGCATCGGGGCTTAGCGGGGGTGGCGTGACCGCGAGCAGCTCGACGCGCCAGACGTTCTGGCCGCCATTTCCCTTGTTCGGCTTCAGGACGCGAGGGCCGCTCGAGAGGCGACGGGGGAAACCTGCGCTCAGACTTTCGGCATCGGCATAGCGATCAACATCGCTTCCCCAGTCCATCTCTCGCGTGGCATACAAGACTTCCTTGACGCCGATTTTCGCAATCACGTCGGGATGCGCGCTGACCGAAATCCCCCGCGCGGCAACTGCGCGCAGCATGGTGTCAAGCGTCGTACGATCGCCAGAGGGATCGAGAGGATTTACCCAGACGAGGACCAAATCGACCGAAAGCAATTTATCACGAACCGCGTCAGCGATGCTGTCCTCGTAGAGCATCGGTTCTGCGACTGCGCCCATCGAACGCAGAGCTTGGATGATTGGCCATTGGCGAGCTTCGTGAACCCGTCCCGCCCATTCGGCCGCGCTCCCGCGCCAGAGGAGAGCAATCTTCATGACTGACCTCGCACCTTGTATCTCGTTTGCGCTGCTTAGATTGGCTCAACCATTCGTAGCCCGGCCCAAACCAAGGATACACTTATCACATAGTCCGGGTATAGCGTGGTATAGGTATGTCAAGAGGGTATCGCTGGCTGCCCACGTTGAAGGGCGGGCAACGAATGTGGGCCTGGGATCAAGCCGCCCGCGCTGAACGGACCTTTGAAAGCTCGGCTATAGGCATTTTCGCATGCAATTGATGAGGCAGCCTAGGCACTGGTATCTCCGCGCTGAAGCCGCTCGTTATTTGCGGCCGGGGGCGCCGCAAGAGGGTCTGACCTCGTGGGGACCGAGCCATCGTAGCTTGTGAATCTACAAGGTGCGTGCTCGACGGCGAGGATGCATAGGCTTTGCGGCTCCGGAGCTGCGGCCATCGTCAATCGCTGCGGCAATCCGGGTCGGACGACGGCTTGAAGGGCCGAGGCCGCCGTCCGTTCACCTCCCTTGGACCCTGAAGAAAGTGGAACGGATCATGGCTAGCAAACGGAACCTCATGATCGGCGCCGGTGCCGCCGTGCTGGCGGTTGCCGGCGTGGCGTTCGCAGCGCAGCAGAACAATGAGGCGAACGAGAACCGCCTTATCGGCGAGCATACGGAGAAGGAAATTCCGCTCAACCAAGTGCCGGCGGCGGCGATGAACGCCGCGCGTGCGCAGCTCGCGTCCATCCGCGAAGCCGAGCTGGTGACCAGAAAGGCGGACGGCAGCACGCTCTACGAGCTCGAAGGCAAGGACAAGGCCGGCAAGAAGGTCGGGCTGTACATTACGCCTGAGGGCCAGGTGCTGGGAGGCGGTGCCGAAGGCGATCACGACGAAGACGGCGATTGAGGCGGCGACGCACGGGCCTGAAGGGGGGCAGGCCCGGCGTCCGGCTGCTGGTAGTGGCAATTTACTCGCCCTGATCGCATTGGTTCTGCATGACGTTGACATGGGTTTACGGGCTCGCCTTGGTGCTCGCACAGGATACAACGGCCGCCCCGGACGGCGCCGCAGCCGCTGGCGGGCAGCCGGGCGTCACATCCTTCCCTGCCGCGTCCTTCGCGGCCGCGCGCCCCAACACGGCATTTGACATGATCGCGCGGTTGCCCGGCTTTGCGTTCGATGGCGGGGAGAGCCTGCGCGGGTTCGGCGGGACGGCGGGGAACGTCTTGATCGACGGGCAACGGCCTTCGACCAAGACGGACAGCCTGGAAGGCATCCTCAGGCGCATCCCGGCGTCGAGTGTGCTCCGGATCGACCTGATCCGTGGCGGCACGCCGGGTATCGACATGCAGGGCCGCACCGTCGTCGCCAATATCGTCCTGAGCAGCGCCGCACGCACCGAGCTGACTGCCACCGGCGCCGTGAACGCGTATAGCGACGGCCGGGTCAGCCCGACCCTCCAATTCGACGCTTCGCGGCGGAACGGCGAGGGGTCGGTGTCGGGCTCGGTGCGCTACTACGACGAGGATGGCGGCGAGTTCGGATATGGCTCTCGACAAGTGCGCGACGGAGCGGGCCGAGTGCTCCGCGAGGCGCGCGCCCGACTGACCGACATCGATCAAGGGTTGGAGGTCCGCGGCAACGCGCAGTCGCCGCTATTCGGAGGGCTCGCCCATCTCAACGCCGCCTTGGACGTGACCGGGACCGACAAGTCCGAGCGATATGATTACCGTCAGCCTCGGGATCGGCCCGCCGACGCCACCGTCGAACGCTACCGCCGCACCGGGGGCGAGGTTGGCATGGATTACACCATCGGGCTTGGGCCGAGCCTTCAGGGCAAGATGGTCGTCGTCCAATCGCTGCGTCGGCGCACCTATGACAGCCGCTCGAACCAGAACCGGGTGCTGAGCGACTTCTCCCAGGTCCGCACCTCGGGGGAGAGCATCCTGCGCGGAACCATTACCTATACGCGCTCAGCCGACTTCAGCATCGAAGGCGGCGGCGAAGGGATCTTCAACTTCCTGAACGGCACATCGGCCTTGACGCTCGATGGGAGGCCGATCGTGCTTCCCAACGCCAGCGTTCGCGTCGAGGAGCGGCGCGCGGAGGGCTTCGCCACCGCCAACTGGCGGATCAGTCCCCGCTGGCACATTGAGGCGGGCGCGCGGGTGGAGACCTCCACCATCTCCCAGACGGGGGATACCAACAGCGCCGCGTCCTTCTTCTTCCCCAAGCCGCGCGCGGTCGTCACCTGGTCGCCCAGCGAGAGGGTTCAGGTTCGCGCTCGGGTCGAGCGCGAGGTCGGCCAGCTCGACTTCGCGGACTTCGTGGCGACCGCGAACCTGGCGACCGGCGTGGTCAGCGCCGGGAATGCCAAGCTCGAGCCCGAACGCCGCTGGGTGTTCGAGGCGGCATTTGAGCGTCGGTTCTGGGGTAGCGGCGACGTCGTGCTGACGCTCCGGCATGCTGCGCTCCAGCAGGTGATCGATCAGGTTCCGGTCGAAGGATTTAACGCGCCGGGCAACATCGGCAATGGCCGGCGCGAAACGGCGATCCTCGACCTCACGCTGCCGCTCGCCCGGCTCGGCATGCAAGGCGGCCTGCTCAAGGCCCGCGGTCAGGTGATCTCCTCACGGGTGATCGATCCCACAACCGGGCGACCGCGCCCGATCTCGGAGGACGAACCGTTTTCGGGATCGGTGACGCTGACAAATGATCTGCCGCGGCTGAAATCGACTTGGACGGTGAGCCTGGACAGCGGCTATCGCGAGCGCAGCTATCTAATCGACGAAATCCAGACGATCCGGCGCTACCCCTCGCTAGATGCTGCTTGGGAATACAAGCCGAGCGCCGCTTGGGCCGTGCTCGCGCAGGTAACCGATATCACGCGGCACGCCCGGACCCGGGTCCAGGACATTTATGCTGGGCTACGTAGCGAGGCGCCGATCGCACTGACCGATCGCGTCCGCGTGCGCGTGCCCTCAGCCTTTTATCTGCGTGCGCGACGAAGTTGGTGACGCGGAGCTTGCTCGTTGGCGACCACCGTACCCGAAGGAGAACATGATGAGGAGGCACTATTGGCTCGGGGCGTGTCTGGCGGTCCTGCTGACCTCCCCGCTACAAGCCCAAGAGAAGACAACGCAAGCGAACGGTGCCGACCTCATCACGAGCTGCCGCGCAAATAGTCCAGCGTGCGGGGCCTACCTTCAAGGTGTGCTCGACATGATGATCGTGGCGCGGCGCGATGTGTGTGCCGCGCCCCGGTATGACCGTGAGAGGCTGCGCGTCGCGTATCTCCGCTGGGCCGAAGAAAACACCTACTTTGAGAGTGTTCACATGGCAGCGGGCGCCGAGCGGGCGATGGACGTGGCTTGGCCCTGCCGCGCTAAGCGCGGGCGTGAAGCAGGGGCGGGCTCCTAGCATGACTTGCGAACTGCCGCTTCGGTTTCCGCGCCGCGCCTTCCTGACGCTCGTCATAGCGTCAGCCGCGACTGTCTCGACAGGCGTGGCGGCGCGCTGTCGTCCGGCCCGCGTGCTTCTCGTCTGCCAATATGGTAGCGTGAAGAGCGCGGTTGCGCGCGAACTGATGAAGCGGCGGGCAGCCGAGCGCGGTATCGTCATCGAGGTCCGCTCTCGCGGCATTACGCCCGAGGAGCACGTCTCCCCGTCGCTGGCGGCCGCGTTGCGGCTGGAGGGTGTAGACACGCACGCGCAGGCGCTCACCGTGCTTGCGCCCGAAGACCTTCAAACGGCGGACGTGATCGTTGGGCTCGAGCCGCCATCGAAAACCTCGTTACCGGCTTCGGCTCTCGACTGGTCTGATCTGCCCTCGTTCAACACCGAATATGCGCGCGCGCGCCCGCTGCTAGCTGCTCGCATCGACGCTCTCTTAAACGAAGTCGACCGACGATGCTAACTGAATTCTGGGTGGAACGCTGCAGACGATACGGCTCTCAGCCCCGCGCTAATCACAAAAACCAAGTAGTATGAGGAGTAGACCAATGCGAAAGTCGATCGAAGCGGCTGTAGGTGCGCTCGCAATCGCATTCTTCGGCGCACCCGTGGCAGCGATCGCCGTTCAATCTGGGATCAGCACAAACCCGCCGCCTGTGAAGACTTCCGAGTATATCGGAGCAGTTCATGCGTTGAGCCGTTACGAGGTCGATGCCAGCCGGCTTGCGTTGGCCCGATCCCAGGTCCAGGCCTCGCGTTCGTTCGCCCGGAGGATGGTCGACCTCCACACGCGCGTCATTGCTGGGCACGCCCGCCTGCTGAACGTCCCCATATCCGCCGAGGCCGAAGGGGCACTGGCTGAGCCCTTGTCGGAAATGCTTGAGCGATTGGAGAGCACGCCGTTGGGGGAGTTCGATCTGGCGTACAGACAAGGGCAGATCGCTGCGCATGAGGAAGCGTTGAAGGTCCATAGCGCTTATGCTGCGCAAGGGACCGATGCGCGGGCACGGGCCAAGGCTCAAGCCGCTATCCCAATAATCCGGAATCATCTCGACGCAGCGAGGAAGCTGCCCGGAGCCTGAAGGCGTTGAGTTGCGGCGCCCATTTGCCAGTGGCTGGACGTGAGGGTTTCAACTAATCTAGGGTCAATGAGTGCCGTTTTGTTCCGCACACCCACCCGGCTCGCCTTCGGCGGGGCTCTGGGTAAGCAGGCACTCTAAGCCTATTGCGGCTTGCGAGAGCGCCGCTTCCGTCATTGAAGGTTGAGGCGAATCGACCAAATGGGTTTCTGGAGGCTTTGTTCGCGGTGACGCGTGCATTGCCTTCTTTCGTTTCAGGCTCTGGGCTTCGGCCGCAGATCGTCGATCAGCTTCATGCCGTAGATCCGATCGCCCCTTCGGTCTCGCGCTGAAACTGGAGCTGATGGACCAGGTTGACGAGCGGCCGCAGCTCGTCGCGCGCCGGCGCCGTCATCCGCCTGATGCGCAGCCCCCAGCTAACGACATAGGCGACGATGTCGGCGGTCTGGATCAACGTCGTCAGGTCGCTATGGACGAAGAACGGCTCGGGAATGATGCGCCGCGACCGGCTGCGGCCATTGCGCGTGTTCACGAAATAGCTCGACACCTGGCCGAGCAGGATGTGCGTGGCGCTGCGATCGAGTTCGTCGAACACGAGATAGCCCATCGGATCGCTGGGAAGACCGTTCAGGAAATTGTAGAAGCGCTCGAACAGGAACGCATGTCCTTGCGTAGCGCGTCGCTGCGCTCGGGCCGCGGCGCCTCGCGCGGGACGATCGTGGCGAACACACGCGACGATCCTCGGCCGCAATGCCGGTCAGCACCTCATAGGGCGAATGACGCTGATCCTGGCCGGATTCGTCGATGAAAAGCGTCCAGCTCATTCCGGCTTAGGCGACAGCAGCTCGATGGCGTCCAGCTCGACGGCAAAGCGTCATACCCGGCTACTCGGGTAAACCGTGAACCGGCGTGACCGGATTCACGGCGATTCTCACCACCAGGCCATTGCCCGAGAAGTCATACTCCTTGGTCTAGTCTTTCTCGACAGTGGCGGTAATTTAAGGTGCCGGCCTCGATTCCTTTCTTGTAGCCCTGGGTTCGGAACACGACGCTGGCGCCGGGCTCAGGGACGCAATCGGCTTGCGTGGTAACGGTCACCGACCCGCTCAGAGCGGATTGTTATCCCATTGGTCCCCCTTGCTGGGGGCACCTCAAGGTTTGTGGCACGGACAGCGGTAAGCTGAACAGGTGGCGAACAGGGCGGCTCAGGCCACCTTGGCTCCGGGTCCGCCGGCGATGTTGAGTGCGCGGTAGCCGTCTTGATCGAGCTCGGCAGCAGCATCCTGCCAGAGGTAATCGCCGGTGAGGCTGATGTGTCGCCAACCAAGCGGGGCGACATGGCCGAGCAGCTCGTCGAGCGCGGGCTCGCCACTGGCGCGCAGATGCTCGACCGCACGGCCCATGTAGAGCGTGTTCCAGTACACGATCGCGGCGGTGACCAGCGTCAGCCCGGACGCCTTCAGCGCCTGGTTCTCGAATTGCGGATCGCGCAGGCGGCCCTGTTTATGGACGAACACGGCCTGGGCGAGCGTGTGACGCGCCTCGCCCTTGTTGAGCCCGGCCTGACACTGCTGGCGGAGCGCCCTGGATTCCAACCAGTCGAGCGTGAACAGCGTGCGCTCGATCCGGCCCAGCTCCTGGAGCGCGAAGTCGAGCCGGTTCTGGCGACGGTACGCGGCCAGCTTCTTCAGCATGACCGACGGTAGCACCACGCCGGCCTTCACGGACGCGGCGAGCCGGACGATCTCGTCCCAGCTTTCGCGGATGGCAGCGATGTTGAACGGGCGCCCGATCATCTTCGCGAGCGCCTCAGGGCGGGCCGTGCCCGGGAACAGGCCGAGCCGGCGGTCGGCTAGATCGCGCAGGCGGGGCACGAACCGGAAGCCGAGCAGGTGCGCGAGCGCGAACACGTGGTCGGACGCGCCGCCCGTGTCGGCGTAGTGGATCGCGGGTTCGATGCCGCAGCCGTGCGCGACCAACCCGTCCAGCACATAGGGCGCCTCCGCCGCGGTCGCCGAGATCAGCCGGACATGGTAGGGCGCGTAGGTATCGGCGACATGGGCGTAGATCTTCTGCCCCGGCTCCCGGTCGTAGCGCGCGTTGGTGCTGCCGGCCGCGCCCCGCCTGCCCGAGCGGAAGAACTGCCCGTCCGAGCTCGACGCGGTGCCGTCGCCCCACACGCGCGTGAGCGGCAGCGCGGCTTGCGCGTCCACCAGATGGCGCAGCCCTGCCGCGTAATTCTCTTCCGATACGTACCAGCCATGCGTCCAGGCGAGCTGGGCGTAGGTGACGCCCTGGCTGGCGTTGGCCATGCGCTCGATGCCGAGGTTCGTCGCGTCTGCAAGGATCGCGGCGAGCACGGCCTGCGGGTTGGAGTGGGCGCGGCCCGAGCGCAGTTCCGGAAATGCGCACAGGAACCCGGTGCGGGCTTCCACCTCGGCGAGCAGCTCGGTGATGCGCACGCGGGGCATGAGCCGGTCGACGGCCGCGTCCAGCCTGTCGGCCGCAGCGGGCGTTACGGCCGCGAGCGGGCTGACCCTGAGGTCACCGCCCCGCAGCTCCACGCCGTCAAGCGTGCCGCGCTTCAGCGAGCCTGCGAACCGGCGCAACCGCCAGTCGAGCAGCCTGGCGCGCCCCTCCAAGTAGCGGCCGACGTCGGTGTCGAACGGCAGCGTGAGCGCGATCTCGGCCGCTTTGCCGGGCGGGAGCATATAGCTGTCGAAGCGCAGGTGTTCGCGCGTACCCTCCACCCACAGGTCGCCCGATTGGAGCCGCTCGCGCACGGTCGCGACCGTGGCGGTTTCATAGCGACGGCGGTCGATGACGCCGCCCTCGGTGATCGCCGCCTTCCATTTTCTGGAAAACGGCATGGGCGCATCGGCCGGCACGGCTCGCCGCCCGGTCGCGTTCAGCGCGCGCACGACCTTGATCGCGCCGAGCACGCCGTCGCGCGAGCCTGCCGCCTTGAACCGGAACGCGTCAAAAAACGCGGGCGCGTAGCGCCGCATCGTCATGTAGCGCCCCGCCGCGCGGATCAGCGGCTCGTCACGGGTCAGGTCGGCGATCGCGGTCGCCTCGCCCTCGGCATCCAGAAGCCTCGTCCAGCCCACTCCGTCTTCGAGCGCCGCCCAGACGTCCAACCCGTCCTCGCGCGCGACCCGGAGCGCGCCGACCGTGGCGCCCAGCAGCCGCATGAGCCGGTTCACGTCGCGTGTGGTCGCCTCGATGCCGCGCTTCTGCGCGGCCCTGGCCCTGGCGAACAGGAGGCCGGTCTGCTTGCCGAACATCTCGATCGCGGCGTCCGCAAGCCGCGCTTCCAGGTCGATGACGGCTGCGGCGAGTGTCGCGCGCCTTCTGCGGAGCGAGTAGTCGGACAGGAGGAACGCGGGCGCGACATGGCCTTCGCGCACGAGCTGCTCGAAGCGGTGCTCGTGGATGCGGCCGGCAATGCCCGGGTCGAGCCCGAGCCGACGCACATGCGCGAGCCGGGCGAGAATGCCGGCGAGATTGCGCGCGGTCGGGCTGTCCGACGTGTCGCGCAGCCACGCGAGCGGCGTCGTGCCGCGATCCTGGTCCACGATCAGCAACGCATCCAGCCCCGCCACCTGCTCCGGACCGAGCGCATCGACCAGCGTGTCGGCCGCGAGGCGGCGCGCCATGGCGCGTCCCGCCACCCCGATCCGCTCGATACGGGCGGGCGCGGGCAGAACGATCCGGGCAGCACGCAAATGGCCCAGCACTGCCGCGGCGATCGGCTTGCCCCGTTCGGTCGCTTCCGCCGCGCGGGTGGCTGCGCCGAGCGCGCCGGGGACGTCGGCCGCCTCGAACGCGCGCAGGCGCAAACGCTCCATCGCCTCCCAGGCGTGCTCGAGCCGGGTCTGGGCGCGATGCGCGTAACCTTCGGCCACCGCAGGCGTGATGCCGAGCTGCGCGGCCACATGCCGCACCAGGAAGTCGGGGACGACCTCGTCGTGGCGCATGCCGAAGCCGGGATGACGCAGCAGGGCGAGGTGCAGCGCGAAGCCGAGCCGGTTGGCGTCGCCGCGCTTCGCTTCGATCAGTGGCCGGTCCTCATCGGCAACCGTGTAATGCTTGGCGAGCGAGGCATGGTCGAGGGGCACGCCGAACAGCGCGCGGCGCTCGTCGCCCGTCAACAGATCACGTCTGGCCATCGACTCATCCCCCGACCCGGAGCGTACCGGTCCCGCGTCGCAGGGGCGAGGTGTCGCGCAACTCTCAAGTTTCGCGACAGCGGCCCTGACCGGTCACGCCACGAGGGCGGACGCTGTCGCAAATGTCTGTTGCTAATCAGCCGTGTTCCAATGCACATCTGCGACATGCTCCTCGGCTATGCGCGCGTATCTACCGACGATCAGGATCTCACGCTTCAAAAGACGGCACTGAAGGCGGCCGGATGCCGGCGGACATTCGAGGAGAAGGTGTCCGGCGCCAAGCGCGCCCGACCGGAACTCGACCGGATGCTGGAGCAGCTGCGCGACGACGACGTGGTTGTGGTCACCCGGCTCGATCGCCTAGCGCGGTCGACGCGCGACCTGCTCGACATCGCCGAGAAGCTGAACGAGGCGGGAGCGGGGCTGCGCTCGCTCGCCGAGCCCTGGGCCGACACGACCACGCCTGCGGGACGCATGGTGCTCACCGTGTTCGCCGGCATCGCGGAGTTCGAGCGCGAGCTGATCCACCAGCGTACCAGTTCCGGCCGCGCGGCAGCCATGGCGCGCGGCGTGAAGTTCGGGCGTAAGCCCAAGCTCACTCCGGACCAGATCGCGCTCGGACAGCGTCTCGTCGGCGAAGGCACATCGGTGCGCGAAGCGGCGAAGCTGCTGAAGTGTCATCATGCCACGCTCTATCGGGCGCTCAACCATCCGGCGCAGATGCCCGTACATCGCTCGACACGTTGATTGAGGAGTAGGATTTCGCCATGATCTTCGCGCTTCTACTAGCGGCAAGTTCGCCGAATTCCGCGCTGGAGGCGGAGCGGGCCTACTCGGAAGCTGTACTTGCCAGTGGCCGTCAGGCAGCGGCACGCAGTTTCGGTCCACAAAGCGACCCCTGGCCAATACAACATGCGCCCGAAACCGCGCGCTCTCCATCTGTGGCCAGCATGTTGCAAGCAGCCGAGAGTAGCCGAAGGTGGTGGCTCACAATGATGAGTGTCGAGAGCCATGCCGAGCGCAGACCCGAACTTGTCTTTCCGTCCTGTGATCCGAGCGGGTCGGCAGTTGTTATCGGCGGGCTGTACGATGGCGGAAATCGAGTTGGATCATATAAGACGCTTTGGCGGAACAGTGCTGAGGGGTGGCGCTGGGAAATCGACGACTATCGTCGGGATGGATCGAAGGCATTAGCGGCAGAAAGTTTACAAGCGATCGAACCTGAGTGCTCGGCAAAACTCACCAATGAACAGCTCCAAATCCAAGCCGTTAGCGATGCGAAAGAGATCGCGTCTGTTTTGCGACAGGAGCAGGCCGGCAAACAGGTCGACTGGTTGGCTGTTCCAAGACGAAGCGTGGCCGAAGACGTTATCTTTGTCGGCAACGATGGCCGACGCATCCGCAGGCTCCCCGCCAAGCTGCCCATTCGGCGCATAGCGGGTGCGTTATCGTCCGGAAGCAGTTACGATGAAACGCTACGGTGGAGTAGCCGCGTCCTGGACGGGTCTGCACAAGCCCATAGCTTTCAGATCACCCAGTGGCGCGGTCCCAAGAATGGATGGCAGATCGTCTACTACGAGCTCCGCGGGTGAAACATCACGAGAGGTGATCCGGTAACTTCCAACTCGTCCAACCTCACAAACCCACGAAACTTAATATACTTTGCGGCAACGCTCAGGCCTTTGTTGACCATTTGTTCCGACTGCCGCTGTCCATATGACAAACCTTGAGGTGCCCCCTCAAACGAACGGCGATCGAGATCCTGGGTCGCAAACCGGCTACGCCTTGCGGGTCCGGGGCTGATTTTCCCGAAATATGTTCCCGATTGCCTTTTCCCGAAATGCGGCGTCGGAGACGGAGTTTCGGGAAAGCTCGAGCGCTCGAAAACTGGCGTGACCGAGCCCGCTGCTGGCGCAGCGGGTCCGGGGGCAGGAGCCGCAAGTTCATCGCATCAGCGGGGGCAGCGCTGCGCTGTTTGGATGGCTCCACGCTGCCCCCGCTGCTACCAGACGGTGTCATGTCTACTTGGCGAAGAACGTGTCTTCTCTAACTGACAGGAACAACAGGAACGTGGCTTGTGCCGGCTTGGCAACAGCGGCTTAACCAGCGGCCGAACTCTTAACTTGGCTCAATAGTCGAGGTTGCGTTTTTCCATCTGTGCGGCCGCGAGGTCCGCGACCGGACCAGCGCCTTCGGCCAGCTCGTAGATCGCTATCACAGCCCTGTCGTCGAGACGCTCGACCATTGCCTGGACCGCTGACCAGTTAGCCACGTCGAGCGCGACCGTCGTGCTTTCGTTACCGGACACGGCGATCGGCCGCATCAGCCATCTTCGACCAGCGATCGGCCGAATGCAGCATACGGTCCCTAGCATGGGGCAGAACGAGCTGCTGGGCCTCGGCAAGGTCGGCCGCTGCCCTCGCGCGGTAGTCGGCTGCGGTATCGGCCATGAAGTCCCCTCAGTTTAGGCCAGCGTTCTAAAACCCTGGCCCGTTTATCACTTGCCGTTCATCCGATCGCGGACCGCCTTCGCCGGCGCGAACGTCAGCTTGCGTGACGCCGCGATCGTGATCGCCTCGCCCGTCGACGGGTTGCGCCCCTGGCGCTCTGGGGTGTCCTTCAGCTTGAACTTGCCGAACCCGTTGAGGCTGACTTCCTCGCCGGTCGCGACAGCCGCGGTGATGTTCGCAAGGATCGCATCGATGACCTTCCTGGCGTCCGCCTTTGCGAGGCCATGGGTATTGGAGAGCTGTTCGGCCAGATCGGATGTCGTCGTCATGAACACGTCCCGGTGGTGAATGATTGGACCGGCCTTAGCCCGGTTCACGTCGCGCCGCCATCGGGAGTTGCCTCCTGCGCGCTCATCTCGCCCTCGTAGGGGCGGACGAGCTTCAGGGCGTCTTCATAGCTGCCGTCGAGCCATGCCGTAGATCGCGAGGGTGAAGGATCGCCGGCATTGCCTTGGGATGCCAGGGATCGACGGTGGGGTTGGGAGAGGTGGTGCAGAAGGCATAGGCATCGCCGCGCTCGGTCGGCCGCCACAGACCGGCGAAGAAGGCGATGGGCTGGTCGGGCAGCGAAAACCACATCTGGCGGGGTTTGCCATCGTCGCCCGTCCCGCCGTCGGGATGCGGCTCGGCGAAGTGCGTGAACGGGACCAGGCAGCGCCGATCGGGATTCGCGATCGACGGCTTCCACATCGACGATGCGAGATTCCGCGCATTGGTGACGAACTTGTCCAGCTTGACCGCCGGGTCGCGCTTGCTCGCTACCTTGGTCGGGAAGCCCCATTCCATCGCGACCGGTTCGAGCGGACGGTTACCCTCCCCTGCCCGCCTGACGACCAGTCCGTAGCGCGCTGTCTTCTTGCCCGTCGGGAAGATCTCGCGCGGCACCGGGTAGGTCTCGTCCTCGGGATAAGGCGGCTCGAATCCGACCGCCCGCATCACCGCGGCCTGTTTGGCGCTCAGGCGATATCGGTTGCAGATCGATCGGCTCCTTCATCGTGCCCAGGTTAGAAGAACTCCCGGCCACCACGATACTCGCGCCAGGCATTATCCCATTTCGTGCCGACGTCGCCACTAACCGGCCGCGCGCCGACGTCGAATCCGGCCATCACGTCGTCGATATGCGGTGCCGGCGCCGGCGTGTTGAACGGCGCGATCCCGCGCGCCTTCAGGTGCCAGACATAGGCGCACTCGTGATCGGTTACCGGCGGGGCCTTGCCCCACGCCACGTCCTGAAACTGGCGCTGCGCCGCGCTCCTCGGCCGGCGCTCGCGCAGACGCAGCGCATCGTAGAACAGCAGATGATCGCGCAGCAGCGCCTCGTAGCGTTCGACCGTGCGCGGGTTCGCGCCGCTCTGCTCCGTCATGCTTCACTCCGTCAGTGCGGGTGAAAATCCTCGTCAGACTCAATCCGATATGCTAGGCTTTGCAAGCCTAATTCTGACCAGCTCGGTCAGCTACGGATTAAGGAAGGAGCGGCCATGTTGAACCACGAAACTGGCCAAATGGACTGGGATCGGTATCCGATCGGTGGGTCCCCTCCCTCGCCTTCGTCCTATTACATCAATCCGCAGAACATGTATGATATGTCCACTCCTTACGGCCGAGAGCTGATGGATGAGGCTTATCCGTCAAACTCGGCTGTGGTTGAGGGTCACGGGAATTCGAAGTGGACCGCGATGGCAATTATTGCCGTAATCCTCATCGTTTTCTTTTTTCCTTTCCATTAGTTTCTCAACTGCCACCGCCTCGGATCGACCGGAGCGCCATCCCTCCATAATTCATAATGAAGGTGCGACCCGGTCGATTTCCCTGTGCTGCCAACGCGGCCAATCACAGCCCCGGCCTCGACCGTACTTCCTACCTGGAAGCCAGACCGGTCCTGCATATGGAAGTATTTGCTCTGTGAGCCGTCGCCGTGTTGCAGGACCACATAATTCCCGGCACCGTTGGCTTGGAAGTCGTTCCGAATGACCTGACCCGATGCAGGCGCGCGGATCTCCGTCCCGGCTGGCGCTGCAATATCCACCCCTCGGTGATGCCGTCCAGGCTCGCCCGTGACCGGATCGATCCGACCACCCATTCCCGAACTCAGCCGCCCCGAAATCGGCAGCATCGTTCGCTCACCGCGAGGGACTTCGTAAACATGGCTGGTGCGAGCACCTATGCCCAGATTGTCACGGACCCAGTTGCGCGCGCCCTCAACACCCGGAAGTGTCGTCGTGATCCACGCGTCATTGCGCTCTTGGACATGGTCAACTAGCTGACCCGCCGTCCCTCTCGCCTCGTCGACACCATTGCCGACCTCGAATGCGCCACGCGTGATGCGCGCTGACGCGTTCGGAATCGCGTCAGCGACGTTGCCGGCCAGGTCAAGGTCGCGCGAACTCTCGCGGATCGAAACATCTGGCCCTTGCGCCCTGACACCCGCTGCCCGCTGATTGCCCCATTGTTGTACCGCACCCGGCGTCGCCGATGCAGGGCCATGCAATTGCCCGGAAAGGCGCTCAGGCACGCTTACACCCAGTTCGTCGCGAACCAAAGCGACGCGGCGCTCCATGAACTCGCCCAGCAGGATATCGCGCACCTGTTCCTGTTGCGGCGTGCGCGGCATGACCATGCCCGGCGTCCACCCGAACTGCGACAGCGTGTCGTCGCCGAGAAGCCGCTCCTGGGCATACACGACAAACTCCTGGCTCTCGTTCCGGTTGAGGGACCAGCCCCGCGCCGAGGACTCCCTCACATCATTGCTGACCCGCTGGAACGTCTCTTCGGCTCGAGTTGCTTCCAACGACGCCGACCGCGACTCCCCGACGCTGACGCCGAGCTTCTGCGACAGCGACCGAACCTCGCTATCTCCGCTCGTGCTCGATTCACGCATGAATTCGTCGCGTGCTGCCCGGGCCTGCGTCGAATTCGTCTCCTTAGTAAGATAATCCGAGAGCTCAGAATACGCCTGTTCGCCCGAAATGCGTCTGTCCGTATTCTCGCTGGCGATTGATGCGATCTTGGCTGCCAAGCCTGCTTTTGTATCGACCTTCCACAACTTCGCCGCAATCGAAAGGCCTGCATCCGCACTTCCCGTCATTTGGGTCGCTCGTGCTATACTCTGACTGTCGGACTCACTAAGCCCAAAGCGACTGGTCAGCCCGGTGGAAAGGCTCCGAGATGCCTCCGTCATTCTGGTGATGCTGTTATTGAACCCCGACCCCGTCTCGGTCGAACTCCCCCGCCGATGCTCAGCGGCCGTCAACAGATCCGTCGCCGTCGTCGCCGTAGCGTTCCAGGATTGCGATGCCGCCCTGCGGAGCGACTGGGTGTGCGTCTGCCCGTCCGAGAGCGCGCGGCTCATGCTGCTGTCGAACCCGGCGGTCCGCGTCGGCGTGAACGCGAGGTTCGAGATGCCCTGGCGCGTATCGAACGCGTTGGTCCCGTCCGCGAAGCCGTATGTCACCCCGCCATCGGCGTTCGTGAACGTGCCGACCGAATAGCCCGAATTGAACTTGGGCTGATCGTCGAACTTGTTCGCCTGGGTCATGCCCGACGTCAGGTTCTGGAACGAGGTGTTGCCGTACGAATAGTTGCCGGTCGTGCGCTCGGTCGCCGCCTGCTCGGCCGCGCTGTGCGCCGGTTGCAGCATCGAGGTCGCATGGCCCGCGATCGCCATCGCGCCGCGCGCCATCCCGCCCGCGATGAACGGCACGCTCATCATCAGGAAGCCGGCGAGCGTCGAGATCGATTCATTGACGCTCGCCATGCCGTCGGAGACCAGCAGCGTCGGCCCGATCGGCGATGCCGCATGGTAAAGGCTCGCCGCCCTGCTCATCACGAACATGTGCAGGATGACGTAGAGCGGCCCCCAGGAGGCGAGATAGAAGAACCCGGTCGCATAGCCCTTGAGCGTCTGCAGGCCGGTCCTGGGGAACAGGAACAGCGGGAAAAGCACCGGGAACATCGCGTAGAACACGACCGTCAGGACGATGCCGAGGAGCGGCACCCAGGTCATCGCCTGCGTCGCGATCGAGGTGTAGGTGTTCTTGGCCTGGGCATCCGCGCGCTGCGAGGCGTAGGCGTCCCACCCGGCGTCGGAGAAGCTCTCCCGCGCGGCCAGGAACGCGTCGATCATCGAGATCTGCTTGAGGTACGAATAGGCATCGGTCGAACTGCCGTGCATCTGCGCCGCGACGATCGGCAGGTCATCGCGGATGCGCTGGGCCGCGACCGTGTCGGCGATGCCGGGATAGGCGCTCTTCGCGAACGGCAGCAGATCCTTGTCGTAGGCAGCCCGCCACTGCGCATCCATGCGAGAATATGCCTCGTTGCACGGAATGATGGAATTCTCGGTCGTGCCGGGGCCGGTGGAAGTAATCCAGCGCTGGCTGCGCGCCGGCGACCCCGGCCCGATCGACGCCCACAGGTCATTGGTCTTGGTCAGGTCGTCCATCGCCTTGAAGCCGAGCAGTACGTCATAGAAGGTGCATTGCTTCAGGTGCTCGTCGAGGTTGGCGCGGAAAACGCTGTCGGTGATCTGGAAGGTGCGCGCCTTGTCCATCAGCCGCGCGCCGTAGATCATGCCGTTGTTGGTCAGCGCGAGCGCGTTGGGCATGACGAACACGGTCTCGGCCGACCGCGTCATCCAGTCGCCGACCTGGCTGGTGAACGAGGCCATCACCCCAAGCCCCAGCGGCACATTGTCGACCACGGCCGGCGCGAGCGCGGGGTTGATCCGGTCGGTCACCTTCACCGTGACGGTTGGGACCATCAGCATCATGTAGATAAGCGTCGACTGGAGGAACCAGTTGAACCACGCCCGCCAGTCGAGCGAGAAGGCGACGACGAACAGCGAGTAGATGAAGCCCATCACCATCACGACCTGGAGCATCGAGCGATAGCCCCCGCCCCCGGTCCATGCCGCGACCGCATTGAAGACGTTGACGATGTATTCGCCCCCGCCGATCGTGAAGACTTCGAGCCCGCCCATCGCCGTCGCTCCCTTGCCGCCGTTTACCGCAAGCCCTGCGCGCTGAGGCCGCGTCCGAACCGGAGCGAAGCCGACAACTGCGGGCTCATGGTGTTCTTGAGGGTGGATTCCATGAACTGGGTGTACTGGATCACCCGGTAGGTATTGGAGATCTGCCCGGCCATCTTCTCGCTGCGCCGCGACAGCTCGGTCTTCACGCTGTCGACCTGGGCGCGCCACGCCTTGAACTCGTCGGTCGAGACGAACTTCGCGCCCGCCTGCGCCTGCGAGATCGTGTCCAGCATCCGGTCGAGCATCGACATCAGCATGTCGATCGCGACCATCTCGGCGAGCGTCGCGCGATCGCCGCCCGAGAGGCCCATGTGCGCCGCCTCGTTGACGACGAGGATCTTGTAGAGCGGGATCGACGTCATGCCCAGCAGCGCGATCTCGTCACCCGACAGCGCGGCGTTGGAGCGGATCTTGCCCGACATGCTGTCCATCGCCTTCAGGACGCGCGTACGCAGCGCCTCGTTGGTCGAGATGCTCAGCTTGGTGGGCGTGGGCTTCAGACACCCCTTGTCGTCGGTCGTGTCGCACTGCCACACGTCGGTTGGTGCCGAGGCGGTGCCGTCGAGCAGCGCCTGATAGGTGTCCCAGCTTGCCGGCGCGATGAACTGGAACGCGCCCATGCTGCTTTCCGACTTGGTGGCGTCGTAGATGATCGTGCCGACCATCGTCATGAGGAACTCGGCATATTCCCGGGACGGCTTGGTCGCGCTTTTCGCATTGAGCGCATACCAGGTGTAATTTTTCGACTGGACCAGCTCGGCGTCGTCGCCGGCACGCGCGATCGTATCCTCACGCTCGCCCTTGTTGGTGCAGCCGTGGCGCGCCGCGGCCGCGTCGGAGAAGAAGCCCTTCGCCCCGCCGACCTGCTGGCAGATCGTCGAGGACGCCCCGTCCATCGCCGGCCACAGCGAGCCGACCGCCTGCTGCGCCGCCTCGCAGGAGGACATGTTGAACGCGTTCAGCTGCTGCACGCGCTGGCTCATGTCCTTCATCACCCCGCCGATCTGCGCGGAGATGCTGTCGATCGCGAGCTGGAAGGCGAAGCCGATCGCGTTGTTGGCGGTCGCCTTGAGCATCGCCACGATCTCGTCGGCGTTGATGAACGAGAATGACCCCGCGAACAGGTCGATGCCACCGCAGCCGCCGCGCGCGCTGGGGAGCGCGACGCTGACCGGGTTGATCGACTTCTGCGGAAAGCGGCTCCACAGCGAACCACCCGAGTAATAGCCCGCCGACTGCCCCTGGAAGGCGGTCGGGCCGGTCACGTTCGCGGCCGCGCCCGACTTGTTGAAATAGCTGTTCATCTCGCCCTGGACGTCGGCCATCGCCGGCGTCGCGACGAGACCGCCAAGCGCGAGGATCATGCTGGCCTGCGCGAGAACCGCGGCGCAGAAGCGGACGATCGAGCGGACCATCAGAAGTCACTCCCGGGCTTGACGCTGGTCAGTGTGAAGATGCGGTTCATCACCTCGTCGGCCGCCATCACGCCGTAGCCGATCGGCATCGGCTGCTTGGTGACGGTGTCGAACAGGACGAGCGCGGGCACCTGCTGGCCGCGCATGCCCATCGCCTTGTATTGCCCGGTGTCGACCGTGTAGTTCGGGAAGGCACGGGTCGGCCCGCCATCGAGCGAGATCGCCATGACGGTCAGGCCGAAGCGATCCGAGACGCTGCGCATGATCGGCCCGAAGGTCTCGCACGCGGCGCAGGCCGACGAGTAGAAATAGAACACGCCGTACCGCTGGGAGATCTGCGACAACACGCGCTCGCGATCGGCGTTGCGCGTGTCGAGCCAGGTTCGCTTGCCCAGCTGGCTGACGGGGCGCTGGAGCGTGTAGTCGAGGTCGGGGTTCTGCCACACCGTGCGCTGCCACATGTCGGCGAACGACGAGGCGCGATCGAGCTGCTCGCGCTGGAAGGCGATATAGTGGCTGATGTTCTCGGGCGTCGGCTCGAGGATCGCCCGCGCCTTCAACTCCTCCAGCTGTTTCGAGATCGCCGCAAGCTGCTCGGCCGACGACCGCGCGGGCTGCGCCGACCGCTGCTCGGCGGGCTTGGCTTTGGGCTTGTCGCAGTAGAACCAGGTGCCGAGCCGCCGTTCGCGGCAGTAGAAGTCGTCGCCGGTCTGCGCCGCGACGCGGTCGGCCGATCCGAGATCGTCCGCGCTGCCATAGCTATCCTGACCGCCATCGCGGCCGTCGTCACCGGCATCGCGGGTGGACGACACCGAATCCGGCAGCGGCGTCAGCTCCTGCGCCGTCGCCGGCGTCAGCACGGGCGATGCGACCGAGAGGATGAGAGCGAGGGTCAGGGCCTTGCGCATGTCAGTCGTCCTTCTTCTTCTGCTTTTCGCGATCTTCCTGTTCGCGGCGGGTGAGGTAGGATTTGAGCGTTCCGAGGAGCGACGGCTCCTTGAGCGACACGAGCTGCGCCATGTCGTCGGCGAGGATGCGGAACAGGTTGCCGTACACCCCGATGATGAGGTTGCGGGCGTGCCGGCGCGGGTAGAGCGTCTCGCCCCGGCGCAGGATGAGGTTGGCGCGGATCAGCCGCGCGATCGTCGGTTCGAGATCGGCCACGCACAGCTTCGTATCGAACCAGCTGTCGAGCGTCGGGATAAGGAACCCGGCCGGGTGCGGTCCGGCGCGCAGGAGCGCGATCAGGACCGCAAATTCCGCGACCGACAGGTCGGGAAAGGGACGATGGTCCGACAGTTGCGTCACGCCGGTCATTTGCTCTTCTTCGCGTCGTAATAGGCCTTGATCCGCTCCTGGATCTGGCGCGAGGTTTCGATCTCGTCGGGCAGCTTCGCGGCGTCGACGAACTCGGCATAGACCTCGGTGAAATCCATCACCGACAGGTCGAGCCGCGAGAATTCGTCGAGCGTGAACCCCTTGCAGGTTTCCTTCTTGGCGCTGCCCCACGGCTTGTTGATCTGCGGGCGTCCCTGTTCCTGCAGGATGCGCGACAGCTTGCTTTCGAAGCAGCAATAGGCCGTCGATTTCGATGTGCAGATGCCCAGCACCTTGTCCGAGCAATAGTCGCCCAGCTTGTGGCACATCCCCATGCGGTCCTGCACGTCGAGAAGCTTCTCGTCGTTCGAGCACATAAACATGGTGAGGAATGGCGTCGCGAGCGCGGCGATCGCCACCGGCCCGCCCGCGATCGCGGCCGCGCCGGCAGCCGTGGTGATGAGGCCCGACGCCTTGCCAGCGCAGCAGTTGACCAGCCCGAACACCGGCTTGTGGCAGGTCTGCCGCTTGCCCGAAAACAGCGTCAGCGTATCAGGGTCGAATTCGGCATTGGCCTGGCCCAGCGCGTGCAGCCCGACCACGGCGTCCTTGAACTCGGTCGATGCCTCGCGCTCGACCGGCTCACACTCACCGTCGATGCAGTAGACGTCGTCACCACAGATATATTGCTTTGGATCGTTCGTCGGAGGCGACGGAACCGGACATTTGTAGACCTTCGTGGTTACCTGGCACGCACCAACCTGCGGATCGTCGAGGCACTCGTCACGCAGGAACGTGCATTTTCCGCCGTTCTCCAGATCGCTGCAATCGGACGCCTGGGTGATGCGCTGGCAGGTGAACGGGCGCGACCACGCCCAGCACGATGCCGTGACCGACACACCGTCAATGATCCGCGTCTCAGGCCCCTCGGTGCAGACCTCCGGTCCCGTCGCGGTGCAGGCGGTGTCGGCCACCAGCGCCGGACAGCTTCCCTCGTTGCGCTTTAGCGTGATCTCGCGCGTACCTTCCTTCCTGAGATACACTGTGCCGGTCGCGTAATTCTGGTGCGCCGGGATCTCCGCCTGGGGGATTTCGGCCGAGCACGAATAAAGCTGCGCGGTGGTGCGCATTGAGGACAGGCTCTTGCACCAGCGACGATAGTCTTCGACGTTGCCGCCGCCCGCCCCCAATTCGATCTGCGCATCGCAGATATGCGGCGTCCCCGCCTCGACCCGGCAAATGCCGGCACTGACCTTGGCCTGCATCACGCTGTTGCGGGCGAACCCGTTACCTTCGTTCTGGTCACGTACGCCGTAGTAGAAGTACCGCAACGTATCGACGATCACCGGGTCCATCCTGCCGGTGCAGGTCGCCGGCGTATCCTCGACCTTCGCGCCCTTGTTGCAGGTCGCCTCATAATAATCGGTGGTGCCATTGGGTGGCAGTGGCTTGCAGCTGCTTTCCGTGCCGCCCACCGACTGACCGGCCAGATAGCTGTTTGGGTCCTTCTCCACGTCCTGCGCGCGCGTGAGGTCGCCGGCGGGCACGGTCACGACCTTGCGGCCCGGATCGGTGACGAGCTGCCATGCCTCGTTCGCGCCAGCGGCAGACCCACCCGCCGCGATCAGCGCGTCGGGATCGTCGGCATAGGCTTCTCCGGGCTGGGTGCCGCTGCTGAAGCCCGGGATCGTCGAGGGAAGGTCGGTCGAGGAGATGATGCCGCCCGATGCCTGTCGCGCTGGGGTCGCCAGGGCCTTCGCCTCGGCGCGCGCGCCCGCCATATCCCCCTTGGGATAGGTATAGGTCGAACTGCTCGACTGCGCGCTCGGCTCGGCCGCGACCGCATTGCTCGATGCCGCGGGCTGCACCGTGCGGGCGGTGCTGGCGGTGGTCCGCGCGGGAGCCGCGCTCGGCTCGGCGACACTGGTCACCGTCGTCTTTGCAACCGGCGCGGATGAGGGTGTGGGGGTCGGGGTAGGCTTGGGGGTCGTGTCGCTGAAGTAGGTGTAATCGCCCAGGCCGTAGAAGTCGCCGGTGCCCTGCTGGCCCTGCTGGCCCTGCTGGGTGGACTGGGCCTGGGCGAGCGCCTGCGCTGCCAGGACCGGCGCCAGGAGACCGATGAGGAGGCGCCCCCCTCGCATGGCTCAGGGATTCCGGCCGAGGTTGGCGAGCGCGGTCCGCGCGACCAGCGCGCCGGGGCCGTTCTCGCCCGCGAACGTCTCCAGCGCGTAGCGCACGGTGACATTGCCCTCGATGCGATCGAACGGAGGCGGCGTCGTCTTGCAGGTGAGCCCGTCGCACGGCGTGAAGTCGCTCGACGAGACCACCATCGTCGGGACCGCGGTGACGTCGAACGCTCGGAACAGGCGCGGGTCGATCCCGATCGAGGCGAACTGCTGGTCCTTCTCGACCACCTTGGAGAGCGCGGCGATGAACGCCTTCCCCGAATTGCCGGGGAAGCCCCGGAACACCACGACGCCGCCAGCGGCCGAGGTATCGGCGATGATCCGCTTCAGCGCCTGTTCGGGCATCGAGGTGGACACGAACACCATGAACTGCGGCGCGGTGCCTTGGGCCTCCTTGAGGTTGGCCGAGGCGGCCTGGATCATCTCGTCGAAGTCGACCGCGCCCGCCGGCCCCCTGGGCAGGTTCGCCTTGTCGATCGTGCGCATCTGTTCCAGCGCGACCGCCTGCACGGTCTGCGCATCCTTGCGGAACGCGTCGCCGCGGCGCTCGACCTCATTCACGAGCGCGGTCGCGTCCTGTTCGGACTTGGCCGATCGCGCGCGGATCGCGTCGAGATCGAGCCCCTCGACGGTCTGGGCGAGAACGGCGCAGCCGGTGCCGATCGAGGCGATGGCGAGCGCGGAAAGGAGGAACTTCTTCATGTCAGATCCTCACAGCATGCAGCAGTTGCGCTTGCGCCAGAGCAGGTAGCCGAAGTCCTCGCCCTTGACGGGGAAGGCCCGGCCCGCGTCGGGCGGGAGCGTCGTCGCGCCGATCGGCGAGCAGGCATATTTGCCGCTCACCGTGGGCGTCGGATTGGTCATCTGGATGCGGTATTGCGACTTCTTCAGGATCGGCATGACGTACTTGTTGCAGAGCGCCTTCGATCCCGCGGTGCCCCACGCCAGCCCCTGCCGGTGCATCTTGAACAGGAGCCGCTCGGCCGCGAGACGCGACGACTGGACCGGCGAATTGTGCGCCGCGATGTTGCCGTTCATCGGGAACATCGAGCCGTTGCAGCCCGAGCACCAGAACATCGGGTCGATCGGCAGCTTCGCGCTCGCCGCGACGCAGTCGGCCGCGCAGGCGGCGACCGCGATCGGATTGTTGAACAGTGCGACCTCGGGGTTGATGAGCGTGGTCAGCACGTCGTCGTTCCACAAGGGATCGATCTCGGTCATGTAGGCGACGTCGAACGACGCCTGTTCGAAACACAGGAAGTCGGTCAGGATCTCCATCCAGTAGAGCAAGGGATAGACGTAATAATGCGCCTGCCAGTTGGCGCTGGCCTGGGTCGCGCCGCCCTTGATGAGCGGGCCGGTATACTGCCCCTGCCCGATATCGAGCCCCGGATTGAGGCGAAGTCCGCCGAGATTCGGGAAGCACCACGGCTTGGTGGTCACATCGACGAGCCGCGCCGGTTCCCAGAAGCCGATCGAGATGCCGATGCGCGGGATCGGCGAACCGCACGCACAGACCGGCAGGCTTGGGTTCTTGGTATCGGGTCGGCTCCCCGGCCAGATGTGCGCGCCGCCCACCGACAGCGGGAACAGGCACGACCAGCAGACGTCGGTGATCGGGTTGACGAACTTGCCGGTGCAGTTGGCCGGGAGCGCGCTCGCCGGCGCCGGCAGCAGCGCGAACGCGGCGATCATGCCGAGCAGGGTGAGCAGGCGGCGGATCATGCGCCGGGCTCCTCGGAGAAAGCGATGACCAGGGGCACCATCCGGGCGCGGTCGCGTCCATCGAAGCTTATCGACTGATCGGCCAGCGCGCGCACCAGCGCACGGCGTTTGCCAACCGATATCGTCCGCCCGCTTTCGGCAAGGACGACATCGATTTCGTTTCCGATCGACGCGGCGGTCACCGGATCGGCACGGCCCCCGAGAAGCCTTCGTACGAGGGACTCGATCTCGCAATGCACGCGGGACAGGAACAGCAGCGCAGGGACGCTCGAGAGCAACGCCACGGTCGCGATCGATACGACCATCGACAAGGCGACGACGGGAAAGAACATCCAGGCCGGGAACAGCGCGAATATGGCGAGAACATATGTCCACCCGAAGCCGACTGCCGCGACACACAGAAGCGCGTAGCGCGCGATCAGGCTGATGCGCTCAGTCGTCATGCCCTGCCCTCCCCGTCCGGCTGCGCCGCGAGGCTTGCGTCAAGGAAAGCGTTATCGGCCCGGTTCTTGGCGATCACATACACCGGCACCAGCACGACCAGCGCCAGCACCAGTCCGGCAAGCGCGCCCCCTGCCCCGGCGCCGAGCACCGCGCGCAGCGGCTGCAACGCGCAGATGGCGATCGCCAGCCCGATCGCCGACCACAGGATCGCGAGCCGCATCGC
Organism: Sphingobium chlorophenolicum; assembly: GCF_000722875.1. Classification (GTDB taxonomy): domain Bacteria; phylum Pseudomonadota; class Alphaproteobacteria; order Sphingomonadales; family Sphingomonadaceae; genus Sphingobium; species Sphingobium chlorophenolicum. The sequence goes on along the minus strand of NZ_JFHR01000003.1, from coordinate 19,572 downwards.
CTTGAGGGCCGGCGTCTCGGGCGCGGCCATCGGCGTCCTGAGAATATCGAGCCACATCATGCGCCCGCTCCCGACATCTCGATCTCGCTGATCTTGAGCACCTGGCCCGCCGGTTCGACCACGGCGGGGACGCGCGCGATCCCGAAATGGCTGGTGAGCTTGCCCTGCTGGTCGAAGAAGAAGCGGCGCTTCTTCTCGCCCATGCGGTTGAACGGCGAGCCGGCGACGAAGATGATCTTGGCATTCTGCGCGGTCCACCGCTTCAGCGCCCAGTCGACCTGCGCATCGTCGCGGCCGTCGATAAACACGAGGTCGGTCTTCATCGCGACGAACGACAGCGGATTGACCCGCTGCCCGGCGCGCGCGACGAGCCGGCCCTTCTGGTCCTGGATGTCCTGATCGAGCACGATCGTCGGGTCGAACGTCCAGCTGCGGCTCTCGCGCACCGCGCCGATGCCGGCGACGGGGATCGGGTTGCGGACACGTTCCTCGGTTTTTTCACGCAGCGCCGTCTGCATGCGCTCGATGCCGCCATTGGCCTGCAGCGTCTTCAGCCGGGTATCGATCGTCGCCAGCAGATCCGGCTCGGCGATCGCCCAGGTCTGGCCCATCACGCCGTGATCCTTTGCGAGCGCGCCCTGCACGATCGGCCAGGACGACGAGGCGACCAGCGCCACGCCCAGGGTTCCGCCGAAAAGGCCCGCGCGCCGGATCACAGGATCGGCGTCCCGGTGCCGATGATCTGCTTCGCGCAGGCAAAGCCGATCTCGCCGTAGCGGCTGTCGAACCCGTCGGGGTGTGCGGTGCCGACATAATAGCAGCCCTCGGGAACGCGCCCGACCGGTCCCGGCGTCAGCACCTCGCCGAAGCGCGAGCGCGGCTTCATGTGCGCGACGCGGACGCCGTCGACATAGACCCATTTCCCGCGATGCTCGACCAGCGCCCCGGCCTCGCCGATCACGCGCTTGCCGAACGGTCCCGAATCCGGTCCGAAGTGGCGGCGCACCAGCTCGCCCTCGGGCGGCGCGAAGAACACATAGTCGCCCTTGGCGGGCACGCGGCCGCGCTGGATGAAGAACGCCCAGTTGGGGAGGCTCTCGCTCGCGTTTATCATGAAGGCGTGCGTCTCGCGCCACGCGGCGATCGAGTTGTAGCCGCCCCACACGATCCCGAGCAGCGCGACCGCGCTCCACTGGCGGACCCGCTTGACGATCAGCGCCTTGCGGGCCGCGCGGTCCCCGGCGACGTCAACCGCCGTGGGAGCCGCATGACCGACCCGCGCCAGCGCCTCAGTTGCCGCTGCCATCGACCCCTCCCGGCGCGGACTGGGTGACCGTCGCCTCGACCGGCGAGACCGGCGCAGGCCCGAACGGCGAAGCGGTCGGGACCGCCGCCCCTGGCGCGGCCGGCGCGACGTTCCCGGAGGCTTGGGGAAGCATCGCACCGACCGCGGGACCGGCCGGGGTGTTCGGCGCGGCCGCGGGGAGCGGCACGCGCGCGAAGACCGCGCGGCGGATCTGGTCGGTGATATCGGGGACGTTCTTCGAGAGGACCGCCTCGCCGACGAGGACGGTGGTGCCGCTCGCGCCGACCTTCTTCATCTCGTCGTCGAGCGCGGACATGAAGGCCTGGGTCTGCGCGGCCACCTGTTGGGGCTGGCCGTTACTGTGGCTCTGCGCCTGGACATATTCCGAGACGATGCCTTCGAGCCGGACGCTCGCCATCGGCACGGTCGCGGGCGGGGCAAGGAGATGCTTGGTCACCCACGCCCCCCAGAGCAGTACCGCGACCGCCAGCGCGACCGCGACATAGGCGATGACGGGCAGGCCCTGCGGCTTGCGGCGATCCACCTTGTCCGCGACCGGACGGCGCGGTGCCGCACCGGCAGCGTCATCACGGGGTGCCGGGGCCGGAGCGGACGGTTGCACCGCCGCGGACGCGACCTCGGGACGATCGAGAACATCAACCATGACGGGGGCCTTTCGTGGAAGTGATGATCGCGCCGAGCAGGCGCACGCGGGTCACGGCGACGATGCCGAACGCGACCAGCCACACGACGAACAGCTGGTCGCCGAACGCCGCGCGGCGTGCCTGGTCGGCCGCGACGAAGCGCGTGCCGAGGTTGGCGACCTGCGAGAAGAAGCCGAGCGCGGTGAAGTCGCCTAGCATCAGGAAGAACAGGATCGCGACGCCGAAGGTCGCGAGCAGCGTCATCGCCATCCAGCCCGACACCCGCAACAGGATGTAGCAGGCGTCGCCGATCGCGCGCGTGCCCGTGCGTTTCCAGTCGGTCGCGGTCGGCGTACGCCAGTCGCGCTCGTGCGTGAAGGCGTTCATTCCGCCGCCTCCACCCAGGGCTCGCCCGGAGGATTGTCGCGATATTCCTCGGGGAAGGCGACGCGTTCGATCGCCTCGTCCATCGAACAGCCGAGGTCGATCAGATGCTCGATATCGGCGAAGGTCTGCGGGCTGGAGGAATAGAGCGTCGCCGAATATTTATCGAGGACGAGCCGCCCGACCGCCATCGATTCCGGCCCCTTGATGAGGATGTCGGAATATTCCGCGCCGTTGCGCTTCAGCGAACGCAGCAGGCTTTCGGTGTAGGGGTCCATGTCGAAGCGGCCGTGCTTCTGGAAGTCCGAGATCGTGTCGGGCTTCTGCATCAGGATGACCGACCAGTCGGAGTTCTCCAGCGCCGCGAGGCTCCCTTCCGACTTGTAATAGTCGTTGAGGCTCTGCGTCGCGGTGATGAGCGAGGCGCCATATTTGCGGCAGGTTCGGCTGTAGGTCTCGACGAAATCGGCCATCGACCCACCGCGCAGCATCTGCCACGCCTCGTCGATCAGCAGCGCCTTGGGGATCTGGCGGTCCATGCGGCGCATGGTCTGCGACGACATGAACATGATCGCGGTCAGCACGACCGAGCGCAGTTCCTCGCGGCTCGACAGGTCCGAGAGTTCGAACACCGTTAGCGCGTTCGACATGTCCACCGACGCCTCACCGGTGAAGAAGCTGCCGTAGGTGCCCTTTCCCGAGAACGGGAACATCGCGATCGCGAGATCCGTCCCCTGCACAGAGCCGTCGGAGCCGAGCGCCTCGATCACGTCGTCGACGCACCCTCCCCTGCCCTTGGCCTCCCACACCTGGTTGACCGCACGATCGATCAGACCGCGCTCGGTGTCGTTGAGCTTGTCGATGTGACGGCCCATCTGCCCGATGATCGACTTGAGCATCGCCAGCGCGTCGACGAGATAATCCTCGTCCTGCGCCACCAGCGTCTCGTCGATCATCGAGAACGGATTGAGGCTGAACCCGTCGCGCAGGCGAAACTCGACGAAGTTGCCGCCCAGGCTCTTGGCCATATGCTCGAACGAGCGGCCGTCATCGATCACGATGATCTTGGCGCCCACGCCGGCGAACGCCGCGCACAGCTCCTGCAGCGCGACCGACTTGCCCGAGCCGGACTTGCCGAACACCGCGACATTGTGGTTGCCGGCCTTGTTCTCGAACGGCGACCAGAAGAAGGGCTGGCCGCGCCGCCCGATGAACATCAGGTGCGGCAGATGCCCGCCGAGATACTCGCCCTGGATCGGCAGCATATTCGCCGCGGTCGAGGTCAGCATCGTGCGCAGCCGCTTCATGCGCTTCAGGTCGCTGTCGAGCCCGTTGCCGAGCGTCATCGGCAGACACGACATGAACGCCATGATCTGGAGGAACCGCTCGTCGAGCAGGTCCCACCCGGCCGCCTTGTACATCGACTTGACGGTGCGCTCGTTAGCGTCCCCCTGCCCCTTCGGGCTGATGATGCCTACCGCATAATAGGCCTGCACCAGCTTCTTGCCGAGACGCAGCTCCTGGGTGACATGCTCCCATTCGCGGCTCTGGTCCTTCAGCTGCGGGAGCAGCCGCGCCGACTTCGAGTCCGCCAGGCTCGACGTACGCATGAACTTGTAACCGGCCTTAGACGAGGCGGCCTGTTCGTCCTGGTAGCACAGGCATAGCGACGTGAGAGTCGGGCACCCCGGGCGCAGCTTGTCGGAGAACATGTCGCCGATCAGCTTCTGCACGTCCCACGGCGCCCAGCGGTTCGGCAGGTTCCTGACCGAGAAGAAGCGATAGTCGAACGTGTCGGGCCGGATCTCCTGATACTGCGTCTCGCCCGACAGGTTCGTCACCGCGCGCAGCGGCTCGACCGATACCAGCAGGCGGTCGGCCTGGACGACGGTCTGGACGTCGCGCCGCACGCATTGGTCGGCGATCGGATCGAGGTCGGAATATTCCGAAACGTGGTCGGAGACGTCGAACGCCGGCGCGGTGATGTCGTCGATCAGCGCGATCAGATCGACCGGCCTCAGCCGGGTTGCCGGCATGTCGATCGACTGCAGCGTCGAGACGATGCTGTCGCGAACGCCGGTCAGCTCCTCGGGTGTCGCCTTCCCGCTGCGGATCGAGACCGACAGGAAGATGCGATGGTTGCGGACGTGAAACGGCCCGTCCTTCGACATCGACACCCAAGCGCCGTGGCGCAGGAACGCCGACCGGCGCTCGGCGATCTTGCGATGGATGCCGCCCGCCTTGTAGCGCGGCAGCGCATATTGCGCGATCAGCGCGCCCACGCGCGGGCTCTGGAATGCGAGCAGCTGAACCCGCGCGCTGGGCGGGACGCTCTCTGACAGCATCTGCGCGATGATCTCGCCGGTGCGTTCGTCCGCGCCCATCAATGGCGCGAGTTCCAGCGCGAACGCGATGCTGTCGGTCTGGTAGAACAGGTCGTGCCGCGCGTCATAGCTGCGATACGGCAGCCACTGCGACAGCATCGGCGCACCGTGCGAGGGCGTGCCCTGGTCGGGTGCGCGCGTATCGCCGAGCAGGCGCGCGATGAAGCCGGTCTTCGCCATGACGATCAGTCCTCCACACGCGGCGAGTAGGTCGCGGGACGGTTGCCCGGCGTGCTCGACGCGAGTTCGGGCGACGCCGGCTTTTGCGTCGCGGCGATCGGCACACCCTTGCCAGCAGCCGCCTCGCGCGCCTTGGCCCGCGCGGCCGCGACCGCCGCCGCGCTCGGTGCGCCGACCGCGCTCGCCGCACCTGCGGCCGCTGCCGGGGCGGCGACCTGGGCGACCTCGGCGGGCACCGGGGGAAGCGCGGCGATCGGCGCGCCGAGCTGCGAGAGGATCTCGGGGCTGACGTTGAGCGTCTGCGTCGCGGCGAGCGCGGAGCCGTGGCCATCGGTCGCCGCGAGCCACTGGCCGTTGTCGACCACCGCCTGCACCACCGCGGTCTCGTGGAACCGCCCCGCCGCGTCGACATGCGAGGGGAACACGATCCGCAAGACCTTCTGCGGCCCGACCCCCGCCGCCTGCGCCGGCACCGGCGTCGAGGCATAGGCGATCCGCTGCGTACCACCGCTGTTGCGCGCGGGTGCCTGGTACGGTCCTGCGGGATGATAGCCACTGTCGCCAGTGATCTCGGCCAGCGCCTTGTCATCGATGACGGTCGCCGGCGAGCAGCTGCCACCCTCGGGCGCGCCGCACGCGAACTTGCCCGAGATGTTGGTGCCCAGCGTCGTACAGCTGGCGAGCAGTCCCAGGCTCGCGGTCATCGCCAGCGCGGCGATACGCTTGGCGCGGGCGTGCGGGCGATAGTCGGAAACCGGGCAGGCCGGCAGGCGGATCACGGATCGGGTCACGACTTGGCTCCCTTCAACCATTCGACGAGCTGGGCCTTGGGCTTGAAGCCCTCGATCACCGCCCCGTCGGAGCGGACGATGACGGGCGTCCCGTTGATGCCGTGCGCCTTGGCGAACGCCTCGTTCTCATCGAGACCGCTGGTGTCGCACTTCGCGCCTGCCGGGACCGGGTTCTGCGCATAGGCCGCGCGGACCGCCGCATGACGATCGCGGGCGCACAGCACCTGGTCGGCGATCTCGCGGCTTCCCAGCACCGAGATCGGGCGCTCGATGACGCGCACGTTCATCGTCTCGAGCGCCTGACTGAGCGCGCGGCAGTAGCCGCAGTGGAAATCGGAGAAGACGGTGACCGTCTGCGTGCCCGAACCCCACGCGATCGCACCCTTGCTCGACAGCCGCGTCACATCGAGCGTGCGGGCGACGGCGGGCTGGGTCGTGACTCGCGCACCCGCCCGCGCCGCGCCGGCCTCGGGCGCATCGGGCGTGGCATTGGCCTTCGCCGCGCCGCCCACCAGCATATCGGGATTGAGCGCGAGCAGCTTGGCGGCGGTCAGATCCTGCCGCGTCTCCATGTCATAGACGCGGCCGATGACGAGATAGCGCGCCGACTTGTCGACGTAGAACAAGTTCGCACCCGCCACGACCTCGCACAGCCCGTCGACCTTGGAGCAGTCGATCGCATCGACCTTGGTCTTGGGAAGCCGCTTCTGCAGCGCGACCTGGACCTGCGCGCCGATCGGCGCTTCGGCCGAGCCGGTCAGCAGCATCGCCGCCCCCGCCATCGCGCCGATCATGATAGTATTTGCCATGTGACCGCCTCCTTCCGGGCTCAGTTCTGGATGAAGACGCCTTCGAGGAAGACGATCTCGACATCGATGCCGGTCGGCATCTCGATGATGGGCTGGTACTGTTCGGCGCGCTCGATCAGGTATTTGGAAACTGTTCGACCGCTCTCGTCGGCGCCGCCGCCCAAAGCGCGCAAACCGACGTTGCCGATGCTCGGGGTGCGATTGATCCCTCCTTTGCCGTCTGTCTCGAAGGTTGCGAGTGGCTGGTTGAAGGCAGTGTTCAGCGCATTGCCTGCACCACCTACAAGCCCGGCAAAGAAAGCTTGCATCGCCAAGGAGCCCTCGCGACTGACGACACGGCCGCGCACGCCGGTCTTGCCGGCGAAGCTGATGAAGCCCTTCACGTCCGACACCGCGAACCGGCCATTGGCCTGCGGACAGGTCATCCGCTGCAGCTTCACATAGACCTTCTCGGAAGAGAGATCGCCGCGCGCCGCGCCGTTGATGACGCAGCCTTCGATCCGCGTCGTGAGCAGCTTGCCGTTCTGGTAGACCGAGCGCGCCGGGCCGGTGATGCGCAGGATCACCGGCAGCGGATCGGTCTGCGACTGCACCCCCGCCGAGGCGTCGACGCCGACGATGACCTTCGCCTTCGCGATCGAGTTGGGCGGCAGGTAATTGGGGCTGTCGGTGTAGCTGGTCGTGCCACCCGAGATCCGAGTCGCGGTGCCCGAGGGGCCGCCCTCGAACGACACCAGCTTGATCGAGCGCGACTGCGACACCGCAGCCGCTGCCGCCTCGCCCGCCGTCATCGGCGCGCCGGGAGTGCGGTAATTGGGCTGGCCGGGGCCATACATCTGCGTCGGAGCCGGCGCGGCCGGCGCGGCGTTACGCTGCGCGATCTGCTGGCGAAGCTGGTCGTTCTCCTGCTGATAGGCGCTCATGACCCGCTGGCCATCGCTCGCCATCGACTGCTTCTCGCCCTGGAGCGCGGCGATCTGCGCCTGCAACTGCTCCATCTGCGCGCGCTGGCCGTCGACGCCCTTCAGCTGATTGTTGATCGACTGCATCTGCGCTTCGGATGCGGCCTGCCATTCACGCTGCGACATGTTCCGGTTGACCATGTCGTCGGTGGTGATCTTCACCTCCTTCCCGTCGGTGCCGACCGGCTTCAGCTTGGCATCGTCGCCCATGACGTACCAGGAGCCCAGCACCAGCGCGACGGCGCCACCACAGCCGAGGTAGAGCAGCTGCTTCTTGCGGACGGCATCGTTGCCGGCCATCAGCTCGCTGTCCCCGCCCTCCTCCGGCTCGGTATCGAGCTGCTTGGCACGGTTACGCTGGAAGATGTCCTTGAGGCTCATGGCCGCACTCCGTTGGCGAGGCCCGAAGGCGTGACGATATAGGCGGTGGTGGCTTCACCGGGCTTGAGGTTGGGGTTGGCGACCGAGACCGCGATCGCGTTCGACGGTGCGATCGTTCCCTCGCCCAGCGCGACCGGAACCTTGCCCCGGTTCTCGATCCTGAGCGTGCGGCCTGCGAGGCTGGCGCCGCGATACTCGGCGACCATCTGGACCTTGAGCGAGCCAATCATCACCGGGTCGGTGACCGCGGGCCTGACCTCGAACCCTTCGAGCGGCGCGGACTGGAACATCGCCTGGACCAGCGTGGCGGACGCCTCCTGCGGCGATGCCGCGACGGCCGCGACCTGCGTTTCCGCGGCGCCACCGATATCCTTGTTCTCGACGAACACCTGCTGCGCGTCGTCGCCGGCGAGCCGGCACGAGAATTTGTACACATAACCCTTCGACGTCGTGCCGAAGAACGACACGTTCGGCCGCGAATAGGCTTCCGGGACCGACACATAGATGTCGCCCCGGGTCGGTTCATTGACCACGGTGAAATCGTCGGTATCGACCCCGGTGGTCAGCTTCGAGACGCTGGCGAAGCGATCGTCCTTGAGGCTGACGCGGGTCAGCCCCGACTTCGACATCGTGCAGGCGACCTCGCTGTTGTCCTTTGCCAGCACATGCTCGTCGGCGAAGGCCGGCGCGGCGAGGACCACGCCGCCCGCCACGATCATCCCCGCCCCGATCAGGCGCGATAGCGAACACAGGCGCGATGCGAAGGCGGTCCCGCCCCCGATCAGCCCGACTGCGACCCAGGCGGTCATGCGTCGTCTCCGATGGTTGCCGCGGCGTCCTTGTCGGCCTTGGTGACCATCCCGAAGCCCTTGAGCTGGAGGGTCAGGCCGCGATACGCCCAATAGAAGCGGAAGGTCTTCGGCTCGGCGGTGACCGACTTCGAGCCGACGACGGTGTGCAGCGTGCCGGTCACTTCCGAGGTCAGTTTCTCGGGATCGACCTTCATGCCGGCGAGCGTGAAATACTGGCTGATGCTCGATCCGCGCTGCTCGTTGAGGATCTTCATCAGGTCGCGCTTGAGCGAACCATGTGCTTCCGGCGTGGCGATCGCCAGGATCGAGTCCATCCAGTATTCGAGATTTTCGGGCGAGCGGTTGAGCGTCATCAGCGCGGTGTCGCGCGTGACCATCTCCAGATACTGCTCGCTGACCCCGCTCGACGAGAGCGTCAACGGGGAGCGGACGATCGGCTGCAGGACGATCTCCCGGTCACGGGTCGCGCCGACCAGGAACAGCAGCACCACGAGGCCCGCGAGGACCAGCGCGACGATGCCGAGCATGTTGCGCTGCTTGAGGACGCGCTGCGACTGCGCGAGACCGACAGAATAATCCATTTAGCCCACCATCACGCGAAGGTGGGAGGGCGGCGTCGCCTTCAGCCCGGTAAAACTCGACGGCAGGTGCCAGTAGGCCATGTGGAGAATCCACGACGTGGCCTTGCCGGCTTTGAGTTTCCGAAATCCCCACCATCCGAGCAACGAGACCATCAATCCGATCACGACGTGCTGCGACAGGATCCCCCAGATGAAGGGGATCGCCATCGCGAGGAACTCGTCCAGCGTCCAGAAGCCGATCAGCTCCGGGTCGTCGAGATGCGAAGGGATGGTGTACCGGTCCATAAGCTAAGCCGCCCTCCCAGCGGTTGATCCAGCCGACGCCTCAGATCGTCGCGGTGACGGTCGAGGTGACGATCGGGATACCCGTGCCCGCGCCGACACCGACGGCGACGGGAACGGCCACCTGGCCGAGGCTGAAGCGGCCCGACGCCAGCGCGACGATGCCGCCGGCCAGGCTCATGACGGTGATGATCTTGCCGCCCGAGCCCTCGAGGAAGTCCGTGAACTTCGTCAGCGCGGTATTGAACGTCGTATCGGCGCCGGCGAACGCCGCCGACGCGCCCAGGACCATCACCATCGCGATGATCGCCAGGCCGAGAAGGACGCCATTGATCTGGCCACCCTTCGGCATTGAAAGTGCAGACATGCTCTTTCCCCTTGAAAGACGAAGCGGATTGCTGCGTCACCCTTAAAAGGGAGGAAGAAACTGACTCCCGCAAGATGGAAAAAAATTACACTATTTGTCTCGCGCCAAGTACATCTTGGTCGCCCGGAACAACGCCCCGCCTACTGCGGATTCTAAGGCGGTATGACTTGGATCAGTGTAAAAGAATTACACTATTTGTTGATGCGCCTTGCCGGAGGAGATCCGGTTACGCATCGTACCGCATCTGGTCGGCTTTATGCGGCCGATGGCGACACCCGCCGCTTTGTCGTACGGTCCGATATGCCCCAGGCGCTTTATACCTTCAAAGTGGATCACTCGCTGTTCCGCCTCGCCGTGGATGCGATGCGCATTCATTCATTGGCCACATGCGGATTTGAGACTGTTTCCGCTACCTCTATGAAGGGGTTGGAGAATTTCGTCGTTTGCCGTGATCCTGCCCCCTTTGTTCACGAGGCGCGAGATGCCGACATCCCCGGTCCGATTCGGGTCACGTTACGCATTCAGATGCACCAGAATGACCTGTTTCAGCGCGCGCGTGCCCATGCTGGCGACGCATCCGGATCGCTTGCGCCAATTCGGCTCACCTTCATTATCGGGCTACTCGCCGCATTTCATGGAACATTTACGGAGAGGTCATGAATCGCGCTGCGTGGCGGTGGTTGACAACGTGAACGGATAGATGCGTATTAGACCCCTAACGGGGGTCGCAGTATGTACCACCAGTCTACAAAGGCTTCAGTCTGCGAAGATCGGCAACAACGTCTTCACGCGTTGTTCATGGCTGAGTGGCGTCTGAAGAAAGTGACAAATGCCGAAATGGCTCGCCGCCTCGGCAAGAGCCTTAGCCTCGTCAACAAAATCCGAGCCGGCCAAACGCCCTTCACAGGGCGACTGATCGACCAGTTTGTTGATATCCTGCAGATCGACCCTGTCCGCGCCTATATCGCCGTCGACATCCTTCACGAGCCGATGGTGTACTACAGCCCGAGGTTCGCGACCGCAGTTACCGAAAGCCTCGAGTATTTCTCGGCAATCCTTTCCGATCCCGACATCCCCGAGATAGTGACTGGCTCCGAACGCGGCATCGGTCGAACTGGGCTGACCGGCTGAAGTCGGTCGTCGACACTACCAGTCTCGAAATGTACCGCCCCGTCTTACCGTCACATCACCTTGCGCTAAGGGTCCGAGTGGCAGAATGACGCTTGCTTATGCCCAGCGACCCATCCGAGATCAAAAAAAGCACGCGGTCCATGCGCCTGAAAAAGGAGCGGGAAGACAATGCGGGGTACCGGCGGTCGACCGTGGCGCTGTCGCCCGTAGCATTAGCGATCGCAGAGCGACTTCAGGATCGTCTGGGCCTCGGCTCCAGGGAAGCTGTCATCAACGCGGTTTTCGAGCGCATCGACTCCGATCGATATCTCAAATACGAATTTCTAGGGCCAGAGGGCTTCCGTTCGCCACCATCGCTGGCCGAACCCGAGGCTTCAAACCACGAGACAGCGGACCACGGACATGCGGCAAAGGCCACCAGCTGACGAGTCGGGTCATGCCATTGTCGATTTTCTCGACGAGCATCGACTGCCGCACAGCCCCGAGAATTACGGCTTCGCTCACACCTATTTCGAAGGTGCTGACGAGGCCCATTTCATGGCCGTCGCCAATCTGATCGACGGCGGTTATCGCCTCCGACAGGAAGACGTGCGAGCGATTTCGGCACCAGCGGATCTCCATGGCACCGCGACGACGATCGGCGAGCTCTCAACAGAGGTCATGCACATCATCGGTGCAACTGCCCAGGAGGCAAATGCCTTCGTGAAGACCCTGACGCTGACCGCGGCCGAGCTGGTCTCCGCCGACGGAAGCATCCATAGCGCGGTCGCGCGCATGGTAAGCGTGGCCTGAGGGCCGCCTTGCCCGTTTGGCCGTAGCCGGGATGCTTATCGTCTTTGACGAGGGCGCGGGCGGTGCGGGAAGTTTTCGGTTCTGAGACTGGTCGTACGAGCGCTCGTACGACTGGTCGTGTGGAGGTGGTCGGCCGGCTATCGGGCCGACGGAGCTGGTCGGACGCGGAGAAGCTGGAGATCCTGGCCGAGGCGTTCCGGCCGGGCGTGCGGGTCCGTGATGTCATCGCCCGGCGCGAGGTGTCGAGCAGCCTGATCTATACGTGGCGCAAGCAGGCGCGGCTGGGCAAGCTGGGCGGGGTCGCGCCTGCGCTGCCGGCATTCGCCGAGGTGCGCGTGGCCGATGTCGCCGCACCTGCGCCGCAGCCGGCGACATCCACGTCTGGCCTCATCTGCATCGAATTTCCGGGTGGCGTCCGAGTGAGCGTGGACGGGTCGGTGGACGCCGGCGCGCTGGCGCGAGTGTTGTCGGTGCTGCGTTGAGCCCCACGCCGTTGCCGACGCGGGTGTTCCTGGCGTGTGGCGTCACCGACATGCGCAAAGGGTTCGATGGCCTGGCGGTACTGGTGCAGCAGGTGCTGGCCCAGAACCCGCACTCGGGCGCGTTGTTCGCGTTCCGGGGCAAGCGGGGTCATCTGGTCAAGCTGCTGTGGTTCGATGGGCAAGGCCTGTGCCTGTTCTCCAAGCGGCTCGACCGGGGTCGGTTCGTCTGGCCGGTGACCGCGACGGGCACGGTGACGCTGACGCCGGCACAATTGTCGATGCTGCTGGAGGGCATCGACTGGCGTCGCCCAGAGCGGACGTTCACGCCGACGCTGGCGGGGTGAAAACGGCGGTTTTGCGACGCTTTTTCTCGCCCGTCGATGCGTGATCTGTTATGAAATGCGGGTGCTGGAAGCGCCTGTTTCCCCTGCTGATGCCACCGCGCGGATCGCCGCACTGGAGGCATCGCTCGCCCGGGCGAATGCCGCGCTCGCCGCCCGCGATCTGCTCATCGACACGTTGCGCGGGCAGATCGCTCGACTGCGGCGGATGCAGTTCGGTGCCTCCTCCGAGAAGTTGGGCCGCGAGATCGAACAGCTCGAGCTGGCGCTGGAAGAGCTGGAAACGGAGCGGGATGTTTCGGAAGTCGAGACTGCGGTGCCTGGAGTAGCGCCGCGCCTGGCACCGGTCCGCAGTCTGCCGGAGCATCTGCCGCGCGAGGAGGTCGTCCACGAGCCGGCGTCCGGTATCTGCACCTGCCCGGACTGCGGTGGTGCGCTGCGCCGGCTGGGCGTGGACGCGCACGAGATGCTCGACATCGTGCCGGTGCGCTGGCGGGTCGTGCGCAACGTCCGCCCCAAATACAGCTGCGGGTCTTGCGAGAAGATCGTCCAGGCACCCGCGCCGGTCAGCGCTGTGGCGCGGGGCAAGGCGACCTTCGCGACGCTGGCGCACGTCGTCGTCTCCAAGTTCGACCACCATCTGCCGTTGTACCGCCAGGCCGAGATGATGGCCGCGCAGGGGCTCGAGATCGACCGCTCGACGCTCGCGGGCTGGGCCGGGCAAGCTGCAGCACTGCTCGACCCGGTGGTCAGCCGTATCCGTGACGAGGTGCTCAAGGCCGACAAGATCCACGCCGACGACACGCCGGTGCCGGTGCTCGAACCCGGCCGTGGCAAGACCGCGACCGGGCGGCTGTGGGTGTACGCCGCCGACGACCAGGCGTCCGGCAGCACGACACCGCCCGCAACATGGTATCGCTTCACGCCCGACCGCACCGCGGCGCACCCGCAGGCGCATCTCGCCGGCTTTCGCGGCTTTCTCCAGGCCGATGCCTATGCGGGCTATGACGCCCTGTACCGCGGTGGCGTCACAGAGGTGGCATGCTGGGCACACTTCCGGCGCAAGGTGTTCGACCTGCACGAGCGCCTCTCCACGCCGCTGACCACCGATATCCTAGAGCGCATCGGCGCGCTCTATGCCGTCGAGGCGGAGGTGCGTGGTCAGCCGCCGGATGTACGCCGTCGAGCGCGACAGGAACGAAGCCAGTCGCTGGTCGACGCCTTGCGCGAGGTGCTCGACGCTGCCCTTCGCCGCCTGTCGCCCAAGTCCGACATGGCCAAAGCCATCGCCTATGGCACCAAACGCTGGCCGGCGCTGTGCCGCTTCCTGGGTGACGGGCGTCTGGAGATCGACAACAACATCGCGGAGCGGGCCCTGCGCGGCGTCGCCGTGGGAAGGCGCAACTGGCTGTTCGCGGGTTCGCGCGCAGGCGGCGAGCGAGCCGCCGCCATCTACACCGTCATCCAGACCTGCAAGGCCAACGGCGTCGACCCGCAGGCCTATATCGCCGATGTCATCGCCAGGGTCGCCGGCGACTGGCCCGCCACCCGCTGGGACGAGCTGATGCCGTGGAACTGGGTGCCCCAGACAGATCAGCCAACAGCCCAAGCCGCATAAACTGCGGTCCTCACGCCACGCTTACCATGATCCCGAGCAACACGGGGTATCTCACACCGGCACGCCCGCCTGCCGGAGCTGCTCGGTCAGCTCGCGGCCGCGATCCGGGTCGAGCGAGCCCGCCAGGAACGCGCGCACTTCCGACGGCTTGGCGTTGAACTGCTGCGCGATCGCGGTCGCGTCGTAGCCGTTGCGGGTCAGCGTGGGCTCGAGGTCGTCAATCGCGCGGCTGAGCACCTGCTCGACGATGTCGGCAGTGACCGGCTTGGCGTCGAGCCGGAACCCCTGCTCGAACGCGAGCGTGAGATGCATCTCGATCTGGAGCGGTGGTGATCGGTCATGTCTCGGGAACCGACGAAGCCGAGCAGCTCGACGACGGTGCGTCGTCCTCTGTGTCGGTGGTCGTCGACCAGGTGCTGAGGGGCAAGGCCAAGGTGGGCGACACGCTCAAGCTTCGGCGGACGAGCGGTAAGCTGCCCGATGGGCGGCGGCTCTCGGCAAGCGACGAGGATCCGTTGGCGAACGGTGCGCCGGTTGCCCTGCTCGCGTCGCGCTCGCGCTACGAAAAGGAGCTTGCTCCTCAGGGTGGAAGCGCGCGGTGCCCCAGCTGTGTCGTCGAGGTCGTGCCCGTCTTTCTGGTGAACGGACAGTCGCTGGTTCCGACCGGCGGATATCCGACCGCCACCACCCTCGACGCCCTCACCGCTGCCACGAAGTAAGGAGTAGGAAAAATGATCAGGAAATCTGCGCTGCTCGCCTGCGTGCTTGCCCTCGCCAACGCCGCACCGGCGTTCGCCGGGCCGATCCCGCAACCCTATTACTTCCCGAACGGGTCGCGGGGTGTGAAGATCAACTATGCGCTTCCGGCCGCCTGCGACGCCAACACCAAGGCCGCGGTCGACACGATCAACGCCGCAGGGCGCTCGTTCCAGCTCACCGGAACGACGCAGAACTACACGTCGACTTACTACTCGGCGACCGAGGACCCGGATTTCATCAACATCCAGGACGGCTCCAGCATGTCGGCGATCATGCGGACCATCATTTACGGCTATTCCGGGCCAGCGCCTGCGCAGGCGATCGACGCGACCGTGTACGTCAATACCGACCGCATCTACTACGACACGGGCGACACGGCGCAATCGACCGATTTGATCTGCGGTTCGTCGATCACGCCGAGCAACATCGGCCAGCATATCGACTGGCAGTCCGCGATGACGCATGAGATGGGTCACGTGAAAGGAATGGACCACCGCACCGATGGTTCGACAGGGCCATGCTTGATGACGACCTATCTCAACCCTGGGCAGATCAAGCGGAGCCTATGCTCTGACGAGCGGGCGCTGCTGGTCGGGTTCTATGGCTGACCGAGGCAAAGCCTCTACCGGGGCGGGATGGCTTTTGGCCTTCATCGCCCTGGCAGGGTGCGACCGCGGCTCCGAGAAGGAGCCGCGGCCCACCGAGCTCTCCGGCCCCGTCGGAACCGAGTATTCGATCCACCCCCGCAATGTGGCCGGCGACCGCCTGCTGATCGCCGGCTGCTGCACGTTCGACGTGGGACAGGCGCGAACCACTAAGCTGGAGGGCGACGTGGACGGCCGCATGGTCGAGGGGGACGGTTATCGGGTGGAGATTTCGTTCGGGAACGGCCTGGCTCGCCGGCCCCTTTCCGCGGCCGCGCCCTCGACGCTCAACATCGATGGGGTGACTCTCCGGAAGTTCAGGCCAGCAAGCCCCGGACAGAAAGAGCCCGATCTCCTCTACGCCGCTATCGTCCCTCTCGATGCGGAGGCGCAACGTCGTCGTGTTCGGAGCCCGGGCCTTGAAGTCAGGGCTTGGTGCGCCACCACCGCGAACTGCCAGGCCGCAGCTCGGTTGGTTGAGGGGATCAGATTCTGACCATTCCCGTCAGTAGCGCTAAGCGTGAGCGCGGCGCGCTGATTGCGAGCAGCCGCGGGAGATCGGTAAGCGTGGGCAGCAGACCGCCTTGCTATTGAGTGCGGCTCTTTTGGTAGGCGAGTTTGCCGGCGTGGCGGCGGATGGCGATGGCGGCGACGGCGCGGCGGGTGAAGCGTTCGTCGATGTCGTCGGCGTTGTAGGGGCCGCCATACCATTCACGTAAGCGGTCGTGTTCTTCGTGGCCGGGGTCGGCCATGGCATCGAGGAACATCTCGAACCCGGGCAAGCCGCCGACATCTTCGGGCGGGCAGCGCCGTTCCCCGTCGACGAAGCACGGATATTTGACGTCGGGTTCGCCGGGGCCGACCGTCTCGACGGTGATGGTGTGCCGCCAGTCGTCGCCCATGTCGTAGGTATAGACGAACTCCCGCACGCCCCGGTTGATGAGCGTCGCGAGCTTCACGTTCTTTGCAGCGGTCATGCCGCTCTCCGGCCACATTGGGTCGGGGATGCCGTAGCGCCGATCGGCGGCCTCGAAATGCCACAGATGATAGTCCTCCCAACCCATCGCAGCCTGGACGATGTCGTGGAGCATCTTGAGGCTGGCGGTGGCCGGCACGTCGACCCGGCGCCAGATGGCGGGTTCGATGTCGTTGAGGATGATATGCAGGCGGGCGATGGTCTCGACGCTCATGCCGCCAGTCTGGCAGGTTCGGGGGACCAGTTCCACGGCATGAGTTCGTCCCAGCGGCTGGCTGGCCAGTCACCGGCCACCTTGGCGATGACATCGGCGATATACGCCGGTGGGTCGACGCCGTTCGCCTTGCACGTCTGGATGATGGTGTAGATGGCCGCGGCCCGCTCGCCGCCTGCGCGCGAACCGGCGAACAGCCAGTTGCGGCGTCCGACCGCGACACCGCGCAGCGCACGCTCCGCGATATTGTTGTCGATCTCCAGGCGACCATCACCCAGGAAGCGCGACAGCGCTAGCCAGCGTTTCGTGCCATAGGCGATGGCCCTTGCCATGTCGGACCTCGACGACAGGCGGCGCAAGCTGGCGTCGAGCACCTCGCGCAAGGCGTCGACCAGCGGTCGACTTTTCTCCTGTCGGGCTCGCCATCGCACGTCGGGTGGTTGGCCACGGACCTCGGCCTCGACAGCGTAAAGCGTGCCGATCCGCTCGAGGATATCGGTGGTCAGCGGTGTAGGCGACCGTTCGTGCAGGTCGAAGACCTTGCGCCGGAAATGTGCCCAGCATGCCACCTCGGTGACGCCACCCCGATACAGTCCGTCATAACCGGCATAGGCATCCGCCTGCAGGAAGTTGCGGAAGCCGGCGAGATGAGACAGCGGGTGCGCGGCGGTGCGGTCTGGCGTGAAGCGATACCAGGTCGCGCGCGGCGCCGTGCTGCCGGATGCCTGGTCGTCGGCCGCGTACACCCATAACCGGCCAGTCGCGGTCTTGCCCCGGCCGGGGTCGAGCACCGGCACCGGCGTGTCGTCGGCATGGATCTTGTCGGCCTTGAGCACCTCGTCGCGGATGCGGCTGACGATGGGGTCGAGAAGTGCTGCGGCCTGTCCGGTCCAGCTCGCCAATGTCGAGCGGTCGATGTCGATACCTTGCGCTGCCATCATTTCGGCCTGGCGGTAGAGCGGCAGATGGTGGTCGAACTTGGAGACGACGACGTGCGCCAGCGTCGCGAAGGTCGCCTTGCCTCTGGCCACAGCGCTCACCGGTGCGGGTGCCTGGACAATCTTCTCGCATACCCGGCAACTGTATTTGGGGCGGACGTTGCGCACGACGCGCCAGCGCACCGGCACAATGTCGAGCATCTCGTGTGTGTCCAAGCCGAGCGCGCGCAACGCACCGCCACAGTCCGGGCAGGTGCAGGCACCCGACGCCGGCTCGTGGACGACCTCCTCGCGCGGCAGATGTCCGGGCAGACTGCGGACGGGCACCGGCCGAACCGCCACGCCAGGGTCAACCATCTCAGGCCCAGGCGCATCGCGCTCGGTCTCGAGTTCCTCCAGCGCCAGTTCGAGTTGCTCAATCTCGCGCCCCAGCTTTTCGGACGACGCGCCGAACTGCATTCGCCGCAGCCGCGCGATCTGTCCGCGCAGCGTATCGATGAGCAGGTCGCGGGCGGCAAGCGCGGCATTGGCCCGGGCGAGCGAAGCCTCCAGCGCGGCGATCCGCGCGGTCGCATCAGCAGGGGAAACAGGCGCTTCCGACACTCCGTTTCCATAGCAGATTGCAGGTCGGCGAGCGAGAGAAAGTGGCGCAAAACCGCCGTTCCTACCCTGCCAGCGTCGGCGTGAACGTCCGCTCGGGGCGCCGCCAGTCGATGCCTTCCAGCAGCATCGACAATTGCGCTGGCGTCAGCGTCACCGTGCCGGTCGCTGTCACTGGCCAGACGAAACGGCCACGGTCGAGCCTCTTGGAAAACAGGCAAAGCCCCTGGCCGTCGAACCACAGCAGCTTGACCAGATGCCCCCGCTTGCCACGGAACGCGAACAAGCCACCCGAATGCGGGTTCTGCGCCAGCACCTGCTGCACCAGCACCGCCAAGCCATCGAACCCCTTGCGCATGTCGGTCACGCCGCACGCCAGGAACACCCGCGTCGGCAACGGCACTGGCACCGGGCTCATCGCAGCACCGACAAAACCCGTGCAAGCACATCTGCATCCACGCCTGCGTCGACACTCACCCGCACGCCGCCCGGCAACTCGATCTGGATGAGCCCCGATGGATATGGCGCCGGCTGTGGCGCTGGCGGCGTCAGTTCCGCCACCTGTACCTCGGCAAATACCGGCAGCGACGGCATCGCCCCGGCCAACTTGCCTTCGCGCAGCTGCTTGCGCCACGTGTAGATCAGGCTGCTCGATACCTCGCGATGCGCGATGACATCGCAGACCCGACCCCCCGGTCGGAACGCCTCCGCCAGGATCTCCAGCTTCTCCGTGTCCGACCATCGGCGCCGGCCTGACACCCGGCCAACCACCTCCATCCGACCAGTCATACGAGTGCTCGTATGACTGGTCGTAGAACCCAAAACTTCCCGCACCGCCGCGCCCTCGTCAAAGGCGACAAGCATCCCTGCTACCGGCGCTACCGCAAGACGGCCTGCTGACCACGCTTACGGAGATCGCGAGCACATTATCGAAAAGCGTGAGCAGGCGCGCGCGCTTACTGTCAGCTAATCCGAGCAGAAAGGTGATCCGTTTGCGAGCAGGAGCCCATCCGATTGCGAGCAGCTACAGCTAGCGTGGCCGAATATTCCTCTGCCGTTCTCAGCCAAGCGCCATTGATGAACCGATAGAGTTTCGTGCCTGTGGTCGGCATCAACCAGAGACGGTCGAGCGCGACGCCGGCAGGAAGGCGCGAGGCGATCTGCTTTTCGAACTGCGGCCAGTCCCCGCCCGAG